>NZ_JBGSLK010000014.1:0-27695 GCF_041740695.1 Haliscomenobacter sp. | reverse complement strand
AAAACCCAACGCCTCAACCCCTCAACTTCAAAAAAATGAAAAGAAGAAACTTCCTGAAGCAGTCGGCGCTGGCCAGTACAGCCATGATGATCCCGGCTTTTCTAAACGATATTTCCTTCGGCCAATTGATGGCCCGGCGGGCGGGTAAAGTGTTGGTAGTGGTGCAATTTTCGGGTGGCAACGACGGCCTTAACACCATCGTGCCTTACCAAAATGACCTCTACTACCAAAACCGGCCTAATCTCGCCATCCCAAAAACTGAAGTGCTGAAGGTGAGCGACGAGTTGGGGTTCAATCCCGCGCTGCAAGCTTTGCAAGGTTTGTACGATGAGGGCGTGATGAGCATTGTGAACAGTGTGGGGTACCCCAACCCCGATCGCTCGCATTTCCGCTCCATGGACATTTGGCACACGGCCAGCGAGAGTACGGAATACCTGAACAGCGGTTGGTTGGGGCGGTACCTCGATAGCAACTGTCCCGGTTGTGCGTCACCTTATCAGGCGATCGAGCTCGACGACACCTTGAGTTTGGCACTAAAGGGCGAAAAACGCCGGGGTTTTGCCATGAGTGATCCCGCGCAACTCAAACGAACTACCGACAACAAAATCCTGCAAGCGGTGGGCAAGACACCGAGTAGCGCCCTCCATGAAGATAACGTGGCTTACTTGTACAAAACCCTGGTTGACACCCAATCTTCGGCGGATTATTTGTTCGAAAAATCCAAGGTGTATCGCTCTACGGTGGCTTATCCCCAGAGCGAATTTGCCAAGGACCTGAAGATGATCTCCCAACTGATCACTGCCGATACGGATACCCGCATTTATTACGCCAGTCTGACCGGTTTTGATACCCATGCCAACCAGCGCAATCGCCAGGAACGCTTGCTCCAGCAATACGCAGAGGCTATGAAGGCTTTTGTACAAGACCTGAAGCAGAACAACCTGCTGAACGACGTTTTGATCATGACCTTCTCCGAATTTGGGCGCCGGGTCAAACAAAATGCCAGCTCGGGTACCGATCACGGTACGGCCAACAACCTCTTCCTGATGGGTGGAAACCTGAAAAAAGCAGGCTTTTTCAACGGCCCTGCCGACCTGAAAAACCTGGACGATGGCGACTTGAAATACCAGGTGGACTTCCGGGATATTTACACGACCGTGCTCAATCGCTGGCTGGATGCGCCTGCGCCTCAAATTTTGGGGCAGTCTTTTAAAGGTTTAGAACTTGTTTAACTCAAATAAAAAGTATTCCATGAAACTGCTAAAAATCAGCTTTGTCTTTGCCTTTTTTCTTTTGTTTACACTAAATTTGAGCGCACAGCGGCCAGGTGGTCGAGCTGGAGCTATCCCAAACCTTGACTCCATGCGGATCAAATTAAGTTTGACTGCGGATCAAGAAACCAAAATCAAAGGTGTACTGAGCGCCTACCGCCCCAAACTGAAAGATGCCCGCGACAACAATACCGAGCAAACCGCACGTCGCGAGGCCATGGCACCGTTGCTGCAAGCCATGCAAGAAGAAATCCGTGTGGTGTTGAATGATGATCAAAAAGCAAAACTGGATGTGATGAAGGCCAATCGGCCAAAGAAAGGGAAGAAATAAGGTGTTTCCAGGCTTCCAGGTGCTTGCTGGTCAGTCCATATGGTACTAATGAGTTACGAGTTTAGGAGTGAGCTACCGCAGCAACCCGGTCACTGAGCGTAGCCGAAGTGCAAGGGTTGCTGCGGTAGCTCACTCCTAAACTCGTAACTCATGTACGCTATAATAAAAAATCCTTTTTCAAAATCATCAGGCAATTCGCTAATCAATTGATAATCAAATTAATTTAAGTCTAATTCAAAAGCAGTTACACCCAATACCTTCGAAAATCCCCTGCAATGGAATCTCCACACCCATTGACTGCAAGGGGATCAGCGCATCTTAGGAATTTGTTGGGCGACCTTACTGCCGACCCTATATTTATGCCCATAAGTTTTGTGATTTTCACATCGCGGATACCTTACTCCATCTTGCCCAAGCACTGTGGAACCCTCTCGCCAACTCCACTACAATCCTAATTTGGGCAATGTGTGAATGATGGAACTCTTTTAAATAATAGTGTAAGGCTTTAGGTTTTAATAGTCCTCACCTTTGCACTCTTGTGAAAACTTGTTCACAATGTAAATAAGTTCCACAATGAAAAATAATGCAGAATTACAGACCGATGTTCAAAATGCCATCAAATGGGAACCCTTGTTAAAGGCAGCGGAAATTGGAGTTACCGCCAAAGATGGTGTTGTTTCTCTAACTGGTGTGGTGGACAGCTACGCTAAAAAAATGGAAGCAGAAAATGCCGCCAAGAGAGTAATTGGGGTGAAAGCTTTGGTTGAAAAAATTGAAGTGAAATTTCCAAATTCATGGACAAAAACCAATGCTCAAATTGCTACCGAAGTGTTAAATGTATTGAACGCAAACTGGTCTGTTCCTAAAGACAAAGTAACCGTAAAAGTAGAAGACGGTTGGGTTACTTTAGAAGGTGAACTGCCCTGGAACTACCAAAAAGAAGCTGCAAATTGATTATTACTATGCTTTAGTTGACTAACAAATTTTAAAGCGGTTGAAGCAAAACGCTTCTATCGCTTTTCATCATTGTCAATAGATCAGGTTGAGCTTCCAAAAACCATCAAAGCATGAAAACAAAAACTGAACTGGAACAAGATATTATAAATATCACCATGAGAATCCACAAGGAATATCCTGAATTGTCAAAATACATTGCTGAGATGCCGGTAAAAGTAGCAGGAATTGATCCCGCGGGAATGAGTTCTAATGACTTACAGGGATACTACAATTCCTTGGAGGAGGTATTGGCAGAATATTCGAAGACCCATGAAATTAAGCAAGTAAAAGATACCACCAAAACCTCAAAACTTTCAGGATATCCACTCTACCCGCCTTCAGAAGACATCTTTAATCAAGGTAAGGTAGAAATGGATTTCAACCCCGATGATCTTTCAAAAAATAAAGCCCCAAACCTTGCAGAAGGATCATTGAACGAAAAGGACTTTCAGGATGATATGTCAGGTGATGATTTGGATGTTCCAGGATCAGAATTAGATGATCAACTGGAAAGTGTGGGTAGTGAGGATGAAGAAAATAACTATTACAGTTTGGGCGGAGACAACCACAATGACCTGGAGGAAGACAACGGGTAACAGCATTCCTTAACACTAAAATAAAATTCAACCATGAAGATTCAATTCAATACCGATAAAACGATTATCGGCGACGAAAGACATGAAGATTTTTTCACTTCCCAAATTGCAACAGAGCTTGATCGATTCCAATCGCATATTTCAAGAATCGAAGCTCATCTCTCTGATGAAAATGGCAAAAAAAAAGGAATTGGTGACATGCGTTGTTTGTTGGAAGCCAGGATAGAAGGCAAACAACCTATCGCTGTTTCATTTCAGGCCAACACCATGGAACAAGCCGTATCAGGTGCTCTTGAGAAGTTAAAAGCTTCATTAAACACCATCATTGGGCATATGCAAAACCATTAAACCCAACATTATGAAAACTGAAATGGGAATAACGGATACCAATCGGCAAGCAGTTGCACACATTTAAAATGAAAAAATCAATTTTAGTCGCCGTATTGGGAGTGGCCTCATTAGGTACGCTCCCTTAATCTTGTAATGAGAATACCGGAGATAAAACTGACGCAACAGTGTCTGATGAAATGGAAAAGGATACGGCAAGAACCAGTGTCGAAACGCAAGATTCACAAAAGTTAATCATCAAAACCAAAAAAAATGGACACAACTAAAAACTTAGGCATCTGGATGGATCACTCAGTTGCAAATTTGATCGATTTAAATGCTGTGGAAAATAAGCATTCAATAGCCTCAAAATTCACTTTTACGACCAAAGAAGAAGCCTTGACCAGAAGTGAAAACCTCATGCACAACAAAGAACAGCAAATGGATGAGGCTTTTTACAAAGAAATAGGCGCTGAAATTTTGAGGTATGACCATGTACTCCTATTTGGTCCAACCAATGCAAAAACTGAGCTGCACAATTACCTGAATAAGGATTTACATTTTAAGGATATAAAAATAGACGTTGAATCGGAAGATAAGATGACCGATAATGAAAAAGTTGCTTTCGTGAAAAATCATTTTGAAGTCTAATGGTTAATTATAAGGCGGGTGAAGTACTTCACAAGAAATGGGACAGTATCGGTTGATGCTGTCCCATTTCTTTTGAAACTTATTGCTAAATTTGGGTTCAGAGCATGTCTAAAAAACAACCATAAAATGAAACGAGGAAAATTTATCTTATCAGCACTTGCACTCCTTCCATTGAGCATTTTGGCTAAAATCAAAACCAATCTATCGATGCGAATGGAAAAGGGATTCAGAGTAAAGGCAGGGGAAGCCAGGTTTGGTGAGCACTATAAAATGAAGGGCATCACCTTAAATAACCTAGACATAAAAATTTCCGGAACGGATACTGATAATGATTTAGCGGTGTTTGAGCAAACCGGACTGACGCCAAACGGAGGGCCTCCAATGCATATTCACCCTTTCCAGGATGAATGGTTTTATGTGATTGAGGGGGAATATCTGTTCCAGGTTGGTGACGACAGGTATCCAATGAAAGCTGGCGACACCATTTTTCTGCCAAGAAATGTGCAGCACGCCTTCTTGCAGTTGACAGAAAAAGGAAAAATGATCGTATCTTATTTGCCAGCAGGAAAAATGGAAGCATTTTTTAAGGTTACAGACAAATGGACTTCTCCGCCCTCAAAAGAAGAAATTGCAAAAGTTTTTGCCGACCATGATATGAAAGTTGTTGGCGCACCATTAAAAGCTGAATAATAAAGGCCAACTGGTAACAGTGGCCAGCTTAAGCAGACGAAACAAACAACTAATGGAAGAGCAAATTCAAAAAATCTTATTCAATCCTACCGTTGGCAAAATTGCTACCATCTTTATTGGTGTGGCGGTTATTTGGCTAATCATCAAAGCGCTTCAAAAGAATTTCTTTTCCAGAATAAAGGATAACGATAATCGATACCGGGCAAAAAAATTCAGCAGTTTCATTGGGTATTTTATGACGATTGTCTACTCTCCATTGTATTCAGTGATAAATTAGGCGGGCTTACTATGGCCTTAGGCGTTGCCGGTGCAGGAATCGCATTTGCCTTACAAGAGGTGATTGCAAATGACAATTGGGTGGAGTTTACCCTGCGATATGTGGTGAGCTATAAAAAAAGAAGAGCCACCAAAACAACCTTGTTTACCCGCTTGCTTAAAGAAATAGAGGCACCGAACAGCGGAATAAAATTGGCATCAGCAACTTTTCATTTGGTAGAAGCTCCGGAAATAAGGGTTAAAATGCAATAAGACAATGAAGCATCAACTCCATATAAACAACGCCATTATGACCTACAGAATAACCGCGCTCTACGTCCTGCTAATACAACTCAATGACACTCGAGGATTTAAAAAACGAAGCCATCCAATGGCGGTTTACCAAGTATAAACTAATCAACCTGACCATTGGTCTTTCAGCATTGTTGTTTTATGAATTTGTTGTGCGACCTTATTACCGACCCTATATTTATGCCCATAAGATTTATGATTTTCACATCGCGGATACATTGGGTAATTCCTTGGGAACAATTGCCGCAATATTTATACCGATTGGTCTTTTGACAAACGATAAAACGCACGGTTATTCCTTGATCAAACTACTAACGGCTAGTGTGGTTGTTTATGAAATTGGACAACCTCTTTTAGGTAAACCCATTGACTTTTGGGATATTCTCGCAACCCTCTTGTCGGGAGGAATCAGTTTTTTTCTATTTAAATGGCTTTTTGGGCAATCAGCAAAAATTGGGACTGATTGACGTTTGTGAGTATTATTTTTCGCAACTTCGCAAAAACACCCCCTTTTGGGCGTTACCCTAAAACTAACAACATGGCAACCAATATTTCAACGATTAAAATCAATGCCTCCACTCAAAAAGTTTGGGACACGGTGACCAAACCTGAATGGGTAAAACTTTGGCAATATGGCAGCGATTTGATTACCACCTGGGAAATCGGCACTGACATCAAATTCAGCACCGCATGGGAAGACAAGGTATTTGAGCAATGGGGGAAAGTTTTGGCATTCAAACCCACTGAATTGGTAAGTTATAGTTTGTTTGCCCCAAGGCCAGGTGTGGAAGACAAGCCTGAAAATTATTTTGTTATGAGCTATCACCTGAGCAGTGAAAATGGGCAGACCAAACTGGAAATTGTTCAGGAGGACAAGCGACCCAATGCTGTGCAAGAAGCACCTCAGGGCGAAGAAAATCCGGTATTGAAATTGTTGAAGGAGATTGCGGAAGCGGAGTGAAGCAGACAACAATGTAGCATAAATACATCAAAACACTATGGAAACTACAGACAACACCACTCATTTTGCTCCCGAACTGCACATTCCCAATGGGACGTTTAACATTGATTTTTACCTAAAATTCGGTGCAACTGAACATTTTTGTTTTCGGAACGATGATGGGAGTATTCACGTTGCTGAATTAGACTTCAACGGTGCAATTTTTCATGTGCACGAAACCATGCGTGACGCGCTTGAACCAATCAGCGCAAAGGGGGTAACTGCAGTTATTGGTTTGTTCGTTCCTGATGTGGACGACATCATGCATAAAGCCATTCAGGCAGGTGCAACAGAAATTAATCCTGCAACCGACCATGATTATGGTTACCGACAAGGAATGTTCAAAGACCCTTTTGGGCACCTTTGGCAAATACAGAAAAAAATCTAAAGAGACATATACGACAACACTGCGGGTAACAAAATATCAATTAATACTATTCCATCACTTAAATCTGTTAGGTCAAATGAATTTCACAAAATTGGTTCCCAACATTTTTTACGTCGACATCCAATCAGGAATCAAGACGTTTGTTGATTGTCTGGAGTTTAAAATTGGGCACAATGAAATCGATACGGCATCTCCATTTTGTGTAGTTGAAAAGGATGGCTTGCGGGTGAATCTTTTCCAGAATGAAGAACTTGCTAAAAAAGACAATCCAGAATTCAGGCTGGTCACAGAGAACATAGAGGAGGTTTATCAAAGTGTCTCATTAAAGTTTCCGGAATTACTACATCCCAACCTTTCTCGAATTACCATCAGGCCCTGGGGCGCAAAAGAGTTTGCTGTGATGGATGGTCAAATCGGGATTGTCATTCAACAATGGTGATGATTTGGAGGGAATTGGGTAAGCAGATTTGCTACGGAACATCCACCCCCCAATAAATCCCCTTCAATGGAATCTCCAAGCCCATTGACTGCAAGGGAATCAGTGCATCTGGCCCAACGTAATCCGTCATGCTCCAGAGGTTTTCTTTTTCTCGAAAGTACCGTGTGACCATGCGCTCGGTTTGGCTAATGATGATGTATTCTTTAAAAGTAGGAATGCTGCGGTACTGTTCAAATTTGGAAGAGAGATCGTAAGCCTCGGTTCCGTCCGAAGAAACTTCTACCACCAACAAAGGATTGGTGATGATGTCTCGGCGGTTTTTGTAGTAGCTAGGTTTGTCGGCAATGGCTACCGCATCAGGATATACAAAGCGGTTGTGCTTTTCAATCCAGACCTTCATGTCGCTGGTGTATATTTTGAAAGCCAGGTTGCGCGCTTCCAGTGCCTTGCCCATTTCAATGATGATGCGTGCGCAGATTTCGTTGTGCACATCACTTCCTCCCGCCATTTCCCAGATTTTCCCATTCCAATACTCGTGTTTGGTGAGGCTAGTGGATTCCATTTCCAGGTAATCCTCAATGCTGTACCGACTTGTCGCGATTGTCATGGTTGTCAATTTGACGCAAATTAAATAAAAAAAGCTTTGGAAGCAATATTGCCGGGTAGCGGCATCTGTAATGCTGATCTCCGGTTTGCAGAGTTATCAACTGCTCAATACCCCGACTATTGTGTTAAAGTGTAGCCACAAAGTGCGTAAAGTCCCCATTTAACTCGCCCTCCGTGCAACTGCGGTTTTGCAAAATTCCGAAAACCAATCTTAATTTGCCTCATCATTTTTCGGAACTTCGTAAAGCCGCCATGCGTTATACTTCACCGAGCCGGGTTTAGTACAAATCGTTTCTGCAAAACCTGGCAAAGTCTGAGTTTTTATAAGCTCATTTTTATAAGCCTGGCTCAAAGTAGTATTAGGCGAAAATTTTGCCCAGACAATGTACCTAGATAACAAACTTACATCAATTCGGACTTCAGCAAGAAAAAACTCGCGATTAATAGTTAATCACCTCGCCGAGACAAAAATATCACGCTCGACAGTTAATAAGATGGCGACATGTGAGCTTTGCAGTTTTTGCGGTGCCAAAGAAAACTTGACAAAGGAACACGTAATTCCTAAATGGACATACGAAGGTTCAACTGAAAAGTTTTTTATTACGAACATAAACGGTCTCGACCAGACTTATAACAAAACCACAGTCCCTGCATGTTCTGAATGCAACAACGAAAAATTAAGTTCGCTGGAGTTATATTTGACAAAGATATTTTCCGAAATTAATTTGCCGACCGAATACTTTAACAATGAAGACCTTTCTCACATTATTCGTTGGCTTGAAATAATTGACTATAAGTTCCAGGTATTAAATGCAAAAAGAACTTTTCTCGCTCACAAGGAGAAAGGCTATATCCCAGACTTGGCCGATACCCCACTTTTAATTTTAAGAGAAAGTGTCAATTACAGTCCAAATAAAGCCGTTGCCGAAATACGGCGGTCTCTAAAAAGGTTGACAATAAAAGACAAATCTCAGCATTTTAATTCCTTAACTATATTTGAAACTAAAAATAAAGGATTTCACTTCTTTCATAAAATGGACGACTTCATTTTTATTGAAATTCCTCAGCACAAAATCGCTCTATTCTATTTCTACAAAACGACCTTTAAGACCCTTAAATCTGGGCAACGAGCAGCCGAAAAAATAATTGATCAAGTATACTAGTCGTAAACCAAATCACAACATGATTTTTGCGAAATTCTGGTACGCCAATTTAGCTTCAAGCCAGTTTTTTTTCGGAACTTCGTAAACTAACAGCACATTCTGGCAAAACTGTGCGACTATTTATCAAACCATTATCACATCCGTTATTATGAGACAACATTACGACAAATTACTTTCGCTTATTGACCAACTGCCACGACACAATTCCTCTCGCAGCGTAGGTGAGCTTTCAAATATTTTTTCAAATTATAAATCGATACTTAACTCCGTTAATCAGACCGATGATGATTACAAGCGCAACACAAATTCTTATTACACAGAGATAAGCAGAATCCAGTCCGATATTCAAGGAGCTCAAAATGGCAAGTCGCAAAAACAAAAAGACAAGGCGTTTTCTGATGCCATTAGCGGTCTACGGTTGGACATAGAAGCACTTGCTGATCTTATTAATACCCGGGAACAATTCGACTAAAAATACAATCCAGTTCTCCTCGATTGACGGCCCTTAATATTCCAACTCCCTCATGAAAGAAAAATTAAAAGGACACTACATTTACGGAGACCCCTACCCTGACGATATAAAAGGGACTTCGGTTCCTTTTGAAGTGGAGTGGACCTTAATCGATGGAATCATCAATGGTGTTTGTGTGGACGATGAAGGCAAAAAAGTATTTGACACCCCAGCAAGCATCCGTGGTTTCATTGACAATGACATCATCAGTTTCATTAAACAGTACCCCAAGTATTGGTACATAGACGAAACCGGTAAGGCTAAGGTATTCGATGAGTTGCCTGCGCCCGAAATCCATTATTACGGACTATTTATTGACAACCATTTTGAAGGCGATTGGACAATCACTGTGGAGTATGTATTGGAGAATGGAGAAATTGAGTACTATGATTGCACGGGCACTTGGGAATTGTTTAAACAGCAACTTTAATCGTAAATTTAGGTGTCGCAGGAGCCTGAAGAACAGAGCTAAAGTTTTAAATACAGGCAGAATTCTGCCTTTAACACCTAATAAAATGAATCAAGAACTACCCATAAGAATTATTTTGGAAAGTCCTCCCACGGGAGTTGACTTTGGAATTCAAAAAGGCAGTGGAAACAAATACGAAACAATTTTAAAGCAAAGATCAGGCAAGGAGGATTTGTGCTTTGAATTTAAAATTTCAATGAAAGAAAACCAGGCCTCTTTGCCTGATTTCAAAGGCCCGTATGTTCAAGGGCCATCAAGCGAACGTTTCATTTATGTTGACATTGGTACAGCTGCGGGTCAATTCGATTCGGTCTGGACTCGACGCTTGAAAGTCCCTCTGAGAGATATTTCAGCTGAAACAATCCAACAACTGTTGACTGATGCTTCCCTCGTGTTGGAAACGAAAGTCCCCGGAACAGGCAAAGACGGCGGCCCAAATTGTGCAACGGTAAAACCTTTCCCTGGCTGGCATTTGAGTCCAACGGGGCGATAAAAAAATAAGTGTTTCATTTTGCCAAAGGATTAGATGAGTAAACGGTTCATTTCAAGTTTCTTATCTAATCCTTTGGCTCCGAAAAAATGAAACACTTATTTTTGCCCCACTACAAAGGCATAACATCAAATAAAATTCATCCCAAAATCTCCCGCTTTCACAACTCCATAACACCTCCTCTCCCCAAATCCCCGTACGTTGTGGGTAAAATCATCCACACCATGAAAACCACTATTTTATCCATTGTTCTGTTGCTCTTTAGCGCAACTGTTTTTGCCCAAAGCACTTATTCTCCCGAAACCCTTGCCAAGATCAAGGAGGTAGAGAACAACATCACCGGCAACCTGGTCGTCAACGATGCCCGCCCCAACACCATCCTCGAACGGATGGCCAAATACAAGGTAAAAGGTTTGAGCATCGCCGTCATCCAGGATTACAAAGTAGCTTGGGCAAAAGGCTACGGCTGGGCGGACGAAGCCGAGAAAAGACCCGTCACACCCGAAACCTTATTTGAACCAGGTTCCATCAGCAAAACATTGAATGCCTTGGGCATTTTGAAACTGGCACAGGAGAAAAAAATCGACCTCTATGCAGACATCAATACCTACTTAAAATCCTGGAAATTCCCTTATGATTCCTTGTCAAAAGGTAAAAAAATAACCCTGGCAAATCTACTGAGCCACACCGGAGGGTTATCCACCCATGGTTTCCCGGGGCACAACATCAATGGCCCTACGCCCACGGTGTTTGAGGTATTGGATGGAAAAGCTCCGGCGGTTACACCTGCGGTGCGCAGTCTGTTTGAACCCGATTTGAAGTTTCAATATTCGGGTGGAGGCACCACCATTTCGCAAGTCATCCTTACCGACATCACCGGCCAAGCCTATGACACCTGGATGTACGAGAACGTGTTGAAGCCCATCGGGATGGTCAACAGTACTTACGCACAGCCGCCCTCCAAAGACAAACGACGCTTGTCTGCCTCCGCCTACCTCCCGGATGGCACCCCGATTGCGGGTAAATTCCACGTTTACCCCGAGCAGGCTGCGGCGGGTTTGTGGATGACCCCCAGCGATCTTTGCCAGTACATCATCGACATGCAGTTGGCCCAGCAAGGCAAAGCTTCCAAAGTGCTGAGCCCGGAGATGGTAAAACTGCACCTGACGCCTTACCACAACGAATCTGCGGCCATGGGTACCTTTATTATGGATCTTCAGGGTGCCAAGTATTTTGAACATGGTGCCGGGAATGACGGTTTTTGCGGCCAATTTTATGGCAGTCTCGAAGATGGTTACGGCGTGGCCATTTTTCTGAATAGTGAAAATGGAAGGTTGTTGTACGATGTGATTCAAAGTGTAGCCAAAGCCTACAACTGGAAGAATTTTTACCGCGAGCCACAGCGGAAAACCAGCATATCTGTTTCCGACGACGTTATAAAAACCTACGAAGGCCTTTATTTATTTGATGATTCATGGGCAGCTGTGGGTAAAAAAGACAACGAGTACCATTTTTTTACGGATGGCACCCATGCAAAAATGTATTATACCAGCCCCACTCGTTTTTTCAACGAAGAATTTCAGGCCGTAAAAGAATTTGTAAAAGACGATAAAGGAAACATCCTGGGTTACACCCGCACGGTAGGAGACAAGGAATTCCCGATAGCCAAAAAAATCGGCAACCTGGATACCCTCAAGTTGGCCAATCCATTTTTTAACCAAATTGGCTGGTATTTTTTTGAGCTTAAAAAATACCCGGAGTCCCTGGCCTATTTCAAGCGAGGAGTGCAATTGTACCCGGAAGACCTCAATATGGCGGGCAATATGGCGCATTTATACCTATTCAACAATGATTACAAAAGTGCCTTGGCCATTTACAAAGCGCATCAAAAGAATATGGTCAGGCCCGATTTGAGTTTTGAGAAATTGATGCAGGATGATTATACCTACTTCAAAGATCACAACTATGATGTGAAGCTGTTTGATAAAGTTTTTGCGGAGTTGAAGGTTAAAAAGCCGTAGGGGTACTAACCCTGAACTACCCGAGCCGCTATTTGCAGAAATGCCTAACTTTGTGGATTTAACCCAATCCCTGATCCTACCAAAGCGACATTTTTTTAACCACAAAGAGAAAAAAAGAGGACACAAAGCGAAGCGCCGTCAACGTCTAACTTTGTGTCCTTTGTGTCCTTGTTTTGTTCCTTTGTGATAATAAAAATGTCGCTTTGAGAAGTTTGAAAATCTGGGATCTTTTAATCCAAATTGATGAAAGCGGCCAGCGTAAAAGACTTAAAAAAAGAATTACAACAGCGATCAACTTTCGAGTTGGTCGCTTTGTGCTTGCGCTTGAGCAAGTTCAAAAAAGAGAACAAGGAGCTGCTCAGCTACCTGCTTTTTGAAGCCGACGATGAAGACACCTTCATTCGTCGGACTGAGGCGGAGATGCTGGAGCAGTTTTCAGCCATCAACACCAACTGGTCTCAAGTTGTCATCAAAAAAGGCGTGGTCAAAATCCTGCGTGGTGTAAAAACGACCATCCGCTATTCCACCAAGAAGGAAACAGAAGTGGAACTGTTGCTTTTCTTTTGTGCCCAAATGAAAGAGTTGCGCCCACCGATCAAGCGGATTCAGGTGCTCCATAACCTTTACGAACGGCAATTGGACCGGATTCGTAAGGTGATTCCGCTCCTGCATGAAGACTTGCAGCACGATTATACGGTGGAGTTGGAGCGCCTTTAATGGGAAAGCGCTCATCATTCTCCCACATCATTCCGATGGCTGATAATATCAGTGAATCATGTAATTCATTTCAGGAATTGTGTAAAGTCTTAGCTATTGGTTGGACGCATCTTTGTATCAGGTGAAAATGCATTCCCGCATCCACCAACGTAAACCAAATACAATCATGAAAACAGCAATAGGAATAACCGATACCAACCGGCAAGCAGTTGCCAATGAGCTGGCAAAAATTTTGGCAGATGAAACAGTACTTTACATCAAAACAAAAAACGCCCACTGGAACATTGAAGGTGCAGATTTTTATGATAAGCACAAGTTTTTTGAAAGTCAGTTTGGGCAATTGGACGATTTGATTGACGGTGTGGCCGAGCGTATTCGTTCAATCGGGCATTACGCACCAGCTACTTTAAAATCATATTTAAGTTTGACCCACCTAAGCGAACAGACCAGGGAACCCAACGACAGTCAAGGGTTTATCAAAGAATTGTTAGAAGACCACGAAAGTATCATCATCATTTTGCGCGAGCACATCAAAAGTTTTGCTAGTGAATTTCACGATTTGGGCTCTAGTGATTTCATAACCGGGCTCATGGAGAATCATGAAAAAATGGCTTGGTTTTTACGTTCTCATTTAAAAAATTGAACCTACGCTAAAGAAAAAGATAAAAATCACCTGGTCATCCCCAGCGGTGTATAAATTTACATCGACTGCTCAAAGAAGAGCCATCAAACAATGATCAGCCCATGCCCACCAACAATTACAATATCGCAGGCCTAAGCAGCAACCAGGTACTGGAAGCAAGGAAAAAATTTGGGACCAACCAATTGAACTACAAAAAGGAAAATGGCTTTTGGGACGCTTTAAAAAGTTTGGTCAAAGAGCCCATGCTCATTTTATTGTTGGTGGCGGCTTCCGTTTATTTCATCAGTGGAGATGCGGGCGATGGCTTCTTTATGGTGTTTGCCATCGTGTTGGTCGCTGCGATTTCCTTGTACCAGGATTCCCGCAGCCGGAATGCCCTCGAGAAACTAAAAAACTTCACCCAATCCAAATGCAAGGTCATCCGAAATGGCAATACCGAAGAAATCAACAGTGAAGATTTGGTGCAGGGGGATAGCCTGATCGTGGAAGAAGGAACCTCCATTGCCGCCGATGGCAGCATTGTACATTCCAATGACTTTTCGGCAAATGAATCCATCCTCACCGGCGAATCAATGTCGGTAAGCAAAGACAAAGACAGCGAAGATCATTTTGTGTACAAAGGCACCACCGTAGCCAGCGGCCTGGCCATTGTGACGATCACCGCCATTGGCAACGAAACCAAGTTGGGCAAAATTGGCAAAAGCCTGGAAAGCATTGAGGAGGAAAAGACCCCATTGGAGTTGCAGATCAACAATTTTGTAAAAAAAATGGTGCTGGTTGGGGCGGTGGTTTTTGTAGTGGTCTGGGCAATCAATTATTTTCAATCCCGTCAGTTGTTGGATAGTTTATTAAAATCGCTCACCCTGGCCATGAGTATTTTGCCCGAAGAAATTCCGGTGGCCTTCACCACTTTTATGGCCTTGGGGGCATGGCGTTTGATGAAGTTGGGCATTGTGGTCAAACAAATGAAAACCGTGGAAACCCTGGGCAGCGCCACCGTGATTTGTACCGACAAAACGGGCACCATCACCGAAAACAAAATGAGCCTGGCCAAACTGTTCCTGCTGGATTCCCAAAATACCACGGATGCCGAACACATCACCAACGATGCCGAAAAAGCACTGCTCCGGCTCGCCATGTGGGCCAGTGAACCCATCCCTTTTGACCCCATGGAAATTGCACTACACGAGGCGTACGCCAAAACCCATGGCGAAGATGAAAGGCCGCACTACAAGATGATTCATGAGTATCCATTGGATGGCAAGCCACCGATGATGACCCATTTGTTTGAAGACAAAGCTGGCCAGCGGATCATTGCCACCAAAGGTGCCCCGGAGGCCTTGATGAAGGTGAGCAATTTATCCGCCGAGGAAAAAAAACAAATTGAAGCAGCCATCAATGGTTTAGCGGTGGATGGTTACCGTTTATTGGCGGTTGCGGAAGCGGATTTTGCAGGCAATAATTTCCCGGCCACCCAGCAGGAATTCCAGTTCAACTTCAAGGGAATGGTGGCTTTTTACGATCCACCCAAAAAGAACATCAAAGCGGTACTCAAACACTTTTACAAAGCAGGAATCAGGGTCAAAATTGTTACTGGCGACAATGCCGCTACCACGACTGCCATCGCCAAACAAATTGGTTTTAAGGGCTACGAAAAAAGCATTACGGGTGAAGAACTGATGCAATTGTCGGAGGAAGCATTGAAAGCTACGGTGCTCGATACCCAGCTTTTTACCAGGATGTTTCCCGACGCAAAACTCAAAATCATCGAAGCGCTAAAGGCCCAACAGGAAATCGTAGCCATGACCGGCGACGGCGTGAATGACGGCCCGGCACTGAAAGCGGCCCACATTGGCATTGCGATGGGCAAAAAGGGAACCGAGATCGCCAAGCAAGCTGCTTCATTGATTTTGGTGAACGACGATTTTTCCAAAATGGTGGATGCGGTGGCCATGGGCCGAAAGATTTATACCAATTTGAAAAAGGCCATCCAGTACATCATTTCCATTCACATCCCCATCATCCTGACCGTGTTTATTCCACTGGTATTGGGCTGGATTTACCCCAATATTTTTACGCCAGTGCACATCATCTTCCTGGAGTTGATCATGGGGCCAACCTGCTCCATCATCTACGAAAACGAACCCATGGAAGCCAACACCATGAAGCAACCTCCCCGGCCATTCACCACTACTTTTTTCAATTGGAAAGAATTAACCACCAGCATCATCCAAGGCCTGTTCATCACCGCAGGAACTTTGTCTGCCTATCAATATGCCGCGTATCAGGGCTTCCCGGAATCTACCACCAGAACGATGGTTTTCACCGTGCTGGTCGCCGCCAATATTTTTCTCACCTTGGTCAACCGATCTTTCTACTATTCTGTGTTGACTACCTTGAAGTACAAGAACAACCTGGTGCCGCTCATCATTGGGGTCACCATTGCCATCACCGCCTTGTTGTTGTACGTGCCGCCATTTGCCAGCTTCTTTTTGTTTGCGCCATTGGATGGGGTTCAAATCGCCATCTGTATTGGTATTGGATTTTTATCGGTGATTTGGTATGAATTGATAAAATGGCGGAAGCGGATCAAAGACAAACATCCGGGGGCTGCTAAATGAGGATCAACAAGCCTAGTGCATTAACTCATAAGTTAATGCACTAGTTCTATTTTTTATGCATCAGCTTAATCGTGAACGCCTTAACCGCATCCACCTTGCTCAAATACTCATCGATGCTTTGGGTTACATAATGATCGGGCAAAATCCCCACCTCATCTGGCAACGAAGTTGCCGTAGATTCATGCGTATTGTTTGCCACGTAATACTCCAATTTCGTATTGGCAAGCCTGCATATTTTTTGGCCCGCCGAGCAAAACTGATTCGACCCCAGTTCTTCCCCCACAATGGTGCCCAACTTAAAAACTTTGACCAAAGACATGAAATGCCCCGTGGTAGACTGCCCATTCCCGTCCATCATAAAATAGCATTTTCCTTTAAAGCGGTTTTCAAAAGGAGCTACAACCCCTTCGCCATCAATTTTTTCGGTTTTTCCTTCAAATTCAGCCCTGGCATAATATTGGAAAGGTTTGTCCACCAAATACCTCAACAAATGAATGCTGGATTGTTGAGAACCGCCCCCATTAAACCGCACGTCTATGATCAGGTTTTTAATGCCTTTTTGATTGATTTCAACAAAGGTTTTGTCTATAAACGTGGTGAAAACGCTGAGGTTGTTCCAGGGGTAATAGTTGAATGAGGCAATCGTCAGAATGGCCGTTTTAGGATCGTCAGCCAACACTTCAAAGCACAAACCATTGTCACAACGTTGGATGGACGAATCATCATAAGGGTCTTTAAAAGTTGTGGCTTGGTGCAATACGATGGGGTCTTTTCCTCCTTGCACCGCTATAGTATACGTTTCTGGAAAATCCAGTGCATACGGGATCAATCCCGTAGACCACCAATTGAAATAATGCTTCTTGGTTGTCTCCGCATAACCTTGCGCAGGAATATGCTTGTAAATGCCACCGATGATTGTCGAAACTGCCACGCCGTTGATGCTCAGAATTTCGTCTTTGAGCTTCACCTTATCGGTATTGTTCAAGGGATCAATCACAAATAATTGATTGTTCACCCAACGGGTTTGCAGCGGGAACCTCAAGGAAAGGGGCAACATAGCATTTTCAGGATAAAAACCGCCCATCGTGGTATGCGAACAATGCACATTGGCAATGATTTCATTGCAATGCCAAGCGAATTCGCCGTAGGTGGTATGCGGGGTAATTAGGGCTTTTTTCGCTTCGATGGTTTTCCAGAATGCGTCTTTGGAAATGAATTTGAGCGCATTAGGGTGCACCGTTGTTAAGGTTTGGCCCAATTGATCCAAATCTGCTTTGTATTGCTCTGGCGTGAAAATTTTCACGAACCTTTCGGTGGGTTTTTCAGGCTTTTTATTGGGGTTTTTGATGCGTTCAATGTAGTCTTCCGCATTAAAGTTATCGGGATTGAGCGCGAGTGATTTTTTATAGTTGGTCAACGACATTGCGGTATCCCCAGTGCTCAGGTATCCTTCGCCTAAGCTATCATAGGCATTGGCGGAATTCGGGTATTCGGCCACAATCAGCTTAAATATGGCTACAGCCTCGCTCACTTTTTTATTCCACAGCAAGCCGTAGCCATACATGGTCAACTCATCTTCAACCCCAAAAGTATAGGCATCCGGGCTTTCTTTTTTTAATTGGTAGTAGAGTGCAACTCTTTGCTCAACGGGCTGTGAGTCAAATTCTTTCAGCTTTTGTACGATCGATGCTTTCACGGCTTTGACCTCACTCCCTTTGGAATCATCAACCACCGCGCCCGTATTCTTATTGAGCCCACAAGCGATGAGCAAACAACAACTTAAAACGATCAAACAAATGGCATTTGTACTAGTCTTAAACATAACTCTGTTTTTTCCAAAAGTAAACTGGCTTGTTCCGACTAGGTATTAATTCGTGTAAATTAATGTAAAGGAGATGTAAAACCTTATAAGTTGATGCAAAAAGGGCGTATATTTTCGTTTTGACTGCACACAAATGACAACACTATACTTATGCCGAAAGAATTGACACCAGAACAACGTGAAGCACTATTCAACACCCTGAAAGCCCGCTTTGAAAAAAATCCGAGCCGCCATCAAGGGCTTGACTGGGCACCCATACAAGCAAAGCTGGAAGCCAACCCTGAAAAACTGCGCTCGCTCTATGAAATGGAAGAAACTGGCGGCGAGCCGGATGTGGTTGGTTTGGATACCCAAACCGGCGAATACCTTTTTTACGATTGTTCAGCGGAAAGCCCCAAAGGCCGCAGAAGTATTTGTTACGACCACGAAGCCCTGGAATCCAGGAAAGAATACAAACCAGACAATAGCGCGGTGGAGATGGCCGCCGACATGGGCATTGAGCTCTTGAACGAAGTACAATACCGGGAGCTCCAGCAACTTGGAAAGTTCGATGCCAAAACATCGAGCTGGATCCTCACCCCTCCGGATATCCGAAAACTGGGTGGGGCTATCTTTGCCGATTTCCGTTTTGGTCATGTTTTTGTGTACCACAATGGGGCGGAGTCTTATTACGGTGCGAGGGGGTTTCGGGGGTGTTTGAGGGTTTAAGAGACTGGTTCAAAAGCCAACACAGTAGAACAAGCTACCCGGTAACAACATCGATTTTAAACAAAAAAAGAAAACAACATGAAATTAGGAGCATTTTCTTTAAGCCTTAGTGTCAAGGACATTAACGCTTCAAAGCAATTTTATGAGCACCTTGGCTTTGTCGTTTTTGGAGGTAGCATGGACAAAAATTACCTCATCATGAAAAATGAGCACACGCTCATTGGACTGTTTCAGGGCATGTTTGAAGGCAATATTTTAACTTTCAACCCGGGTTGGGACGAAAATGCCACTAACCTTGAAGCATTTGACGATGTCAGGGCAATCCAACGACAACTCAAAAATAAAGGCATTGCCGTAAACCCGGAAGCTGACGAAAATACTTCCGGCCCTGCCAGTATTATGGTAACTGACCCAGATGGGAATGTATTGCTGATTGACCAACATCGCTAAAACATGACCAACCAAGTAAACGACAATTGGTACGAAGATTTCTTCCAGGGGATCAATTGTGAACTTTGGGAGAATGCCATTCCTGCCGAGGTTACCAAACAAGAGGTCGACTTTTTGTTGAGTGAATTAAACGTACAAAAAGGGCAGCATATCCTCGACGTCCCCTGCGGCTTTGGCCGCCACGCCATAGAATTTTCAAACCAGGGCCTGAACGTCACCGCCATCGACATCTCCGAGACCTTCATGAGTGGGCTCAACTCAAAAATCCAATCAGAACAATTAAACATCACTGCGATTACGGGTGACATCCTAGTAACGGAAATCAAAGGAAAATTTTCAGGAGCAGTTTGTTTGGGCAATAGTTTTGGCTACTTCAACATGGATAAAATGAAGGTGTTTGTTGGAAAAGTGGCCTCCGCCCTTGAACCTGGCGCAAAATTCATCATTAATTCAGGCATGATTGCCGAGAGTATTTTACCCAACCTTTTGAAATATGCCGAAAACAGAATCTACAATGTTGGAGATATCAGCATGGAAGTCACCAATATTTATCACGTTGAGGACAGCTACATGGTAAGCAATTTGCTGCTTACCAAAGCAGGCAAAGCCGAGCAACACGCTTTTAAACACTATGTATTTACCCTTGCGGAAGTAAAAAGGCTTTTAAAATTATTTGGATTAAGCATCATTTCAACCTATGGTTCAGTCCAAAAAGAAGCCTATAAACTTGGTGATCCACAGGTTTACATTGTGGCTAAAAAAGACTAGATGAACGCCTTTCATCCCCAAAAGCCCTCCAACCAGCCCCCACCGCAGATTTTTGTCTTTTTTACAAGTATTCCCTCCTAAAATAGCCTCAAAATCTGCTAAATTTACCTCTCTTGCATCAGCTATCTATGTTCCAAACAATTTGACTATGGCATTCAGAAAAACCATTAGAAAGAAAATCCCCCTTTTGGGTGTACTCACGCTGTTGATCATTTCCTGCATGAAACTGCCGGATACCATCAGCGTACAAGAAACTTCGGCCAGAGCCCAACAAAAGGCCCTGGAGCTGAAGGATAAAACCACCATCAAACTAGCAGATGGGGTTCAACTCAGCCTGTGGGCTACCGACTCCCTGGCACCCGACCCGGTGGCGATGGACGTCGACCACCTCGGGCGTGTGTACCTGACCCGGACCAATCGCCAAAAAAACTCGGAGTTTGACATCCGGGGCCACCGCGATTGGATGACCGAGTCGATCGGCCTCCAAAGTGTTGAAGATCGGCGGGCATTTTTGCACAAAACCTTTGCCCCCGAGCGCAGCAAAGAAAACGAATGGCTCCAAGACCTCAACAGCGATGGTTCCCACGACTGGAAAGACCTGGCCGTTGAGCGCGACGAAATCTGGCGCCTGGAAGACACCGACGGAGATGGCATGGCCGATAAATCCACCCGCATCCTCAACGATTTTCACGATGAAGTCACCGACGTAGCGGGTGGTTTGATGGTCACCAGAGACAACCTCTACGTAGCCATTGCGCCCGACCTGTGGAAAATACAATACAAAAATGGCGTAGTAGGCAAAAAAACCTCCCTCGCCACTGGGTATGCCGTACACATCGGGTTTAGCGGCCACGGCATGTCGGGCGTAACCGAAGGCCCCGATGGGCGCATCTATTGGAACATTGGCGATATTGGCTCCAACGTCACCAGTGTAGATGGCAAAAAATGGCCCAATCCAAACTCTGGCACCATTGCCAGGGTCAATCCCGACGGCAGCGATTTTGAAATTTTTGCCACTGGTTTACGCAACACCCACGAATTTGCCTTTGACGAGTATGGCAACCTCATTTCTTCCGACAACGATGGTGACCACCCCGGCGAAAGTGAACGCCTGGTACACGTCGTGGAAGGTTCGGATGCGGGCTGGCGCTCCAACTGGCAGTACGGCAAATACACCGACCCCAAAAACAACCGCTACAACGTGTGGATGGAGGAGAAACTGTTCAAGCCCCGCTGGGAAGGCCAGGCTGCCTACATCATCCCTCCGATCATGAACTACCACAACGGCCCCACCGGGATGGTCTACAACCCCGGCACCGCTTTGGGCGCGGCCTGGAAAAACAAGTTTTTCCTCGTGGAATTCGTCGGTACACCCACCCGCTCGCCCATCTGGGCTTTTGACTTGAAGCCCAAGGGCGCTACTTTTGAATTAAAAAGTGAAACCAATCTGGTCAGCGGCATCCTGCCTACGGGCATTGAATTTGGTCCCGATGGCGCCTTGTACATTGCCGACTGGGTGAATGGTTGGGACACCAAAAACTATGGTCGCGTCTGGAAACTCGACGTCACTGCCGATAAAAACGACTTGGCTGATGAGCGCCGCGAAACCAAACGCCTCATGGAATTGGACTACAGTGACCAGGCAGCTGCTAAATTGTTGGAATTGCTGGGGTATAGCGACATGCGCATTCGCCAAAGAGCTCAATTTGAGTTGGTTCGCCGGGGCAGCAAGGGTTTGCCGATGTTGCAGCAAGCCATTGCGCAAAGGGAAAACCAATTGGCGCGTGTACACGGCATTTGGGGTGTAGGGCAGTTCGCTCGGGCCGATCAAAAGCAAGGTGCACAATTGTTGCCCCTGTTGAAAGACGCCGACTCAGAAATTATTGTACAGGCCATCAAGATGTTGGGCGATGCCAAAATCGCCGCAGCAGGCCCAGACTTGCTTCCACTCCTCAAGCATGAAAACCCTCGGGTTCGTTTTTACAGCGCCGAAGCCCTGGGGCAATTGGCCTATGCGCCAGCCGTTGAGCCTTTGATCGCACAGTTGAAAGACAACAACGATGAAGACCTGTACATTCGCCACGCTGCTGTATTGGCATTGTCACGCATTGGCCAAGCTGAGCCGATGATTGCACTGGCCAACAACCCAAGCAAGGCGCTGCGCACTGCGGCCGTCCTGGTTTTGAGAAAATTTAAAAGTGAAAAAGTTGCCCTCTTCCTGAATGACTCCGATGAGTACATTGTAACTGAAGCGGCCCGGGCCATCAACGACGATTTATCGATCCCCGCAGCACTGCCTGCATTGGCTGCTACCTTGAAGGAAAAACGGTTTACAGCTGAGCCACTCTTGCGTCGCGCTATCAATGCGGCCTTGCGCGTAGGCGGTGCCACTGAACTGGATCTCCTGATCGCTTTTGCGACCCGTACCGATATTGCCGACCTCATCAAAGCAGAAGCGCTGGCGACCATTGGTTCCTGGGGCAGCCCTTCGCTGACCGACCGGGTGGATGGCCGTTACCGGGGTAAACTGGAGCGGGATGCCAACCTGGCGCGGACGAAGATCAAACCTTTTGTCAACAGCTTCCTGGAACAAACCAATCCTGAAACCTTGATTGCGGTAGCAGGTATGTTGGCCAACCTGGAATTGAGTGACGCCAATGATGCACTGTCCAAAATTTACTACAACAACAGCAATGTCAAAGTGCGGGCTGCCGTACTGCCTGCCTTGAATCAGTTGAAATACAAAGAGATTGATACCGCCATCAAAGCGGGTATGGAAGATAAAGAAGAGAGTTTGCGCACCGTTGCACTGGGCTTGTTGAACAACAGCAATGTAACTAAAGCCAGTTTACCTGCCATCGTACAAGCCGTTTTTGGCAAGGGAAGTACCCGCGAACAACAGCAGTTGTTGGTCGTGATGGGTAAACTGGATTTGGCGAAAACGGAGCCTATTCTCGCTGATTTGGTCCAACAGATGGAAGACAAAAAATTGTCGCCCAACCTACGTCTGGAGCTAAAAGAAGCCATCGATGCAACGGGTTCCGCCAGTTTGAAGGCCAAAATGGCCGCCTTAAAACCAGGCACTACCCTGATGGATGATTTTGCGGAAGCATTGTACGGGGGCAACTGGGCCCAAGGGCGAAATATTTTTAACAACAATGCCACCGCGCAGTGTACCCGTTGCCATGCAGTACGTGGAGTAGGGGGTACCGCCGGGCCTTCGCTCACCGAAATTGGCAGTACACTGACCCGCGATCAACTTTTACAAGCCTTGATCGAGCCCAGTGCCAGACTTTCGCCGGGCTTTGGTACCGTAACCCTCAAGTTGAAAGATGGTCAGGAAATCTTCGGAACGCTGCTCAAAGAAACCGAAGAAGCGGTTACCTTGAACGTAACCAATGCCGAGCCGCTGGTGATTCCAGTGTCGCGCATTGCCTCCCGCGACAACACGCCATCGAGTATGCCTCCTGTGGGCGCATCCCTGTCCAAACGGGAGATTCGGGATTTGGTGGAGTATTTGGGGACGTTGAAAAAATAGAGCGATGGCTAAAATGTTTAGCTGAAAGCTATCATTTTATGTTTACGAACAGCGGCGCTAGCCGCGAAACGTCTGTAGCAAAGGGAACGGAGGGAGAATTTTAAGGTGCGTAGCACCGGAACCTCGTGATTGTTTCGGTGCTACGCACCTTAAGGCCTATGGGGGCCTGGATGCTACAGACGTTTCGCGGCTAACGCCGCTGGTCGTTTTAGTCTGGCTTTATAGCTATTTATAAACTTTTGCCTATTTAATTTGATAATACTTCGTCTCGGTCGTTGAGAGACTCAACTTCACTGATCAATAAACACAATCTCAATCCGCTGATTAGCCAGCCTTCCTGCCGGGGAACTATTGGTGGCGATGGGTTGCTCTTTACCGGAGCCTCGCGCCCTGATCCGCTCCATCGGCACCTGATCCAGTACCAACAAATCGGCAATTCTTTCTGCCCGGCGATTGGTCAGTTCCGTAGCGAAGTTGTAGGTACAATGGTTATTCGTATGCGCTACGATCTCGATGGCCAAATCGGGATTTTCCTTCAAAAAGGCCGACATGCGGTGTATTTCCGCGTAGGCCGAGGAATCCAATTCACTTTGATTAGGCAGGAATACGATGTTTTCCAACACAATGGTTTTTTCTACAATGGGGTCAAAAAGCTGGATGTCCTGTTCCAATTCATTGGCCGCAATGACCATGAGGGTATCCAACATCGTGGTTGATTCTGATGCCGGGCGGGTAGATGGCCGGTATTGAAACCCACGTTCGATCCGCAATTGACCCTCTATCTTGATGCGAATTTGCTGGTTCATTGCTGCGGATTGCGCCGCAAGCATCCGCATATCCAGGAGAGTTCGCAGGTAGTTCCGTACATCCGTTTTGATCTGGGTGGTCAGCTCGTTTTGATTTTTTTGCAAAATGTAATTGGAAATTTCACGGGAAACCTCCTCCTGCCATTCAAAACAAGGACTAAAAACCCCTTGCCACTTGGCCAAATCAGCTTCTGGCAACAACAACAAGGTTGGATTCTTTAGGATTTGTTCTTTTTGCTCCCTCCAGATGGCTCTTTCATCTGCTTTAACCTGTTTGTCTTTCCTTTTGACCTCTTCAGTCAACATTTGTAAAATGAGTGACTGAGCAGTGGCTGGCAAAATTTCCCAGCGTTGCTGGATTTCAATGAGGCGGACAAAATCTTCAAAAACGGTAGGAATAAAGGTTTCAATGGTGCTCGACGGGTCATTAAGTTTGGGTGACCCATCGTGAAATTTCAACAAGGCTTGCTGTTTTTGCGCTGCCGCATAGTCTTCGCGTAGTTTATTCAGCCCGGATTCCAAAGTTTTAAAACTAATGGAAGCCGTATCCTTCCACTGCTGCAAAATTGAAGTTACATACCGTTGGCGCTCTTTATTCAGGTTTTTGATGGCCACCAGGTTTTGATTATAAGCCAATTGTAGCGCTTCGATTTCTTCCTCTATTTGTCGATAAGTAGGGTTAGCTGCAAGCATGGCGTTCATCATTTCGTCGCTGTCTTCACGTTCAATAGCGGCGGGCCCTTTGCGCAGCAAGTTGTAGGTAGGCGAAAAAAACTGTCCGGACAGGGCGTTGACGGTCATCTCGGCATTGCGGGGCAAAAGCAACTGATATTTTCCTTGCAGGTTGCTGATGCCTTGCCTAAGTACCCGGGTATTGCGTTGGGGGTCAAAGTAGTTCAGGCTCACCGTAACATTGCTGGCCGGGTTTTTGGATTGCGGTAAATAGACTTGTCCTTTTATCAAAATCACGTCCTGAGCCCTTAAAGAACCAGGAATGTTGCCACTTAAAATCCGGGGGATTCTGGCCTCCGTTCGGGTCCACCAGGCCGTTTCTCCAATTACTGAGGTGTAAAAGCCCCATTCATCGTGTTCGGAATTAAAAGTTGAGCCCAGGTTGATGGGCGCACTCCAATCCGTCCAGGAATTGGCAGTCCGGCGACTCATGTACAAGTCCAGTCCTCCAAAACCTTTGTGACCGCTGGAAGAAAAATAGAGAGTTTGGCCATCTGCCGCCAAAAAAGCACTGCGCTCGTTCCCCGGGGTATTGATGATCGGCCCCAGGCTTTGCAGGTTTTTCCACAACAGCTCCCCTTCACGTTGAGCCACATAAATATCGCTTCGACGGCGGGTGCTATCCGGGTTGGTCAGGCACAACAATAAGGTTTGACCATCATTGCTGACAAAACCGTGCTGAATTTGAAAGGTCGAATCCCAAGGCTCAATCTGCATGGTTTGTGGCGTGGACCAACTGCGAAAACTAAGCTTTGACTGGGCGATGCTTTTTTTGCCCGCTTCGTCCTCTAACAACAAGTAGAGCTCATTTTCATCCAGATTGATGGCCAGGCACTGATCGTTTTGATCTGAATTGATGGGTATTCCGATATTGACGGGGCGACTCCATTGATTCTCACTCAAGTTTTGGCAAATCCAAATGTCAGCCAGATCGGATCGTCCGAAGTTGGCGTGGTTGCCTACTTCACTGTACAACAATAGGCTGCCATCAGGGCTCAATACCGGAGCATAATGGGGAAAGTTTTGCTGGTCATTAACCCCTATACGCCTGGTATCCTGCGCCTGTAGCCCGGATTGACCGAGCCACAGCCACAAGAATAGCGCCAGGATATAGGTGTAAAGAGGCATATACTGTTTTTTTGCACTTCAGAGCTTGTTTAAACATCATAGGTTATTTCCACCTCCGTGGAAGTAGGATGTGACTGACAAGTCAGGATAAATCCTTTGCTTACTTCCTCATCGTCCAATGCATAACAAGCATCCATTTTTACCGAACCTTTGAGCACCTTGGCCATACAACTCGAACAAGCGCCAGAAGTACAGGAATAAGGCGGATCGAGTTTTTGATCCAGCATTGCATCCAGAATGGTTTTGTTGGGTGCTACAGAAACGGTATGGGTCTGTCCATTGAGTATGGCAATGACCTGGGCGCCACTTACACCACTGACGTGGGGCGCATCGGGATCCAGATTGGAGGTAAAATGCTCAATGTGGATGTGTTTTTTATCAACGTTTTGTTGGTGTAAAGCGTGTTCCACCGAATTGATCATTGGGCCGGGCCCACAGATGTAATACTCGGCTTCGCGGGTATTGCTGGCGTTTTCCAACAAAAAACGATTGATCAAAGCGCTGTCAACCCGCCCTGTCAAACCTTCCCAGGAAACGCTACCTTTGGCAAAAAGCCCCGAAAGTCCTTTGGGCTTTTCCCGTTTGGGTTGGCTCAGGGTATGGGTCACGCTCAATTGGCCGTCGTAACGTTTTTGCAATTGTTCAAGCTGGTCGTAGAACAAAATCGACTCTTCGCTGCGGTTGCCATACAAGAGGTGTACCTTACTTTGGGGTTCTTCTTCCAGGATGGTTTTCAGGATGGCCATCAAGGGTGTGATGCCACTTCCTGCACCAAAGAGGTAGTACGTTTTGCGCTGGTCCCCATCAAGAGCAGGCGTAAAACGGCCATCGGGTTGCATGACCTCTACTTGTTCGCCTACTTTGAGTTTGTCGGCGATGTAATTAGAGACCAGACCCTTTTTTACCCTCTTTACCGTTACCGCAATATCGCTTTCCAAAGGGCTGCTGCACATGGAATACGCGCGGCGCACTTCTTTGCCATTGATGGAAAATTTCAAAGTAAGGTATTGGCCTGCTTTGTAAGCAAACTCAGATTTTATATCTTCGGGAATGCCAAATGCTACCGTAACGGCATCGGCAGTCTCCGGGCGGATTTCTTTCACCGTTAGGGTAAAAAATTTCTTGCTCATATCTTTGTTGTTGAGGAGTTGAAATGTTGAGAAGGTTGAGAGAGTTGAGAAGGTTGAGATGCAACCCCTTTTACTCAACCATCTCAACTCTCTCAACCTTCTCAACCCCCTCAACC
>NZ_JBGSLK010000013.1:0-17602 GCF_041740695.1 Haliscomenobacter sp. | reverse complement strand
GTAAGTGAAGAGTGAAGAGTGAAGAGTGAAGAGTGAAGAGTGAAGAGTGAAGAGTGAAGAGTGAAGAGTGAAGAGTGAAGAGTGAAGAGTGAAGAGTGAAGAGTGAAGAGTGAAGAGTGAAAAGTGAAAAGTGAAAAGCAGGTACACCATTTGGATTTCACCGCCTCACTCTTCACTCTTCACTTTTTTAGTATCCCCCTTCCCTTCCCACATCATGCGTATCCGCCAGGGATTTGATTTCGGGATTGGTGCCGAAGACGACGAGGATGTCCCCTTCTTCAAAAATAGTATCGGGTTTAACGACCCCTTCGGAGACGTAAATGACTTTATTGATGCCGAGCAAGTTTTTCTTGATGCGCTTGCGTACGATGGTGACGATGTTCAAGTTGAAATTTTTGCGCAAATCAACCTCCTGCACGGTTTTTCCTACAAAAGAGGGGGGCAGGTGCAACTCTACCACCGAGTGATTTTGATCCAAGTCAAAGGATTCAATGGCCGTTTTAAGGTTGAGTTTTTTGGCCAGGCGCTCCGCAGCTTCCAACTCCGGGTGCAGGATTTCCTGGATGCCCATCGCTTCGAGTACTGTTTCGTGGGTATTGGACAAAGATCGACTGATGACCCGTTTTACCCCCAGGGTTTTTAGGTTGGCGGTGGTCATCAAAGAGGCACCTTCATTTTCCCCAATGGCCACTACAGCAACATCGGTATCTTTTAAAGGCAGGTTGCGCAAAGCCACCAAGTTGGTGCCATCCAGAGTAACCGCGTGGGTTACTTTATCTTTGATTATCTCAACTTTGTCCGGGTTTTTGTCAATGGCAATGACTTCATGGCCCATTTCAGTCAACTGAAAAGCCAAGGAAGCACCAAAATTACCCAATCCGAAAATCAACACTTTCATAGGTTGCAAGTATAATTTCCCACAAACATAATAATAATGCCGCGCAATTCGGAAAAATCTGTGGATTAGCTTAAATCTCGGCGCTTAAGCTCAAAAATTGTATAATATGAATAATCTTTTTAACTTTAGGTTGCAAGGAAATGAAACCTCGTTCTCCTATGAAAAACTTCCTAAACCGTTTCCTGCGCTTGAACGACACCACAGTACCACTTGAGAACAAACTGTCTGATATTGTTACTTTTGGCACGTTCGTCAGCGTGGGGGTTGGCCTTATACAGAACATCACCATTGGTATCCACTGGTTTGTCAATTCTATGCTCGGTGGAACCATGCTGGTCAGCGCCATCTGCTTTTATTTGTCGCGGTACAGAAATCGATATCGGCAGATTCGGCCTTATTTTCTGGTGTCGATCGGGGTTTTTCTGGCGATTTCATGGTTTGCCAACTACGGGGTACGGGGTCCTTCGCTGGTGTTGATGGCAATGTTCGCAGTATTAGGGGCCTTGTTGATCAAAAAAAGAAACAACGTCCTTTTTTTTATTGCTTTAGCCCTCTTGTCTACGGTTCTTTTATTGATCGAGCTCTATCATCCCGAAACCTTGCGACAGTATCAGACTGACTTACAGCTACAACTCGATCTGTTCAATACCTACATCTTTGGGATTGTTTTTTTGGCACTCACCATTTCTTTTTTCAAAAGCAGCTACGAAGAAGACCGGGAAGTATTGCTTCAAACTACCGAAAGGCTGGAGCATTCCCAGGAAGAAATCATCAAGGAAAAGGAAAAGGCGGAGAAAGCCGAACGTGCCAAAACCGAGTTTTTGGCCAACATGAGCCACGAGATCCGCACCCCACTCAATTCCATTATAGGCACTGCCGATTTGCTCAACGAGACCGAACTCAGTCCCCGGCAGCAAGAATACCTGGAAACGATCAGCATCAGTAGTCGGCACCTGCTCAATTTGGTGAGTGATGTGCTCGATATGTCGCGGATTGACCAGGGGCGGCTATTTTTGGAAAGCCAGAATTTTCAATTGACCACATTGATGAATAGCACCCTCGTGTTGTTCCGCAATGAGCCCAAAATCAGCAACAAACAATTGACATTGAACGTGCTGATTGCCCCCAATACACCAGAAAATTTGCGCGGGGATGCGTATCGATTGCGTCAGGTCATTGTAAACCTGGTCAGCAATGCCATCAAATTTTCAAACACCGGGAGTATTGAGATCAAAGTGGCCAAAAAGGCGATGCAGGTACCGGGTAAAATATGTATTGTTTTTGAAGTAAAAGATTCTGGTGTAGGGATTTCCGAAGAAGACCTGCCCAAGTTGTTTCGTCCTTTTTCTGAAATAAAAACGGCTACCCAACATCCATTCCGTGGCGCTGGTCTGGGCTTGGCCATTACCCAAACCATCGTCACGATGATGGGTGGTGAAGTCAAAGTAGAAAGTGTACTGAACCATGGAACCACCTTCACTTTTTGTGTGCAGTTGGAAGCGGGCATTCCACTTGTTCAGTTACCCGATAACGGTGGGGGAGAGGAAGGTAAATTGGCGGATGTATACCCCTTGAGTATTTTGGTAGCCGAAGACAATATCCTCAATCAAAAGTTGATTGCCCGCATCATGGAACACTTTGGGTACCATATCGACATTGTGGACAATGGGAATGGGGTGATTCAAAAACTGAGCCAGCAGGATTACGACCTTATTTTTATGGATGTACAAATGCCAGAATTAGACGGCATTGAAGCAACCCGAGCCTTGCGCAAACTGAGTACAGCCCCCCAGCCCTATATCGTCGCCATGACGGCAGCAGCAGCTCCCGAAGACCAGGAGGCTTGTTTTGCAGCAGGAATGAATGATTATGTGGTCAAACCGATTTCGATGACCAAAATCCGGGCCTTGATCCCGAAGTGGAAGGAGGGCGTGGAGAAAATGAAAAAGAGTGAAAAGTGAAGAGTGAAAAGCATTTACACCATTTGGATTCCACCGTTTAGCGTATTTTTCACTCTTCACTCTTCACTCTTCACTCTTCACTCTTCACTCTTCACTCTTCACTCTTCACTCTTCACTCTTCACTCTTCACTTCAAGTCCAGCAAGAACCCGATCGTGAAGTTGGCATCCCAATCAAAGACAAAGGTTTTGCAGCCCGTTTCCTCGGCAAAAGCCTTGTAGATGTTCAAGCCCGATTTTTGTTTGCCACCTTCTGCTTTAATGTCTTCAGGTTTGGTCAGTACAGTATAGCGTTCTTTGCCATTGCGGATGGCTTTGGCAAACTCAAAAGGAACGCCACCGATGATGAAGCAAATCTTGCGCTTGGAGGCTGGAATTTGAGCCGCGATGGAAGCAGCTTCGTCATATGCTGCTTGGTCACTTACGTTGTTTTGGTAATACTTGGAACCATAAGTTTCACCACTTTTGATTTCGCCTCCATCCATCCAGGAAACCTTAGTGTTGCCTGAGCCAATGTCCAATACAAAAGCTTCATTTGCATAGGAGGCGGGCAATACACACTTGAGTGCATAGGTGCCTTCTTGTTCAGCGGTAACGGGGTTGACGAAATACTTGAGTGCTTTGAGCCCCTTGGAGATTTTTTGGGTTTCCGGCGTTTTGAGGGCTCCGGAACTCACCACGAAGTGAATGTCTTTTGGCGACACACCAAAAGCAAGCATGTTGCCGATGTAATTTTTGAGCCCCGCGCGCACATCGTCGTCGGTAGCCATGTTTTCGTACACCAGACTGGAGCCAAACTCCGCTTTTTCAAGCTTCCAGGTTTTTTTAGCATCAACATTGATGATGAAAGAGTTGAAACCGGAAGCGCCCAATTCTACAACCCCTTTCAGCTTGCCATTGACCGGGGCGGGAGGCAAATAGCTAAAAGCAGCCCGGCTAGTGGTAGTCTTTGATTTGGTGCTCGGTTTTTCCTCTTCTTCCTCGACAGGTCTGGCCGGAGAAGTTTTTTCTTCAGTTTTGGTTGTACTTGTGGCAGTATTTTGAGGCAAATATTTACGTACCGCAAAAAAGATCCCCACTGCAACCAGCGCCAGAATTAAAATTTTGGCAAAAGGTGTAAGCTTCATAGATTGAAAAATTTGGTTTGGAAGATGCCCGAAATTTAGGAATATTTACTGCATTCTGGGATTTTATTTGTCACTCACAAAATTAAAAGGAAATTCCACCATAAATTATTCCGGCTTTTTTACTTTTACCCAAGTATAATTTTATCTTTTTCATCCAAGCCTTTCACAAAACATGAGTGCAACCACCCGTTTTCAATTGATGGTCATGATGTTCTTGGAGTTCCTGATCTGGGGCTCCTGGTACGTTACCATGGGTACTTACCTGGGGGACAACCTCCAAGCCACTGGGGTACAAATTGGATTGGCGTATCAAACCGTGAGCATCGGTGCCATCATTGCGCCTTTTTTTATTGGCTTGATTGCCGACCGTTTTTTTCCTGCACAGCGCATCCTGGGCGTTTTGCACCTGGTTGGCGCAGTAGTGCTCTACTTCTTAGGGCAACAAAGTGACTTCAATGGCTTTTATGTCCTGGTCCTCATCTACATGTTGTTGTACATGCCAACTTTGGCCTTGGTCAATGCGATTGCTTTTAGACAGATGAGCGATACGGCCAAAGAATTCCCCCCGGTGCGGGTATTGGGCACCATCGGCTGGATTGTGGTGGGTAACATTATCGCGTATTTGGCTTTGGAAAAAACCAAGTCTTTGGATCAAACCTTCTTGATCGGAGCGATTGCTTCAGCAGCATTGGGTGTCTTTAGTTTTTTCTTGCCGAACACACCACCTCCCAAGAGCAAAGAAGAAAAAATCTCCATCAGTGATATCCTGGGGCTGGAAGCGCTGGGCATGCTGAAAAACCCATCTTATTTGATCTTTTTTATCGGCTCCATCCTGGTCTGTATTCCGCTCTCCTTTTATTACAACTTTGCCAATCCTTTTTTGAATGAAGCGGGAATGGAAGGTGCAGCGGGGAAAATGAGCTGGGGTCAAATCAGCGAAATTGCTTTCATGTTGGTACTGCCAGTAGCCTTGATTCGCTATGGCATCAAAAAGATCTTATTGGTGGGAATGTTGGCCTGGGCTTTGCGCTACATCTGTTTCGCCTATGGCGATGCCGGGGCCAATTATTGGATGTTGATCGTAGGGATTATTCTACACGGCGTTTGTTACGACTTCTTCTTTGTAACGGGCCAAATTTATACGGAGCAACAAGCTGGAGAGCGTTTCAAAAGTTCGGCTCAAGGTTTGATTACCCTGGCTACTTATGGCATCGGAATGTTCATCGGATCGTACATCAGCGGATTTGTAGTGGACCTATACAATGCGGATGGGGTACACAACTGGACTTCGATCTGGATGGTACCTGCCGGGCTGGCGGTGGTGATTTTGCTGGGCTTTGCCTTTTTCTTTAGGAGTGAAAAGAGTGAAGAGTGATGAGTGAAGAGTGATGAGCAATTACACCATTTGGATTCCACCGTTTAGCGTATTTTTCACTCTTCACTCTTCACTCTTCACTCTTCACTCTTCACTTTACGCTTTCTTAAACGTCATCGTCGCCGTCTGCGTGCCTCGTGCATCATTGAATTTGCTGACCATTACCACCTTCATGCCTGTGGCCTGCTTGTTGATGAAGAGGGTGCGGACCACAAAATTCTGGTTGTAAATGGCTTGGTGGGTATAATTTGGATTGCCATTGAGTTTGACCACCTGCGCTTTGCCCCAGTCGCAATCTTGGGGGGAGCATTGACCCCAGGTTGCGATGTTGTTGCCACTGTCTACAAAGTTGATCTTGGTCAAGCTAACCGTGTTAGGGTCAACGTTTACCCAGTTGTCAAGTAGACCTACTATGATGCCAGGATTCTTGATGATACCAGGATTAACCAGTACCAAATTTGCTTTCGCTTTCACCCACACTGCCCGGCGACCAATGTTGTTGGCGTTGTACTTGATCCACATCAGACCACCCATGCCCCAGTTGGTTCCCCAGGAGTTTTTGATCAACCATGCGCCTTTGGCGTCGTCCCAGCCGATGATTTGTACCACGTGGTTGGAAGAAGGACTGCCGTAGTTGCTGGCAAAGCCAAAGAATGTACCCGCTACATAGTTTTGGAACAAACCATCTACCATGACGCTGGAGGCAACCGAACCATATTTACAAATGGCTTCTTTGATTTTAGCTACCGAAGCAATGCCTGCATAGGTTGCGGCAGGATCGGCCAAACCCCAGGCTTCTGCCTTGTAAGAGGTTGCAGGTTTGGATTGACAAGCCGTTGCCGAAGAGCTATAAGGATAAGTAGCTTCAGTCGCTACACTGTTGTTGCCGTCTACCCACCATTGATAAACCAGGTTGGTCATCCCTCCACTGCAGTCGCCACCGCCAGAGCAGGAGAGTACTTGTTGCTCGGAAAGGTTCAAGGCATTAGCAGCGCCACCGTTTATTTTCAGGTAGTTGGACTCATAAGCCGCAACGGTACCAAAAGCCCAGCAGCTGCCGCAACCAGCCTGATCGCGAACAGGTGTAACGTGCCCTTTGGAGCGTGCATCATAAGCTCCCATGCCTGCATTACAAGCCAATACACCGGGGTCGATGGTGAAGGTTTTGGTGCGCAGGTAAGTGTTGATGCTCTGGAGTTGTTGAGGGGATGGTTCCCTTTCGCCGGTAATTTGTGCAATGGAGCGACCGGATACAGAAGTGAAACCTACTGCAAAAGGTAATCTTTGGGTCGCAATAAACTGGCGTTGTTGTTGCAACTCCAATTTGATGGGCTGGGGTGCTTGAATTTCACGGTTGATGTAGATCTGGGGAACTTGAACTTGAGCGTACATGCTACAAGCGCTCAACAATAGTGCAAATAGGTAGAGCGGCTTGGTAAAGCCAGCAAAGGTTAACTTTTTCATGGTAATTTGCTTAAAGGGTTGGTGATAGAATTTTGGGATTTATGGGGGGCGGAAGGTACTGTTCGTTTAAGGGGACACTACCTCCCGGTTCTTCTAGTCGATCTGTACGGTGTAGCTTTCTCGCTTGGCGTCCGCAGGAATCTGCTTGTTAAAGGGCCTCCGGTACACAAAATCCAGCGTGGTCTTGCCTTGTTTCAATGCTTTGAACACAAATACATCCATGCCCGATTTTCCGTCGGTGGTTTTTTCAGACTCTTGATAGGTTTGGCGATCCAGGTGTACGTATTGGCTGTCCACTGGATTGGCCAAAGCCCAACTGTAGCCGGTCGCGATGCTGCCGGGTAACTCAATCGTAAACTTTTCGCCTACTTTGGCGCGAATAGTGTGTTGTTCAGGGATCATGTCAGGGTCAGTTTGGCATTGTGCCAGGATAAATAGAAGGCTGATCAACCATTTCATAACTATGATTTTGGTGAACATTCATCAATAGGTGTTGGAGCAGGTAGGGGACGTTCCAGTTTTTTTGATTTTTTATGAAAAAAGTTAAGTAAGGTTGAGGCTACCGCAGCGACTTGAGCAATGTCGATGTCAAAATCGCTGCGGTAGCCTCAACCTCCCTCAACTTTCTCAACCTTCTCAACCTTCAAACAATAAATACTGCTATGTAAAAGTTAAGGAACCGAGGCACAAAAGCCCATTTCGTAACATTTTTTTATGTAATTTTATAAGTCTTTGCATCCGGTGCTTGATAAACATACTACGATGAAAAACAACCACAAGTCAATAATCCAATGGACACTCCTCGCTCTTGCAAGTACACTCGTCATCTTGACGGGGTTCGGCAAAAACCTTTTTTCAACCCAACGCCCAATGACCCTGAAAGATTATCCTAAAGAATGGAAGCAGATCGATTCCCTGGAAAATCAGGGATTGCTGCGCACTGCGCTGGAAAAAGTAGACGCGCTCTACACCCGGGCGAAACAAGAGAAAGAATCTGCCCAAGTCCTCAAAGCCCTGATTTACCGCAGCAAATACCTGGCTAACCTGGAAGAAAACGGTGAAATCCTGGCCATCAACCGCCTGCGGGAAGAAGTGGAAGGGGCTGGTTTTCCAGAAAAAAACATTCTCCAGTCCATGTTGGGGCAGTTGTACCAGAAATACCAGGACGAAAATTACTGGCGCCTCAGCAACCGCACCACCATTGCCGATTATAAGCCCGATGATCTGGCCACCTGGTCGGCGGAGCAAATCCAGGATGAAAGTGCCAAACTTTACCTGGCTTCGGTTGAAGGGCAGGGTTTACGCAGCACTCCACTGAAAAACTACGACCCCATTTTGTTGCCCGGGGTCAATACGGAAGGCCTACGGCCAACCCTTTTCGACGTGTTGGCCCACCGGGCCATCAGCCATTTTGCCAACTCACGGAGCCGGGTGGCCACGCCAGCGTATAAGTTTTACATCGACAATCCTGCCGCATTTGGTGATGCGGCCAGTTTTGCCTCGGCTAATTTTCCCAGCAAAGATGAGGTTTCGTACCATCGCCGCGCCTTGTTGTTGTACCAGGAGGTCATCAAAGTACACCTGAACGATCCTGCGCCCGATGCATTGATCGATGCTGACTTGTTGCGCCTTGATTTTGTAAACGAAAATTCCACTTTGGCCAATAAAGCTGACTTATACCTGGCGGCTTTGGAAAACGTGGTGAAAAAATATCCTACTCATCCTGCCGCAGGTGGGGCTACCTACCGCATGGCGCAACATTTCGCCCAACGGGGCCGGCAGTTCAACGCTCAGGACAAAAACACCGAGAAATACCGCCTGGACCTGAAAAAGGCCAAAACGATTTGTGAGGATTGTATCAAAAAATTCCCCAAATCGAATAGCGCACAGTTGTGCAAAAACCTGATCGCCAGCCTCGGCAACCGCAGCGTGAACCTGCAACTGGAGGAAGTGAGCAGCCCGAAAGAGCCCATTTTGATTCAGATCGGCTTCCGCAACGCGAGCAAAACCTTCCTGCGCCTGGTGCAACTTACCCCTGAACAACGCGACAAACACCGCAAATTGCGCCAGGAAGAGGGCGATGCTTTTTTGCGCAAACTCAAACCTGTGCGGAAGTGGACGGCCACACTGCCCGATGATGGGGACCTGCAGGAACACTCCACCGAAATCAAAACCGATGGCCTCGAACTGGGCTTTTACGCCCTGCTGGCTGCCGACGACGATGCCATGGGCAACAAGGAACGCCGCCCAGCCATTGCTTTTTTCCACGTCTCCAACTTCGGTATCCTGACCCGCAACGACGATACGGGGTCTCTGAATTTGGTGGTGGTCAATCGCCAAACCGGTGAACCCATCTCAGGTGTAGAAGCGACCTTTTTTAGTAACGAATACAACCGTACTTCCCGCACCTACGATGACATTGAAATTGGCAAAGCCAAAACCGATGCCGATGGCTTCGTGTCCTCCAATGTCCGCGATCGCTCCATCCGCGTGCGCCTCGTTCAGGGTAAGGACTACCTGTACCTGAACGACAGCTACTACAGCTACAGCCGCGACATACGCGAAGACATTACGCAAAACACGTACTTCTTCCTGGATCGCGCCATTTACCGCCCCGGACAAACGATCTATTATAAAGGCATCGCGGTGGAAAACCGCCCCAATGAGAAGCCGATCATTTTGACCAATACCAAAGTGACCGTGACCTTTTTTGATGCCAACAACCAGGAAATTGAACGCAAAGAGCTGGTGACCAACGCCTACGGCTCCTTCAACGGCACCTTTGTGGCCCCTGCGGGTGGTTTGCGTGGTCGCATGAGCCTGATCAGCAGCATCGGTGCTTCTTCCACTAGCTTCAATGTAGAAGAATACAAACGCCCAACCTTTGAAATAACCCTCAAGCCACTGGAGGGAGAGGCCAAACTGGATCAGGAAATCAACGTTAAAGGCGACGCCAAAGCCTTTGCAGGCAACAACATTACCGGTGCCAAGGTTACCTACCGCGTGGTGCGCCAAACCCGCATTCCCTGGTGGATGATGTGGCGCTGGGGTGGTTATTGGCCAGGCAACAGTGAAGAGCAGGAAATTGCCCAGGGTGAAACCCAGACGGACGACCAAGGCTTGTTCAGCATCAGCTTCCAGGCTATTCCCGACCGGAATGTGGCGGCAGCAGACAAACCCGAATTCCAATTCACCGTGTACGCCGATGTGGTGGACATCACGGGTGAAACCCATTCCGCTCAACGCAGCGTGACCATTGGTTACATTGGGTTGAATGTGGAACTGGATATGGCAGAAAAAATGGATCAAGCCAGAACCTATTACCTGGGCATCCGCACCCAGAACCTGGACGGACAATTCCAGGCGGCGAGTGGCAAGGTCAAAATTTACCGCCTTCAGAGTCCGACTCAGCCCTACCAAAATCGCTTGTGGGAAGCCCCGGATCGGCCCAGCATTGCCGAAAAAGATTTTCGCGCTGCTTTCCCCAACCTGCCTTTTGGCAAAGAAGACAAACCTGAAAGCTGGGCCAAGCAGGATGTAGTTTTTGATCAAAATTTCAATACTGCCGAAAACGACAGCCTGGCGTTGCCGATGATGAACCTCAGTGCGGGTCATTACGCATTGGAATTGAGTACCCAGGATGCCAAGGGTGAAAAAATTGAAATCACCAAATACTTCCAGGCCTACAACAGCGTAAGCAAACAAATCCCCGCCAGTACCCTCCTGATGCGGGAATGGGACCAAAGCAGCTTTGAGCCGGAAGAAATGGCCGACCTCATGATGTACTCCGGTTTGCCGAACCTCAAAATCCTGATTGAAACCGAAAAAAACAACCGCATCCGCGACCGCAAATGGATCAGCCTCAAAAACTGGGCAGAGGAAAGTTACCTGGTGAAAGAAGCTGACCGGGGCAATGTGCAGTACCTGCTCGCCTACGTGTGGAATGGCCGTGCCTACAGTGACCACCTGACCCTGAATGTGCCCTGGAGCAACCAGGAACTGAAAGTAGAATACCAAACTTTCCGCGACAAACTCAAACCCGGTCAGGACGAAGAATGGCGCTTGCGCATCAGCGGGCCGAAGGGTGAACAAGTGGCGGCAGAAATGGTGGCTACGCTGTACGATGAGTCCTTGGACCAGTTTGCAGTCAACAGTTGGTACATGTGGCCTTTTGGCAGCCAATCCTACTCGGCTTACCGCTGGAACAATCAAGCTTTTGGCGCAACTTCCGCCAATTATTTCATCAGCACAACTCAAGGCGAAGTAGCTGGTCGTGCTTATCCAAGCTTCAACTGGTTTGGCTATATTTACGATGGAGAAGGTGGTGATGTAAGGGTGGTGGGCGGCCGCGCTCGTACCATGTCGCGAAGTGCGCCAAATGTAATGCATGATATGGCCGTACAAGAAGAAGCGGCAATGGCTCCACCAGGAGCACAGCCAGCACCCTACGCATTGGAGAAAAAATCCAAGGATAGCGCAGGTGTAGAGCTGGATGATAAGCCTGTAGCTGAAGCCAAGCCAGAGGCCAAGCCCGCCGACTTCCAGCCCCGCACCAACCTCAAAGAAACCGTTTTCTTCCTACCCGAACTGGCCACCGATGCCAGCGGTGCCATCCTCATCAAATTCAAGATGAACGAGGCCCTGACCCGCTGGAAATTCCTGGGCCTGGCGCATACCAAAGACCTGAAAATCGGTAGCACCACCCGCTCGGTGGTGACCCAAAAAGAATTGATGGTACAACCCAACGCGCCACGTTTCCTGCGCGAGGGGGATGAGATTGAGTTTACCGCCAAGGTGAGCAACCTGAGTGGTCAAGTGCTTACGGGGATGGCTTCCTTGCAGTTGTTTGACGCGGTGAATGGTTCGGCGATCGATGCGCAACTGGCGAATAACAATAGCTCGCAGTCCTTTACCGTAGCAATTGGGCAGTCGTCGCCCTTGTCCTGGAAACTGAAAATCCCCGTAGGTGGGGCCAGCGCGGTGACGTACCGGGTGATGGCTTCGGCGGGCAGTTTTAGCGATGGGGAAGAAAATGCCTTGCCCGTACTGAGCAACCGCATGTTGGTGACGGAGACTTTGCCCTTGTTTGTACGCAGCAAACAAAACAAAAGCTTTACCCTGGCTTCGATGGGGGAAAGCTTCAAGTCCAGCACCATGCAGCCGTACCAGTTTACGTTGGAATTCACCTCCAACCCAGCTTGGTTGGCCGTGAAGGCGCTGCCTTACTTGATGGAATACCCGCACGACTGTTCCGAGCAGATATTTAGTCGCTATTATGCGAATACCCTAGCCGCGCACGTGGTGGATCAGCACCCCAAAATCCGCCAGGTGTTCGACAAGTGGAAAAATTCTGCCACGGCTTTGCAAAGCAACCTGCGTGCCAACCAAGAACTGAAGTCGGTACTCCTGGAAGAAACGCCCTGGGTACTGGAAGCACAAAGTGAAGAAAAACAACGCCAACAAATCGCCATCCTCTTCGACCTGGACCGTATGGCCAACGAGGAGGTAGCTGCCTTGGGCAAATTGCGCGAACGCCAAATGGCGGATGGCGGCTGGAGCTGGTTCCCCGGCGGAACGGGCAACTGGTACATCACTCAACACCTGGCTTCGGGCTTTGGTCACCTGGCCAAACTGGGCGTAAAACCCAAATTGGCGAGTGATGAAATGGCGCTGAAAGCGATCGAATTCTGCGATGCTCAAGTGGTCAAGGCCTATGAAGACCTGAAAAAAGCGGAAAAGGATAAACGCCTGAAGTTGTCCGACGACAACCTTTGGGACATGTACATCCACTACCTGTACACCCGTAGCTTTTATCCCAAAGCTACCAGCACCAAGGAAGCTACCGAAGCGCGCAACTACCTGATCCAACAGGCCAAAACCTACTGGACCAAAAAGGGCAATTACCAGCAGGGGATGCTGGCACTGGCGCTGCACCGTTTTGAGGACAAAACTACGCCTGCGCAGATCGTAAAATCTCTGGGTGAACGCGCCATCCGCTCCGAAGAGTTGGGTATGTACTGGAAATTGCCATCGGGCTACTACTGGTATGAAGCCCCCGTTGAAACGCAGTCGCTGATGATCGAACTCTTCGCCGAGGTCGGCAAAGACGACAAAGCAGTGGACGAGTTGAAGGTATGGCTGCTGCGCAACAAACAGACCACCCACTGGAAAACGACCAAGGCGACTTCGGAAGCGATCTACGCCCTGCTCGTGACCCAAGGCAAGGTGGACATATTGGCCGACGCCGAACCGGTGAAACTGGAGTTCAAACAAATGAAGAATAAAGCTGCTCAGGCTAGCATCAGTAAAGCGCAAAACGACGCAGAACCGGGCACCGGCTACTTCAAAACCTCCTGGAAGGGCAAAGACATCCAGCCAGGTATGGAGCAGGTGAGTGTGAGCAATCCCAACAGCGGCATCGCCTGGGGCGCTATGTACTGGCAGTACTTCGAACAACTGGACAAAATCAAAGGCTTCGAAGCAACTCCGCTGACGCTGAAGAAAAAACTCTTCAAAGAGGAAAAAACCGCGACCGGGCTGAAACTACGCGAGATCACCGACACCGAGCCCCTGCGCCCTGGCGACAAACTGATCGTACGGGTAGAACTGCGCTCCGACCGCGACATGGAATACATCCACCTGAAAGACATGCGTGCCTCCGGCTTCGAACCGATGAACGTGCTGAGCCAATACAAGTACCAGGGCGGCCTGGGCTACTACGAAAGTACTGGCGATGCGGCGACGCACTTCTTCATCGATTACCTAAGAAAAGGGACTTATGTGTTTGAATACCCGCTGCGGGTCGTACACAAAGGGTCGTTTTCGAATGGGATCAGTAGTATTCAGTGTATGTATGCGCCGGAGTTTAGTAGCTTTTCGAGTGGGGAGAGGGTTGAGGTGAAGTAATGCATAGGGAGAGAACACCTGGGCTAGGGCTTGGGTGTTCTCTTTTACCTATAACCACCTGCATTCCATATCCATACAGAACCATTCATGATGGGACAAAAAACATTGTACGAAGACAAAAGAGAAGGGCTTCACGTTGTCATTACTGCGGAAGAGCGTGAAAGCGGAGCATTGGTCATTGCTGGTTATGACGTAGGTGAAATTGTTAAAAGTATTAGAGGAGACTCAGATTACGAGTATTACCTTTCCGTCAACAAAGACGAGGTGCAAAAATTGATGCACAAAATATCCACGGAGCAAGGAATAGCGCCGAACTTTCCTGCTTTATTGGATTGGTTGGCGGCACGGTATGATGATGAGTATTGTTTTAGTAAAATTCAGGCGTTGTTGAAGGAGATGGGGGTTGAGGCGGAGTTTAGTTGTTGGTGAGGTCCATCTTCGATTTCACTATTTATCTGCCAATAGTGGCATAACCTCTAGTTTCGTCCCTTTTACTATATTATATTTTGATAAATTTTCTTTATCAATATTTTCTAATTTATCAAGCCTTGACTTGTAATACATTTTTTGCCCTTCAATATCGACCAAAATCCATTTTTCTTCATAGGTGAATGGAGGTAAAAAATCAGACATAGCTAGATATACAGCATTAAGAAAATCTCCTATTCCTTGAATTTCGGCTAGATCAAACTTAATTATATTTAATTCGCCATTTGTAATTTTATTATAATCAATTTCAACGAAAGATTCATAAGAGCGTTTATAGTTAGGTAATTCATGCATCATTTTCTTTATGCTAAACCTTAGGTCTTGAATGAGTCCGTCAATGGACTTTAATTCTTCAACAATATTTATCAAAGCAATTCGTATTTTATTTTCATTTAACACAAAATCGCCAATGGAAATAATCCCATTCCTGAAATTTCGATTATTCCCTGCTAACCAACCTTTTAAATTAATTAAATCGTTATGCAAGTTTTTGCCCAGTAAATTTGCGTGTAATGTATTGTTTTGGGAATCATTGTTGTAGAAATCATTTATAAAATCAGTACACGCAAGCATTATATTCAATGCTTCCTTTAATTCATTTTTTTCAATGAGTTCTTTTATTTCTTGAAAGCTGTAAATATTCATCTTCTATTTGTTAGTTGCGTTTAATCGTTTGAACAAATCTGGCCACTGGTTCAAGTCTGAAGATCAATTGAAATTCGGTAATCGGGCCATTGACCAATTTGAGGGTAGTGGCGTATTCGGTAATGACTTGCTTGATGATATCGGCGTAGTGGGTTAATTTATCCATTCCAAAATCAGTTTTTCAATGGGATCAAAAATAGGGATTTTTGCGCTCTTTTAAGATGCATTTTTTGTTAGATTTAAAACTAAAATTTAAAAATAATTTTTAAAAATAAATTAAATGTTTTAAATTTACACTTTCATCCAACACCTCTATAATCACCTATGCAATTTACCACTCTCCAACAAATACTACTTCACCTTGAAGATGGTTTTCGTCTCGAAGCGGGCAGATCAGTCAACCGCTACATGACCGTGCGCAATTGGCTGATGGGGTTTTACATCGTCGAGTTTGAGCAAAATGGCGAAGATCGGGCCAAGTATGGGGCGAAGCTGATTCAAAGCCTCGCCAAGTCAATGAACCGTTCAGGGCTTTCTTCTACAACTTTGAAGTTGTCCAAACAATTCTATCTGGCTTACCGTCGAATTGGCCAACAAGCATTTGATACCTTAAAGAGTTTGCAAATTGGTCAGACGTCTGACCAATTCCAATTGACTGAAAATCATTTGCTTGAAATTGTGCAGACGTCTGCACAATCCTACGAAACTGATCCCGAGCAGCTACTTAACCGCTTGTCATTTTCTCATATTACGCTCATCCTACAGTTTGATGAACCAGTAAAAAGGGCATTTTATGAGATCGAAAGCATCAAAGGCGGTTGGGGGGTGAGGGAGTTAAAGCGGCAGATAGATTCGGCTTTGTTTGAACGCACCGGGCTTTCTACCGATAAAAACACGCTATTGGAACGCGTGCATCAGGGTGCTGCACCGTTTAGTCCGGAAGATTTTATCCGCTCCCCTTTTGTGTTTGAATTTCTTGGCATACCCGTAGGAGCTAGCATTCAAGAACGTGATTTGGAAAAGGCACTACTCGACCATTTACAGCTATTTCTGCTCGAACTTGGTCGCGGTTTCTGCTTTGAGGCTAGGCAAAAGCGTATGCTCATTGGGTCGGAATGGTACAAAGTTGACCTTGTTTTTTACCATCGCTTGCTTAAATGCCATGTGTTAATTGACCTAAAAAACGAGCCTTTCAAACTCGAACACGCGGGCCAGATGAACGGGTATGTCAACTTTTATAAAGAAAATGAACAGCAAACTGACGACAACCCACCTATTGGTATTTTGCTCTGTACCGCAAAACATGAAACAGTAGTGCGTTTCGCACTTGGCGGCTTAGATGAGCGCATTTTTGTGAGTCAATACAAACTACATCTGCCCGCTGTGCAGGAACTGGAAGCCTTTTTAGAACACGAAAAAGTACAGATGGATATGGTTAGGCGGCGTAAGTCGCGAAAAAGATCGGGGTAATTGGGATATCTCTACCGCTTTAGGATAAGGAAAAAGTGTGCTTTGCCTCATAGGTTGTTGAAGGCAAAGAAATAAACTCCCTTACCTCCAACAATCTATTTTATTTTACCCGAGTAAAAAAGGTTTTACCCGTTGGGCCTGCGTGTCCACAAGGGTCGCTCACCATCGTTAGTGAATTCGTAGTTTCCGTGAGTACAAATTTGTATACCCCTTTTCCATCCTTGCATGCAGCAGGGCCGCTTACATCTTCTATGGTCATTGTATCGCCTTCTATCGAGTATTTTCCTTCTATTTCAATCGTGCCATCTACGCCTAAATCAACTGCATAAGTACCGTTAGCTTTCATCGAGACTTTAAATGTAAGTACGTTTCCGTTTTCATCTTTGTCGCTCGCTGTCCAGTCACCTACGACTGAGAGTTGAGCGAATCCAGTAAAGGGCAGTAAGAATAGCAGCCCAGCCAGCAGGTTTTTCATCATTTTCATCATAATAGATTCAGTTTTGTTTATGAGTTTTATTCTCAGGCGGTAAAACTAGCCTAAACCAATAAGTTTTTGCTAATTCAGCAGAATATTAAAAAAACTCGATCAATGGAACTAATTTTTTTCCTAAACGTTCCCTACTTTTGAACAAACCAAATCTACAGTTAATATGAAACTTATTTTTACCTTCCTTCTTACAGGTTTATCCCTGTGTGCATTTTGCCAAGACACGATCCGAACTTATTTTGACGCTTTTTGGCGACCAACCGTTGAACAGGATGCATCTTATTATCGAAAGCTATACAAAAATGCGCAAAACTTATGGGTTGCCAATGATTTTTATTTGGATGGCCAGCTACAAATGCAAGGATATTTTAGCAATCCTAAGACAGAGAAAAAAACCGGGCATTTCACCTACTATTATGCAAATGGAGCAAAAGAATCCGAAGGAGAATACGCCGATGGGTACAAAACAGGCCCCTGGCGTAGCTGGTTTTATTCCAATGCTTTAGATAGCGAGGGTAACTACGCTAGAGATAAAAAAATAGGCACCTGGGTATGGTACCACAAAAATGGACAAATTAGCGCTCGTGAAATATATGAGAATGACAAGTTGAAAGAATTTGAATATTTTGACGAAGCAGGTGTTAAGAGCCTGTAAAAAATTACGTTTTTCTCAATATGAGATGAATGTTAGCAATCAAAACAAAAGTCTCACTAGTTCTGGTGTCGGCTTCGTAATCAAGGGAGAGCCTTCTTGACCACATGAGCCAAGAAATCGTCCTCTC
>NZ_JBGSLK010000012.1:0-30901 GCF_041740695.1 Haliscomenobacter sp. | reverse complement strand
CGACAAAATACACTGGCAGAGGTGTTCGCCTGTGAAAGCTGATGACGAAGATCATAGGAAAGCCGTATGCGGGAAAACCGCACGTACGGTTTGACGAGGGGGAGAAGCGGCGGCGCCGCTTCTCTCTACTCTACTGAAAATTATGTCGCTTTGGAATTATTTTGAAAATTTGGGATGACTGCTGTTTGGAACCCCTACCTAAACTGATAATCCCTATCTTGAGGTCAAACTATAAACAACAATGAAAACAAAAATATTACTCCTGCTTTGTGTGTGCGTCACACAAAGCCTGCTCGCGCAAATTGACAGCAGCAGGTACCCTCGGCTACTCACGTTTACGACCCAACAGGACCACGACAACATGAAACAGCAACTTGGGATCAAAAAATTACGACCCGGCCCCAGCGGCAATGAATCCGCACCCAATCACGCCAACTACGACGAGTCAATTGCAAACCCTTGCCCACAACTGCCAGATGTACTCACCACCCAAAATGGCAAAAAGGTAAACAGCACCGACATGTGGTGGAACCAGCGCCGACCAGAGTTGATCGAAGCCTTTGAAAAAGAAGTGTATGGCCGCATTCCCAAAAATGTGCCCAAGGTGAACTGGACGGTAAAAATCACCGACCGGGAATTTGTGGGGCGTACTCCGGTCATCGCCAAACAACTCGTCGGGACAGTAGACAACAGCGCCTATCCCCTGATCGATGTGAACATCAACATGGTGCTGGTTGTCCCTACCAATGTCAAAGGGCCCGTGCCGGTGTTGATGATGTTTGGCCGCCCTTCCTTGCCTGCTCCTGCTCAACCCTCACCCGATGACCTGGAAAAAATCAATACCGCTTTCAAGGAGATGATGATTCAGTCGAATCCAGAAATGAAGGCCATTTTTGAAAAATATCCGGCGTATAGCCCCATCACCCGCTTGCCCGCACCCAATCCATTTGCGCCACCACCCGCCGGTGACCTGCCCTCTACCGAACAGCTGCTCGCAGCAGGTTGGGGGTATGCCACCATTGATCCCTCCAGTATCCAGGCCGACAATGGCGCGGGACTGACCCGAGGCATCATCGGCCTTACGAACAAGGGGCAAGCCCGCAAACCCGACGACTGGGGTGCTCTGCGCGCCTGGGCCTGGGGCGCTGCACGCGGCCTCGATTACCTGGAAACCGAACCTTCGGTTGATGCAAAAAAAGTAGGCATTGAAGGGGTTTCCCGGTATGGAAAAGGAGCGCTGGTCGCCCTGGCCTTTGAACCCCGTTTTGCGGTTGGCTTGATCGGCTCTTCTGGTAAAGGTGGCACTACCTTACACCGTCGGGTCTTTGGCGAAGCCGTTGAAAGCCTTACTGGGAGTGGCGAATACCATTGGATGGCAGGAAATTACCTAAAATACGGCACAGAAGAATCTTCTTTTGGCACTAAAACAGGTTGTGACCTCTCGGTTGATTCCCATGAATTGATTGCACTTTGTGCGCCCCGCCTGACCTTTATCAGTTATGGCATTCCTGAAAAAGGAGATGCCCGCTGGTTGGACCAAAATGGCAGCTACATGGCGACCATTGCCGCCGGATCAGTATTCAAATTATTGGGCGCAAAAGACCTGGGCGTATCCAATGATTATAAAAATGAAAAAATGCCGCCAATGCTCACCGATATGCTGAATGGTGAACTGGCCTGGCGCCAACACGACGGTGGACATACCGACGGCCCCAATTATAAACATTTTATTCCCTGGGCAACCAAGTTTTTGAAGTACGAACGCCAGAACGCGCAGTAATTCAACTGAGGTAGTGCACTAGCACAAGTCTTCTTGATTTTAAAACCAAGAAGACTTGTGCTACAGACCACTCCCTTCAAATCGGGGTTCGCCCAACTGAGTCGGACCTTGTTGCATTCATTTGTCCCGACATTAAAATCACCAGGTGCAGCAATGGAATAAGCATTTACATCCCGTTAAAAGGTGTTGATTATTTATGACCGGGCACTTAAATCCCCAGGCCTGTTCGATGTACAAACAGGTAGGCATTAAAAAGCAGGGTTATTAGCAGCAGGCTGTTATTTGGGCGTTCGGACCAAACGGAAGCCAACGGCTCCGTCGCGCATTGTCGGCAATTTGGCGTCAAAATTGATTGGGGTTACCCATTCGGTCTTATCATTGAAACAACTACCACGGTAAATCCGCGCTTCACCTTTCGAGTCACCTTTGGGGTCAACACTGGCGTAGTTGCCGTAATAATCATCACCAAAGAGGTCATTGACCCATTCCAATACATTGCCGTTCATGTCGTACAAGCCGGATGGATTGGCTTGCTTGGTGCCCACATCATGGGTTGTGCCGCCAGCGTTGTCGGCATACCAGGCCACTTCATTGGCATAACTTAGGTTTTCAGACCAGGTTCCCGCGCGGGCGGCATATTCCCATTCCGCAGCAGTTGGCAGGCGGTACTTGAATCCGTCGTTTTTGGCATTGAGTTTGGCAATGAACAGTTGTGTGTCTTCCCAACTCACGCAGGCTACGGGTTTGTTGCCCCCTGGAAAAAGGGTTCCGTATTCACAAGTTGGCAAACTCCCCATCACGGATTGCCATTGCCCTTGGGTTACTTCGGTTGTTTGCATCCAGAAACCTTTGCTGAGTTTGACCCGCCGCTCTGGCATCTCGCCGTGGGTAGGATTGCGGGAGCCCATCAGAAAATTACCTTCGGGAAGGTAAACAAAGCTCATTTGCTTACCCGCGGCCATGGGCTGATTCTGCGCGGTTCCGCTGACCACCTCTACCGGTGCCCAGGCGCTCACTCCGGGTGCATTGCGGAAAGAAACCTTTAGATAAGCTCTTCCTACCCCTTTTCCGGTAGAAGTCAGTTGAGCGGCATATTTACCCCGCCCAGGGTTTTTATCGTCTACATTCCAATAAGAAACCTGGATGATGTCGTTGGGGTCACCGCTGACATCATCAAAGACAAGGTTTTGAGCGGAGCTTTTGAGGAAGTCATTGGGATTGGAGTTTGTCCCATCCGTGAAGGTCACATCCAATCTTATACTCGGGGCGATGTCCAAAAAATCTACTGTATAAGCGGGGTCAGTGCGATTCAATGGGATGCGGTTTCTCCCATTTGCACCGTCCTGGATACCAGATTGAAGAATTAGCTGCGCTGAAGCCGGAATTTTTCCTTGTGCCTGTACCTTATTGGCGTTGGTGCAAAACAAGGCGATCATCAGGATTATAGCCATCGACCCCAGGTGAGTTGCAGTAGTGTTTTTTAGTTTGATGCTCATAGATGTTTGCATGTTTATGCTAATTTTTGGTTGAGTAACTAATGGTTTTTTTTTCGAAATCGAGTGATTTCAATAGGTTACCATCTCTGCAAAGATACGGGGTCGACCAAGTGACAATCGTGTCAATCTGGTAGGAGAATCGTCCAACTGTTATACTGGTGGTGGTGGATTAATGCTGCTGCATCATTTATTTGAAATAATCCGAAGGAAGTCTACCAAAACGTTTGCGGAAGAGCTCCGAAAAATACCGCACATCTTTGAACCCAACTGAATGCACTATTTCTTTGACGGTCGCGTAATGACGGTTTTCCAAACCCGTACGCGCCAAAGAGAGGCGCATTTCCTGGACGTATTCGTTGAAGGTGATTCCGCTGAGTTTTTTCACTTTATAAAATAGTCGGCTACGGCTCATAAATAGCTGTTCGGCAACCCGTTCTGCGTTAAAATCCAAATTTGGCATGGCTTCAGCCACCACCGTTTCTAGTTCAAGCAACCATTCCTGGTCTTTTTGGGAAACAATCAGCTTCGTATTCCTGAGGGTGGGGGTATCAATCCCTTCCTTAGATTTGTTTCCTATCTTTCTGGCCATCCGGTTTTGGTGGTTGTTGAGCAGATTTTCAACCCTGGCCAGGAGTTCCTGTTCTTCAAAGGGTTTGAGCAAATAATCATCTACCCCAATTCGCAGGGCGCTAAGTTTGTCGCGCAGGTCGGCTCGCGCGGTAAGCATGATCACTGGAATAGCCCGGAAAGCGTCCTGATCTTTCAGGGTTTTGAGCAATTGAAATCCGTCCATGACGGGCATCATAATATCAGAAATAATGAGGTCTATCGATGTAGTTGGCGTGGTTTGGGCATCAGTCAAAATGCTCAAGGCTTCAGCGCCATGGTTGGCTTCCAGAATATGGTAATTGGCACTTCGCAACATCGAGGCGGTATATTCCCGCAAATCAGGATTGTCTTCCACGATCAGTAAAGTTGCCTGGTGGCTTATGATCGGCTTGCTCAAGGATTGTTGGGGGGTCAAAAGTTCACTTTGTGTAGCTAATTCCTGGTCTTCTGGGGTGTTCTCCCCGTCAGCATTTATCAGTTCGGTTTCCTCATTCACGGGGGCTGTCGCTTCTTTTTTCGGAAACTCAAAAAAGAAACAGCTGCCCTGTCCCAAAGTGCTCTCCACCCATACCCTTCCCTTCATTACCGCTGCTAGCTCCCGGCACAAGGCCAGGCCAATGCCAGTCCCTCCTTCTACCGAAACTTCTGGTCGACTACTTTGGTAAAAGCGATCAAAAACACTGGGTAAATCTTCATGATGAATACCTCTGCCGTTATCCCTCACACTGATACAAATTACCTCGTCCGAGGCTTCCACGGCTACTTTCACGGTACCTCCTGGTTGGGTGAACTTCAGCGCGTTGGACAACAGGTTGTTGACAACTTTAGTCAACTTATCGGTATCAAGTAGTAGCAGAAGTTGATTTTCAGGATGGTATTCAAATTCAAAATGAATCTTCAGTCGCTCAGCGTGGCTTTCAAAAGCACTGACCAGGCGGCGCATGCAGGTTTGAAAACCAACGGTGGTTTCTTGTAATTCCATTTTGTACGCTTCCAGCTTGCTCAAATCCAGGATTTCGTTGACAAGATTTAGCAGTTGGCGGGAATGGGTTTGAGCAGTTTTGAGGTAACTGACATCCGCTGGCTCAAGTCGATTGCGTTTCAGGGTGGAAGCAAGCGGCCCGAGGATGAGTGTTAAGGGGGTGCGCAATTCATGGCTCACATTGGCATAAAACCGGTTTTTAACTTCATCAAGGTGGCGCAGTTCACCCGCTTGTTTTTCGATCAATTCTTTTTGGTGCAAGATTTTTTCGGCAAATTTTCGAGTAATCCAGTAGGCGTAGGCTGAACCACCAAGCAAAAACCCCAACAAAGCCATGATCCCAAAAAGCTGCCAACGTTGTCGGTTGCGCTGTTCCAGTAGGATCTCCGTTTCATGGGTACGCAGGCGCGTTTCCATCCGGGTCAAAAGGCTTGAATTGCGGTTAAAATAGTTTTTTTCTTGTTCCGAAAAAGCCATGCGGTAGTACTTCATGGCTTGCCTGGCATCACCTTTGCACTCCAAAATGTAGGCATAACGATGGTATAGGTAAAAATCTTCCCGGGCATAAACCATTGCTGTGTCCAGCATGGCCAAGGCTTGATTGTATTTTCTTGGGTTCTTCTCCAGGTCTGCTTGTTGTACATAAACATCAGCGGACTGATGGTAGGCACTTTGAATCAACCTCTGGTTGTTTAATTTTTTCAAATAGGAAATTGTCGTCTTATAGAGCGTAAGGGATCGGTCAAAATCTTTGACCCTGGAAAGATAAACCGCCAAATAACGGAGGCAGTTCATGCGGTTTATGAGCGAGGTATTCGGCCCGATCAGGGCTATCGCAGCTTCGGTGTAATCAAATAACTTATCGAATTTTGGCCCTAAATCATAGCTGACCCCAATGAGCAGGAGCTCAGCAATCATGGCACTGGTATCTTGCAATGATTCAGCGATACGCAAGGCCTTTTTATGAAAAGATACATTTTTTTCAGGCCGTTTAATGTACAGTGCGCGGGAGGTTGAGCCGATCAAACTCAAAGCCTTGCCCTCCAGTTTTTTATCCCGTTTCTTTCTTGCAAAATTTAGCGCAAACGCTGCGAGGTTAAACGTTTTATGATAATCTTGTTGGTCGAAATATATTGCTGCCTCAGCAAAGGCAGCCCAACCTTGGAATTGCACGGATCTATTTGCTGCGATTTTCAGTTGTTGCGCTACAACCAAAGCTGAATCTTTCAGCTGAAAAGCGCTTAGTATCCCTGATTTAGAGTATAGCCATTTCAGGTACGTAGCTTGGTCTTTATGTGCGTATGGCTCAAGTGCATCCAGCATTTGGTAGCAACAGTTAGCATTCCCATTGTCGCGCAGTTGATTGAGGGTTGCCCACCATTTTTCGAAGTTAGGTGTATTTGCGGGCACTTCTGGTAATTCATTTTGCAATTTTGACAGCGGGCAATCAGCATTCTGCAAGGGCAATGGGATGATTTCGGATTGTATTTTTTGATACAGTATGTTTACCCGTTCTCGATAAGCGACAGGAATTCCATTTTCTTGGGCATAACTATTGGACAAAGCCAACAAGTGCAGTAGCACCATAATGAGGATAAGTCTCTTCAAAACAGCAGCAGTTTTTTTTAAAAAGGATTACTTTTTGAGAACAATGGAAGCTATTGCAGTGAAAACAAGACTTGAAATTACTCAAATTCAAGCACAATTTAATAAAATCAGCCAAGAAAGGCTCAGCAAAAAAAGCCAGGTTGGCAAATTTATTTTTGATTTACCAATGCCAAAGTGCACTCGGAATGCCAGGGTATCACCAGTTTTTTTCCTCTTGCTTTCATCCCATGTTTGCGATCTGGCACGCATAACGATTGCCCCACGCCGCCTCTTCCCCCCAAAAACCAGGATCGAGGTAGTAAATAATTTTGTGAAGCTTTAAATTGTTGAGGAAAAGTAAATAACTTAAATGATTGTTTTGTATGCATTTATGAAATATAAAGCCATTTTTGGGCCGTTTTTTTTTAAAAAAAAATCATGCAGTTTTGTCCTTATTATTCTTCCCCTCGCACGCTATATTTGAAGTTGGAAAATTATATGTGCTAATAACGAAATACATCTCATGAAAGAATTACGGGAACTGGTTCTTGTAATGGAGAACAATGGCTGTGGGGCCACTGCGATGTTCAATGGCAGTTCTGGAACCGCATCAAAATTGTCTGTCTTTTACAAGGGCATCTCACAAAACAGTTGGGAATCCGACGACAATGCAGCCAAGGCCCTGTATCCAGGGGAGGGCTCGCATTCTTCTTACCGCAAGTTGAAATCAGATTTAAAAGAACGTTTGGTCGATACCATCCTCACCCTGAAGTTCAACAGTAACAAGTACAACAGTTATCAAAAGGCGTATTACCGCAGCCACCGCGAATGGGCCGCGGCTAAAATCCTGCTAGGGCAAAATGCCAACGACGCTGCTGCGGATCTGGCCACCAAACTATTGCGCCAGGCTCGCCAATTTGATTTCAGTGGCTTAGCCATGGACATATGCAGCGTCCTGCGCTTGTATTATGGGGCGCGGATGGGGGATATGACTCGGTTTGAAGAGTTCAACAAACTGTTCAGTGAATTTCAGGAAATTTACCAGGCGGAGAACCGGGCTGAGGAGTTTTACATCATTTTGAGCTCCGGATTTGTCAACAACAAATCGACCAAGGAGGACATTCAAACCAAAGCCTGCGATTTTCACGACCAGTTGTCGCCAGCCCTCAAAAAATTCAACTCACACCGTCTGCATTTTTACGGTGCATTGATTGAATTGGCTTGCCATACCTCCATCAATGATTACACCACTGCTTTACAAGTGTGCGAGCGCTACATCCAATTCTTTTTGCAAAAGGATTACGAAGCCCATGTGCCCCTCCAGATTTTGTACTACCAGGAGTTGCTCTGCCATGTACAATTGAAAAACTTCAAGGCTGGTCGCGCTGCTGCCGAGAATTGCTGCAAACTCCTGGCCGAGGGTAGCTATAACTGGTTCAAATACCAGGAATCCATTTTCCTCCTGGCCATGCATACCAACGAATACCAGGCAGCTTACGAGATTTACAGCGAGGTCATCAAAAACAAACGTTTCAATTTGCTGCCAGATAATGTCAAGGAGATTTGGAAAATCTTTGCCGCTTACATGGCTTACCTGATTCGTTTTGAAACCATCAAACCCTCTGCGAACGATAGCCTCAAAAACTTTAAACTCAGCCGTTTTCAAAATGAAACGCCCGTTTTTTCCAAAGACAAAAAAGGAATGAACATTGGCATTTTGGTGGCCCAATTGCTGCACTTGTTATCGGAAGGAAAAAAGTCGCAGTTCATTGACAAGGTGGAGTCACTGGAGCAGTACACCTATAAGTACTTGCGCAACGACCACACCTTGCGCAGCCATTACTTCATCAAAATCTTGTTGCAGATTCCACTTTCTGGTTTTGACAAAAGCACTTTTGTGGCCAAAACCCGGTCTTATTTGGAAAAAATGAGCGCAGTACCCAGCGAGGCAGCCAATCAGACCAATGAAATTGAGATCATTCCTTTCGAGAAATTGTACCATATGTTGGAAAGTCAGCTGCGTTAATTGCTACTGTTTTTGTAATGTTTTAATGAAAAAACACATGAATTTTTAGCTGATTATCAGCTCCATATTCATTTCCACTCCCTCTCTCTACACATTTTTGAAGGTAATGATTACCGCTTTTTTTTTAGCCCATTCCCACACGGATTGTCATAATTTTATATTATTAAAAAAGCAGTGTATGTTGCATCATCACGAGAACATACAACCCGCCCAACAGTTGTGTTGGACGAGGAATCGACTTCTTATTCCATGTACGAAAGAGTCGGAATGCAAGGTCATCATCACTGTTGACGTGACAGTGGTATAAGCCAAAAGCAATGTTAAAGATACATCCGAAGGGCAATCTGGCGGCTAAAATAAGGCTGCTACGAAATGTAAGAATACTGTTTAGTGAAGTCGTTTTTGGAACACCAGGTAAGCGGTGTGAAGGATCGGGACTCTGTAGAATTTATACAGTGACTGGCGCAAAACGCCTGGATCCCCATCCTCGCCGCATACCAGTGATCCTCTTGGTCAATCCTAAAGGGAAATTGGGCCTTCGACTAAACAAAAATGACCTTTCCCAGGAACTCTACAATGAGTTGTTCCAGGGAGAATTTTTCATCATGGAGGAGCAATTTGGGCTGCCTGCATATTTTGCTCGTAAACTGGGTGTAGGGAACTACAAGGTCCCAGCGGGCGAATACCTTCTGCATGCCAGAGGCAATTGGTTGGATATCGTTTTTTGAAAATAGCGTTTTGAATTCTGCCTTGATGAAAACAGGCAGAATTTTTTTGCCCAACAAATAACAATATGATTACTGATTTACCCCAATTAAACCTTTAGTAATTCGGTCCGCTCAATGTAACAAAAGGATAGAAAAAGAAAGTAAATAAATAATTGATATTCAATTTAGTATAATATTATTTTTTACTCCATTGTCGCGCATTTCAGGTATTGTTTCCCGTTTTTTTTTTAGCCTCATCTCCGCAGTCAACGCGCATTTTTACATCGATAAATTTATTATTTGTTCTTTAAGACGACCACACTATGAAAGCACTTTACACTCCACAACGCAGCTTGGCTCAAGCAGCCAAAGTCATCACCATCGATACCACCGTGGTATAGCTTCCTGTGGCCGCCTTAAAGGCAGGTACGCAACAACTTTTAAGTTCCTTATAAATTAACTAATTGTTTCTCATGAAAAAATCTACAAAACTGTTAAAGTGGGCAATAAAAAGGATGCAGCAATGCCTCCAATTTTTGTTGCACGCTTTTTCCCCACGGCCTTCTGGGCATGGGCCGGAAAATCGGCCTGTAAACACTGCTCTGCCCAGTGGTACCACTACTTTTTGGCACCGTCCACTATGGTTGGGGATTACCCTGCGTAGGACTACGATGCAACACTTAATGGCCCATCAGCACCATGCTGATGAAACAACCGATCATGATCGACCCATGAATCGGTTCAGTTTATTTAGCCTTACTCCTGCCAAGTCTTTGATGACGGTGTTGAGTACGGCTTTTGTCGTTTTATTCCTTTTTTTAGCTGAAACAGCCCAGGCCCAGTCGGGTAGAGCTTTCCGCGATTTTAACGGCGATGGTTTACAAACGGGTGCTGAGCCCGGTGTAGAAGGCATCATTGTCAAATTGTATGGCAATGCCGCCCCACCCCTTGCCGATCAATTGATTGGTACAACGGTAACTGGCTCAGATGGGACCTACAATTTTGGGGTATCGGTGACCAGCGGCCGGGCGGCCAATGCGAATGAGAAATTGCGGGTTGAATTTGACATTCCTGTCACATTCAATTGCAACCTGGCCAATCCGGTGGATTATACCAGTGTAGCTGGGGCGGTTTATGGATCCAGTGTACAATTCATCACTGGCCAACAAAGCAACATCAATTTTGCCATCAACTATCCCGGTCAGTGGGTAGAAACCGACAACCCCGATGTGTTTTTGCCCTGTTATTTCTTTGGGGATAACGTCAATGGCAATTCGGACATCAAAAGTGCTGCGGGTTTGGTGGGTTACAAGTTTTTGGACAGTGGGGTGCCTACCGGGCATTCCAATAGTACGGGTGCCAATCCGCCTAATGTACTTGCAACTTACGAACAAGTAGGGGCATTGTACGGGGTGGCTTTTTCCCGTCAGGCCCAAAAGATATTTACTTCCGCAGTGATGCGTCGGCATAGCGCTTTTGGCCCCTTGGGCTCGGGCGGTATTTATATGGTTGATCCTTATGCTGGATCACCTATTACTGTTAATTTTTTGGACTTAGATGCGATTGGTATTGCTACTCGGGGAGCTGGAGCTTATCCCGCTAACCCTGGCAACAACACCAGCCCCGTAAGTACGGTGATTGGTACCAACACTGAAAGAGATTTGAACTTGGATGCCTTTACCCCCAGTACCGACCTTGCGGCTGGTGACCAGGTGGGAAAAGTATCCATAGGCGACATCGACATTTCTGACGATGGTCGCTATTTGTATGTAGTGAACTTATTGGATCGCAGACTATACGAAATTGATTTGGGTGATGCCCTAAACCCAACTGCACCGACCATGGCCGAAGTGGCTACCAGGGTACGTAGCTGGGCTATTCCAGATCCAGGTGTTGACACCAAAGCTGGTGAACACCGTCCCTGGGGTTTGAAGTTTTACCGGGGCAAATTGTTCGTGGGGCTCGTACTCAGCGGACAAGATGCAGCTGGCGAGGTAGTGAGCGACATTACGGCCAACGGCAACGGCGCTCAAATTAGAGGATACGTATTTGAGTTTTCCCCAAGTGGACCGGGAACATTTACGCCTTCACCGCTACTCGATTTCAGCTTCAACTACGGTCGCGAACGCCCCTGGATTCCCTGGGGTTACAGCACCAACCCGGCGCACCCTTCCCGCCATTTTACGGGAGACCAGCGCGAGGTAGCGGAGCCGATTATCGCCGACATCGAATTTGATGATTCAGGCAGTATGTTGATTGGTTTGTTGGACCGCAAAGGCCATCAATACGCCATCAACAACAATGATTTTAACGGCAATATTCGCGACTACGAATATTCCACGGCCGGTGAATTGTTACGCGCCAATGTTACCGAAACGAATGGCAGTTGTATCTATAGCATTGTCACCCGTTCCGGTACTGCCGATTATTACAACGATAACCTGATTCACGACGAATCGGTACAAGGCCCCTTGGCTGTATTGCCAGGTGGTGGCGACGCCATCGCGGTGTGGTTGGACCCCATCAACATCCGTTCGGGTGGTACCATCCGCCTCAACAACCTCACCGGTGCTCAAGTCCCAGGCTCAGCATATGAAGTCACCGACGATCGCTTTACCACGGATGCAGGCATTGATTTTGATGCTACGCCCAGTAAAGCCAATGGTTTGGGCGACGTAGAGCTGAGCGGATCCGTTGCTCCTCTGGAAATTGGTAACCTTGTATGGGCGGACAAAGACCGCGACGGAGTACAAGACGGGGATGAAAGAGGCATCGCCGGGGTGACCGTACAGTTGTTGTTCAACAACGCGGTGATCGGTACTACGGTAACCAGCGCCACAGGCAACTACTACTTCAACGACGACAATGTTGGCGTTGGTTTGCGGCCTGGCGTAATCTATACCGTCCGTATCCCTGCTACGCAGTACAACAATGGTGGTGTCAATGGTACTCCGCTTCAACGTATGCTGCTGACAGGCTCGAATGTGGGAGGTGTAGGTTTGCCCAATTACAGCGACAACGACGCCGTATTGAACGGTGGTATTGCTGAAATTTTGCTGACACTTTCCGATTTTGGTCAAAACGACCACACTTTCGACTTTGGTTTTGTCCCAGTCGATTATGGCGATTTACCTGCACCGTATCATACTTCAGTAGCCGACAATGGCCCCTCTCACCAGCTTGGTGCAGTATTGAAATTGGGTGCAAGTGTAGACTACGACAGTAATGGTATTCCCAATGCGACTGCTACTGGTGACGATACTGAAGCAGATGGCCCAGCTGATTACGACGCTGGCGACGACGAAAATGGCGTAACCCTGCCGATGTTCATCCGCAATCAGGCCGAAGACCTGGTCATCCCTGTGATGAACATGACGGGTAGCCCAGCCAAATTGGTGGGTTTCTTCGATTGGAATGGTGATGGTGACTTTAATGATGCCAACGAAATGTACTCGGTTACCGTAGCAGATGCGGCAACCAGTGTAACCCTGAACGATGTTACACCTCCTCCTGGAGCAGTACTGAATCGTCCGATTGGGATTCGTTTCCGCATTAGTACCGATCCTACTTTTAACACGGTAATGTCTCCAGACGGCCCACTGCCTGATGGTGAAGTAGAAGATTACGTGGCTACTGTAATGGCCTTCGACTATGGCGACTTGAACGATGCACTGGCCAATACTTCTGGTAATCCAGGTGCACCAACAACTCCTGCGGACCACCGTACGCTAACCAGCGACAATGGCCCACGCCATAAACTGACCACCAACGCCAACGGCGATCAGGTGATCCTGAAAATTGGTGCATCAGTTGACGATGAATTGGATGGACAACCTTCCGTAGATGCAGGCAAGACTGCTGGTGGAGATGACAACAACTCCATTCCTGCTGGTGGTGCCAATGACGAAGATGGCATCGATCCCGGAACTGTGCCACTGTTTACTTTGACCCAGACGACTACCCTGATCGTTCCAGTAATGAACATGACCGATCAAGATGCAAAACTGACCGTATACATCGACTTTAATAAAAATGGCGATTTTGGAGCAGGTGAAATGTTTTCAGTCATCGTTCCTAACGGTGCTACTACCGCATCGGTGGCTATACCTGTACCTATTTCTGCAGTAGTTGGACAAGAATTGGGCATCAGATTGCGCCTGAACGACGCCGATGAGCCCATGTCTCCATATGGCCCTGCTCAAACTGGGGAAATTGAAGACCATACCATCCAGGTAGTTGGTTTTGATTATGGCGATTTGCCGAATACATATGGAACTACCGATCCAAATGCACCCAAACACATCGTTTCAGAAAGCCTGAAACTGGGTACTTGTGCCGACAGTGAAGTCAATGCAAGCGTTGACCCAATGGCTGGCCTGATGGGCGGTGGTGACGATGGCAATGCCGGTCTCGCCGTGTTTGGTACTTGTGTCAACGGCGACGATGAAGATGGCATTCGTTTCCTTACCCCCATGGTACCGGGAGGACAGGCTTGTATTGAGGTTACAGCTATGAACACCTCAGCTGGTGCTGCGGTACTACAAATGTGGGTAGACTGGAATGGCAATGGAATTTTTGACGCTGCTGAAGCGGTGAGCTTCCAGAATGGCGGCGGTATCATTCCAAACGCTGGTATGTCTACACAGACATTTTGCTTCAGTGTACCTGCCGACGCAACTTTTGCCGCAGGCAATGCCTTTGTACGCTTCCGCTTGAGCCCAACGGGTGGTTTGGAACCTGATTCCCAAACGGCCCCTGTACCTTTTGGTGAAATCGAAGATTACAAACTACCATTAGGCAAACTGGGTAACCTGGTTTGGGAAGATTATGACTTCGACGGCCAACAAGACGCTGGAGAACCAGGTATTGCCAATGTTCCAGTTACCCTGACTTGGGCTGGTTTGGATGGCAACCTGGCAACTACCAACGACAACGAAATCTATACCACCACCACTACCGCCAACGGGACTTATTATTTCTGTGGCTTATTGGGTGATGAAACTTATAAAATCACAGTAATCGCCCCTGCGGACATGACGCCTACCCGCGCCAACCAAGGAGGTAATGACGTGATTGATAGTGACGGCGCCATTACCGGGATGGATCTCACCATGGTGATGGAAACCGTGAATTTGGGCAATGTCCTGACTTTACCTACTGGCGAAAACGGTCTGCAGGACAGCCCGAACAGCCTGAATGGTTTCCCTGACAATCAATTCGATCAAACCCATGATTTTGGATTTGGTAGCCTCGATTATGGTGATTTACCAGAAGACAAAAATTACAATACCACCATGGCCGAAGGTGGCGCAATACACGCCATTACGCCTGACCTGCGCTTGGGTGCTACCGTCGACCGCGAACGCGATGGACAACCCGATGCCAATGCGGGCAAAAATGGCGGTGGCGATGGCGCTGATGAAGATGGTATCAAATTCATCACCCCACTTGTACCTGGCTTTACGGCTTGTATCGAAGCTACAACGACCAACACTACCGGAGGCAATGCTTATTTGCAAGGTTGGATTGATTTCGACGGCGATGGCATTCTGGAAGTTGGCGAAGAATTGGCGTTGAGCAATGGAGGCCTGGTTGCTGCCGGAACCCAAACTACACAATACTGCTTCACTGTACCTTCTACTGCGCTATACGATCGCGGCATGGCGTTCATTCGCTTCCGTTTGAGCAGCACTGGCGGTTTGAGCGTAGATGGACCAGATAAATTCAATCCAGCTTCAGTAGTTCCGATTGGTGAAGTGGAAGATTACAAACTGAATTTGGCCAAAGTTGGTAACATCGTTTGGTTTGACCGCGATGCCGACGGCATTCAGGATGAGTCAGAAAAAGATTACGGCATCAATGGCGTAATGGTCAGTCTGATTTGGGGTGGTGCCAATGGGGTACAATCAACCGATCCTGCCAACCTCGTTGGCGACGATCGACTGTATACGACCCAAACTGCTACTTTGGACAAATTTGGCAATCCTGTTGTAGGTGCTCCTGGCCCCGATGACAAGCGTGGTGAGTACTATTTCTGCGGATTGATTGAAGGTGATTACAAAATCATCGCCATGAATCCAACGAACATGGTTACGACTACGGCCAACCAAGGTTTGGAAGATGATCGCGACAGCGATGGGGATCAATCTCAAATTGCTGGTGCAAATAAATCAGTCGAAACTTTTACGATTGAAAACGTATTGGACAACCCAATTGGTGAAGACGGCATCGAAGATCAGGAATTGATCGATGGTTTCTCAACCAATGTGGTGATGAACTTCCCCGATAACCAGGTTGATCAAACGATTGACTTCGGTTTCATCAGCCGCGATTTTGGCGACTTGCCAGAAATGCCACAAGGGGAAATGTTCCCAACTACCATCGCCAACAATGGCCCAACCCACACCGTACCTGATCCAACCCTGACTCCGGAGATCCCCTTGATTTATCTGGGCCCTAGCGTGGACACCGATGTAGACGGTCAGCCTGCGGCAATGGCTAACGGTGACGACAACAACGGAACCGACGATGAAAACGGCATCCGGGTATTGAGCCCAATGGTGCCAGGATCAGAGTCTTGTGTAGAAGTAATCAGCAATGTGCCTGCTGGAACCATTGCTTACCTGCAAGGCTGGATCGACTGGAACGGCAATGGCAAATTTGATGCCAACGAACAGGTGACCACCGATCGTCCCCTTGTCAGCGGCAACGGCGTAGTAACCAAAGTATGTTTCAACGTACCAGCAGATGCTACCTTCAACGAAGGAATGGCCTTCATGCGCTGGCGGATCAGCACCATCCGTGGCCTTGGCTTTACCGGTCAGGCACCTGATGGGGAAGTAGAAGATTACAAAGTAAACCTGGCTAAAATTGGCAACCTCGTTTGGAATGACGAAAACTTCAACGGCCGTCAGGACGCTGGAGAAGAAGGCATCGCCGATCAGCCAGTGAATGTACTGTGGGCTGGTGAAGATGGTGACATCACCACCACTGCCGACAACAAAACTTATCCAACGGTAACTGATGCGAACGGTGAATACTACGTTTGTGGTTTGATCCCTGGCAACTACAAAATCATCGTACCGACACCAGAAGACATGACGCCAACCCGCGCCAATGTTGCTGGCAATACTGTTGATGTGATCGACAGCGATGGCAGCATCACCGGTATGGATCTGACGATGGTGATGGAAACCTTGACGATTGTGGATGTAACCAACTTGCCTACTGGTGAGAATGGTTTGGAAGATACCCCCAATGTAGTGGGCACCTTCCCGGACAATCAAACCGACCAAACCCACGACTTCGGCTTCGCTGGACTGGACTATGGCGACTTGCCTGAAAAACCACAAGGGGAAGACTTCAATACCACCATGGCTGAGAACGGCCCGGTACACGTATTGGTTGATGAACTCGTATTGGGCAAATGTGCCGACGCAGAACGCGATGGTACGCCCGACGACGACGCTGGTGTATTCGACGGCAAAGACGGCGACCAAGGTGTTGGCGACGATGGCCGCACCAGCAAGTTTGGGGTAGGTGAGGAATGTACCGATGATGAAGACGGCATTCGTTTCATTACTCCTCTGGTACCTGGTTTTGACGCTTGCATCGAAGTGACTTACACCGCTCCAGCTGGTGGTGCAGTACTGCAAGCCTGGATCGATTTCAACGGCAATGGCCAGTTGGAAGCTGGAGAACAAGTAAGCTTTGTTGGTGGAGGCGCATTGGCGGCTGGTACCAATCAAGTTGTAAACCTTTGCTTCAAGGTGCCATCCAATGCAGTATTCAACGATGGAACTGCCTTTGTGCGGGTTCGTTTGAGCCCAACCGGAGGTCTTACTGCCGATGGCCCTGCGAAATTCGACGAAACAACCATCGTTCCTCAAGGGGAAGTGGAAGACTACATGGTGAAACTGGCCAAAGTGGGTAACCTCGTATGGGAAGACCGCAACTGGAATGGCCAACAAGATGACCTGGAAGAAGACCTGGGCATCAACAATGTAGTCGTTGCACTGGTGTACGCTGGTGCCAATGGTACCGTTGAAACCTCCTTGAGCAATGTTAGCTTCCCGCTGACTGCTGTAGGCGACGACCGCATTTATTACGATACCACTAGCAATTATACTTATACTGATGCGAGCACCAAGCCTGGCTTCTACTACTTCTGTGGTTTGATCGAAGGGACTTACGACGTGGTGGTTTTGGGACCAAAAGACCTGACGCCAACCCGTCCAAACCTCGTGACCAATGCACAGGATGAAGACAAAGACAGCGACGGCCTGGAGACTGCCCGCAACCTGACTACTCAGCGGACTTTGTCCCACAGTGGACCTTTCACGATTGACAGCCAAAAGGAAATTTGTGAATTGGCTGAAGGAGAAGAAGGTATAGGAGATCAGGATTTAGCCAACTTGCTGGATGTAAACAACGTGGGTACTTTCCCGGATGATCAGGTTGATCAACGTTTCGACTTTGGTTTTGTGGCCCTCGATTTTGGCGACTTACCACAAGAAACCGACCGTACCGGTGTGAAGTACAATACCACCATCGCCGAAAATGGCCCCCGACACATTGTGAAACCTGACTTCTTCCTGGGTATGGGTGTTGACGCCGAGTTGGACGGTAACCCCGACGACGAAGCTGGCTCTAAAGCCTACGGCAACGACCAGGGAGATGATGCAACTGACACCGATCCAAACAGCTGGAAACAAGGCATGGGCACCGATGACGGCGACGGCATCCGCTTCATGACTCCGCTGATTCCTGGCTATGAGGCTTGTATTGAAATCAAGTATGCTTTGCCAGACAACTTCAACGGCCCTGATGGCTACTTGAATGCCTGGATTGACTACAACGGCAACGGCACTTTGGACGCAGGTGAAAAACTCGCCTGGACCAAACTGAATGGCGCCGCTGCTCCAATCGAAGGCAACACTGGTGCACTTGAACTGGAAAAATTGTACATGACCCAAGGTAATGGCAAAGTAGTGGTGTGCTTCAAAGTACCCGCTGATGCCAAGTACTTCGAGGGTGACATGTTTGCACGCTTCCGTTTGAGTGAAAACCCACGTTTGGGCCCCGATGGAATTTTGGCACCTGAGGCCAATTACACCGAAGGTCGTATCCCTTGTGGTGAAGTGGAAGACTACTACATGCCACTCTCCAAAGTGGGCAACCTGGTATGGGAAGACCGCGACTACGATGGCATCCAGGACATCAACGAACCTGTAATTCCGAATGTGCCCATCAAGTTGGAGTACGCCGGACCTGACGGTATCTTTGGTACCAATGACCTGGAGTACATCTACCACGACACCACCGATGTCAATGGCCGGTACTACTTCTGTGGCTTGATTGGCAACCTGGACCCATCCGGAGTAGCCAAACCAACCTACCGCTTGATCGTTTCCGATCCAGCAGGGATGACCGCAACTTTCAACAATCCTGATCCATCCGACGATGCTTGTGTGAAAAACAACAGCAACGGCGATGATCTGCTGATTGACGACCGGATTACCCGCGATACCTTCATGATCTTTGACCCAATGGGCTTGTGCACCACTGAAGCACATCCAAATGGCATCAATGACCAAACGACCATCAACGGTTTCCCCGATGGCCAATACGATGAAACCCGTGACTTTGGGTACGTTGGCTTCGACTACGGCGACTTACCTGTAGCTGGAACCAGCTACCTGACGCTGCGCGACTCTGTTTCTGCATTGTTTGCCAACAAATTTGGCCCACGCCACGCCATCCAACCCAAGTTGTACCTGGGTGAAGGCGTCGACGGTGAGCTGAATGGCCAGCCAGACGCAGACGCAGGCAGCAAAAATGGCGGCGACGACGACGGACAAGGCAAGTTCAAAAAAGGCCTTACCACCGATGACGAATCCGGTGTACGCCTCTTGAGCCCAATGATTCCTGGAGAACTGGCTTACATCAAAGTAACCTACACTTCCCAGGATACTGCTGCCAATGCGGGCAACCCAACTGCCACTGGTTATGTAGACCAAGCTGCATACTTGCGTGCCTTCATCGACTTCAATGGTGATGGCGACCTCAACGATGCTTCTGATCTCCTGACCTTTACCGCAGTCGGTACTAGCCAGTCTAACCTGGCCGATATCGTAGATACCAACAACCCACTGATGCCCGGTGGTGTGAACCAAATGCAGGTTTTCGCCTTCCGTGTACCGCTGGATGCCGTATACCGCGATGGAACAGCCTTCATGCGTTACCGCCTGAGCTGGGAAGCCAACGTTGGCCCAGACAACAATGCTTACCATACCACTACCTCGCCTTATGTGAATACTGCCCTGGCGTATCCACGTGGTGAAGTGGAAGACTACGCAGTACCTGTTGCCAAAGTAGGCAACCTGGCCTGGTTCGACCACGATGTGAAAGGTGACCAAAACGAAAACGATTATGTAGATACCCTCCAGTTGGTACTGGTATGGGGTGGGGTAGACGAACTTTCTGGTACATTTGATACCGTTGGGTACCAAAGCACCATGGGTTCTGCCGGAGCAGTGACCGACGTGTTGTACAACCTGTCGATTGCGCCACACCTCAACCCAGTCATGCCACCTGCTGGCAATGATACGCCTGGACAAATCGTGAGAACGAATGCGCAAGGCCGTTATTCCTTCGTGGGTTTGATCCCTGGTAACTACTACCTGATTCCGCTCAAGTACCTGCAAGGAGACAGCGCCAGCTTTGTCAATGCCTGGCCACGTCACCGCGTCTTGACCTTGAAGGACAACCCAGGAGTAAATGACCAAAATGACAGCGATGGTATGCCCGGCGCCTTGATCCGCGTCAACGACGGCAACGGTCGCGAGCCTGAGGTTTGTGTAACGCCACAACCCAAGAACGAAGCAGGAAACAGCGATGCCAGCGATGCAGCGGCCATGAACGCCATGCACCCAAGCGGCCATCCATTCCCCGATAGTTTGTACAACCAAACCATCGACTTCGGCTGGGTAGACGAACCAAACATCGAAGCCAATCTGGACATTGTAGGGGTGAACTACCCAACAAGCCAGATCTGCGGCAACTTCAACGTGATCATGCACCTGTGCATGAAGAATCCACAAGAAGTGCCACTCGATAGTTTGCAGGCACTGTTGAATTTGCAGAATGCCTACGGTGACGCGCTGTATACCGCGACAAAACCAAAAGTAAGCATCATCGATAGCTCCTACGTGACTTCACCTGCCGGAGTGAAAGTGAAAAAAGCCATGACGGCGGCAATTGCTGCCTTGAAGGTGAATTCCGCTTACGATGGTTTCTCCAACACCAGCTTGTTGGTACCAACGCAGGAAAACAGCAGCTTCTACATGCCTGGCGATTCAATCGTCTGCGTACGCATTGAGTTTGAAATTGACCCAACTAAGACCAACAAATATCCTTGGTCTTCTCAAGCCAGTGTGACGGCTCGTGCGGTTGGTTTCAACAAACAAACGGGTGCCAAGCGGCCACTGACCGATTACTTTGTGAAGAGCCCACGTTTTGGCAAATCCATCGTAGTAGGTGACTTGAGTGACGAGATTGACGATCCAATGAACATGGTTGGTTTGAACTATCCCGACGGTGGCGATGGCATCGCTTTCGAAGGAATGGTTGCTGACCGTGGCTTCAATGGTACTTACCTGTCGCCATTCTCCGCACCAAACGTAACCGGACGCGACAAGTACCTGGATGAAAACGACAAGACCATCCAAAACGACGAGTGCTGGCTGAAAACCAAGTGGAACAGCGGGGTAAGAGACGTGAACATCCGTTTGGATGAAAACTGTCAAGCCCTGGTGACTGCCAGCATGCTGGTACCTGGCCACGAAGATATTTGTGGATTTGACAAATATCCAGAAGGTAGCTACTACCGCGTGATCATCATCGACAAGAAAACGGAGCGTACCCTTTGGTCTTCTGCCTGGCGGACACCATTCAACGCTACCGAATACCTTGGCCGTGAGTTGGTTTACGAAGTGAAGAGTGTTGCCAACCATTGTAATCCACTGTGGGGCCGCTTGAACTTCGAAGACAAGAGTGTACCTGTCGTGACTTGTCCACCGAATACCAGCAAAAAACTCCCAAGCGGTACTTATACTTTTGTATGCACCGATGTGGATAGTGTATTCAACGTGAAGAAGTCCTGGACGGATGTGAACTATGCGTACTTCACTGGCCTGGCTACTGCTACCGACAACTGTGGCACACCTGTACTGGATAAAGTGAGCGACGTATTGTCCATCTTTGCAGATTGCAACGAGCAAGCCGATCGCGATTACGTGTATGCTCAAATTGCCAGAACCTTCTACTTCCGCGACGAGTTTGGCAATGTAGGTCACTGCACGCAGTACATCTACTTCCAACGTCCAACGCTGATCTTGCCTGATTGTAAGATCGAATTGCCTGCCAACCTCGCAGTTGGTGACAATGAGTTGAAGCCAATTGACATGGTGAACAAGTACAAACTCCTCGAGTCTGTGCCTTATTACCTCAATGGTGCTGGCAAACGTATCTACCTGACCGGTAAAGACTACTGTGGATTTGCGATGAATTATACCGATCAAAGTGTGTTCAACATCGGAGAGTGTGGTCGCAAGATCATCCGCCGCTGGTCGATCATCGACTGGTGCTACGGTACTGGCGAAGGCTATCCAGACTACCTGATCGCTGATGGTGCCTGCTATGCTGATGCCAGCTGGAACAACCACATCTACACCTGGGATCAAATCATCGTAGTGGGTGATGCGTCTGCACCAGTGGTGAAAGTTAAAGACCTGGATCACGATAAATACATCGGAACAGGCTACGCCAATGCACCAAATGCAGACCCACACACCGATAATTTGGCCAAAAATTACGATGCTGGCGACGTGCTGGAATATTCGGTTGGCCCGATGAACTGTGAGGCTAGCTTCCTTTTCAGCAAAGCTGACTTCATTGTAGAAGAAGCAAGCAAGTGGAACTTCAACATCGTGGTACTCGAGCGCAAGCCAGTCTACGACTTGGATAGACTGCCAACTGGAGCCTACGAAATGAAAACGCCGCTGGGTGTGAAAGTTACTGGTGACAGTGAAAAAGGTTACTCGATTACTGGTTTGCCCATGTTGAAAGACAGCGCCCGCGCTTATTTCATCCAGGTAACGGTTGCCAACGTATGCTACGGTTCAACGACCATTTTGGTTCCCATCCGCATCGTAGATCGGATAGCACCAGTAATGGTTTGTGACGACAAACTGGTCATCACTCGCGACAACCTGGGCAACGCCAAAGTAGCTGCAGTCGACATCAACGAAGGTAGCTCCGACAACTGTGGACCAATCGTGTGGATGAAAGTTCGCCGCCCAGTGGGTGATTGTGAAGCATCATTCCTGCGGATGCCACGCTTTGTGGACGCCAACGGCAACGGAAAGATCGACGCTTACGATCCGAACTCCACGAAGCCACAGGATTACATTGACGAAAACCGCAACAAAGTAGCCGATGAACTGGAGTATTTCCGCATCTCTACTGCTGGTGCGCTGATGTCGCCCATGTTGGATTCTGTGCCATTCTTCTGTTGTGACCCAGCCAGCGTAATGGTTGAACTTTGGGGACAAGACTGGATGGGCAACCGCAGCTTCTGCTGGAACAACATCACCATCGAGGATAAAACACCACCCGTGTGTATCGCTCCATGGGAAGTGACCGTACATTGTGACGACAAGAACCTGGCTTTCATCGACTCCAAAACCGCTTCCGCTAAAGCATTTGGCGATGTGATCATCTCCAGTGGTAACCTCTGCCTATCGGTAGATACGACCTATACTGTAGTGAAAAACCTGAAGTGTGGAGCTGGAACGATTGAGCGCATCTGGACCATCACCAAAGAAACGGGTAAAGGTCCGGTAACTGTAACTTGCAAACAAATCATTCGGGTTCTGCCTGTACGGGAATACAACATCTGCTTCCCTAAAGACGCGAACTTTGATTGCAAAACACCAATCATTGATACGGTTCTGACTGATGAACTGGGATGCGACATCTTAGCAGTCAATGTAAGCGACAAACGTTACGACGCTTCTAACGACGAATGTTACAAGATTTTCCGTACTTATACCGTGATCAACTGGTGTGCATACACCGATGCTTGTGGTGACCCCATGACGGAAGGCCATGTTTACGTGGTAGATCGGGCTAATTTTGAAAACTACGGCAAAGCACCAATCTATGTACTGGTGCGGGACGCCAACCGGGATCAAAACGAAGAATTCTACCTGTCGAAAGACCTGACACCAAAGAATACGGGTGATATCCAGTTTACTCCACCTTTCTGCGAGGCGAGTGGTGAATACTACCACAGCTTTATGTACACCCAAATCATCAAGGTGTACGACAGTGAGCTTCCAGTAGTAACGGGTATTCGGGATACTTTCTGCACCAGCCCAACGGCTTGTGTAGCCAGTGTGACCAAAGTAGTGACGATCAAAGACAACTGTACCGATCAAGTGGAATTGGAGCGTCAAATGCTGATGATTGCACCATTCCAGACCCTGGATGCTGGCGCGATGATCATGTATGCTACTCCACGCTGGAGCGTGAAAGAATTGGGCAATGGCCAGTTTGAAATCACAGTAAGCAACGTACCCGAAGGGCTACACGACCTGGTGGTAGTAGGTCGCGATGAATGTGGTAACCTGAGTGTAGCCACCCGGATCCCATTCGTAGTGAAAGACTGCAAGGCACCTGCTCCGATCTGTATCAACGGCTTGAGCACCGAACTGATGCCCGATGGCAACGGTGGTGGCATGATGGCAGTATGGGCCAATGATTTTGTTGCATCACCAATCTACGATTGCAACGGTCAAGGTCCCGAAACGAAGGATGGCCTGAAGGTCATCACCAAGTACTCCATCAACCGGGTAGGTGAAGCGGCGAACGCCAGCCAGACTGGCCTGAACTTCTCTTGTGCTGATGCAGGTAAGATCATCCTGGTAGAACTACATGCTTGGGATGAACGTGGCAACCACGACTTCTGCGTTACTTTTGTAGAAGTACAGGACAACCGCAGTTTGTGTGAACCTGGCAATGTCAATGCTGGCGAAATCAGTGGTTTGATCACCACCGACGACCTGGAACCCGTACTCGGTGCAGGTGTTGAACTCAGTGGTGGCGCCCAAATGTCATACAATACCAGCAGCACTGGTGGCTATACCTTCAGCAACCTGACCAAAGGCAGCGACTTCACTGTTACTGCTCAAATGGACAAAGACCACCTGAACGGGGTATCTACCTTCGACCTGGTACTGTTGCAAAAGCACATCCTGGGCTCACAGTTGCTCAGCAGTCCCTACCGCTTGATTGCGGCAGACGTGAACAATTCCAAGACGATTTCTACCCTGGACATGATCCAGATCCGAAAATTGATCCTGGGACTCGACACCAAGTTTACAAGTGTACCGAGCTGGAAATTCATCGATGCCAACTACCGTTTTGCTTCTGGTGCTAATCCTTGGGCCGATTCCTTCCCCGAAGTGGTGAATGTGAACGACCTGGCAGGTAAGGTTAAAGCCGACTTCATCGCCATCAAAATGGGTGACGTGAATGGCAACGCCAGCGCAAGTGGAGCAGTAGCGAGTGAAATTCGTGGAGCGAAGGACATGATCCTGAATACTACTGAACAATCACTGAAAGTTGGACAAACGTACGAGGTGCCTTTCCGGGCCAAAGATCTGGCGCAACTACAAGGCTTCCAGTTTACCCTTCAGGTAGCTGAAGCTGCTGAAATCATTGGCTTGGATTACGGAGTGATGAAAGCTGAAAACTTTGGCTTGTTCCAAAATGAAGGCATGATCACTACTTCGTTCCACAGCACAGCAGCCTTGGCTGATGACGCGATCCTCTTCACCCTCAAGCTAAAAGCCAACACGGCCAGCAACTTGAGCGAAGTATTGAACCTCAACAGCCGCCGTACGAACATCGAAGCCTACAACCAGCACAACGAAGTAATGGGTGTTCAATTGAGCTTTGGCAACAGCAACAGTCACGATCAGGCTGCTCTGTACCAAAACACCCCGAACCCCTTTGCTGATGCTACCTCAATCGGCTTTTACCTGCCCAGCGCAACCCGCGCTGTACTTACAGTAAGAGACCTAAAAGGTGCCTTGATTTACAAAGTGGAAGGCAATTACACCAAAGGCAACAACCAGGTGATCCTCAAGCAGGAACAACTGCGGGCCAGCGGCGTGATGTACTACACCTTGGAAACGAGCGACTTTACCGCTACCAAGAAATTGGTACTGATGAACCGATAATTGTAGATTTTTTATTAGCACATATTCACGAGGGCTCTCCATTAATGTGGGGAGCCCTCTTTTTGATTTGATGAGGTGGATTGTTTTGATTTTCAGACCCATTTTAAAGAAAAAGGCCCTAAAAATACACCAAATGGAGTATGGAATTCCCGTCTAAGTGTCCATCAAGTATCATTAGGAATGCTTAGTTTTGTGTTATTATTTCCAGGCCCATTGAAAGGTGATCAATAGTTTTGATTCCTAACATTTTAAATGAAGACACATGTTACTTCCTTTCTACAGCAATACCCATGTTGCTGTCCCAAAGAGGCCTAAGATCATCGACAGCCAAGTGGTTTTTGGTACACCCAGCCGCGATTGTTCAGGGTCGGGTATTTGTAAGGTTTATACCATCCACGCAGCGAAGCACCTCAATATTTCTTGCGAAATGGTGCCCGCTCGTCTTGCTGTTTCGGACAAAGATTTACTCCTTTCCTTCTCAGAAGTGGATTGTACTGAATCATTGAGGCAAAAACAGTTTAGAGGCATGCATTTTTGGGTAGAGGAAGCATTTCAATTGCCAAGTTGGTTGGCTCAAAAATTAAACATCCCTGCCGCTTTTATTCCCGCCGGAGGGTACCTGATTCAGCGGAAAAGTGGATTCATTTGGTTGAAACTGCCGATCACCTTCCATCACTATTAGGCTTAACGTTATTTTTATCCCCCCTTCTTTCTCCATCTAGAATGCGAAAAAAAATTATTTTTGTGGACTATGATGGTGGCTCTCAAAACCTTTGCAAAGACAACTTACTGTTTATTAATTTGTTGTGGGCTCCTTCTACCCACCGGCCATACCCAGGAAGTTCAGCTTGAAGTACTGAACAATGCGAATGGTTTGTCCCAAGGGATGATTTACGACATTTTGCAAGATCGTAAAGGCTTTCTTTGGTTTGCTACCCGAGGCGGGCTCAATCGATATGATGGCTATACCTTTAAAGCTTTAAAAAACGACCCATTCAATCCATATTCAATTGCTGACAATACCGTTCAAACCTTATTGGAAGACCGCCGGGGTTGGATTTGGCTCGGCACGGAAAACAATGGAATCGATATTTATGAACCCAACAGTGGTAAGTTTTTTCACCTCAATGTTGGCGAAAATGGATTATCCCACGGCAATGTAACTGCGTTGACCGAAGCGCCCGATGGAGCCATATGGGTAGGTACTAAGAATGGTTTAAACTGCGTGAAGATAAACAAACTACCTACACGATCTGCCGATCTGAGTACGGAGGCAAAGGTTGAACGATATTTCTGGGAGCAGCCTTCCGCAAGTGTGAGTCCAGCCAATTTATATGAGAGTGTGTTGTGTACCAAAGGAGGAATACTCTGGGTTGGAAGCCAACGCAATGCCTATCGATACGACCTGAAGACGCGCAAAAAAGAGGTGTTGCCTACAGCAGAACTCAATGTCTCTATAACTACACAAGCCAATTATTTTACTCAAGACCCTCAAGGTAACGTTTGGCTAGGGCAAAGCAGCCGAGTCATCCGTTTTCGCAAGGATAAAATGGACATTTTTCCTTTTCCTAAATCAGACCTTCCTTATACGACCTATCTGGCTTTTGATCATCGAGGGAATTTGTATGTAGGTAGACGGAAATACATTTACTTTTTTGCTCAAGATGACCTGGCAAAAAATAGATCCCTGGCACCCAAGGTGTTTTTTAAATTCCCCATGACCGGAGTAATGGGGTCGACAAAAATTCATTGTGATCGAAATGGCTTGCTTTGGATCGGAACCAACGGGTATGGCATTCGTAGGTATAATTTAGTTAACCAGTATTTTCAGCATTTTTTACCTGGTATTAGCGCACGTCGTCTTTGTGCTGATCGTTTTGGCCAGCTTTGGGCCTGGGAAAATACCTCTACGATTAAATTGGTCGATGAGGAAAGTAAAGTGACCACTCGCCCATTTATTGAAGGGGGGGAGTTTTTTAATCATGACTTATTGCAGGCTCAGGACAGTTCTTACTGGTTTTTGGGTGAATGGCGTGCCGGACCATCAGGAGCTGGGGTATTGATTCAGAAGGGCGCAAAAACTGGCAGTATACAAAGGTATCCTAGCCCAATAGAGGTTGGGATTTTTAGCCAAATTTTAGAAGATCACCTAGGCAATATTTGGATTTTTGGCCGCAACAGTGAAATGGCACGCTTTGATGTAAAAAATAAAAAATTAACTACCTTCTCTTATGCGTCATTGACTGGAATAAAAGAAGCGAGTTACGCCAAACTTGAGGATCAAAACAAACATTTTTGGATAGGGTCGCCCCATGGCTTGGTGCATGGCGTCTTGGGTGAAACAGGGCAGATGCAATTCAGGTTGCATCAATGTGATCCACGGAAAGCAAGCTCTCTTAGTAGCAATGTTATCCTCTCCTTGTGTGATGATCCAGAAAACCCGAAGGAGATATTGTGGGTAGGCACCAGAGGCGGAGGGCTTAATTTATTCAATAAAAAAACTGGAGAATGCGAGCATTTCAACATAAATAATGGACTTCCCGATGATGTGATTTACGGCATTTTACCCGATGCCCGAGGAAATCTGTGGCTTAGCACCAATTCAGGTTTATCCAAGTTTACACCCAAATCCGGTCATTTTGAAAATTATTCCGCTGCGGATGGCTTGCAAGACAACGAATTTAATACCGTTAGCCACGCCAAAGGATACGATGGACGTTTGTTCTTCGGTGGGGTGAATGGCATCACCGCCTTTTATCCAAAAAAAATTGCGCCAAATATCAACCCTCCCGAAGTGTTTATTACTGCGTTGAAAATCAACAACAAAACAACTTTGCCAGGAGCTGGAATTTTAACCCAAAATATTGAGACCACTAAATCAATAACCATTCCTTTCGCTCAAAACCACATCACCCTGGATTTTGTAGCGATGGACTTCGCCGCTGCTACCAAAAATCAGTTTCGCTACCGTTTAGAGGGAGTGGACAAAAAAGATGTTGAGTCGACTACCGTACACAGTGTCAATTACAGCAATCTCCCTCCCGGTAAACACACCTTTAAATTGTCTTCTGGTGGAGCACATGGGGTTTGGCCAGAAGAGCTTAAGCCAATGCTCACGATTCGAGTTCTCCCTCCTTGGTGGCGCAGTCCGTTTGCGTACACCTTATATGTCTTGTTGATTTTTTTGGGAGTTTACCAATTTATTCAATGGCGGGTAAGGCGAGATAAGGCCAAAAACCAGCGTGAATTTGAAAAACGGGAGTTGGAACGCATTCAGGCGCTGGAGCAAATCAAAGCCGATTTTTTTACCAACATCACCCATGAATTGCGGACACCGATTACCTTGATTGTTGAACCACTACGCCAATTGTTGAATCAACCTCAAGCTGAAAATTGGCTTGCCAAAGTGCAAATTGCTGAACGTAGCAGTAGCAAATTGTTACACCTCGTTAATCAACTACTTGATTTGGCCAAACTGGAGGGCAGGGCAATGAAACTCGAAAATTCCTGGGGCTCGGTGGATGATGTTTTAGTGAAAATTGCAACGGCTTTCGAAGCAGCCGCAGTACGCAAAAACATTACGCTAAGTGTGAACCCTATCGGAAATAAAGTGGGGGAAAGTTATTTTGACTCGGATAAATTCGAAAAAATCATCAGTAATCTGTTGTCCAATGCTTTAAAATTTACGCCAGAAAGGGGGAATGTTCAACTGCAATGGTATGCTGAACAGGCAGAGGTAGGAAAAAAAACACTGTTTGTAGAAATCAAAGATACTGGACCTGGCATTGCAGCTGAGCACCAAGCGCACATTTTTGAACGCTTTTACACTTTGGACCGGACTGTTTCTGATGCCCAAGCCAGTACTGGAGTGGGATTGTCCTTGTCTAAAGAACTGGCTGAAATGATGGGTGGCCAAATTGAAGTAGAAAGCACCGTGGGGATGGGGGCTTTGTTCCGGCTGCGTTTGCCCTTGCAAATTTCCCCTTTGGGTCACAAAATGCTGCCTAACCAGCTGAATACTGTGGATACACAAAAAAGCAATCAGCAAGCTACTTCGCACGAAGGGACGCTGGTACTTGTAGTGGAAGACAATGATGACTTACGTGATTTTTTGGTTCAAACTTTACTCGAAAAATATGAAGTAATCAGCGCCATCAATGGAAAAGTCGCTTTTGAAATGGCCTGTGAGCGCATCCCGGATGTAATCATTTCTGACTTGGTGATGCCGGAGGTAGATGGCCTGGAGTTATTACAACTATTGAAAAATGAAATTACGACCAGCCATATTCCGCTTGTATTGCTCACCGCAAAATCAAGCCTGGAAAGCCGCATCAAAGGGCTACAGTACGGCGCAGAAGCCTACCTGCCCAAACCATTCAATACCGAAGAATTGAAGGCCTGGATTGACACTTTATTGGAAAATCGTCGCCAGTTGCAACTTCGGTTGAATAAAAATCACCGCGATATGGTAATCGGGGAGCAGGCCATTACTCCAGCGCCTGAAACGCCAGTGAGGTTGAGCGCTATAGATGAGGAATTTCTACAACGCCTGGAACAGGTCATCAGCCAAGAGCTGGAAAACGAGAACCTCAATGTAGAAGACCTCGCTCGCCTGCTGTTCATCAGTCGCTCCCAATTGCACCGCAAAGTCATTGCACTTACGGGATTATCAAGCACGGAATTCATCCGCAAATTCCGCCTGGAACATGCCATGCATTTGTTACAAACTGAACGAGGCAAAGTTTCGGACATTGCCCAAAGGGTTGGTTTCCGCAATGTCAAATACTTTTCTACTGCGTTCAAAGAGCATTTTGGGAAGTCCCCCAGTGAAATTTGACGCCATACTTTTCCCAAAAAAGCGGTTTTTAACTCAAAATGACACAGTAGCAAACCCAATTGCAACGTCAGCAAACCTTGTTTTTATGATTTCTGCCCATCTTTGCTCTCGGAAAACACTTGAACCCATAACGAAAATAGAAGGAGTCAATAATATTTCATGTGCCCGTAGTCCCGTACTACGGGCACTTTTTTATTAATAAGCTCATTTTTTGGTCAAATTTTAAAGTAGAATCAATTAAGAATCACTAAAGATGGATAGAAATTGAATGAATGTTTGTAAATTTGTCACCGACCTAAATGTTGAGTACTAAGTTCAACCTACTTTACAAGACTTAAATGTTTCTAATCAATCATTTTCTTATGAAACAAACGACCTTTACTAGCTGGATGACCAAATCCGCAAGCGCGTGCTTGATGATTTTGGCTTCACTGGTTTTTGGTTCCAACCTGACTGCACAGTCAACCAATTGCGGTTGTTACAATGTGACAGTTACCTTGGATGCCAATTGCCAATTTACGCTTACCCGTAACCTCGTATCTGACGGATCTTGCGCCGGAGCATACGTAC
>NZ_JBGSLK010000011.1:0-33405 GCF_041740695.1 Haliscomenobacter sp. | reverse complement strand
AGCCTAAACCTCCCTCAACCTTCTCAACCTCCCTCAACCCAGTTTTTATTAAAAAACTCAACACAGGAGACGCTACCAAAGATAAATCTCTTTTTTATATTGCCGGCCATTTACACTTCATCAACTAGTTTGAAACCAATGCAAAACCAAGTTACCCGACTCACGCTATTGTGTGCAACCCTTTTTATGAGTTGCCTTGGGGCTTTTGCCCAAAACACCCCCTCCTGGCTGCGTTACCCTTCCATTTCACCCGATGGCAAAACGGTAGTGTTCACCTACAAAGGGGATCTTTGGAAAGTGTCATCAGAAGGCGGCAGTGCCACACCCCTAACTTTGCACGAAGCCCACGACTTCATGCCTGTATGGTCCCGAGATGGCAAAACGATTTGCTTTGCCTCCGACCGTTTTGGTAATTTTGACCTCTTCAGCATTCCCGCCGAAGGGGGCGAAGCCAAACGTTTGACCTTCCACTCGGCCAATGAATACCCTTATGACTTTAGTACCGACGACAAAAACATCGTCTTTGGCTCCGCCCGGATGGATTTGGCCAGCAACCGCCAGTATCCCACCGGATCACAGCCAGAATTGTACCAAGTATCCATCAACGGCGGCAAAGTCAGTATGGTGCTGCCCACTCCAGCAGAAGATGTGAAATACAGCAAGGACGGCAGCAAAATGCTGTACCACGATAAAAAAGGCGGTGAAAACGTTTGGCGGAAACACCATACTTCTTCGATTGCCCGCGACTTGTGGGTGTACGACAGCAAAACGCAAAAACATACTAAGCTGACGAGCTTCAATGGAGAGGATCGCAACCCCATTTTTGCCGACAACGACAAAAGCGTCGTGTACCTCAGTGAGGCGAATGGCTCTTTCAATGTGCACAAATTTGCGCTCGACAATCCGACCAAGGTAGAAGCTTTGACCAGTTTCAAAAAGCACCCGGTGCGTTTCTTGAGCCAGGCCAAAGACGGTACGCTCTGCTTCAGCTACGCGGGCAACCTTTATACCATGAGTCCCAAAGCGAAACCTGTGCAGCTCAAGGTCAACATCGCTGCGGATGCCCGCCGCAACAACGAACAAATCGTGCCTGTGAGCGCCGGTGCGCGCGACATGGCCGTTTCGTCCAATGGCAAAGAGGTGGCGTTTGTGTTTCGGGGTGAAGTATTCGTCACCTCGGTGGAAGGTGGTGTGACAAAACGCATCACCAATACGCCTGAGCAGGAGCGATCGGTCAGTTTTTCACCCGATGGCAAAGCCCTTCTGTATTCCTCCGAGCGCGGCAATAGTTGGAAAATCTACGAGACCAAAATCAGCCGCAGCGAGGAACCTTACTTCTACGCCTCTACCCTACTGAAAGAAACGGCGATCATCGAAAACACAAAGGAAAACTACCAGCCACAGTATTCCCCAGACGGCAAAGAAATCGCCTTCATCGAAGAGCGCATGACCCTCAAGGTGTACAACATTGCCAGCAAACAAACGCGTACCCTGCTCACCGATCAGGAGTTGTTTTCAATGGGCGACAACGATCAATACTTCTCCTGGAGCCCTGATGGCAAATGGATTTTGTTCGACTACAGCGTACCTGGCGTGCCGACTGGTGAAATTGGCATCATCGCCAGCACTGGCAAAAGCAAAGCCATCAACCTGACCGAAAGTGGCTTCCAGGATTTTCGGCCCAAGTGGATTTTGGGCGGCAAAGCGATGGTTTGGTTCAGCAACCGCGATGGCTTGAAGTCGGTAGCCCAAAGTGGCGGTTCGCAGGTGGATGCTTACGCGATGTTTTTTACCCAAGAGGCTTTTGACAAATACCGCTTGAGCAAAGAAGACGCGGCCTTGGCCAAGGATATGGAGGAAAAAGCGACCAAAGCGGACACCACCAAAAAGGCAGCCAACAAAGATGTGAAAAAAGACAGCGTTGTACTCGATTTTGATGACCTGGCCTTGCGCAAAGTCAAACTGACCATCCACTCTTCGAACATGGCGGATGTGTTGGTGAGCAAAGACGGCGAAACCTTGTACTACCTGGCGCGTTTCGAGCGGGGCTTCAACCTCTGGAGCACCAACCTGCGTACCAAGGAAACCAAAATGTTGATCACCCTCAACTCCAACGGCGGCGGCTCAATGGTCTGGGACAAAGAGCAAAAAAACATCTTCCTGAATACCGATGGCCGCCTCGTCAAAATTGATCCGGCCGCTTCCAAACAGGAGAACATCGGCATCAATGGCGAAATGACGCTCAACGTGGCCGCCGAACGCGCCTTTATGTTTGAACACGTGTGGCGCCGCACCAAAAAGACCTTTTACACCGCCAGTTTCCACGGGGTGGATTGGGACAGCTACAAGCCGGATTATCTGCAGTTTTTGCCCCACATTGGCAACAACTACGAATTTGCGGAAATGCTCTCCGAGATGTTGGGCGAGCTGAACATTTCGCACAGCGGGGCGAGTTTCAACTCCATCAACCCCAATGGTGACCAAACGGCCTCCCTCGGGGCTTTTTATGACCAAAACTACACGGGTGCCGGAGTTCGCATTGAAGAAATTGTCAAAAACGGCCCACTGGACAAGGCTAGTTTGAACTTGCAAGCCGGGGCCATCATTGAGGCGATCGACGGCGAAAGCATCGTAGCAGGCCGGGATTTGGCGCAATACCTGAACCGCAAGGCGGGCAAAAACACCCTGCTGAGCGTACTGGAAGGCACAACTCGGCGGGAACTGATCGTCAAACCGATCTCGACTGGGGAAGAAAACGGCCTGCTGTACCGCCGCTGGGTATTGCGCAACCAAGCAGAAGTGAACAAACTCTCCAATGGCCAATTGGGCTACGTACACATCCCCGGGATGAACGACGGCGCTTTCCGCACCACTTATGAGGACGTGATGGGCAAATACGCCAGCAAAAAAGGTATTGTGATCGATACCCGCTTCAACGGCGGTGGCGACCTGGTGGCGGATTTGGCGATGTTCCTCTCGGGCAAAAAATTCATGGACTACACGACCGATACCCGGAGTATGGGCTACGAACCCAATTTCCGCTGGACCAAACCGAGCATCTCCCTGGCCAATGAAGCGAATTATTCGGATGGTCATTGTTACGCTTTCGCTATACAAGACCAAAAAATTGGCAAGTTGGTGGGCCAGCAGGTACCTGGCACTTGTACTTTCGCAAGCTGGGAAGCGCTGCAGGACAACAGCATCCGTTGGGGTGTGCCACCCGTGGGCGTAAAAGCCATGAATGGAAAGTATCTGGAGAATTGGCCGACGGAGCCAGATATTAAGGTGTGGAATGAGTATGAAGTGGTCGGAAAAGGCAAGGATCAGCAGCTGGAGGTGGCGGTGAAGACGTTGTTGGGGGAGCTGAAGTAGTTTTTTTACTTCTAAACTCTTAAGTCATGTACTCTGAACTCGGAACTCTGTTATACAGGTTTTTGAGTGACGAGTGCAGAGTACATGACTTACGAGTTTAGAAGTGGGGAGGCAGCAGAAGAGCTTGCTGGTGTTTTGTGAGCGTTTTGGGTTAAACGCTCCATAAGCTGCTCAGGGTTAATTTCACAATGACGATTTAGGCGCTTCGCGCTTTTTGAGGCTTCTCCCCGTTTGCTAAAAGCGACAGGATGGAAAACGGATGAAACGGATTGAACGGATGAGAACGGATTTTTATTCCGCCTGCGGCGGATAAGTACGAGCCGAAGGCGAGTCAAAGTCCGTTCCTATCCGTTTAGTCCGTTTCGTCCGTTTTCCAATTAATGCCGCTCTGCGCCGAAGGCTTCAAAGCGCGAAGCGCGTTTAAATTTATAAAATACACTCCACCGAAGGCGGGGTGCTAAATATTTACATCGTTCAATACCTCAATCATGACAAAAAAAAGCTACTTATCCCTCCTGTTCCTCCTCTCGCTCACTTACGGCTTTTCCCAAAACCTGCAAAAGGACAGCTCGGCAATCCGACAGGTGCTTACTGGTTTTTTTGAGGTTTTCACCAATCCGGACATGAAGCATTTTGACAACAATTGTGTCCCGAACTTCGAACTGTACGACATGGGTGAGATTTGGAACCGCGAGATGGTTGCCGAATACGTCAAAAACGTAGAAAGTAAACCGAAAGACTGGACCCGTACCAACCGCTTCGAATTCATCAAATTCAATTTTCGCAAAAATATTGCCTGGGTGAGTTACCACAACTACGCCGTCATTACCAACTCAAAAACCAATACAACCAGGAATATCCATTGGTTGGAAAGTATGATTCTTGAAAAGATGAAGGGGAGGTGGGTGCTGGTGCAGATGCATTCGACTTTGGTGAATTGAATAAGTATTCATCCAAAACACCTTGATTCGGGCTTTTTCGTTTGCTATTTTTTTTGTAAATTTGAAAAAAACAAAAAAATGGAAGCTGTTTCCAAAAATTATATCTCCATTGATCCTGAGATTTGTAGCGGGAAACCGCATATTGTTGGCCGCCGCATTACGGTGCCGCAGATTGCGATCTGGCATGAGTTTATGGGCAAATCAGCGGATGAGATTGCGACTGAGTACGATTTGAGCTTGAGTGAGGTTTATGCGGGTTTGGTTTATTATTTTGATCATCGCCAAGAAATGGATGATTTGATTGCAGAAAGTGAAAGCTTAGTATCGGCTTTGATCCAAAACACTCCCTCTAAAATCAAACTGAGCAATAGTGCCGCGTAAAATCCGCTTTTATTTGGATGAACAAGTCAGCAAATCGATTCAGTCAAGCTTAGCTCGGCGGGGTATAGAAGTTTTGACTTCCAAAGAAGCAGATATGTTAGGTACTTCTGACCTTGAGCAACTTGCATTTTGCGAGCAAAATGATTGGGTTATTTTTTCTCAGGATGATGATTTTCTAAAATTACATGCTGCTGGCCATAATCACAAAGGCGTTGTTTATGCCCGCCAAAGAACTCCAATTGGCTCTATTATTCAGGGAATGCTGTTGATCTACCAAGTTCTGGATATGGAAGACATGGTGAATCATGTTGAATATATTTGATAAGATTAAAGGTAGATGGGTGTTGGTTCAGATGCACTCGACTTTGTTGCCGTGAATATCCATTCGTCCAAAACACCATGAAACGTTTGGGCATCAAACTGCTGGTTTTTAATTCAGAACTCGAAAAAATTGAACAATGGCTGTTCTGACTGATGTGAAGCATAAAAAACAAATTACACGACAATTGATAGAACGATTGGCAAAAGTTGATGCAACTGAGCCAACAGATGCTACCATAAAAGTGGCGGATGATTCCGGTGGACATTATCTTTTGTTCAACAACACCTGGAAAGATGGCAGAAGGTACTACGGATGCTTCTTGCACATTGATGTTAACCCAGATGGTAAAATCTGGATTCAACACGATGGAACCGATCAAAACGTGGCAGAGCTGTTGATGGAGGCCGGGATTTTAAAAGAGGAAATTGTGTTGGGGTTTCAGCCGCCTTCGGTGAGGGAGGTGCTGGGGTTTTCGGCGGCGTAGGAAATAAGATCAACTGGTACTGGGCACTTGTACCTTCGCGAGCTGGGAAGCGCTGCAAGACAACAGCATTCGTTGGGGCGTGCCGCCAGTAGGGAGAAGCCATGAACGGGAAATACCTGGAAAATTGGCCAACAGAGCCGGATATTAAGGTGCGGAATGAGTATGAGGTAGTAGGGAAAGGTAAGGATTAGCTGTTGGAAGTGGCGGTTGGATTAACCATCAAAGGCAGACCATATAAGTTTGATAACGGTGGTTCCGCTTGGGCTACCATGATCGCGAGACGAAAAGCGAGAGCGGAAACACTCACGTTTTTAGAACAATTTAAATAAAACACCAGCCGCACAGCGGATAGCCAGAAAATTGTATATCCAATTCCATTGCAGAGAGATCATGTGGAACCTGCTCATGAACTTGCAGGAACATGTCCAAACTGCTGAATGAAATGGCCGAACATAGCTCTATGTGCCGAGGCTGTTCATCCCGTACAAAAGCGAAACATTCCGCAATCATACTCGACACATCGAGCGCCAGGGAGGCCAGTGGGTTCCCGGCGAAATCCTCTAGATCGGGGGTAACACTTTTGATCAGATTATCGATCAATTCCAGCTCTTCAGGATCAGCATGTTTTTGAGCAATACTACATCGATGGTATAGTGTAAGCACCCCCTCAAACCATCTCACTTCCCCCCTCCCTGCACAAATTCAGCCCGAGCTTCCCCATTATTTTTAATCACCCTCACCCTGCAATAATGGATCAACAAATCGATGTCCACCACCACATCAGCAACTCGAGCCCCATGCATAACACAGGTTATTTTTGCCTGTAAAAATTTTTCATGCCATTCATCCCAGGTTTCAGGCATACGCTCCCGATCGTCTATCGTTGCCAAAAAACGGTCCCAATCTTCTTTCCGATAGTAGGCGAAATTTAGAATGGTCATTACGGTGTTTTTTAGGGTTGAAAGAAAAAGAGTCAACCTGGGATGGTTGCCAAAGGCAAAGATATGTATTTTTATTTTTGAGCTAAAGTAGCGGTTTATCAAAGTTTGTAGTACCATCAGCGCAAAAAACATCCGCTCGCGACAGCGAGAGCTTCAAAGGGATCCACCAGCCCTTACGGAGTAATGACCTAAAATTTCTCTTGGTCACCCACACTGAGTTCCAAGCTACTGCGCCATCCCCTCCAATTTTTCCAAAAAACCTTTATCATTGCACTATCCTAATCAAAACCACCTACAATTTTTTTGTACCATGCTGCGCAACCTCTCGCTTTTTATCCTTCTGATAGGTTCTATTCAATTGACGACTGCACAATCCCAAGCCCTCACCCGAGCCGAGCTTTACAACAAAGTCAAAGGTATGCTCGTCGGCTCCGCCATTGGGGATGCCATGGGCGCTCCTACCGAAATGTGGTCGAGGGAAAGCATCAAGATGGAATACGGCTTTGTAGACCACCTGGACTCTATGGTGCGCGAACCCTCGCCTGAAGGCACCTGGCAGTGGAACCTTCCGGCGGGTGGCACCACCGACGATACCCGTTGGAAAAAACTCATGTTTCATTACATGCTGAGTGTGGGCGACAAACCGGTGTACGACGCCCAAAAATTCGCCAGTCACATCGTCCAGGAATACGAAAAAGCGGTTAAAGCCCTGAAAACCACCGAAGGTTATGCCCCAGAAGCATTCGAAGCCGCCGCCAGGCGGATGGCCTGGACGCAAGAATGGGCTGCGGTAGCACGTCCCTTTGCTGCGGGGAATTACCTGGAATACAACACTGCACTTAGTCGTTTTTACGGCGGAGAAATGGTTTGTGCGGGGTTGTTGTATGCCCCTGCCGCCGGATTGCTGTTTCCCGGAAACCCACAAAAGGCTTATGCTGAAACCTTCAAAATCAGCATTTTTGACCTGGGCTATGCCCGCGATTTGACTTCCCTGATCGCGGCCATGACCGCAGCAGGTATGGCCAAAGGATCGAGCCCCGCCAAAATGTTAGAGGTATTTCGCGACGTTGATCCCGAAGGTTTTTTCAAAAGCCGTTTGGTGAGCCGTTCGGCCTACCGGATTCTGCGGGAAGCCATGCAGATTGTAACGGAAGCGCGAAAATTGCCAGCATCAGCCATCGATAGTGCCAGGATTCCTTACCCAAAACGTTTGAAAGTAGATGCGCTATATCTGGCTCAGATGCAAAAAGCCTTCGAATTGCTGGATGCCAAAAACCAGGACATGCCCTTTCACGCGGGTGAGATCACCTTACAAGTATTGACCGCCATGCTTTTTGCAGACTTTGATTTTGAAAAATCCATCATTTTTTTGATCAACCTGGGGCGTGACAATGATACTACCGCTGCTGTTCTTGGCGGTGTTTTGGGTGCTTATTGGGGCGCAGACCACTTGCCTGCACATCTGGTTGACCCAGTTATGAAGGTAAACAAGGAGTTGCTGGATAACGATTTGGAGCAGCTTGCGAATCAATTGACAGATAAAATTTATCAGATTAGGACACATTAATGCTTTTCGGGGCAGTGATCTGCTGGCACAAGTCTTCCACTCTATTGCTCGATTGACCCAAGTCTTCGTGCCCCGCGCTGGTTCATGCCTCACAGACTCACTCCTCTAATACAAATTTGTTTTTTCATCGTTTTTTATCAACTCATCCATTTCTTCGTAGCTGATGTCAAGTTTTCCATGGTCCACCAGTGATTTGGCCAAAGATGGAACAGAACGTTCTGGTGTATCATCAATTTTCATCCACAGGTTAGATCTGATCATACATTTGGCACAGTGCATAAATGCCTCTTTTACTGTTACAATGATTGCGAATGAGGGCAGTTTGCCTTGACAAGACAATAGTTCCAAAACCCTTTGATCCCTTACTATTTTAGCCTCTCCATTCACGCGTAGTGTTTCATTAATTCCCGGAATCAAAAAAATCAACCCGATGTTTGGATTTTGCAGGATGTTCGTAAAAGTATCGGCTTTGCGGTTTCCCGGTCTGTCCGGGATGGCTAGCATTTTATCGTTCAATACTTTTACAAATCCGGGTGGGTCTCCTTTGGGGGATACATCAAAATTTCCATTCGAGTCAGCTGTTGCTATGGTGATGAATGGAGAATTTTCAATGAATTTCGTACAGTTTTCATCAATGTAATGTATTGTTTTTCGCGTAACTCTTTCGCTAGGATGCCCGAGGGTTTCACGGAGTTCTTTCTCGGTGGTTATAATTTTATCGAATGTCCATTCCATATTTTTTATTGGTTTTAAATGACACACAACGCGAGGCGCTTTGCGAAGTTCTGAAAAATAATTGACTCACATTACGCATTTTATTTGCCGCAGAGTTTCACAGAGTACACGCGGAGTTTCGCGGAGTTTTTTTAGGGGCACCTGCGGTGCGGAGAGGCTACGGAGGTCGCCATTGTTGAAGCTTGGGTCCTTTTATCAAGTCCAATTATCACTGGCTTGTCTTAAGCAAAATTTTTCCGGAGCACAAACTCCAGCCACCGCAGGTGGCAAACTCCTTAAAACTAAAAAACTCCGCGAAACTCCGCGTGTACTCTGTGAAACTCTGCGTTAAAAAAACTAGGGTTAAATTGAAATCGCAGTATGTATCAATGATGCTCATTTTACTTTCATCAGATGAACTCTATGAACAGCACTGCGTAATGTGAGTAATTGAGTATATCATCACCTCCAAATTCGCCTCGCCCCTGTGCTTCATTCCACTGGTTGCTCCACCTTATTTTTGATCGCAGGCACAGTCTGTGAATAGGTCCAAATCGCCTTTGCCTCCTCGTCGGTCAGGGCGGTATAGGGCAGCATCGGATAGCGCAACGCGGGACCATTGGGCCGAATCCCCGTTTTTAGTGCCAGTACAAACTGCTAGCCATTCAGGTAGAAAAACTCGCCCATACTTGTTTTATGAGTCGCCGCCAATTGCTCCGCCGTTTCGAAAACGCTATTGGGATCAACCCTAAATTGTTTTCCCGCATCGTGCGTTTCCAACAAATTTTCACGGCTGTGGAGCATGGTGCTGTTGAACCAGAATGGTCCCATCTTGCCTACGACTCTGGCTATTTCGATCAGGCACATTTCATCCATGATTTCAGGGAGTTCAGCGGGATGTCTCCTTCGCAATTTTTTCATCAGGCGCAGCGCTCAGCAATCGGACTATCTTTTGATGAAAACAAAGGAGATGCAAAGTTGTACGGCAAGGTTTATTTATAGCTTGGAGCAGAGCCAACTACCCCAATTCTTTGCCACAATGGCTACAAAAATTCGCGTTGATGTCGTTGGCAACGCTGCATTCCGGGCATTTTTTGTGCGCACTACCCGCTGCTTTCGACATTTCAACGCTGACAATACCCGTAGGGATGGCAATGATGGCATAGCCCACAATCATGGCAATGGAAGAGATGAATTTTCCCAAATTGGTGCGTGGAACAATGTCACCATAACCAACGGTTGTCATGGTGATGATGGCCCAATAGATGCTTTGGGGAATGCTCGTAAAACCATTTCTCCCTCCTTCTATCACGTACATCACCGTACCCAGTAGGATGTTTATGGTCAATAGTGCAAAAAGGAAAATGCTGATTTTGTGCATACTGGCTTTTAATGCCTTCACTAAGACGATGGCTTCAGCATTGAAATTTGCCAGTTTTAAAATCCTGAATACCCGCAATAGCCTCAATATTCTGACCACCAATAGATAGTTGGTACCCCACACAAATAAACTCAGGTAAGTGGGTAGAATAGACAGCAAATCCACGACTCCCCAAAAACTGAACACATACCTGATCGTGTTGTGGCTGATGTATACCCTGAGCAGGTATTCGAAAGTAAAAACGATGGTGATCACCCACTCTGAAATGTATAAAATGGTATGCAGCGTTGGGGGTAAATTGGGCACACTATCCACTATCGCAATGAGGACACTGAACAAAATGCACCACAATAGGATGATATCAAACTGTCGGCCTTGTTTGGTGTCACTATTGAATACGATTCGATACAGTTCTTCTTTGGACAACAACATTTAGCTGAATTATAAGCTGATCAGTGTCCAAAGCTACATAAAATCGCTGCAAACAACAATTTTTTGATAGATTACAGCCCAAACTCAAAGCCATGTCGTCCTTCAAAAACTACTTCCTGCTAGTCTTACTCAGCACTTTGACCTTCAGCATTTATGCGCAGGTTTTACAGCCCAACACCAAACCCAATCCCAAAGTCAATTACGAACGGCTCAAGCGCATTGACGCTGTCATCAACGAATTCATTCAGCAGAATAAAATCATCGGAGCAGTCACGCTGCTGGTCAAGGATGGCCAGGTGGTGCAACATCGTGGCTACGGCATCGATGACAGTGAAAGCAAAAAGCCGATGCCCAAAGATGGCATTTTCCGCATTGCTTCACAAACCAAAGCCATCACCACGGTAGGCGTCATGCTGCTGATGGAAGAGGGCAAATTGTTGCTCAATGATCCGGTTTCCAAGTTCATTCCTGAGTTTGCCAAACCAGTAGTGCTTGCCACCTTCAACGAGAAAGACAGCAGCTACACCAGCGTTCCGGCCAAACGTGAAATCACCATTAAAGATTTGCTCACCCATACCTCTGGCTTGGGTTATGCCGGTATTGGATCACCGACCATGCAGGCCATTTACGCCAAAAACCGCATCACTGGAGGTGTAGGCGAAATGACCAATGAGATTGATGCGACCATGAAACGTTTGGCAAAATTGCCTCTGGAGGTTCAGCCGGGCGAAAAATGGAATTATAGCCTCGCCACCGACGTATTGGGGCATGTCATTGAAATCATCAGTGGCATGGATTTGGAGACTTTTTTCCAAAAGCGCATTTGTATTCCACTCGGAATGAAAGATACCTACTTCAATCTTCCTCCGGACAAACACGCCCGCCTGACCGCAATTTACACGCCCGACAGTACCGGGCGGCTCAAAAAATGGGGGAATGGCCTGGGTGTATCTGCCGATTTTCCCAATATCAAAAAATCCTATTTTTCTGGCGGTGGCGGCTTAGTCAGTACAGCTTATGACTATGCTATTTTCCTGCAAATGTTGCTCAATAAGGGAACCTACAACGGTGTAAACTTGCTTTCGCCACGTTCGATCGAGTTGATGACCAGCAATCAGGTAGGCCCGCTTTTCGGCAGTGGCGCTTTTGGCCTGGGCTTTAGAATCGTTACGCCAGCCATGTCCGATGAACTGAGCAATGTTGGTAGTTTTGGCTGGGGTGGCGCGTTTTCAACCGCGTATTGGGTGGATCCCAAAGCACAGGTGATTGGTTTGCTGATGACCCAGCAGTTTCCGGCCAGTCCATCCTGGAACGAATTGCAAGGGAAGTTTAAAGTGGCGGTGTATCAGAGTTTGCGGTAGGAGCAACTGTTTATTTCTGTGTTAGCTGGTAAAAACAACCGATCATGAAAATCAAAAATGCTACCCTTTGTCTCCTTTTTTTATTGTCTTGTAAAAATATCCTTTTTGCTCAAACTTTCGGTGAAAGGCCTAATATCCTCTGGATTTCCGTAGAGGACATCAGCCCATTGCTGGAAGTTTACGGAGATAAAACCATTCAGACACCCAACATCGATCGGCTGGCCAGGGAAGGAATAACTTATACCAATGCATTTGCCACGGCAGGGGTATGTGCTCCCAGCAGAAGCTCCATCATCACAGGCATGTATCCGGTGAGCATCGGCACACATAACATGCGTACTGGTCCACATTATGCCTATCGGGAACCGGAAGCAGAGACCTACAAAAGTTACGTTAGCCTAAAAGACATTCGAGGTAGAAATGTGCCCGAATATGCTGCCGTTCCGCCCCCCTATGTAAAGGTTTTTACGGAATACCTGCGGGCAGCAGGCTATTTTACCAGCAACGCCGCAAAGACCGATTATCAATTCAATTCACCCATTACCGCCTGGGATGAAATCGGGAAAAATGCGCACTACAAAAACCGCAGTGCCGGGCAACCATTTTTTGCGGTCTTTAATCACGAAATAACCCATGAGTCGCGGGTTTTTATGAAGAAGGACGACCCCATGCTGGCAGATGTCAACAAGGTAAGAATTCCAGCCTATTTTCCTGACCTGCCCGTGGTTCGTCAGGATCTTGGCCGGGTGTATTCCAATATTGTCGAACTCGATCAACAAATCGGTAAATTACTGGATGAACTAAGCGCCGCGGGGCTAATGGAAAAAACCATCATTTTTTTCTGGTCTGATCATGGCGGTCCTTTGTTGAGACAAAAGCGTGCCGTAGGAAATTCGGGGCTCCATGTACCCTTAATTGTGCGCTTGCCAAATGGAGCAATGGCTGGTACAAAAGTGGCGGATATCGTTTCACTCATGGATTTGGGGCCAAGCGTTTTGTCTTTAGCCGGGATTCAGCCACCCGCCTACATGCATGGAAAAGCGTTCCTGGGTACCTTCAAAGCAAAGACACCACACACTTATGCTTTTGGCGCTGCGGACAGGTTTGATGAGGCTGCCGATATGAGCCGCTCAGTGATCGATGGGCGTTTTGTTTACATCAGAAATTTTCGACCGGAGTTGCCACTCATCTATCGGAATGCTTACCGGGAACAAATTGACATGACGCGCACGCTGGTTGAGATGGATCAGCAAGGGAAACTCAGCGGGAATGCAGCCTATATTTTTATGAAAACCAAGCCCGAAGAAGAACTGTATGATCTGGCTAGCGACCCTGATGAGGTTCACAACCTTGCACACTTTCCCGAACAGCAGGCCAAGTTGAAGGAAATGCGTGCTGCTTTGGGAAACTGGCAGTTGGAAATTGGTGATCTGGGTTTTATTCCCGAGTCCGATCTGGTCAATATGATGTGGCCGGGGATGGTCCAACCTACTACGGAGCAAGTGATCTTCAAAAAAGAAGCAGATAAACTCACTTTGTTCTGCGCCACCACAGGAGCAAGCATTGCTTACCAACTAGATGACGAGATAGGCGGAAGTAAATGGAAACTCAATAGCAAACCCTTACCCCTAGGTTCATTCAAAAAAATTGCAGCAAGAGCCGTTAGAATTGGATACAAAACTTCCCCTGTTTCCTATTTTGAATAGCCTATTCTAAAAAACGGTAAATAGGGGTGAGGTGCAAGTGTTCAGATCAAACTGAAACAAGTCAACCAATTGAATGTAAGTTTTGTTAGTTATGAATAAGTTATTTTATTGCAATTCAGTGAGTTTTATCATTTAATCCTTGCAGCATTGTGTGCATTTTCATTGCAAGAAGTGAACCATACAAAACTTAAACAAACCAGATGGAATTCATTGATTATTACCAAGTGCTGGGCGTACCCAAAACCGCTTCAGATGCCGACATCAAAAGCGCTTACCGCAAACTGGCCAGAAAATACCACCCCGACTTAAACCCAAACAACAAAGAATCAGAAAGAAAATTCAAGGAAGCCAACGAAGCCAATGAAGTATTAAGCGATCCAGAAAAAAGGAAAAAATACGATACCTACGGAAAAGACTGGGAGCATGCCGATGAAATAGAAAAATCCAGACAACAACAACGCCAGCAATCCCAGCGGCAATCCGGCAGGCAATTCAGCGAGGAAGATTTCGCGGGCGGCGATTTTTCCGAATTTTTTGAATCAATGTTTGGAGGTGAAGCCAGAGGGAGAGGCAGCAATCGGCAAACCAAATTCAGAGGGCAAGACCTGCACGCTGAACTGCAACTTAATTTAACCGATGTGTACCAAAGCCATCAGCGGACGTTAAGTGTAAATGGCAAAAACATTCGCCTGACCATCCCGGCTGGGGTTGAAAATGAACAAACCATTAAAATAACCGGGCACGGTACCCCTGGTGCAAATGGTGGCCCCAATGGAGATTTGTACCTCACTTTTTCGATTGCAGATCATCCAAAATTCAAAAGAGAGGGCAGTAACTTGTATACCACGATCGATCTGGATTTGTACACGGCCCTATTGGGAGGGGAAACAACCATCGAGACTCTGGACGGCAAAGTGAAATTAAAAGTAGCACCCGAAACCCAGAGTGGTACCAAGGTCAAATTAAAAGGCAAAGGCTTCCCCGTTTACAAACAGGCCAATACCTTCGGGGATTTGTACCTTACTTATCAAGTCGTATTGCCTACCAAGCTTACTGATTCTGAAAAAGCATTGTTTAGTGAATTGGCCAAAATGAGAAGCAATGAAAACTAACAATTTGATCCAGCTTGCACAATTCTGCACCATACACAATGTAGACACCTCCTTCATCTTCGCTTTGCAGGAATATGAGTTGGTGGAAATAGTGGTCATTGAAGAAACCCATTATCTGCCCGAAGAACAGCTGCCCGAAGTAGAAAAAATGCTCCGTTTGCATTACGAACTTGAAATCAACCTGGAAGGTATTGACGCCATTGCTACGTTGTTGAAACAAATCGATGCCCTCGAAAAAGAACTCATTGCGACCAAAAACAAATTGCGGGTATTTGAACATGCTGGCGACTAAGGAACGGTGCCTCCAGCATCGCACGCTATTCAAAACATCAAATCCACCTTCACAGCTCCGTACTCTCGGTACTTACCTACAACTTAATTTAGTAAGCTGTGGTTAGCCTAGAATTGTTTACATTTACCTTCGGCCGCATCAGTATCTATATTACCTAGGCACAAATAAACACAGCTAAAAAAACTACTGGATGAAATTGAAAATCACTTGCCAACTGGATTACCAAACCTACCAAAACGTCCCCTTAATTTTCCTTTTGAAGCTGCGACCTGATTTTAATCAAACGATTCTTACCGAGGAGTTTATCGTAGAACCAGCAGTACCAGTGACGGAATACCTGGACCATTATGGAAATTACTGCCAACGTATGGTTTCCCCCATGGGTCAATTTTCAATCAAAACAAGTGCATTAGTAGAGACAGCACCAACGATTGAAGTGGATTCTAGCGCAAATTTTGTGTTGATCCAGGATGTGCCCGACGATGTCCTCCTCTATTTGTTGCCAAGTCGGTATTGTGAGTCGGACAAACTGCTCGCTAAAGCATCTGAAATCATTTATTACTTATCAACGGGCTACGAGATGGTGGAAGCCATCCGACAATGGGTTAGAAGCAACATCAAATACGAGTACAACCACAGCACCCCTTCCACTTCGGCAATGGATACCCTGGATAGTCAAGTCGGGGTTTGTAGAGATTTATCCCATTTGGCCATCGCCCTTTGCCGCAGCATCAACATCCCTGCGCGCTTTGTGGTGGGGTATTTACACAATTTGGAACCGATGGATTTACACGCCTGGTTTGAGGCCTATGTGGGTGGAAAATGGTACACTTTTGATGCTACCCAAGAAATTACTACTGGCGGAAGAGCCGTTTTGGCTTACGGTAGAGACGCGGCTGATGTGGCTACCATGACTTATTTTGGAGACCTTCAACTGGATAGCATGTTTGTGGGCTTGGAACAAATTGAAGCTTAGCGTTGGGAGCTTTTACTACTGTTCCGATGACAAAACCAGGCCCAAAAAATAAGTACAAATTGCACTGGCAACCTGATCAGAGCAGCTTGATGGCTTCCCACTGCCGGGTCGCCCCTAAACACGTCAATCACGTGTAAGGGTAAAAACAACACCATCAGCAAAAGTATCCCCAGGGTAGCCAAATGCCGGAAACGTGGAATCATCGCCCCTAAACCTAGGCCAATTTCTACTACCCCTCCTGCGATATTGAGTGCGTCATTCAGTACGAATTCAGGAAAAAACCCGGCATACATCAATGGGTTCAGGAAGTGGGAAACACCTCCCAAAACCATGAGTATTCCCAATAGAATGGTTAATACTAACTTGAAGGTTTTCATCGCGTTGGTTTTAGGCTTAAGAGCTATTTATTCCTTTTGCTCCTCAAAGCTAAACAAATAAACGAACCATCATTCAATTCATACGGCTCCCGCAGCTTTTCCATTGTTGTCAATGTCATCATGAAACTCTTTATCTTTGTCCCAAATCCATCAATCATGTCCCCTACTCCCCTCGTCGACAAACAATTTTTAATCGAAAAAAGGGCAGCGCAAAGTGGCTTTGACATGAGCAATTGGACCTATGTGATTATTCCGGACATCCCTCCCGAGTACAAAGCCCCTGGCGGCACAATCAGGGTACACGGGTTCATTGATTCCTACGAACTCAAACAGTACAACCTGTTGCCGATGAAAGACCAGCGGATGTTTTTGCCACTTAATGCCGCCGTCCGTAAAAAAATCGGCAAAAAAGAAGGCGACCTCGTGCATGTGGTTTTGTTTCACGATGCCTCACCCGTGGTTGTGCCTGACGAGATTTTGGCCTGCTTGCTGGATGCTCCCCAAGCCCATCAATTTTTTTCATCCCTATCGGAAAGCAACCAGAAATACTACATCGACTGGATCGAGGGTGCCAAAAAAATTGAAACCAAGGTGGAAAGAATTCAGAAAGCCATTGAACGTTTAGAAAATGGCTTGAAATTTTACGATTGGGTCAATCAGGAATAAATATACTAACCCGTTTTTTTTCAAATATACACGTACCATGTTCATTCTTCTCCTCCTTGCTTTGTTTATTGGCTTCGTTTTGTTGTTCCTGCAACTGCCCCAATTCGGTAAAGCGCCTTCAGGCGCAAGGTTACAACGCATCAAACAATCCCCTCATTACCAGGATGGCGCCTTTGTCAACAAGGAACCTACCCCTAACCTTTCGGAAGGGCACTCATTTGGGAGCGTACTGTACAGCTTTTTCTTTGCAAAAAAGCCCGATTTAAAGCCGAAAGAACCCATACCCTCCACTTTTACAGATTTGTATCAATTACCTGCTAATGCGGATGTATTGGTCTGGTTTGGTCATTCTTCCTATTACCTGCAAATCGGGGGGGTAAAATTTCTGATCGACCCAGTTTTTAGTGGCAATGTGTCCCCGATCCCTGGCTCAAACCAGGCTTTTAAAGGCAGCGATGTTTATACCGTGAAAAATATGCCGCCTATTGATTATCTCCTGATTACCCACGACCATTACGACCATCTTGATTACCAAACTGTAACGGGTTTAAAAGACAAGGTAAAACAGGTGATTTGTGGGCTTGGGGTGGGTTCACATCTGGAACGCTGGGGTTATCCGGCGGAGCGAATCATGGAAAAAGACTGGAATGAAAGCCTGATCCTGGAAAAAGGCCTGACCCTGCATACCCTTCCAACCCGTCATTTTTCAGGGCGCTCCTTCAAGCGCAACAACACCCTCTGGCTTTCCTTTTTGTTAGAAACCCCCAATGGGAAAATTTACCTGGGCGGCGACAGTGGTTATGGCGAGCACTTTGCCAAAATCGGCGATCAATTTGGCCCCATTGATTTGGCTATTCTCGAAAACGGTCAGTACAATCCCGCCTGGCACGCGATTCACTGCCTGCCCGAAGAAACGCTGAAAGCAGCCAAAGCCTTGCAGGCCAAACTCCTGATGCCCGTTCATTCGTCCAAATTCGCATTGGCCATGCATGCCTGGTATGAACCCTTGACGGAAATCACCCGCTTGAATAGTGGTTATCTTGTACCTTTGGTAACACCCTTGATTGGTGAATGCGTGAACCTGAAAGAAAGCGGGCAGGCCTTTCAGGAATGGTGGAAAACGCTGCAATAAATTGATTAGGCTTTATTCTTTGCACATGAAACAGATTACCTATCTCCTTTTGTTGATCCTTTCCTTGCACACAAGTTGCACTGGCCAGGCACCCCTCTCCGGGAAAATCACCTTAGCACCAAATGATCAGTGGGCCCCTACCCTCTTTTTGATTCAACCACGTAGTTTGGATGAGGTGGCTACCAGCTTTTTGGGGCAGGTAATCGATTCGGCACGTATAAAACCTGATGGGAGTTTTGTTTTTGAAAAACTACCAGACAGTGTAGAGCCCATGCTGCTCGAACTTGCCGTGCAACGAAAAGGCGAACCGTTTGTCAACCGCTTGAACAACGATGACCCCAGCAGCGCCAACTATTGCCCAATCATTTGGAAAAATGGACTCAAACTTAAAATAAGTGCTTCGATGGCACAGTTTCAAAGCAGTTTTGCCATCGAAAATCCCTCCCCTGAAAATGCCGCGCTGCTAAAGTTAAGAGACATTCGCCAAGCCGCTTTTCAGCAATTCCTATCCAAAAACAAGGACGAAGAGCACGAGGAAACAAAAATACTCGAAGCCGAAGCGGCACGATTGAACTTTCAAAAACCCTTAATGGATTTCGCGCAACAAACCGATCAACTGCTGCCCGCACTTTTGGCCATTCGTTGGGTGAGTCCGAACCAGGATTATGAACGTATACCCGAATTTCTTTTTTCCCAATGCCAAAAATGGCAAAGCAGCAATCCCAGTCACCCCTGGGTGGCTCAACTGTGCCAAAAAAGCAATCGGGAGCGCCTTGCAGTAATGATCGGCGATAAACTACCCGATGCCCTCCTACCGATGCTGGCTGGAGATACCCTTACCTTGACTCAGCTCATTGGCAAACGCCGCTTGACCTTGTTGGATCTTTGGGCGTCCTGGTGTGCCCCCTGTCGGCGTGAAAACCGGGATTTTTTGGTGCCCTTGTGGGAAAATCACCATAAAAATGGCTTTGAGATCATCGGTTACGCCTTGGATGCCAGCACTCAAGCTTGGAAAAAAGCGATTCAAGCGGACGGGGCCTACCGCTGGGTACACGCTTCTCACCTGCGCGGGGATGATGCCCCTTTGATGGAGGCGCTACGCATCCAGACGATCCCGGCTAATTTTTTGCTGGATGCGGATGGGAAGGTGATTGCCAAAAATTTGCATGGGGAGGAGTTGGTAAAGTTTGTAGCGCGGTATCTGGGAGAATGATCACTTATTTTTGCCCCACTACTAAGCATTATGATTTTATTGTTTTTGCAAAAAAACAATCGGTATAAGTACAATTGCAGCCACAAGACCGAATAAAAATATACTCAATAAATAGATCATGACCACTTTGAAAAAAGCAGCAAGCCAGCCTTGTTTAAACAGCTTGTGACTGGCGTAAGTATAATACAAGGTCATACTCAACATACTCAGCGTGGTGATCAAATCCATGTTCAAGTTAAATAGAAGAAGAGGCATAAACACGATTGATGCCTGGGCGCTGAAATAGGCATTAGCCACCAAGTGTTCGGCGTAGTTGAGCCCAGATTTTTTGAAAAAAACCCGGGTAAAAATGGCGAAAAAAGGGATGTATAAAATAGAGAAAAGCTGAAAATTTTGTTTCATCAAATCGTTGTACAGCGTGGTAAATTCATTTACTTTTTGGTCTTCGCTTGACTGCATCAAGTTGTCCATACCCGCAATTTGTTGATCATAAAAGCCAAAGCCAATGTAGATCAATGCTGAAACAGCCGTCCAAAAAACCAGGTATTTAAATGGTGAGCTGTATTTAATCGTTTTACCAGCGAGGTAATCCAACACTACCTGATCTGGTTTTTTAAACAACATGAAAAAGGTATAAATTAACCCTTTGTCCACATTGCTGATCTGACTGAAAATATCATCAAAAATTGCGCGCATGGTGATGCGACGCTGGATTACTTTTTGTCCGCACTGCCCGCAATAAATGCCAGAAAGGGTGGCTGCACAAGACTTGCAGCGAAGAATGTCTACTTGATCTTCCATCGTTGAGCTTTGGTGGCGCAAGATAGTTTTATTTGCGTTTTGTTCAAAAATTGGCGTTTAATCCTTTATTTGGCTTTAAACAAAAAAATCATGAAAGCTTTAAAAATCACCGTGGCTCTTGGCCTTTTTTTATGCCTATTTTTTAACCTAGCTCTTGCTCAGGTCCAAAAGGGGGAGCTATTAAAAGGCAAAACTGTTTCAGCAGAAGTCGCTCCAAAAGAGGAACATCGATACTCCGTCAACCTGGAGAAAAACCAATTTGCTTTTTTCAAATTGATGCAGGAAGGAGTGGATGTAAAAATCAGCACCTACACCCCTCAAGGAAAAAAAATAGCAGAGTTTGATAGTCCAAATGGGAACAATGGAGCGGAGCTGTTTGCTTTAAAATCTGATGAAAAGGGAAAATATGTGGTGGAAGTTACGCCGCTAGAGGAGAATGAATCCAAAGGAAAATACACCATCACCCTAAAACTGGTCAAACCTAAGGCGCTTACTCTGGGGGATCAAGTGGATGAACTTTTTGCGCCCTGGGACAATAAAGACAGCCCTGGTGCCGCAATAGCAGTAGTCCAAAACGGCACAATTGTGTACAAAAAAGGTTACGGAATGGCTAACCTTGAATACGATATTCCGAATAGCCCTTCCACAGTATTCCACATCGCTTCGGTTTCAAAACAGTTTACTGCTTTTTCCATTTTGTTGCTGGAAAAGGCTGGTAAACTCAGCCTGGACGACGACATCAGAAAGTACATTCCTGAAGTTCCTGATTTTGGCAAAACCATCACTTTACGTCATTTGGCTACCCACACCAGCGGCCTGCGCGACCAATGGAATTTGCTGGCGATGGCTGGTTGGCGACTGGATGATGTGATCACCAAAGAGCATGTATTAAAACTGATAAGTAAGCAAAAAGCGCTCAATTTCAACCCGGGCGAAGAGTTTGTATACTGTAACACAGGCTTCACTTTATTGGCCGAAATTGTAGCCAGAGTATCTGGTCAATCCTTTGCGGAATTTACCCAAGCCAATATTTTCAGCCCTTTAAAAATGAAAAGCACCTTGTTTTACGATGACCATGAAAAAATTGTGAAAAACCGGGCCTATTCTTATCATGAAAACAATGGCTACAAAAAAAGTGTGCTGAGCTATGCCAATGTGGGTGCCACCAGTCTTTTTACCACCGCTGAAGATTTGAGTCTGTGGGCTGTCAATTTTGGGAACCCGGCGGTGGGTGACTCCGCCCTCATTCGTAAATTGAATACCCTGGCAGTTTTGAACAATGGAAAAACCTTTGGTGGAGCCCTTGGTCAGTTTGTAGGCAAGTACAAAGATTTAAATGAAATCCAGCACGGCGGGGCGGATGCTGGCTATCGCTCTTTTTTAACCCGCTTTCCGGATGAAAAATTTTCGGTGGTCGTTTTGAGCAATGCAGCTGAATTCAATTCGGGCGACATGGCACACAAGGTAGTGGACATTTACCTGAAAGACAAGATCAAAACGGAGCCCGTCGTAACAGCCAAAAAAGAAGAAAGTCCAAAGACAGCTGGGGTTTCAGTAGACCAAGCTACATTAAACACTTACCTGGGAGATTTTGAACTACAGCCTGGCTTTAACATTAGCATCAGCTCAAATAATGGCCAACTATCTGGGCAGGCAACCGGACAACCTGCTTTTGTGCTAAGCCCCTTGTCGAATACGGAGTTTACAGTGGAAGGAGTAGATGCAAAAGTTGAGTTTGTACCGAATGGAGGAGATAAGGTCAATACGCTTAAACTCCATCAAAGTGGGCGCATTATGGATGCGCAACGTATCAAGGATTTTGATAAAACTGCAGTAAATTTGGCAGAGTTCTCCGGCAGTTTTTACAGCGAAGAATTATCTACTACCTATGATTTTGTAGTAGTCGGGGGAAAACTAATGGCTCAACACAGCAGGCACAGCGATTTTGAATTGCAGCCCCTTAAAAAAGACATGTTCTCTGGGCAGGCCTGGTTTTTTGGCCAAATTGAGTTTGTACGCGATGCGAACAATGGCATTACCGGGTGCAAAGTAACCAATGGCCGGGTAAGGAATTTGTATTTTAAGAAGTTGTAAGTTTTGAAATAAAACATGAGTCATCCCGAATTTTTGAAAAGTCAAAATCGGGCATAAACCTAATCGCGGAGCGATTGAATTTATAATAGCCCCGGTCGTCCGGGGTAAATTGTTGGGTCAAATTGGCGGCAACCACGGCAGTGGTTGAACTCAATTGAGCAGAAAGTTCAACCGCATCCGCGGTTGCGGAACCTTTTGCTACCAAAATGACCCCGGACGACCGGGGCTATTATAAATTCAACCGCATCCGCGGTTTATCATCCCAAAAATTCGGGATGACTCATGTTTTATTGGCGTATTGGCCAATCCCTTACTTGAATAATTTTTGAGCAATAGTAGCCAGATAAAGTTTGCAGTTCATCCAGGTATGCCCACCTTCGGAAATCAAGGTTTCATGCTTGATGTTTTTTTGCTTCAATACCTCCATGTATTTCTGGTTTACTGCGTGCAGGCCGTCGTCTTTGCCCACGCCTATCCAAAACAACTTGAGCATTTTGTTGGTCTGTCCAGGATTGGCAAAAGCGACTTCGTTGTTGCGTTCAAATTCGTTTTCAAGCATGCCGGGTGCAAATCCACACACATAACTGAATTTGTCCAGGTTGTTTAGGCCGAAGTACAAAGTAGTGCCTCCTCCTCCAGAAAACCCAGCAATGGCCCGACTGTTTTTGTCATTTTTGGTTCGATAGTTTTTCTCCACAAAGGGCATCAGGTTATCAAAAAAGTCAGGTTTAAATTCCTGGAGGTTATCCCAGTTGCGTAGACTGCCTGCAGATTTGCTGATTTTTGGATAAGCCCGACCATACGGCATTACAATGATCATCGGCTCGGCTTTACCTTCAGCAATCAAATTGTCAAGGGTAACATTGGCCCGCCCAACCTTGGTCCAGGTTTCTTCGGTATCCGTGGTTCCATGCAACAAATACAATACCGGGTATTTTTTTTTCGAATTTTCCTCATACCCCGGTGGCGTGTAAATCACTACTGGGCGAATACCCAATGCAGGCGAGTTGTAATACCGGTAGGAAACCGTACCATGGGGCACATTTTTAAGCGTATGCACCAAAGGGCTATTTCCGGTAACTTCCAAAATGCTATTCTGGAAACCCTCATTCGGAAAAATGGCGGAGTTTTTAGGGTCGGCTACCTGAATTCCGTCTACATTGAATGCATACGGATACATGTCAGGTTTTACTGCTGCTACCGTCACACTCCATACCCCTCGGTCATCTTTTTGCATGACAAGCGGCGCCTTTTCAAATTGGGCATTGAGCTTTACTTCATTGGCTTTTGGCGCCCAAAGCCTGAAGCTCACTTTTCCATCGGGATGAACTTCAGGGGAAACAAATGAGGGTTGTGAGGTGGGTTGCGACCAGGCCATGGTAACTAACCCACAAAAAATCAAGAGAAAGATATTCCTTTTCATATGTTGTTGGATTAAAGTCTAAGAAGTTGTTTGAGTGTCTAGGATTTATTTTGCCCATGCTTTGCCTTCCGCAGTGCGCCTCCAGGTGTAATACGCATCCAATACTTTCAGCGATTCCTCACTGGGAACGCCACCCATTTGTGGGCTTTGTTTGAAATGCATGACCCCATGCTTTCGTTTTGTGAATTTTTCCCATTTCGGCACTCCCGGGCCATTGGGATCGCCGAATTTGGCAAAATTTGTCCAGTAGGTCATGATGGCTTCCGATATTGCCTGATCCGTAGACGAGGCTTGTTTGCTCTCAGGATTGACGTGCCCGAATGCAAACGCTACATCCTGGCCATGCGGAGAACCAGAGCCGTAAAGGGGAGAATCAGCAGGGTAATCAGGATGCTGGTCAAAATAATAGTAAAATACCTTAGATTTTTTGCTGGTTTGAGCCTGCAACACTGCCCATTTCCAGGTATGCCATCCAAAGGCGGCGTCACGAGCCAGGTCGCGAGCAGTTTTTGGTACATTGTTTTCACCTACTGGATAGGCTTTGATCAAGTCATCAGCAAATTTTCCGTACCTCTTATTTACGCCGTCAACATAATCTTTTGGCGTTTTTGGAGGCATAAAACTCATCCCTTCATCTGAATTGTAGCCTACTAAAATCGGCGTAGCATTGTACTGGCCTTTTGCGTAAAGGGTACTCTGATCCGCAGGAATGACATAGCCATCAATCGTGGGCCAGGAGGTACCCAAACCTCGAACCCCAGGCAATTTATCCGCAGGAATGGCCCTCAATTCCTTTAAATTGGTAGCTCCAGCTGTTTTCATAAATTCCAAGCCCATTGTCTCGGCATCAGCCAGCAGTTTTTGGTTTTCTCCTGGATAGGTGGTCACGCGGGGAGGTCCAAAGGAGCCACCACTTTGGGAAATAGCTCCGTGAAAAAGTCCCTTGGCCAGCGGTGAAGCACAAAGCATACTTACCGCGATTCCTCCCGCCGATTCTCCGAATATGGTCACTTTGCCGGAGTCGCCACCAAAAGCCGCAATGTTGTTTTGCACCCATTGCAGCCCTGCGATCATATCAAGCAGGCCGTAGTTGCCGGAAGCCTTATTGGGTGACTCTGCACTTAATTCGGGATGCGCAAGAAAGCCAAGTTGGCCTACGCGGTAGGCAATGCTCACCACAATTACGCCTTTACCAGCCAGCTTTTCACCCGTATAACCAGGCTCGGCCGTAGAACCAAAACTAAAACCGCCACCGTAAATCCAAACCAAAACGGGTAACTTTTCAGTAGCTGATTTTGCAGGGCTCCAGACATTGAGGTACAGGCAATCTTCACTTTTCCCGGCAGGTGGATTGCCTCCCTGGAAAGGGCTGGGGCCGTATTGGTTTGCCATTTTTACCCCTGACCATTTTTCAGCGGTTTGGGGGGCTTGCCAGCGGTATTGCCCGGTGGGAGGAGCGGCAAAAGGAATTCCTTTGAATACCTGTTGGCCATTTTCGAAGGTGCCTTGTACGAGTCCATCGCGGGTTTGGATGGGCTGCCATTGCTGAGCGTGGCCAGTCAAAGTGCCGAGCATCAACAGTAAAAATAGTATATTGAAACGTTTCATAACTTTTGATTCAAATTTATTTAAACAACTGCTGCGTAAACTGATACAAACATCTCCGCCAAGTCAACCATTCGTGCGCCGTATTTTCCGATACATAGTAAGTGTTGTTGATCCCCGCTTTGATAAAAGCGTCGCTGAGTGCTTTGGTGCGTTGGCCTTCATGAGCGCCGATCCCCAAAAAGAATACTTTGACCTTTTTATTAAAATCGGTACTGTTCGCAAAGGCACCGTTGTACACCGTTTTCATGTCGGTTTCCGGGTTGAACATGCCCGCTCCACTGAAGCCGCCGATGTAGGCAAACTTGTCGAGATTGGGCAGGGCCGTTTGGAAAGTTTGGAACCCTCCCCAGGATAAGCCAGCCATGGCCCGGCTCAGTCGATCGGTTTTTACCCTGAAATTTTTCTCCGTGTAAGGAATGATTTCATCCAAGAGCATGGGGCTGAATTTCGCACCGAATTGTTTTCTCGCTTCATTGACATCCTCACCTACAGCCGGCTTAAACATACCACCGGTGCCACCATCCGAAATAACGATGACCATGGGTTTGGCCTTTTTGTCGGCGATCAGGTTGTCCATGATGATGCTCAACTTGCCTTGTTCTACCCAGCCGCGTTCGTCTTCGCCCATGCCATGCTGCAGGTACAGTACTGGAAATTTTTCAGTGGTATTGACATCATAGCTAGGAGGCGTGTACACAAAGAAGCGCTCATACTTGCCCATCGTCGCGGAGTAATAGTAGTTTTCTCTAACCTGGCCATGTGGGATATCGCGTGGGGTATAAAATGCCTGGTCTGGCGCAGGAATTTCAATGCCACTCATCATTTTACCAATGCCAAAGAAGGATTCGGAGGCGGGATCTGAAAAACGGTAGCCATCAATCAACAGGTAATAATAATGGAAACCCGGTTGCAGGGTTTCGGTAGTGACCGTCCACAAGCCTGCCTCGTTTTTCACCATGTCGTATTTTTTGCCCAAATCCAGCTGCACATTACTCGCTGCAGGAGCATCAATTTTGAATACCGCTCTGTTTTCGGCATCTACTCGTGGATAAGGCATACCGGGAGCATTGGTTTCTGCGGCGATGGATTGAGCTGGATACGCTTCAATGTCGACACCCATCGAGTATAGCATCCGGGCAGCGTATCTTTTCCCGAATTTGCGGATGCCCTCGGCGGTGAAATGCAATTTGTCGGGAACAGCCTCCAGGCCAAAAGAAGGAATTACGCTAGCCCGTGGGAGGGTTTGTGGCAAGGTAGCGATGATCTCATTCATGCTAGCGCATCGGCCGCCCTGGTCGGCATTCACCAATTCACCCGCCAGCAGAGGAATGGAATTGGGTGCGAGTTTCAGGTCCGCAAGTAAGTCGTCGTAGATTTTTTTGACTTTTGCGGGCCAGGCCTTATCCCCCGTATTCGACTCGCCCTGATGCAACAATATCCCCTTGATCACGCCCTTTTGCTGAGCTATCCGGGCCATGTCCACCAGCCGCTGGTAGGGATTCCCTCCATAAGCATCAGACATTCTGATCATCCAGGGTCTGGAGGCAGCCGAAGTGTCCAGGTAGGTTTTGTACAATTCTTTGTCAAAAATTTCAATCTTGCTCCCCGCTACCGCAACGTGCACCAAGCCAATGCTGATTTTTTCAGGCAAGTATTGAATCATGGTGCGGCCAAAATAATCAGCGGGCGACAGGCGGGTATTGCATCTACACAGGGGAGGTTTGGCGTCGTACCAATTGCCCATGGTGCGGCCCAATTCTGGGCAATCCAGGGCTGATAGCAGTTGGAGTCGTTTATTGCTCACCGTGTCCTGCGGGCCGATTGGAGCAGGGCCTTCCATATTGGATTGGCCGATACACAGGTAAATGTGGAAATTCGGGTCTTGTGCAAAGCCTTTTTGCGCAAAGAGGCTTAAACCCACTCCGAACAGAATGAGTAAAATGTTGGTTGTTTGTTTCATAGTTATAGTTTATCAATAAATGTAAATTTAATTTTTATTCGCAATGTCAGGAAACCTTCGATGTAATTTTCTTTGTGCGATGTAGTCAGAATCAAAAAAAGAATCTATTTTCGGGCAGGTACAAATCCAAGCCATCATGCGTTATCACCTTCTGTTTTTTCTGCTTTTAGCACCACTTTTTTTTGTTTTTTCCCAATCCAAACCAAGCCCTTCCCCTCAGCTAACCAACGCAAAAAAATTCAAAACCCTGGATAGCCTGCTCCAAAGTGAAGTAAAAGGGGACAAGATTCCGGGTGCAGTTATTCAGGTCAAAAAAGGCAAACAAGTCCTTTTCCAACGTGCGTATGGGCTTTCCCAAAAATACAACGCTCAGCACCAACTCCTCCCCAATCCTGAGCCTACTTCGCTTGACCACCTGTACGATTTGGCTTCCTTGACCAAGGTAGTGGGCACCACCACGGCCATCATGTTGTTGGTGGACCAAGGATTGCTCAAAGTCGATGATCCAGTTGGCAAATACATTCCAGCATTTGATACCCCTGAAAAGGGCAAAATCACCATTCGGCACTTACTCAGCCACTCCGCTGGGTTAAGGGAATGGTATCCACTTTATTACCGAGCCTCCAATAAGCAAGAGACTTATCGACTCATTGGAGAACTACCCCTGGCTTTTCCAGTGGGGAAACAACGCCGCTACAGCGATTTGGGATTTGTGCTGCTGGGCCAGATCATCGAGCAGGTATCCAAAATGCCGCTGGAGCAATTCCTGGACCAACAGGTGTTTAAGCCACTGGGAATGTTGCACACTACTTTTAATCCCCTGACCAAAGGAGGGTTTAACAAAATTGCCGCCACTTCGCATGGAAATCCCTACGAAAAAAGAATGGTTTATGATGCCTCACTTGGTTTTACGGTGAAAGACCTGGACCCAAAACAATGGGATGGCTGGCGCAATTATACCTTGAAAGGTGAGGTAAACGATGGCAACACCTGGTATGCGAATGGTGGCGTCTCTGGAGCAGCAGGCCTGTTTTCCACTGTGGGTGACTTGCAAAAATTGGTCGATATGCTCTTGGCCAAAGGTAAGGTGGTCGAGCGAAAATTTATTTCCGCCCAAACCATCGAACAATTTTTAACTAAAGACCAATTCAACAATGGCCTGGGTTGGATGATGGACCCCACGAATCCGGTCATGAAAAACACTCCTGCAGGCACCTTTGCGCATACCGGATTCACGGGGACCAGCATTGTGGTGGTACCCCAGTCTAACATTTCAGTGATTGTGCTCATCAACCGGCAGAACATGGGTTTGTCAGCCAAAGGCAGCTATTACGACCTCGGTCCATTGCGCCAGAAGCTTATTGCAGCCGTGTTAAAGCTATGAGGTCTTTTTAAACTTCAGCTGGGTATTGATGATGGCGTGCCGAAGGGCATCTGGTAAATAGCGCACCATCCAATGCATCAATTTTGAGTCAGCTCCAATGAAATATTTGAGTCTGGGTTTGTGGCTTTCCAGTACTTTTTTATACACCAAAGCAGCGGACCGTGAGCTTACCCCCTTGCTTTCTAATTTATTGGAAAGCTGGAGGGCGGATGTGATATTGTCGCGGTACAAGTGAGCACCCTCAGAGGACAATTGTTGCAAACTGGTCTTGATGCTTTCCTCAGCTCGGTCCCAAATCTCCGTTTTTACAGCCCCCGGCAGAATGGCTGAACAATGAATGTTTTGTGGGGCCAACTCAAATCGAATGGATTCCGTAAAACCCAAGATCGCAAACTTAGCGGCGTTGTAAAATTGAATAAATGGAAAGGAAGAAATACTGCCCGTCGAGCCAACATTGATGATCCTGGCCGCTGACCCACTGGACTGAGCATATTTACGCAACAAGGGAATAAATGCTTTACAGAGATTGGCCATGCCCCAAAAATGGGTTTCCATCAAGTGTTTGGCTGCTGCTTCATCAAATAGCTCGGTGGGTACGCCGATACAGTTGCCCGCGTTGTTGATGAGGGCATACAGGCCATTTTCACCAACAGTCTTGGCTACATCCTGATATGCGGCTTCGATGGCTGCGGGATGAGTTACATCGAGTCGCAGCGGGATGATATGTGGGTGATTATTTTGCTGCCACTTTTCGAATGCATTCTCACTTCTTACCCCGGCAAAAACGGTGTAGCCGGAATCTGCCAATAGTTTTACTGTGGCTGCTCCGATCCCAGAGGAAGTACCAGTGATCAGTACGTATTTTGGATGCATGCAATTGAATTTTAATTGTTTGATTTATACTGATCCGTAAAATTACGTTTTGAAATAAACTATCTTTCGACAAGAATTCAATCTTGCATGAAAAATAGCCTGTTTCTTTTACTGCTTGTTCTCATGGCCTGTACCTGTGCTAGCTCAGTAAAGGATAGCAAAGCCAGTGGTGTCAATTGCCAGCCGAAAGACTTTGCTGCGCTCAAAACCCTCTTTCGCTACAATCCTCAACAAAAGACACCTTTTATCATGGCGCACCGTGGTGGACCCAGTGGAGGTTTTCCAGAAAATTGCCTGGCTACTTTCCAACACACCCTGCAACAAGTGTACTGCCCACTCATCGAATTTGATGTACGCATGAGCAAGGATAGCGTGTTGCTGCTCGCGCACGACGATGAATTGGAAAGGATGAGCAACGGTACAGGTTCCGTTAGCAAAAGTTTATGGAAAGAATTGAAGACCATAAACCTGAAAAATGAAGAAGAGCAGGTGACCCCATATCATCCGCCACTTTTTAGGGAGACACTGCATTTTTTACGAAAAAAACCTTGCATTCTGATCATTGACAACAAACCCGGTACCGCCATTGATTTGGTCTTGCAGGAAATCAAGCAGGCGAAGGTTGAAAATCAGGCGGTGTTGATTTGTTACAGTTTGAAAGATGCGGAATACGTTTATGAGCAACAACCGAATCTGATGTTAGCATTGGGTTTTAATCAGGAGGCGCAAATTGCTGCTATTGAAAAATCAGGCATCCCAAAAAGTCAATTGGTGGCTCTGACTCCGCGTGAAATTCAACCTGCTGACTATTATCAGCGCATTCATTCCTTGGGCATCACCTGCTCCCTGGGCACCAATGGGAATGTCGATACGATACCATTGGTAGATAGCAAAGCGCTGTATTTGGAACGTTTTAGGGCTGGGGCGGATATTATTTGTACGGATCGGCCGGTGGAAGTGGCTAGGATTTTTGGGCTTTACAAGCAATAAAATCTGAACCTTTTTTTTCCTCCGGCATTTAGTAGTGGGGCAAAAATAAGTACTCATTTTTCTTGAGCCAAAGAATTAGATAAGACACTTAAAATGAATTGTTTACTCATCTAACCCTTTGGCAAAATGAGCACTTATTTTTTTATCGCCCCTTAGCCTCTATGACCAAACCTACCATCAACATCATCTGGTTCAAACGCGACCTGCGCTTACAGGATCATGCTGCTCTAGCGCAAGCTGCTTCCGACGGCATCCCCTGTTTGTTGTGGTATTGTTTTGAGCCCAGTTTGATGGCAGCTCCGGAAATGGATTTGCGCCACTGGCGTTTTGTACATGAAAGCCTGCTAGACCTGCGACAGCAGCTACAAGGCTCCCAGAAAAAAATCTACTGGGTGTGTAGTGAGGTGATTCCTAGTCTGGCCAATCTGGCTGAACATTACCACATCCAACACTTGTACAGCCATGCCGAAACGGGCATCAAATTGACTTTTGATCGCGATAAGGCGGTCAAAAAATGGTGTCTAACCCAAGGGATAGAGTACCGTGAATTCCCCCACGATGGCATCATTCGGGGGCGAAAACACCGGCGTGCCTGGGTTGAAAACCTGGAGAAAGCCTATTTCAAAGCCCCCCTGGCCACGGTCGAGTTGCCTCAGCTAAACACCCTGGAGCTTCCAAAAAATCTGCTGGGACAATGGGCTTATCCACCCCTCCCGGCCTCCTTTCAAACTTACCAGGAAGGATTCCAACCAGGTGGTGAAACTACCGCTTGGCGCTACCTCCATTCATTTTTTCAGGAGCGGGGCAAAAACTATAGCCTGCAATTGTCCAAACCTGCCGCCAGTCGAATCAGTTGCAGCCGCTTGTCGCCTTACCTGGCTTACGGGTGCATCAGCTCGCGGGCAATCATGCAATTGCTGAGAGGCAATTTACCCCATAATGCGGGCAGTTGGAACCTCAAAAACTTTCGCTCGCGCTTGTGGTGGCGCTCCCATTTTATTCAAAAACTGGAATCAGACTGGCGCATCGAAGTTGAACCGATCAATCCGGTTTTTAATCAACTCGAACGATTGAACGAAGGGCCTTTCCTGGAAAGCTGGAAGTCGGGACAAACGGGTTTTCCGATGGTTGACGCATCCATGCGCTGCCTGCAAGCCAATGGCTGGGTCAATTTTCGCATGCGGGCGATGTTGGTATCTTTTGCTTCGTTTGCCTTGTGGCTGGATTGGCGGCCAGTAGCCGTGCATTTGGCGCGTTTGTTTCTGGATTTTGACCCGGGCATTCATTACCCACAAATCCAGATGCAGGCCGGGCTTACGGGTTACCACACCTTGCGGATTTACAACCCGAGTACCCAAGTCAACAAACACGATCCAGAGGGAATTTTTATCAAAAAATGGGTCCCCGAACTCCAAAACGTCCCCTCCGCGCACCTGGCTGAGCCCTGGAAAATGACCCTCATGGAACAAAGTTTTTATCAGTGTAAAATCGGCCAGGACTATCCAGCGCCCCTGATTGATTTTGAATCGGTTATCGCCATCAACAAAGACCGTTACTGGCAATTGCGGCAAAGTGTAGCAGCCAAACAAGCGTTGCCACAATTGTTGGAACAATTTTGTGTTCCCAAGGATATTGTGAAGTACCAGCAGCAAACCAACACTTAGGAACGATTTACAACTTCCCCAACGCCTGCTCAAAATCCGCCACCAAATCCCCAATAAATTCAATCCCCACCGAAACACGCAGCAAATTATCCGGGCTGCGTGGCTGAGCCCCTTCGGCGGTGCGGCGGTGTTCAATCAAACTCTCCACCCCACCCAAACTAGTGGCATGGGCAAATATTTGCAGGTGTTCGGCCAGTTGAATCGCCTTTTCTTTGCCGCCTTTCACTTCGATGGACAACATGCCGCCAAAACCGTGCTGCATTTGTGCCTTGGCTACATCATGGTTCGGGTGAGAAGGCAAACCGGGGTAATAGACCCGCTCGATGGCAGGTTTCCCGTGTAAAAACTGCGCCAAAACCTGCGCATTGCTCGCGTGAACGGGCATACGCAGGGGAAAAGTGGCCAGACTGCGGTTAAGCAACCAACAGTCAAATGGCGAAGGTACTCCCCCACCGGCGCTTTGAATCGAACGCAAACGAGCGCCCAAGGCACCTTTTTCTTTCAAAATCAAGGCTCCACCCAAAATATCGGAATGCCCGCCAAAGTACTTGGTCGTGGAATGCATTACCAGATCACAACCCAATTCAAATGGGCGTTGGAAAAAAGGCGTCGCCCAGGTATTGTCGCAGGCTACGATGATGCCCTTTTCAGCTCCCAGTTTGGCGATGGCCTGGATATCGAATATTTTGAGTTTTGGATTGGTGGGGGTTTCAATCCAGATCAACTTGGTCTCGGGGCGAATGGCATCGGCCACATTGCTCACCTCACTCATGTCCACTTCTTCGGCGTTGATTTGCCAACCTTGATACACTTGTGACAAGAGGCTGCGAATGCCGTGGTAACAATCATCCGGGATCAGGACATGGGCACCTGGTTCCAAAATGGCCTGAAACGCCGCATACGCCGCCGCTTGACCTGACGCGAAGGCAATGGCATCGGCCCCACCTTCGAGGATGGCCAGTTTGGTTTCCAGGCTGATCCGGTTGGGATTCTCGCTGCGGGTATAGATGTGCTCGCGTGGCACCCCGTTTTCCCGCTCAAAGGTAGTACTCAGGATGATCGGCTGGCTCACCGAACCGAATTCTTTTTCGATGGTATAGCCTGCGTGAACGGCTTGGGTATTCAGGTGTAGTGGGTCCATTGACTTATTTTGAAGTTGAGGGAGGTTGAGAAGGTTGAGGCTGCCGCAGCGGCTCGGTCACCGAGCGGAGCCGAGGTGCAAAGTCGCTGCGGTAGCC
>NZ_JBGSLK010000010.1:0-18223 GCF_041740695.1 Haliscomenobacter sp. | reverse complement strand
GGCACCATCTCCAATAATGATTTTCATTCGCTCAAAGCCTACCAATGCTAACTTTTGAAGTAAAATTTTAGCGGCACAAGCATCATGATTGTTTGCTGGACCAACCATAACGGCCAAAACTAAACCTAGAGAATCAATGATCAAATGCCGCTTTCGGCCCTTGATTTTCTTATGACCATCAAAGCCTTTATCCCCAAGTCCTCGCTCTCGGTTTTTAATCGATTGTGAATCAATGATCCCAACACTTGGGGATGAAGGTCGATCCTGTTTGATTCGTTCTTGTTCAACTACATGGCGATTGATCCGCTCCCATAGACCGCTTATTTGCCAACTCCGAAAGTAGTAGTATACAATCCCATAGGGCGGAAAATCATTGGGAAGCATCCGCCACTGAACCCCACTACGGGTTAGATAAAATATGGCGTTGATAATCTCCTGCAAAGAATATTTCCGCTTACGTTGGGTATCAAACAAAGAACTTATAACTTCCCATTGGGAATCAGTGATGTTGGTTGGGTACATATTTGCAAATTTTCTCCAACCAAATTACCGCTGATTCCTTTTTTCTAATCCTCACATCTGTAAAATCTTAAATTTTTACAGGCTCTAAATCTATTGGGAAGCAACCAAAATCTCGACTTGTTACAAAAAGAATTAATAAGGTTAAGGGTGAAATAGATGCATTACTTAAATCAACGGCACCCTCACCACCTCCCACCAAACCGGGATTGTAAAATCCATCCCCCTCTCATCAAAAAAAGCACCCAAATGCCGATGAATCCGCTTCAGCGCTTCCCGGCTGCGGCCCACAGTAAAATTGCTATTGGTGTCCATATCTGTAGCCAGACCCGGTAGCGGGCAGCCACGAGTGTCCCCAATTTTCACCCCTGGGTGTACCCGGATCAAACTTAACTTTAGCAACTCTCTTGGGTTCAGGAAGGATGTATTGGCATGGTTAGTGGACGTGGCGAAAGTTGTGGCGGAGCATGAATTTTTTAAGTGAGATTGGTTTGAACGTGAAAAAATATTTTTTGCAAAAGGAACTTTTGGATGAGCATGAAAGTTTACCTAAAAACTAAAATACAAGCAATTATTATGAACAACTCGATTACATGGACTGAAAAGCTTTATACAGGGCATTGGCTAATGGGTCTTGGTTATCGCGATTATATTGCTGCTCGCTTATTACTTAATAATCACTTGATTATTCAAGGACTAACACTTGCAAGTACTTCAGTAGAAAAATATCTGAAAGCTCTAATTGTATTTAATCTCAATAATAGAGAAAGATATAATTATCATTTCGACAGATTTGAAAAACTGAAAAATCTTTTAGATAAAGTCAATAAAGATGTGACTGGAGAGCTTGACCCTGTTTTCTTAGAAATATTAGAAAACGCATTTAAAATTAGGTATTACGACAAAATCGAGCAACCAATTTTTATGGGCTTTTACATAAATCAATTTATTGGAGAGTTAGACTTTACTATTGACTTCCTAGAAAATTTCATTGCAAAACCGGAGAATGGTGGAGCGTCCTTATCAGAGTACAATCGGGCGATTAAAAATATCGATTCAATTCTTTATGAAAATAACTTCGTCTTAAACAAAGAGAATAAAAAAGACTTTATGGAAAAGCCTGATGTTGGATTTTCAATCCACATCCAAATTGGATCTGTAGTTCAAGAAGAAAAAATAGTAAAGGGTGGGAGCATAAAAAATATATATGAAGGTCGAATATCTAAGTTCACTGAGTTCAGTGAATTTGAATTAAATTTATTTTGAAACAATAACGGCCTGTAATATCAGATACCCGTCAAGTGCCGCATCTGTGGTTTTCTGTGGGCATTTTTCCGCTTGGGAAGTTTTTCGACTTGACAGGAAATCGCCTGGAATCCGACCCTGCATTTAGCTTTGTACATTCAAATTATAGCATATTGTATCAACGGCACCCTCACCTCCGCTGGTCCAAGTCTTCCCCATTAATTGCCAGGCACAACGCTTGTGCAGTGTCTCATGACCTGCACCAGCGTTGCGCTTTGGGGTTAATGGGGAAGACTTGGACTAGCGGGGACAGATCCTGCGCTTGCTTTGCCTTTTTTGATTGTTGGTGAAAATCACGGTGAAAAGGTAAAATTGAGGATACGTACCTTTGAGTAAATGAGTGCAAATAGCTCATCTGCGTTATTGCTATGAATACAGTAGATTTCAAGAGAAAATCTGTCGGTTTTCTTTCCAAAAACCAATAGGCAAAGATGGACAAAATCAAGATATATGATGAGGTGGCCACTTTTTTAGCACAATCTGCACCTGGGCAAATATTGGCTTATCGGCCTTCGGAAGAGACCCAACATCGTTTTGATGACTTGGTATGGAAAAAAAAGAAACAGACGCTTAATGCTGAAGAGGCATCGGAGTTGCAACATTATTTTATGTTGGAGCATATTTTCCGCTTGGTTAAAATACGGGCTGCGATTTGAATCACAAATTCCAAGATCATGAGCAATGAAGATCGGATTGTTTTGGACTACATGGCCATGCTAAACCACCTCAGTTCTGATTTGAAGCTGCGCCTGATTATGCAATTGACCAATAGCCTCAGGAAGGAATATGTAGAAAGCATTCCAGAAAAAGATGAGTCTTGGAAGGGTTTGTTTGGGGCATGGCGGGATACGGATGAGCATTTAGTGGAGTTTGTTAGGGAGGGCAGATTGCCGGATCGTAAAAATTCAAGATTTGACTAAGGGATAGCTAGAAACGCCACTAAATGAAAACCCTGCCCTCCTATGGAAGACTTGCGCTTTTTAGAAGCCATTAAACCAGTTCAAAAGTCGATAAGCTTGGAAGAAATGATTGCCGCACAGGGTTATACGCCGCCTATGAAAGAAGCATTTTTTAGCCAAACAGCGGAATTGGAGTGGGATGAATCTTTGGAAGAACTATTGGAAATGCTGGATTGATCATTTATTTGCGATACAATTTTGCGTTCCAGATTTTGCAAAAATATAACTTTAAACTACCTAAAACGACCAACCAAGAAGCCAACCGCAAAATCAAAATGATTGCCAGCATGGCCGGTATCAATACTCCTGTACAGGAAAACGGTGTAAAGGGGCCAAAGGCTAATTTTGTGTGCACCCATACGGCCCGGCGCAGTGCGGCCACAAATTTGGCTATTCAAGGGGTGCCGCTGGATTTTATTGCGAAGTTGGGGGGCTGGAAGAAGCTGGAGGTGTTGAAGAAGTATCTGTTGGCGTCGGGGTTGGATGTGGCTAAGGTGGTGGCGGAGTATGATTTTTTCAGGTGAGCTTGGTTTAAAATTGAAAAAATATTATTTTGCAAACAGAAACCACTTTGAACGGCCATAAAGGTGTATTTAATGGCGATATTGCCGCAACTAACGACTACATAAAACACGCAATGCGGTAATCCAACGCATTACTGAGGTAATTACGCAATGCTAATTTGGATATGGCCGTTAGTTGCGATAGTAGGGAGTTCGGCGAAACAAAATTAACCAATAAAAAATAAAATAATATGCTCATCAACAGACTTGAAAATTACAAAAAGTTAGAAAGTTTAAGAAAATCAAGACTTCTTGTTTACGTTACAGGAGACAGGCAAGGTGCGGAAACAAATATTGGAGCCGATATACTGCCTTCTTTTGCCAACCATTTAGACGCTATCGGAGACGTTGAGAAAATTAGCCTTTACATTTATTCAAATGGCGGTAGCACTCTCGTAGGGTGGAGTTTAGTGAATCTGATTCGAAATTTTTGTAAGGATTTTGAGGTAATAATACCCTTCAAATGTCAAAGTACTGCAACCCTAATTTCATTAGGGACGAATCGAATAATTATGACTAAACAAGCAACTTTGGGGCCAATTGACCCAAGTACAAATGGTCTTATGAATCCGCAAGTAAATATCAATGGACAGCAGATTAGAGTACCTGTAAGCGTTGAACAAGTGAATGGGTTCATTGATATGGCAAAGAATGACTTGGGAATAAAAAATGCAAATAGGCTTGCATCAGTTTATTTGAAATTGACAGAGTATATTCACCCATTATCATTAGGTGACGTTTTTAAAGCCAAATCACAAATCAAGATGCTTGCAGAAAAAATGTTGAAATTCCATAAAATAGATGATGCCCATATACCAAAAGTAATAAGTTTTTTATGCTCTGAATCAGGAAGCCATGACTATACAATTTATCGGAAGGAAGCAAAAGAAGAATTAGGACTAAACATTGAAAAACCGGACGATGAATTATATAAGGTTATAAAGGAAATATATCAGGATATTGAAAACGAGTTAGAGTTGAGGACACCTTATAATCCTAACCATATTTTAAACGCTGCAACAACAAATCCAGCGGATTATCAATTGAGAAGGGCATTGATTGAAAGCACAACTGGCGGATGTGATGTTTTCGTTAGTGAAGGACAGTTAGGAAGAGTAAATTTGCCAAACGGACAAGTTGGAATACAAGACAACAGGGTTTTCGAGGGTTGGAAACACGAAAATAACGCTTAACTTTGCAAAAAAAACAGCAGTGAAATGGAAAATATCAAATTTTATCCAACAGGATTGTCACCGTTTCTAAATATTAGAAGCACTTCAAAAGAGTACTCCTCAACAATCCTTACAAATTCAATTCATACACTTCTTGATGTGTATGACAATTCTATTGTTGTGGAAAACAATATTGAATTTGAGCCAATAATAATAGATGAAAATTCGCCGAACAAAGGCTTGCCGCACATAACCGCCAAACCCGACCCGCAAGGCTAAACAGCGGCTACGTCGTCAAGCCAACCGTTAGATTTCACCAAACTCAATCAACGGCACCCTCACCACTTTCCACCAAACCGGGATTGTAAAATCCATCCCCTTTTCATCAAAAAAAGCATCCAAATGCCGATGAATCCTTTTCAGCGCTTCCCGGCTCCGACCCACTACAAAATTGCCATTCACATCCATATCGGTAGCCAAACCCGGTAGCGGGCAGCCACTGGAAGAAGCTGGAGGTGTTGAAGAAGTATTTGCTGGCTTCGGGGCTGGATGTGGCGAAGGTGGTGGCGGAGTATGATTTTTTTAGGTGAGTTTGGTTTGAAATTGAAAAAATATTATTTTGCAAAAAAAACTACTTTGAATGGTCATAAAGGTACAGCCAAAGCAGAAATACATGCACCTGAAGGTGCCTAAGTAAAAAGCGAAGCATAGTCCTATGTCCAAAAAAAAAAGAAATGACTGAAATAATTAACCCTGAAGGACAAGACATGAAAGAGGTTAGAAACGTTCCTCTTCAATCGATAGATTTGGATACATTCAAGTCAATATATTATTGGACTAATGTTAAGCCCGATACACAAATCAAGATTTTTGAGGAGAGAAAAAAAATAGAACTTTCAAACATTCACGAATTAAATGATAGAGTCCATCAAAAGCTTGATACTCATAAAGTAGAAACCTATATTAATTCTATTAACTTCATTTTGTCAGATGGGAATTTTAAAGAATATGGTTCATGGGGCGAGTTCCAACGACAAAATTGGGAATACATAAACCAGACAATAAGATCAATCAACATTACTTGGGATATAACATTGTCTTTACCAAATCATGTATTACCTCAAAAACATACTCTAAAAGTTAGATTGGGTAGTGCTATCCCTCCCAAAGAAATGTTTCAAATAATGTTCACCAGTGATGAACCAAGTGAGCTTATTGAAAGTAGAGCCGAAGGATTAGTAAAAGTCGACTTTATTAATCAAGTCATTGCAAACGAATTAATTAAGGTTGTTAATGACTGGCATGATGGCCTAAAAAAAGTTGACCATGAGTCAGGCTTTATTAAGGTTTTGGAAAAACGGCAAAAATATATTGTTTCAGCAATAGCTAATTTCACTCCAGTCTTTTTTATATTGCTGGCATACCTATATCATAGCTTACTATGTAATCAATTTGGGGTTTCAAAAAACCTTAACATATTGAGTCTTCAACGATCTATAGTAGTATTAGCCTTTGTTTTTTCAATAGGGATTCTTGTTGGGAGAATCCTAGCTAGGTGGATTGACCGAAAAATTGATAAGTTTAAATATGAAACAGGATTCTATATCAGTAGAGGTGACAAAAACTATTTAGATGAATTAAAAAATGATAACAATAAAATTAAGAAAGAAATTATTGGAAAATCTATACTTGCGGTAATATCAGGAGTCATTGCAGTTGGTACAAAGGTGATCTTAGAATATTTTCTAAATAAATAAGAAGCATAGAACACAGGCTATGACGTCCATACTCCTACCGTCGCACGGCACATATACTGCGGGCCGCCAAGTTTTGTGTATATGGATTGAGGTAACTCCCACATAATTCATGAACAAAACTTGCCGGAGGCCAGTATAGCTAAACCGTTAAATTTCACCCAATTGAATCAACGGCACCCTCACCACCTCCCACCAAACCTCCACCCTAAAATCCATCCCCTTTTCATCAAAAAACACATCCAAATGCCGATGAATCTTTTTCAGCGCCTCCCGGCTCCGACCCACTACAAAATTACTATCGGTATCCATATCCGTAGCCAAACCCGGTAGCGGGCAGCCTCTGGTATCGAGCACATCTTTTCCAGGATGCACCCGGATCAAACTAAAACCCGGCACCTCCTCCAGCGTCAGCACATACTTCAGTTTCAGCGAGGGGTCTTTTTGGTATTGCTCTTAAAACTTGCTGTTGCGCGTTGGGCGTACGCGGTAGCGGCCTACGGGGATGCAGGTATGGTCGTCTATCTTGGCCCTGCGCTGGCCATCCTCCAAAATCCAGCAAAGACCCTGCTGGGCAATGCTTTTTTGATCACTAAACTTTTCCATCCATAGGCGGCTCAATGTGGAATCCGTGGTGGAAGCAACCATAATACATTTGAAATCAATTTGATCGATGCTGTTCATGGAATGGAATTTTTAGAAAGAAAACCAGGCCACACTTTAGCGGCCTGGCTTCGATAAGGGTATTGAGGAACGCTTTTAATTCTCGTTGGCCTTGTTCTCCGCTGTTTCAACGGCGGGATTGCAGGGATCACCCGACACTGCACCAGCGTTGCGTTTTGGGGGGTAATGGGAACAACTTATACGAGCGAGCGGGTAAACAACTTTTGCGGGTTGCAATAATTCGCCTACTTTTGTCAACAAAAAGTATGCGTACTTTCCATTACCTAAGCCTGGTTTTTCTTTTTCTTTCTTTCTATCAAAATCTGCAGGCGCAATTACAGATTTCCCAACAGGAAATAAGAAGCCGAATGCAGTGCCTCGCCTTTTCGCCGAATGGCCTATATTATGCCGTAGGAACCGATCAGGACACTTATGTCTTCAATGCAGAGGGAAAGGAGATCAAAAAATTACCTTTTCCTACCTATGCGCTGCAATTTTCACCAGATAGCAAGACTATTTTAACGGGCAGTGTCCGGGCTGGCCTTTTCTTGTGGAGTCTTGCTGGAGGCCCATTTCTCAAGACTTATCTGAGCAGCGATGAGCATTCAGATGTAACGTCACTTGCTTTTTCACCAGATGGACAACAAATTGTGGCAGGATACAAAAGTGGAAAAATTAAAGCTTGGAATACCCATACTAGTACTCCTATCGAATTGCTAGCCCCAGAGAAAAAAATTGCACCAATTGACAATACTGCGCTTAAAAAGGAGGCACCTGCAAAAGTAGAGGAGGCAAAAGATTCAACACTGACACTGAGCGATGAAGAGGATGCAATTATGGTGGAAGGACTTACGGATGAGGACACGGGCGATTTCGCGATGGCCGATATGTATCCAGTGGAGGAGGATTCTAATGATCAGCCTAAGAAAGAACCCATTAATCCAAGCCCAAGTATTGTGGCTATTTCCTGGTCGATTGATGGTAAAAAACTGCTGATTTGTAAAGAGGAGTCTAAAGAGCTTACCCTCATTCAGGGTGGTAAACAAAGTGTACTGCTCAAACACCCATTCAGCGCCATCGTACGCGCTATTTTCTCTTTCGATGGCAAAAACATCATTACAGGACACCAAAACGGTAAACTATGTTTCTGGGATTTGCAAGGCAAGTTAATCAAGACCATCGATGGCCATGTTGTATCCATTCTTTCGTTGACCTTTTCTAAAGATGGTAAAAAACTACTGAGTATTTGTAAGGATGGTAAAGTAATCGTCCGCACCCCCCTGGGGCAAGTTGTACAGGAGTTGCAAACGAACATAACCAGCCTTTCCATAATAAATACCGCTGCGTTTTCTACCGACGGAAACCGGTTGATCACCGGCAATTGGTATGACGATCTGCGGATCTGGGAGTTAAAGCCCAAAAATCTGCAGGAGTTTCAAGTGACGGGCGGGATTGTTTCAAGCGTGGCTGTCTCAGCGGATGAGAAGTGGATTTTAACCGGCAGCAACGCCGGGCAATTAAGTTTGTGGGACAGTGCCAGAACGACTATCAAGATGTTTAAACACATCGGAAACAAAGCAATCACTGCACTTGCCTTCGACCAAAGTGGTAAAAAAATACTGGCGGGAAATGAGCTGGGTTTCATTCATGAATGGGATCATACTGGCAAGCTGCTGAATGGTCATATTATGGGAAGACTATCGGATAAAAAAGTAATTTTTTTAGCCTATCACCCCAAAGAATCCTGGATCATCACTACGAATGAAAATGGCAAAGTGATGATTTTGGATGCCAAAACCTGGCAAGTCATTCGAGAAGTTACGGTTTATGGCATTTCTAAAATTAATTACACAGCTCTGGCTCCTGATGGAAAAACGCTGTTGATCAGTGGATCTGGTAGAAATGCACTGGTGGTAAATCTGGGAGGATACACCGTGAGCAGTCTCAGAGGACAATGGGGGAGAATTAGGTCCGGCACTTTCTCTCACAATGGAAATATGCTGCTAACCGCAGATGATGATGGAAAAACCATACTGTGGTCGCGCGATGGCAAAGTGATCCAAAAACTGGATAGCATTGCTGACCCTCAAGCCGTTGCATTTTCCAAAGACGATCAAGCTGCAATTGTTGTAGGTAAAGACTTTGTATACACTTTTGGGATAGATGGCAAACCCATCAAAAAATCTAAGATAAACACCTGGGAAGCAACTAAAATAAGCACCCATCATGAAACCCAGATGCTGCTTACCCCCAATGCCAGAAACTTTGTCTCCTACGCAGGCAGAGTAACTCGCCTACAAAAACTGGACGGAACCCTGGTCAAATCTTATTCCGGTCATACCCATGCCCCTACTTATGCCCGCTTTACGCCCAGTGGAAAAATATTTACTGCATCTCGAAATGAGTGGATTTTATGGGATAAAAAGCTTCCCAGTAAGGTCGTTGTTCCTCCAACAAAGACTAAAGGCATGATGTGCATGGATGTAACCAAAGACTGGTCAAAAATTATTGTTCACGAATTTGATGACCAGAGCACTAAAAAAGACAGCAATGATCAGATTAAACTACTGGATTTGAATGGCAAGTTGATCAGATCATTTAAAGCTCCGGTAGGCAATGCTATGTTAGAGCGTTTTATTAAATTTTCTCCAGATGAAAAATTTTTCATCAATGGTGGAGGGTATCCATATCCAGGAAATATGACGCTTACCGATATGAATGACCAACTTATTCATACGTATGTTCATCCTGCTGGCATCTTAACGGGTACTTTTTCTCCTGATGGAAAAACCATTTTGACTGGAGGTACAGATGGAAAAGTTATCCTGTGGAAACTCAATGGAGAACTCGTGGTTGAACTAGTAGGAGGCCATAGTGGGTACATTAGAAGTGTATGCTTTGCCCCGGATGGCCAATCCGTCCTGACTGGAGCAGATGATGGATATGCCATATTGTGGGATTTAAAAGGGAACATGCTTCAAAAATTTAAAGGCCATAAGGGAGTGAACCAAGTTGCTTTTGCTCCTGGGGGCAAATCAATATTTATGGGTTGTTCTAGTGAGGATGAATTGGTCATCCATTGGAATTTAAATGGTCAAATCATCAAACAATACGAGATTGGAAAATTACGCGTCACTTCTTTTGACTTTAGTGCGGATGGGAAAAAACTGCTAATTGGTGGCTGGGATGGGGACTTGGAGGTTATTGTTGTCGATCTTTAGTAGTGTCATGGGGAAAATCAATACCAAATACCGCAGCACTTACGCAGCTGCCAAACATGGGGTGGTTGGTTTTTTTGAATCCCTGCGGCTCGAAGTAGAGGATCTTGGATTAAATGTATGCCATATTCTAGCTGGATTCATCGCTACCAACATTGCCAAGAATGCAGTCGGAATTACCGAAGAGGTACTCAAAAAAAGCCGCAATGCCCTGGGAATGCAAGCAGATGTATTCGCCCAAAAAGCACTCAAGGCCATCCGTCAGCGGCAAAAAAACGTTTACATCGGTGGCGTAAAAGAGCAGCTGGCCATGCTGCTAAAACGCTTGACACCCGGTCTTTTTGACCGTTTTATCAAAAATCAAAAAGTGACCTAAATGCTAACACACTTTGCTTGTACGATACCCTAATTGGTATTTTCGCCCCGCCGTACTGGATCTGTACCATCAGAGTAGGACTTGGAGGAGCGGGGTGAAAAATCAATCCTGTGGTTGGAATTCACGAACTTAGCTTTTAATGTAAAATATTTATTTTATGTATTCGACTGATAATTTATATTTTATGGCAATAAAAGGCTTTTGGATAAAATTCACACATGGTCTCTTATTGCTATTCCTCACCATTGCCTACCCAACAGCAACTGCTCAAAGACATTTGCCGAATATTGTGGTAAGCACCGATATTGGCGGGAGCGACCCCGATGATTATCAGTCGATGGTGCATTTGTTGATGTATGCGGATCGCTTCAACATCAAAGGATTGATCAGTTCTCCGCCACATGCAGGCAGAAAGCAGCATATCGTAGAAGTAATTCAGGCTTACGAAAAAGATTACACCAAGCTCATTAAGCATGCTGAAAATTTTCCAAGCCCACAAGACCTGCACAGGGTGACCAAACAGGGGGCTACAGTGATACAAACCCACCACATTCCAGACAAACCCAGCGAAGGCGCAAAATGGCTGATCAAAAAAGCCAGGGAAAATAAACGACAACCCTTGTACATCCTGGTTTGGGGTTCAATGACAGATGTTGCTCAAGCCATTAACCACCGACCCGGGATTAAAAAGAACATCCGGATTTATTCAATCGGTTCCTGGAATACGGTACAGGATACAAATTCAAGAAATTACCTCTATCATCAACATCCGGATTTATGGTGGATTGAAAACAATACAAGCTTTCGGGGAATGTACCTAGGTGGATATCAGGAAGGGGACTATGGAAATGAATCTTTTGTAGCAGCTCACGTGAAAGATCACGGCGCATTGGGGGAATTATTCTGGGAAAAGAAAAAGGACATAAAGATGGGTGACACGCCTTCAGTATTGTATTTTTTACATGGGGACATCAACAATCCGGAAGCAGAAAGTTGGGGTGGTTCATTTAGTAAAAATTCGCATGGTCCAAATTTTTGGACTGATAATTCTGCTGATTCACTCCGGCAAAATGACCGAGCTGGGGCAAAAACGGTTAATAAATTCCGCAAGGCGTATTTGGATGATTGGAGCAAAAGAATGCAATGGCTAAAAGATTGAAGCAGCCAATCTTCAATCTTTGTGCAACAATAAGCAATCATTTTCCTATTTTTCGGAGCGGCTGTCAGCTAAGTAGTGGGGCAAAATGAAACACTTATTTTTTTCGCCCCTAAAGCCGCCAGCCCCTCCTAAATTTTTACCACCTTTTTTAATCACCAGCAATGAGACCAATCATTGAAACCTTTGCAAGCGATGTTCAGCGTGCAAAAACATTCTACAAACAAGCTTTTGATGAAAACTTTTTTTTGCTCAGCAGCATCTATCATACCCTGCGCTTTCGGTATTTACTGCTTCTTTGTATTTTTTGCAGCCCTATAGCTGCTCAGGCTCAAACACTGCAATTGCTTCCTCAAAACCCTCATTATTTTCAGTACCAAGGCAAGCCCATTGTTATCGTCGGCTCAGGCGAACACTATGGCGCAGTGCTCAATCAAGGCTTCGACTATACCCGATACCTTAAGTCCATGAAAGCGGATGGACTCAATACCACGCGGCTATTTATGGGGGCTTATTATGAAAAACCAGGTGCCTTTGGCATCGAAAAAAATACCCTCGCTCCCAACGAAACACAACTCATCCTACCCTGGCAACAGCTTCAAGGCAAGTATGACCTAACCCGGTGGAATGAAGCCTATTTCAAGCGATTACACGACTTTATGAAAAAAGCCACCGAAAATGGGGTCATCGTAGAAATCAATTTATTCTCCGCTTATTATGGTTCGGGTTGGGCTTATCACCCCTTTCATGGCCAAAATAACCTCAATGGTACGCCCTCGGATTTGCCAAGCCAGCAGGTCAATACGCTCAACAATGGCAAGATTTTACAGTTTCAGGAAGCTTATGTGCGCAAAATGGTCAAAGAACTGAATCCCTATGGTAATTTTTACTTCGAAATCCAAAATGAACCTTGGGCCGATAGCAAAGATACCGTCCTGATCTGGAACGATTACATCCGTGCTGAGGAACTGATACAGCCTGGCAACAACTGGAAAAACACCTTGGAAGTACCCTCCGAAGCCTCTTTTTTATGGCACCAACGTGTCTCTTCCTGGATAGTAGGAGAGGAGAAGACCCTGCCCCAAAAGCACCTTGTTTCCCACAACATCGCCAACTTCAAACAACCCGTAAGTCCTCGCGATCCCAATATTTCCATTTACACTTTTCATTATGCCGCTCCAGAGTCCGTTACGCTCAATTATGGCCTCAACAAGGTTATTGGTTTCAACGAGACGGGGTTTGCGGGCAAAAATGACGATACCTACCGTCGGCAAGCCTGGCGCTTTATGCTCAGCGGAGGTGGCCTGTTTGGACATCTGGATTATTCATACAGCGTTGATTCACCGGATGGTCACGAGGCCACTGGAAGCTCTCCTGGTGGTGGTAGCCTCCAATTGCGGGCCTATTTCAAAGTGTTGCGCCAGTTTTTGGATCAATTGGATCTGCGTACCTTGCGGCCTAATTCAAGTTTTTTGGGCCATACGGAAGGCGCTTTTGTATACAGCATGAAAGACCTCCGCCATTGGGTGGTCTATTTGGAACACCTGAGTGTGAACCCCGCTAAACTAAGGTTGCAACTGCCCAAAGGCAATTATTCACTCAGCTGGCTGGACGTACAAACCGGACAAAACATCAAAACAGAAAAACTGACCGTCAGTGGAAGTTTTGGTCTAATCACCAGCCCAACACCAACAAAAGACATGGTGCTTAAAATCAATAAAAACTAAATTTTCGCATGGCTACTCCACAACAAAATCAACGCAACTAGTTGTGTTTGTCATCATGATGTTGGAAGAATAAATTAACCAAATGCTAATCGAAAAATACACCTCAGATTGGGTCATCCATTTCAACGACATCAAAAGCCAAATTGAAGCCGCTCTAAACGGACTTGAATGTAGCATTGAACACGTGGGAAGTACAGCGGTACCCCATTTGGATTCAAAACCCATCATTGACATTGACATTGTATACGCTGTAAAACAAGATTTTGAAAAAATAAAACAAGGGCTTGAAAAAATCGGCTATTACCACAATGGAAATCAAGGGCTTGAAGGCCGGGATGTGTTCAAAAGGAGTGGCAAATTGACCAATGAGGTATTAGACACCATAAAGCACCATCTTTACGTTTGCCCAATTGACAGTAAAGCACTGGAAAGACACCTTTTATCCCGAAACCATTTGAGAAAAAATGAGTGGGCCCGGATCAAATACCAGCAAATGAAATATGATTTGGCGGAACAATCCAATCAGGATAAAAAAAAATACCAGGAATTGAAAGAACTCTATGTGAATGATTTTATTGATTCAATGATAGCAATGGAAAAGAACGAAGGTACGATATAGCCGTGGCCAAGGTGGGGGCCCATCCCCTCACTTACTCCACACCTCAATCACCAGCTCCTTTCCATCCACTATATCCACCACATAATCCTTTCCATCCCCCGGCCTTTGTTTCCTAAAGACCTTTTGGTTATCAATACTCGGATTAAGGTTCCTCTTTCTCAAAAACTCACCCCATTCCTTCAAGTCTGCATCCGTGAGAGAATTGTCCCTTTGTTTCGCCATCATGTTGATCATGAAAGGATCGCGGCTATTGCTGGTCCAGCGGGTCGCTTCTTGTCGCACCTCTACTTTGTATTTTCCCTTTACCGGCCCCTGTCCGGCTGGCATGGAAAACCGGCCCAGCTCTCCGGTACCGGTGTTCGTCACATAAACGATGACCGGAGGATCATTGGGATTATCCAGCGGAGTGAGCACAATGATTCCCCTTAAAAGTGGACTACCATTCAATTTTACCAGACCATTCAAAGCCAGGCGTTTTTTAGGAGAGAGAAATCCGTTGGTATGCATCCAGTTCCAAAGCAGCTTGGGCCATTCACCCAAAATGGGGTCACCGATCGCGAACCCACTGCCATGTACCCCGTTTTGAAAGAAATGCGCTTCTACCGGAACTTTATTTTTAACCAAATCCACAAAGAGGGTACTTAGTCCATTCACACTTCCGGCATCTTCCACCGTACCGAACATAAAAGTGGGCGGCACTTGTTTTAGCCTTGCTGGGGAAATGGCTGCCGGGAAAGCCATGGCGCCATAGGCCAGAATGTCAAAATTGGGCAAAGCAGATTGTTTTTCTAGCGGATCCGTGGCATTGACATCTCCCAGGCCTGCATTGAACCCCAGGTCTGCCACCAGCATAGCTCCGGCCGAGAATCCTACCGCGCCTACTCGATCAGGATCTATCTGGTATTGGGCAGCATTGGCTCTGATGTATTGAATGGCTCTTTGGCCATCGGCCAGCCAATCTTTTCGATCATAAAGCGGTCTCAGCCGATACCGCAACAAAAAGGCCGTAATCCCCTGCTCTTTTAACCACTGTGCCACCAGCACGCCTTCATGATCGACAGCTCTGATGGTAAATCCACCGCCGGGAATAACCAAAACAGCGGTGCCATTTTGTTTGTTTTTTTCCGGAACAAAAGGGATCACTGCCGGCTTATCCTCGTCGGAAGTACCGGTAGCGCCGGGTGCCCCCTGTGGCCACAACAAGATGGGTGCAGCCAGGGACGACTGAGCATGGCCACTGGAAACGGCTAAGCAAAGCAGGAATGGGTAGAACAGGTATTTCATGTGATCGAATTTAAGAAGCTGTTTGAATTTATATTCGCGGGCTGCAAAGGGCCTATTTTGGGTCAAATTTCGTTCCGAAAATGCTCATTTAGCACTGCTAAACTCCGCTTTTCGTGCCTCATTTGACCCAAAATAGCCTCCTTTTCACTTCCGCGATATAAATTCAAACAGCTTCTAGGCTTTTACAAATGCTCCTTAATAAACTGATCCATCAAACGCACAAAATCCGGGGAAGAAAAATCTTTGCCCCCATGCGCCATGTCATTCAAAAAATGCAACTCACTTTTCACCTTCAAGGCCTGCAGTTTCAGGTGCAATTCAATGCTTTGGTTGATGGGTACCTGTGGATCCTGGTTGCCATGGGCTAAAAAGCAGGGAGGGTCTTGGGCATCTACCAGGAAGACCGGGCTGGCTTTTTCTACCAGTTTTACATCGACCTTTTCCAGTGGTTTCCCGAAAAAGAGCGCCAGCGCCGGTGCTCTTACACCGACACCATGGGGGGTAGACTGGGCCAGAATATTTTTAAAATTACTCGGTCCATAGAGGTCCAGGAGCAAGTCTACCCTTGAGCTGGTACTGGTGTAATCGCCCAGGGTTCCTTCCAAAAAAGCATCATTGTTGCTTAAAGCGGCCACCGCGGCCAAATGTCCACCGGCGGAAGATCCCCACAGGATGATTTTATCGGCCTGGTAGCCATATTTTTTCTGGTTGGCCCTGAGAAACCGAATACTGGCCTTAATGTCATGGATCATGGCGGGGAAAACGGCTTCGGTAGTCAGTCTATACTCTATGCTGGCCAGGGCATATCCTTTCTGCAAAAGCTCTTTGGGCGGATCGGCTTTTGAGCCTCCGTGCCATGCTCCTCCATGAACCCAGATGATCAGCTGGGCGTTGGTACCTTGTGTGGGAAAATAGATGTCTAAAGTGAGGTCTCTTTGGGGTGTTTTGGCGTAAATGACGTCTTTGTGCTCCTGGGCAGGGGCAGTTATTTGTTGAATCAGCAAAAGGATGAGAAGCCATTTTTTCATAGGGAATTCGAGTTGCTGGGTGTGGAAAGGAATGATGTCTAAGAGTGTGAAGATAGTTAGGCAAATGGCATGGGTGGTTGTTTTTAGGGGGGGTATTTTGAATGGGTATGGGGGGTGCTGCTGGATTTTATTGCGAGGTTGGGAGGCTGGAAGAAGCTGGAGGTGCTGAAGAGGTATTTGTTCGGCTTCGGGGTTTGGATGTAGCGAAGGTGGTGGCGGAGTATGAATTTTTTAGGTAGGGATTGACTTGAGATTGGAAAAATATTATTTTGCAACACAGTGCCAGGTTTTGTGCAAATCTTTTTGGCAAAGCCCTTCAAAACCTAAGTTTTTAATCCTCATTTGCACAAAACTTCAATCGGTACGGTATAAGCAAAACCCACATTACTTCTTTTGCTTAGTCGTTAGTTGTCGTAGTGTTTTATTCAATTAAAAAATAAAATATGTACATCGACTGGCGAAAAGAGGAAGAAGCAAAACAAAATGCTAAAAAATACAATATATAAAATAATGATTTAGATGAAATTTTAAACTATGTAAAATATTCCCATAGAGATATAAATAAATCTCTTAAAGGAGGTTACAAAATGGAAACCGATGACATTGTATCTAATTTAGAACAGGCGGAGAAATTAAATAAAGCAATTGGCAAACTTCCAAAATTCAAAGAACAAGTAGTATACAGACGCGAAGAACCAATGGCGATAATAAATAATTCACAACAAAAATTGAATCGCGAAAGAACAATTGCATGGTACAAAAAGCATGAAGGAGAGTATATTAAATTCCCAAATTTCCTGTCAACAAGACATAGTAAACCACCTATAGAAGATAAGGTACTAATAGCAATTCAAATAAATAATAATACGAAAGCAAGAAACTTATTTGAAATTTTTGACGGAGAAGACGAAGTGATTTTTGAGCCCGAGAGTGTTTTCAAGATAGTGAAAGTGAATGAAAAAACCTTTGAAGTAGACTTTGAAGAATTAACAATAGAGGAAATCCCTAAAGGTGAACCAATAATCGAAATGAACTATAATTTTTATGAAAAATAAAAACTGGGTATATACTGCACCGATTCAGGTTTTGTGCAAATGAGTTTTGAAAACTCAGATTTTATAGGGTTATGCCGAAACGATTTGCACAAAACCTCAATCGGTATGGTATAACAATATGAGTATTCTCATGCTGACTAAACGCCGCCACGTCACACTCATTCACGTTAAATTTCTCCCAACCGTATCAACGACACCCTCTCCACCTCCCACTAAACCTCCATTACCTTCTCATCAAAAAACGGATCCAAATGCCGATGAATCCGCTTCAGTGAAGGGTCTTTTTGTAAAAAGAATTAGGGGGCCATACGACCAAGCGCGGCCACGAACCTGGCCATGCAGGGGGTACCGCTGGATTTTATTGCTAAGCTGGGCGGCTGGAAGAAATTGGAAACGTTGAAGAAGTATTTGTTGGCTTCAGAGTTGGATGGGGCTTTGGTGATAGTGGAGTATGAGTTTTTTAGGTGAGGTTGCCTAGAAATTGGAAAAAATTCTTTTGCAAAAGGAACATTTAGATAGGAATGAACGTATACCTAAAGTGAAAATAAACGCAACTAACGACTAAGTAGCAGGAGCAACGTGGGGTTTACTTAGTTGTTATTTGTGATAGTTTAATTTATTTAACGACCGTCATATGAATGAAGAAAATCAAAAATATCCCGCGAGAATAATAACAGAGTCTACTGCATACTACTGGACATTTTTGAAAAATGCGAGGAAAAGCGCGAAATTAGAGTTTACCAAGACGCTAAGAACGTATGCTTCCCTCGCACCTACGCAAATTTAAAACATTGTACACTAGGTTTGGCCTAGGAGCAGTAAAAA
>NZ_JBGSLK010000009.1:0-29927 GCF_041740695.1 Haliscomenobacter sp. | reverse complement strand
GACCCTGGAGGTCTCTATTTTTAGGGAAGGATTGAGCGTCTTGACCAAAAAGTGTTTTTCCCTCCTTGAATTTTTAAGGCATGTCTTTAGCTTGTTAAAACCGCAAAGGAAGCCTTTTTGTAAAAATGTCCAGTAGTATGCATTAAGGCATACAATAAAAGCGAATGTGATAGTTCTAACAAAAGGATTCTTTTTCATAGTTGAGTATTTTGAGATTAAGGAATATTAAGTGATCCAGTACACAAATTCTTATTCTTGGGTATTTTCCTGTCTTGGCAAAGACTTCCCATATTTATCCATAGCAACTTGTACACAGGAAGAGTCAAACGATTTCTGCACTAGTATTTAATACATTTTACCTCAATTATCGGTAATTAGTATTGACGCTGAAAGCAGCAATTACTCTGGAATGTAACATTGGAGTTTTAACACTAAAACAAGTATTTTAGTTTCTCCATACAATGAAGTGAAGGGTTGAGGAAAAAATTTAGGCTAATGCCTCTTTGTTTAAATCTACATTTGCTTAACAAAGGTAATACGTTAGATCTAAAAAACAAACTAATTCTGTAGATTTTTTTATGATTGAGCTAATCTTATGTCATACAGGATGCAAAAACCTGTAGTAGATTGCTTAGGTACCCAAAAAATCAAAACGAATTCACCTCAAAATCGTGCTCAATTTACGATAAGCTGTCGAATGAGAGGTAACTGCACCAAAATATGGGCTTTAACTTTATGGCATTTGGTCTTCTCAATTTTAAGTATTTTCAATTTTGAAACCCACTCCTGACTCATAAATAATTCTAATGAGGTTCTTCTGTAGAAGGTGTTATTGACCGCGAGATGTTGGGATTTATTTAGGGTGGATCTAATTTGCATTAAAATTATTCTTCTGTTCAATATAATCATTTACAAGCATTTATCGTGTCTTGTCGGCTGTTTTCACTGATTTGGAGTGTATTTTCTAAGTTTAGTTGCCAATAAAATTTATGCTCTTTTCTTTGTTTTACTTCGAGTCAATGCGGAGCGTACAAATTAAAATCTTATCTTTGATCTTTTGCAAGATGCCTATAATTTAAGGTTTGAGTCTTAAGTTTTTTGATGAATTTAAACCATTTATTTTTTATAAAAACGCAAAAATAAATGAGTGCTTTCATTTTCTCTACCGGATTGTTAGTTGTTATTGCACTTTTAGCTACGACAATAACTATTTTGTTTTTCAACAAAAAGGATCATAAGTTTCCCCTCCTTATCATTTTGTTTTCAAGTTTCATTCTCAGGCTAGTACCATCTACGGATTCTTTGATACATGAATGGGATGAACGTTTTCATGCATTGGTTGCAAAAAACATGTTAGCACATAGTTTTAAACCTACATTATATGATAACCCTGTTTTGGAATATGATTATAAGAGTTGGGTAGACAACCATATTTGGTTACATAAACAACCCATCCCTCTTTGGATAATTTCCTCGTCTCTAAAATTATTCGGAATCAGTGCCCTCAGCGTTCGCATACCTTCAATTATTTTATCTACTTTATCCGTACTTCTTACCTATTATATTTCGCTTTTTTTGTTTGAAAAAAAATCAGTGGCACTTTTTTCAGCCTTTTTACAAGGCATAAATGGTTTTTTAATTGAAAATGCTGCTGGGAGAATTCCAACAGATCATATTGATAGTCATTTTTTATTTTTTATCGAACTATCAATTTTTTTAATTTGTTTGCATCAAAAAACAAAAAAAAAGGGAGTTATAATATTGATAGGTATTGCCTTGGGTATGGCTATAATGACTAAATGGCTTACAGCTTTATTTATACTGCCGCTTTTCTTTATTTTAAATTTTCCACAAAATAGTATCCAATCTGTTGCTTTTAAGATGTTAACAATCATCTTATTCGCAGCAATTGTCTCAGTCCCTTGGCAGGTTTATACTTTTAATACCTTTCCACTGGAGGCTAGATGGGAGCAACAATTCAATTTTGCTCATATTGGAAAAGCGTTAGAAGGGCATTCAGAAAGTTGGTTTTACCACTTATCTAAAGCTAGAATAATTTGGAATGAACTGATTTATATCCCTCTAATTTGGTTAGTAGTAGTTTTGTTAAAGGAGAGAAAGCCTGAGATAATGTTTTTATTTCTCTGGATTTCAATCCCTTATGTTTTGTTTTCAATTGTAAAAACTAAAATGCCAGGGTATGTTATTATCTGTGCGCCAGCAATATTTATGACTTCTGCATTATTTTTTGATAGCCTGAATCTTAAAATGAAAAAACTGGGCCAAGCTCTTCTTTTCATTTTTGTTCTTCTTGGCGTCAGATACGCAATAGAGAGAATCAAGCCATTTCAGTACGATAAAAATGAAGAAATAGTTTTTCAAAAAATTGAGCGTTTAGGAAAACAAATAAAAAGTAAAAATACTGTAGTACTCAATTTCCCTTTCCCTACTGAAGCGATGTTTTACCATGATTGCATCGCATATTCAATCTTACCACCTATAGAGGAGATAAATAATTTAAAGAAAAAAGGATATGATGTAATTATCTACCAGCCCTAGTGTCACTTCAACTAGGCCGACTGCTTCATCAAACTCTAAGTGCCACCATTTTTACCAGCTTTTGATTGAAGCCCAATAGCATCAGTTTTTTGTATCCATTGCTTTGGAGAAAGCACAAATGAGTTCATCCCTGCTTGAGTTCTAAAAACTGGGTTAAGCAGTTGCTCCCATACACCTAAAAATTCAACGGTATCACGGTTTCTTATCCAGTTTTGAATCACAATTTCAGAACGATGATTGACCCGTTTAGCAATATCCGTCAAGGAAATATAGTCTTCCTCTTTTTGGATGAAGAGCCTAATTTCAGTGCCTTGCACAACGAATGATGAATTTTTAGCCATGACTTAACAGATATGAATTGGAGAATATAAACTATCAGGCAGTTTGTTTAAGTAAAGTGTTGATGATAAAATCAACCCTTCTCAACCGTTCTTGATTCTCCTGTATTGATTTTTCAGTCGTTTGATGTGGAGCCTTGCCCTGCTGCTTTCTAGCTTCGGCCTTTTTGATAGAGTCGTCATGTCGTTCCTGAAAACGATTCTTAAGCCTAAGCAAATTATGGCTCAACATTGGGTTGCTTCTGTCAATCTTCACCCCATAAAAAGTATCACTAGAGAAATCAGGTTCTTTATCTTCCTTACCCTGCCCTATTTTACCAAGTTCTTTAACTGGCTTAGGCTCGATTTTCAGTTGGGGCTTGGGCTTAGTGGCCGTTGCTTCAAACTCATTGATGGCACCATAGAATTTTGTCAGCTTTTCCCACTCCTGTTGATTATGAAAAAGCTCCAGTTTTGTGGCAAAAGTGATTTCCTGCAAAATCATCACTTCAATCAACCAGCCAATAATCATCAAAGTCAAAACTGATACCGTCCAGGAAAGCCCATAAGGAAACATCACCAAAAATGCCTCAACCATCGAAAGCACCAGCAACACAGTTGCTGCCACGATTCCAAAAGAGAATCTGCTTTGTATCCGCAGCGGGTTAAGCTGAAAAAAGAACACCAATGTCCCCCTTCCGGCCTGAATGGCCAGCGGCACCAGGAAGGCAGCAATTTTAAAACCAAAATTCGGTGCATTTTGGGAATGGAACAAACCCATAATCACCGCGCTGGTCAGGTAAGTACCTATCAAAAGCCCAAAGGCAAGTTTGGGTAAAATTTGGCGGAGTCGCTTGATGGAACGCTCAAAATCGTGGTTGATGAGGGTATTTTCCATTTGTTAGAAAGTTCTTTGCTTTTGAATAGGATTATGCTTCGTCAATGATCATTGCATGGTACTTATCCATTACCGCCTTATCAAAGGAACTTAGGTAAATTTGGGTTACCTCCTCCGACGAGTGGCCAAGTGCTTCGCTGATTACCGCAGTCGGTACACCTTTATATTTAGCAATAGTAGCGTAAGAATGCCGAGAGACATAGCTGGTCACTGTCGCCTCAATGCCGCATTCTTTGGCAATTTCTTTAAGGCTACGGTTATAGCGTCTTATTTCATCCCTTACATTTATGTCCTGTTGTTTTGGGTCTTCTGACTTGATAACATTCAGAATAAAGTCGTTTTTTCCTTTACCATCAATGTATGGGCTGATGAACTTCTGTAGAGGTGGAGAGATTGGAATGCTATGCAGTCGCCCGGTTTTACGGCGTTTATATTCAATTCTACCTCCAATTATATCTTTTACTTTGAGGTAAGCCAAATCCACAAACGAAGCACCCATTAAGTAAAAGCTAATCATGAAATAGTCTTTAGCCCTTCTTTGCCTTTCGGTTTTGGGTTCATAACATTTGATGAGTTCTATTTCAGCAGCAGATATTGCCCGTTTGCGGGTCTGCTCAGACTTAATAGCGTAATCGCCAAAGGGATAATGTTCCTTGGATAGCTTTTTCTCTTTAGTGGCTCGGTTAAACAATGCTCTGAGTGTTCGCATGTTTACACTTAGGCCATTTTGCGAATTGCCTTTAGAAAAGTACCAAGTTTCGTACTTCTTCAACCAAGTATAAGTGATTTGTTTCATTGGCAAGTCCTTCCCGCCGATATAGGTTTTGATGCTCCGATACAAAGTTGTATACACCTTCGCATTCCCTATTTTTTGTGCTTCGGTCAGTTGGTCAATTACCTCTTTAGTGTAAGTAAGTATGTTGAGTTCTGCTTCCTTACCCGCTAAATATTCTTTTAGCTCAGTTCGAGATAGTGTTTCCAACTGATTGTTATCTTGAAGCTTTGTCACCATTTCCAAGGCTTTTTGCCTTTCTTTGTTCAACATAGCATTCAAGCGGCTGATGTTCTCAATGAGTTTACAAGACCCCTTTATCTTTTGCCCCTTTTCATCCCAGTCTTTTTCTGGAATACTGTATCCAAGTGGCAATTGAAAGAACTTCCGGTTATGAATCACCCGAAGGCTCAAAGGGAAGGTTCCATCCTTTTTTTTCAACCGCGTGTCCAGAATAATCTTTACTGATACCATACTGAAAAAATTTGCAAGCCATTTGCAAACAAATATAGGGCTTTTTTGATTCAGTATGTTGTTTCTTTATTTCCTTTCTCCTGTTAATCAATACGATGAAAACATATGAGACCAAATTAAACCAGTTATCAAAAGCCTTACAAGCAGAGGGTCGGCGGTTCGAACCCGTCATTACCCACGATGATTTATAAAGGGTTACAAATTCACGATTTGTAACCCTTTTCTTTTTTAAGATTAAGCCTTCCAAATCTCAAGTACGCCTATCTTTTCAGCGCTACTTCTAAATAAGTTTGTAATTTTCTAGCTTCACCTACAATCCAGGATGTATGAAGCGGATCATTACAAGCTTATTTTTTTTGTGTACTATGCTAAGCCTTTCAGCACTAAATCCCAGCATTCAAGTCCTTAGACTCAAGTGTGATTTTAAAGAAAATCCCTTAGGCATTGAAAGCGCTCGCCCCTCGCTCAGTTGGCAACTTCAGGCCGCTCAAAGAGAGCAAAGCCAAAGTGCTTACCGCATCCTTGTAGCCGATCAGGCCCAACTATTGGATAAAAACCAGGGCAACATTTGGGACAGTGGCAAACAAGCCTCCAGCAATTCCATCCAGATTGAATACGCTGGCCAAGCCCTGCAATCCGCTCAAAAATACTATTGGAAAGTTATGGTCTGGGATGCCAGTGGTAAAGCCTCTTCCTGGAGCGCCCCAGCGCATTGGCAAATGGGTTTGTTGGCTGAAAAAGATTGGGGTGGTGCCAGTTGGATAGCCCTGGAAAAAATTGCCGAAGAAGATAAAATCCTGCCTGCCCTACACGCCACCAAAGCCCCAAACAAACCCAAGTCCGTCCTCCCTCAATTCCGCAAAGAATGGGCCACCAGCAAAACCATCACGCAGGCCACTGGCTTTGTGGCCGGTTTAGGCCATTTTGAATTTTTCATCAACGGGCAAAAAGTGGGTAAAAATTTTCTGGATCCCGGTTGGACCAACTATCAGCAAACTGCGCAATACGTCACTTTTGACTTGACTCTACTTTTGGTATCAGGAAAAAATGCCTTCGGCATCATGCTCGGCAATGGTTTTTACCATATCCCCAATGAGCGTTACTGGAAAATTTTACAATCCTATGGTTACCCCACTTGCAAATTGAAAATATTGATCGAATACAGCGATGGTAGCAGCGAACAAATCATCACGGATCAAAGCTGGAAATGCACGCACAGTCCAATCACTTACAGCAGCATTTACGGTGGCGAAGATTACGATGCAACACTGGAGCAAAAAGGCTGGAAACTCCCCGGTTTCAATGATGCGCATTGGCAAACACCACTGGTATTGAGCGAAACCATGCCCAGCCTGCGCACCCAGCGCCAGGAACCACTCGGCTATTTTGAAGAATTTACCCCGCAGAAAATCAGCAGCCCTAAACCTGGCATTTGGGTGTACGATTTGGCCCAAAATTTCTCCGGCATTTTTCAAATCCAGGTACAAGGCCAACGCGGGCGCAGCATCAAAATCAGCCCCTCCGAATTGCTCCACGACGATGGCACCGTCAACCAATCTGCCATTGGTGAGCCCGTTTTTTTCAACTACACCCTGAGTGGCGAAGGCCTGGAAAGTTGGCAACCACAGTTCATGTACTACGGCTTTCGCTATGTACAGATTGAAGGCGCGGTACCCGAAGGCCAAAGCAACCCCGACAATTTACCCGTCATCAAAGGACTGAAGGGCATTCATACCCGCAATGCCGCCGCCAAAATCGGGAATTTCTCCTGCTCCAATCCCTTGTTCAACCGGATTTACACCCTCATCGACTGGGCCATCCGCAGCAACATGGCCAGTGTGTTGACCGATTGCCCGCACCGCGAAAAACTGGGCTGGCTGGAAGAAGCCTACCTCATGGGGCCTTCGCTGCGCTACAACTATGACCTGGCGGCGCTTTACCCCAAAATTTTGGAAGACATGCGGGCTGCCCAACTGCCCAATGGCCTGATCCCCGATATTGCCCCCGAATACGTACCCTTTCACGGTGGCTTCCGCGATTCACCTGAGTGGGGTAGCGCGGGGGTGATCATCCCCTGGGAAATGTACCAATGGTACGGCAATGTGGCCGTATTGCAGGAGAATTACGAGATGATGAAGCGCTACGTTGACTACCTCAGCAGCCGGGCCGATCAGCACATCGTAGCACATGGTCTGGGCGATTGGTACGATTATGGCCCCAAACACCCCGGCGAAGCGCAGTTGACCTCCAAGGCCCTCAGCGCCACCGCCATTTATTATTATGACATTTCGATTGTGCAAAAAGTGGCTCTTTTGTTGGGGAATCGGGTGGATGCAGCTAAGTATCAAGCCTTGGGTGAAGCTGTTAAAAAGGCTTTCAATGCTCGTTTTTTTGATCCAGTAAAAATGCAGTATGAAAAGGGAAGCCAAACGGCGTATGCCATGCCGCTGGAATTGGGTTTGGTAGAGCCACAGCACCGGGCTGGCGTGTTGAATAGTTTGCTGCACTCCATCCAGGCTAATAACTATGCCCTTACTGCCGGAGACATTGGTTTTCATTACCTGGTCAGTGCCCTGCAAAATGGAGGTGCTTCGGAAGTGATTTACAAAATGAACAGCCGAGACGATGTGCCCGGGTATGGATTCCAATTGGCCAAAGGTGCTACGGCCTTGACTGAATCCTGGCCTGCGCTCAAAAATGTGTCCAACAATCACTTTATGTTGGGGCATTTGATGGAGTGGTTTTTTAACGGTTTGGGTGGCATCAAACCTTCGGAATCTGTGCTGGCCTTTAAAGAATTCATCATTCGCCCCGAAATGGTTGGCGATTTGACGGAGGCGAAGGTTGATTTTGAATCGATGTATGGGCCCATTCAAAGCCATTGGAAAAAAACGCCGCAAGGAATTGAAATGAATGTTGAAATTCCGGTCAACACCCAGGCCTTGGTGTATTTTCCCACGCAAACCCGCGATAAGATTTTAGAAGGTGGGAAAAACATAAAGTACAAGGTGGTGAAAATGGAAGGGGAACGTTTGGTATTGCGTTTGGGTTCTGGAAGGTATTCATTTTTGGTTCAGCCTTGAAATGATCAAAACAGGAACATGAATCACCCCGAATTTTTAAAACACCATCAAAGCGACATTTTTTTCACAAAGAAAACACAAAGAACCACATAGGACCCAAAGACCGTCAACGTCTAACTTTGTGTCCTCTGTGTCCTCTTTTTTTTCCTTTGTGCTAATTTTCTTTGTGCTGGTTCTATGTCGAAAATTCGGTGCGCGTCAGATCATCTAGTTCGAAACTTTGTTCAGCGGCACAAAAACTGACGTTTTTTCAGCCTTGGGAACATTGCCCAACCAGGCCATAAAGTAACGCTGGGTATTTTGAAGCACCATAATTTCGTTGACTTCCACCTGTTTGCCATCCTGATTGATGAAGCGGAAACGCACTTTGCTACCTTGCAGTGAACCACCACCAAATTCGTAGATGTTCTGGTAGGTTCCAGGGGCACCTTTGTGCAATAATGTTTCTTGATTTGAAGGGCTCAGCGCATAAATTTGCACTTCTTTGATGTTGTGGCTGGCACCAGCGTAGCACACTACAATACCCGCCACCGCAGCCTGAGCGCCCACCGCTACATCAACTGTTGAATTGCTCATGCTTGATGTCCACCTAGAAGCCAGCTCTCCATCGTTGAGGCTCTTTTGATTGATTTGTAAGCCAACACTACTCAACTGGTAATTGAACGCTTCCATTTGGGGGGTGAACAAACCCAGGATGTTGCGATTGAGGTACATCAATTTGAGGTTCTCATTCATCCGATTCACGGCATTTTTTCCAATATCGGTATTGCCCTGCACGTTGGTCATGGCGCAAAAACCAATTTTGCTATCGGGTAACAACCAGGCGTGTGCATAGTTTTTACCGTGCGAACCATTGTGCCACAATACTTTTTGATTGGGTGCCCAACCAGCGTTGGTTACCATCCAGCCGCCCCGGGTTACGTTGCGCAGGTTGTTCAGTTTATTGAGGTACAAATCGAGGTTGGGATTGTTGAGGATGCCCACTCGCCCCGGTGCGCCGGGCATCAATTCTACCAGGTATTTGCCCATGTCGCGAGGGGAGATGGCTACGTGGCCAGCTGGCGCCGCAACATTGTATCTATCCCCCTGAGAATAAGCAATAGGCACGTTACCAGCACCATTGTTTTGGTGGAACATGGGGTCTTTAACATTGGCGTAGTCGTAGGTAGAGATGAATCCAGCCCCCATTTGCAGCGGGTTGTAAATGTATTCTGCGACCAGGGTTTCCCAGGTTTTATTGGTTTTTTTCTGGATCATGTTGGTAGCAATCACCGGGCCTAGGTTGCTGTAATCACTGTTGGGTTCTGGGGTGAGTTTCAGGTTTTTGAGCATGTGTTCATTGCGCCCACAAAACATGTACTGGATAAAATCGGATTTATCACAAATACTACTTTCACTGCCGCTTCTGGGTAAGCCCGATTGGTGCGTCGTTATTTCCGCCAGCGATTTGTCCAAATAGGCAAGTTGGATGCCGGGTTCTTGTGCCAAGGCTGGGAAAATATCCTTGATTTTGGTGCCCCAACTCAAGGGGCCGTTGCCTTGCTGCTGTTGTTGCTGTTGTTGCTGTGGGATTGCAATGACCTGGGAGCTGTTTTGGATCGCTTTAGCAATCACCAATGCTGTAAAGGTTTTGGAAATAGAACCAATCGGAAAACGGTCGTTGTCAGTGACATTGAAGTTGGTGCCCTCTTTACGCACACCGGTTGCACCAGCGGCCTGAATTTTGCCATCAAATACCAATACCCCACCCAGAGCCGGGATTTTGGATTCATTGCGGACTTTGCCAAGGGTGTGACGAAAACAAACTTCAAGGCCGCTTTGGGCCGGTAGAGAAACTGTACTAATACTCAGGCTTGCGATGCCGAGGATGTAGAGCATTTTTTGGGTTTTCATTAGAAAGCAGATTTTAGGTGTACTATGCGAATGTTGGGAGGTGTTCTGAGCACATTAATCCGTTCCAATTAACCACAAAAAAGAGCTATTATCGTTTGTCGTGTTTTGTCTTCCTGAATTCCTCATCCACCACCACCCCCTCGTACACATACGCCTGCAACAACTCCACATCAATGTCCTCCACCCGCTCAAAATCCCGCCAGGCCACCTGTTTACGCCCTTCCAAGTTCAGGTAACCCATTTCATCAGTCAACAAATGCCCTTGAGTGAAGCCTAATCTTACGCCAGTGTAACTCTGTTTTTTACCCCACAAGACCGACCCCGGCCAAATAAAGCAGATCGTTTTGTGCCGTTTGAAATAAGGAACATTGTAGCTCAGCTTCTCACTCACATCCGGAATACAATCGTAGATGAGTTGCCGCAAAAATTCTACCACTTCCAATTCATCTTGTGGCAAAAATGCCAAAAACTCCTCGACAGACTGGAAATTGACATTTTGCATTTTGGTCTTTCCGCCAGGTTTAGGCATACGGTGTGCTTATTTTATTGGCTCGCGCAAAATGGTTTTCAGTTTTTCCATGATTCCAGGTATTTGATCCTACAAATTAAACACACCTCACTGACAACCGTATGGCAGTCTACATCAAAAAAAAAGCGTTAAAAACCAAAAGAGGGTAGCCCGAATGCCGGACTACCCTCCTCTAAAAAACTCAGCAAAATAATAACCCGCCTTGCGGCAGATTATTTATCGTTTAAGCTTTCACGCCTGCGAGTAGCAGTGAAACCTCATTGTTCAGCACTTCAACAAAACCGGATTCTACCTGAAAAACAATCTTGCGCTCGGCCTGACTGTCTTCCACCTGTTCTTTTTTGCCCAGGTCGTAAAAACGGTAGTCGCCAGCACCCGTTACAATCGTCACTTTGCCAGCCGACAAAGCCGATACGATCGGGGCGTGGTTTTGCAGGATCTGAAATTCCCCTTTTACACCCGGCACTTTTACCGATTTGATCGGACCTGCGAAAATTTCGCGATCAGGAGTAAGTACGGTAATATTCATAGTTGAAAGGTTGAGAAAGTTGAGAAGGTTGAGAAAGTTGAGAAGATTAATCTTCCGAAATTGCCGTTATCAACGTCATTTGCGGTAGCCTCAACCTTCTAAACCATCTCAACCTCCCCCAACTAATATTAAGCGGCTTCCGCCAACAGTTTCTTACCCGCTTCAATGGCATCATCAATGTTGCCTTTGAGGTTGAAAGCAGATTCAGGATATTGGTCTACTTCGCCGTCCATGATCATGTTGAAGCCACGGATGGTTTCTTCGATTGGAACCAATACACCTTTCAAGCCCGTAAATTGCTCAGCAACGTGGAATGGCTGCGACAAGAAGCGTTGTACTTTCCGCGCACGGAATACGACTTGTTTGTCTTCGTCCGACAATTCTTCCATCCCGAGGATGGCGATGATGTCTTGCAATTCGTTGTAGCGTTGCAGCAGGTTTTTCACCCGTTGAGCAGTATTGTAGTGCTCGTCGCCAATCACCCGAGGGTCGAGGATACGAGAAGTTGAATCGAGAGGATCCACCGCAGGATAGATACCCAGAGAAGCAATTTTACGACTCAATACCGTGGTGGCATCCAAGTGCGCAAAGGTCGTTGCTGGTGCAGGGTCCGTCAAGTCATCCGCAGGTACATATACCGCCTGTACGGAGGTAATGGAACCACGGCGGGTAGAGGTAATCCGTTCTTGCATCAAACCCATCTCGGTAGCCAGCGTGGGCTGATAACCTACCGCTGAAGGCATCCGGCCCAAAAGCGCGGATACTTCCGAACCAGCTTGGGTAAAGCGGAAGATGTTGTCGATAAAGAAAAGGATATCGCGGCCACCAGTAGGATCACTGAGGTCGCCGTCGCGGTAGTATTCAGCAATAGTCAAACCCGAAAGCGCCACCCTTGCACGTGCACCAGGGGGTTCGTTCATCTGACCAAATACAAAGGTTGCTTTGGATTGTTTCAGGTCATCAGTGGTTACACCGCTGAGATCCCATCCACCTTCTTCCATGGAGTGCATGAATTTTTCGCCGTAGTTGATGATGCCGGCTTCCAACATTTCACGCATCAAGTCGTTCCCTTCACGGGTACGCTCGCCCACCCCTGCAAATACGGAGATACCATCGTATCCCTTGGCAATGTTGTTGATCAACTCCTGGATCAATACGGTTTTACCTACACCCGCACCACCAAAGAGACCAATTTTACCACCTTTCATGTATGGCTCGATCAGGTCGATAACCTTGATACCCGTATACAGGATTTCTTTGGACGTAGACAAGTCTTCGTAAGCAGGTGGCTTGCGGTGAATGGAATAAACCTCGCTGCCATCTGGCTGAGGAATACCATCAATTGCTTGACCTACTACGTTGAACAAACGTCCGCGAATGCCTTCACCAACGGGCATTGCGATAGCGCGACCAGTGTCGACTACCTCTGTGCCACGGGTAAGACCGTCCGTGGAATCCATTGCAATTGCGCGAACACTGTCTTCACCCAAGTGTTGTTGTACTTCCAAAACAAGTACATCACCATTTGAGCGTTTGATTTCCAATGCGTTGAAGATCTCTGGAAGAGTCTCGTTGGCAAAGGATACGTCTACTACGGGTCCAATGATCTGCTTGACGTGACCGATATTTGCCATAACTATATCAACAGTTTGAAGATTAATTGATTCCGATGCTTCAAAATCGCGGCAAAGTTAGGCTTTAGAACTGATAATCAAAAGAAAATTTAACAGTTATAACTTTGAAATCTTTTCTCAGATGGTAAAATGGCTGCCTGCCCGTTCTTTTTTTTGCCTCGTGAATAGATGTTGGAGTTAAATTTCATTCGGAGATGTCTGACAAAATATAATTTTTGTCATTTTACACCAGCTCCATTACTTTTGTGCTTCCTCAAATCTGTTGAGAAAGTTGAGGGAGGTTGAGATGGTTGAGGCTGCCGCGAGCGACTTGGACAAGGCCGCGTCTAAGTCGCTCGCGGTAGCCTCAACTTCCCTCAACCATCTCAACCTCCCTCAACCATTCAATTTACTATGCGTATCAGTATCCTGCTGCCGATTTTCAACGAAGAACGTTATTTGGCGGAATGTTTAGACAGTATTTTGGCCCAAAGTTATCCGGATTGGGAGTTGCTGGCCATCGACGACCAATCGACCGACAGCACGCCTCAAATCTTGGCAGCTTACCAGCAGCGGGACGCGCGCATTCGGCCTTTGCGCAATCCTGATAAGGGAGTGATCCCAGCCCTGCGCCTGGCCTTGGAGCAAAGCACTGGCACACTCATCACCCGCATGGATGCCGACGACATTATGGTGCCACAAAAACTGGAGCGCATGTACCACTTGCTGCTCGCCCATGGCCCAGGGCATTTGAGCACAGGTTTGGTCAAATATTTTTCCGACGCCCAATTGGGCGAAGGTTATGCCCGCTACGGCGAATGGATCAATAAAGTCAATCTGGAAGGCCGGCAATGGGAAGAAATTTACCGCGATTGCCCCATTCCTGCGCCCTGCTGGTTGGTATACCGCGAGGACTTACTGCGTGCGGGCGCTTTTGAACCCGACATCAAACCTGAAGACTATGACCTGATTTTCCGTTTTCGGCAAATAGGCCTCCAACCACATACCGTCCCCGAAGTGCTGCTGTACTGGCGCGACCACGCAGACCGCACTACCCGCATGAATGAGGAATACGACATGCAGAAATATTTCCGCATGAAGTTGCCCTGGTTTCTGGCACTCGATCACGACCCCACGCGGGAATTGGTACTCTGGGGTGCTGGGCCGAGGGGGAAAACTTTTGCGACCATGCTCAACGAGGCCAAGGTGAAGTTTCGCTGGGTATGTGACAATCCCCGCAAGTGGGGGCAACAAATTTATGGAGTAATCATGGAGGAGGAGTCCAAGTTAAAGGAATTCGGACCGATGCAGATCATCATTTCAGTAGCTTCTCCCCTTGATCAAATCGCGATCAAAGCCTTGCTGGACGAATTAGGACTCAGGGCAGGAGTGGACTATTTTTGGTTTTGCTAAAGTGAAATAACCTCTCAAACTGTAACATTTTAACCAATCTCTCCTTATTACATAAGTTTTGCTGTCTGAAAACGCATGAAAAAAATACTAAATCGTGCTTTTTAGAGTTATTTTGTAGTTCAAAAAATAGTCACTTGACCATGAAATATAGTGTAATAGGTCTGCTTATCCTTTTTTCCCTCAATGTAATCTGGGCACAGTCGATCCCGGAACTGGAAAAGCAGCTCCAGGAAACGACCAATGTGCAGGAAAAAATCACCCTCAACCAGCAATTGGCCAACGCATACTTGGCATCCGATGTGGAAAAAGCATTGAGCTATGCCAAAGCAGCTGCTCGAGAGTCCGCCAGTAGCGGAAACAAAGTCCAAGCCGCAGCCAGCAATTATCTGATCGCCACCATTGCCGAGCGCAAAAAAGATGAAGGCAACTTCAAACTCTACATGAAGAATGCCATCAACTTCGCCAAGGAGGCCAATGACCTGGATATGTTGGCCCGCAGTACTGAAAAACTGAGTTCGTATTTTGCGAAAAAGCGGGAATACGATGACGCTTTTAGACACACCAGCGACGCCTTCAGGTTCGTCAACTCCAAGGGCTATAACATGAGTGACCTGGAAAACAAATACAATTCCCAGCGCTCCTCGCTCGAACGTGAAAAACGTACCCTCGAAGCTCAAATTAGTCAAATTCAAGGCCGCTTGGCCGATCTTTCTGCTGAAAAAAACCAACTGAGTACCGAAAAAGAAAAACTAGCCGAATCCAACGAAAAGCTGGAAGAAAAAAACCTGATGGCCGAAGAAGTAATTACCCGCAAAGACGAAGACATCCAGACCATCTCCAAAGCTAAAGTTGAAGCCGAAGACGCAGCCAAGGCCAAAGAGGCAGAAGTCAAACAACTTTCGCGGGAAAAACTGGAGCAAGAACTCGTTTTGGCTGAAAAAGAAGCCATCATTACCGCTGCTCAATTGGAAGATGAAAAACGTAAAAATGAGGTTGCTGCTCAAACCAAGTTCATTCAATTGAGTGTGTTGGCAGCTGCTTTCTTCTTTTTGTTGTCCTTACTGCTTTTTGGTCGCTTCAAAGCCAAGCAGCGCGGCGAGAGAACCCTCGCCGAAAAGAACAAAATCATCGAGCAAGAAAAATTACGCAACGAGGAACTCCTGCTCAACATTTTGCCCAAAAACATTGCCGACGAACTCAAAGCCAATGGCAAAGCCAAAGCGCGACGTTTTGACCAGGTTACCGTACTTTTTTCCGACTTTGTCAATTTCACCAAAATAGCGGAGCAACTATCTCCAGAAGAATTGGTAGAAGAACTGGACAAATGTTTCAAAGCTTTTGACCACATCACCAAGCAGTATCCCGATATCGAAAAAATCAAAACCATCGGGGATGCGTACATGTGTGCATCTGGTTTATCCGAACGCAAAGCATTACCGAACAACTTAGTTCAGGCCGCTCTTGATATGCAGTCTTATCTGGAGGAATACAAGGAGTTGCGCATCAAACAAGGCAAGCCTTATTTTGAAGCCCGCATTGGCTTACACACGGGTCCAGTTGTAGCCGGAGTAGTAGGGGATGTGAAATTTGCCTACGACATTTGGGGCGATACCGTCAACCTGGCTTCGCGCATCGAAGCCAATAGTGAAGCTGGCCAGGTGAACATTTCGCAAGACACGTACAATCTAATTCGCTACCGCTACGAATGCAATTACCGTGGAAAAATGCCTGCGAAAAACAAAGGGGATCTCGATATGTACTATGTGAATAAAAAACCAAGTACAGTAGGCGCCGCATAAGAGTGTATAAGTTCTAAAAACGAGTTTGGAATGATCAAAACTTTTTGTATTTTTATGCTCCAGACTACTGTCTATCTCCAAACGCAGCACACAAGATGTCATTCCAACTCGTTTCTAAATACTCCCCGACTGGCGATCAGCCCCAGGCCATTGCTGAATTAACCAATCGATTGAACAGAGGTGAACGAGCCCAGGTCCTTTTAGGCGTAACGGGCTCCGGTAAAACCTTTACCGTGGCCAACGTGATCGCCAACGTGGATCGCCCAACTTTGGTGCTAACCCACAACAAAACCCTCACCGCACAATTGTATGGCGAATTGCAGGACTTCTTTCCTGACAATGCCGTTGAGTATTTTGTCTCTTATTACGATTATTACCAACCGGAAGCGTACATGTCGGTGAGTGATACCTACATCGAAAAAGACTTACAAATCAATGAGCAGGTAGACAAGTTGCGGCTAAGGGCTACCTCCAACTTGCTCTCGGGGCGGCGCGACATCATCATCGTGGCTTCGGTTTCCTGCATTTACGGCATGGGCAATCCGGAAGATTACAAATCCGGGATCATCCGCATTCAAAAAGGGCAGGTCGTTTCACGCAATGCCTTTTTGTATAAATTGGTAGAAAGTCTTTATTCCCGGACCGAAATCGAATTCAAACGCGCCACCTTCCGTGTACGTGGTGATACCGTGGACATCAACTTGCCCTACGTAGACTACGGCTACCGCATCCAGTTTTTTGGCGACGAAATTGATCAGATCGAGATGATCGAGGTGGAAACGGGCAAGCGCATTGAAAAAATGACCACTGCCGCCATTTTTCCTGCCAACCTCTACATTGCACCCAAAGAAAGATTGGGCATGATCATCCGCCAAATCGAAGATGAATTGCACGACCAGGAGCGATTCTTCGAACGGGAAAGTCGCCTACTGGAAGCCAAACGCATCCACGAGCGCACCAACTTTGACCTCGAAATGATCAAGGAGTTGGGCTATTGCAATGGTGTAGAAAACTATTCGCGCTTTTTTGATGGACGTACCGTAGGTACTCGACCCTTCTGTTTGTTGGATTATTTCCCGGATGATTTTTTGCTGGTGATTGATGAGAGCCACGTTACCATTCCGCAGTTGCGAGGCATGTACGGAGGTGACCGGGCGCGTAAGCTCAGTTTGGTGGAGCACGGCTTCCGACTACCCTCGGCGATGGACAACCGCCCGCTCAATTTCACCGAATTTGAAGGCTTGATCAATCAGGTCATTTATGTCAGTGCCACTCCGAGTGACTATGAACTAGAACAAACGGGCGGGGTGCTGGTTGAACAATTGATTCGCCCCACTGGCTTGCTGGACCCGCCAATTGAGGTGCGCCCCAGCCTCAATCAAATTGATGATTTGTTGGAAGAAATTCAACAGCGCATCGAAAAAGATGAACGGGTCTTGGTTACCACCCTGACCAAACGGATGGCCGAAGAACTGACCAAATACCTTTCCAAACTCAACATCAAGGTACGCTACATTCACTCCGAAGTGGACACCATGGAGCGGGTAGAAATTTTGCGTGACTTACGCCTGGGTGGTTTTGATGTGCTGATCGGAGTCAACTTATTGCGGGAAGGTTTGGACTTACCCGAGGTATCCCTGGTGGCAATCCTGGATGCGGACAAAGAAGGTTTTTTGCGCAACGACCGCTCACTGACCCAAACTGCAGGCCGCGCTGCCCGGAATTCAAATGGTCTAGTGATTTTTTATGCCGACAAAATCACCGACTCCATGCAACGCACCATTGATGAAACGGTGCGCCGCCGCGTCATTCAAATGTCCCATAACGAAGAGCGGGGCATTACACCCAAAACCGTATTTAAATCGAAAGAAGAAATCCTCAACCAACGTTCCATCCTTGATGTACGGGGCAAAACAACGCATGCCTATATCGAACCAGAAACGGTAACCATAGCAGCGGATCCACTGGTGAGCTACATGACGCGGGATCAATTGGAAAGACTAGCAGTAGAAACCGAACGCAAGATGAAATTGGCCGCCAAGGAATTGGATTTTATTACTGCAGCGCAATTGCGGGATGATTTATTCGCTTTGCGGGAAAAATTAAAAACGGCGTAGGGGCAACCCTGCGTGGTTGCCCCTCTGTGGTTGCCCCTGCGTGGTTGCCCGTCGATTAGGGCGGCCACATAGGGCCGCCCCAACAGCCGCCCCAACAGGATCGTCGGCACGAATTTATTTCACCTTGAAATCCACTTGCACATTTTCCCACATCAAGGAAACCACTCCTTTTTTGGAAACCGCAAAGGTCATTTGCTCGGTAAAAGCTTTGGATTTTTTAGCAGGCACATTCACTCTAATTACATCATCTGCCTCTTTGTAAGTGTAAGCACCCCACGCGATGGTCTTATTGATAATGATAGTCCATTGATCGGCATTGGGGATGGTGTACAATGCATACTTACCTTTTGGCACTGCTTTTCCTTGCAACATTACATCAGCCGAAAATTCAATAGAAGTACTGGCATTCGCGCCAGTACGCCAGACCTGGCCATAGGGAACCAATTTGCCCCAAATCTCGCGGCCTTTCACGGAAGGCTGACCATAATCAATGGTGATGGTTTTACCTTTGACGGTTGCCATAGCTTTAGCTGCTGGGCTGGCTGGTGGTTTATTCTCTTGAGCTTGGGCCAATAAACCGATCATAGATAAGCTGAGTAGCAAAAACATTTTTTTCATGTCTTGATATAGTTTGATGTGATACAAAACTAGTTGTTCACAAAGATGTACAAAATCTTTTGGGAGTACCTTAGTAATGGGGCAAAAGGAACACTTATTTTTTTATCACTCCTTATCAAAACACGATCAAGTTTGTTCAAGTTTACGCTTCTCCGCGCAAAAAGTATTTTGAGTAATACCGCCGAGCCTCCTGGCCTTGTTCCTTAGCTGGCTGACGCCCCCCCAAATCCATCAACCTGGAATTTAAAATGCGATAAGGCTCGGTGACGGGCAAAAATTCCGAATCTTGATTAGCAAATGCATCTTCTGGCAAAATATCAATGCGCTGAGGCATCCGGTTGAAATGAGCCAGGTAGCGCCGGGCGGGCTCTTCAGGCAGCACCATCCAGATACCTTCGGCTCCATTGGGCCAAACACCTTGGGTATACTGCGGATTGAGGCGTTTGATTTTGCTGATGGGCAAGTGGCAAATTCGCGACAATTGAGCAAAGGAATTTACTTCTTTCACTTCAATAGTGCTGGTGCCTCCGCTCAATGCCATGGGTATTTTTGGTGAAATTTGGTAATCTTCGAAAAAATTGGAGATGTACGCTGCTGCGTAAAATTTGGCCAAATAGGATTGAGTTTGAACTGGTAAATGTTTACGCACCAGGGTAAAGTCTGTGGACTTAGCCCGGCGTATCGCGCCACGCATGCGGCCAGAGCCGCAATTGTAAGCACCAAGGGCCAACTCCCAATTGCCAAATTCGATATACAGATCCTTGAGGTACCTCACCGCTGCCAAAGTAGCCGCTTCTGGATCGCGTCGTTCGTCGCGCCAATCATTCTGGCGCAAACCATAATGCCGAGCGGTAGGAGACATAAATTGCCACAAACCAACCGCTCCGCTGGGTGATTCCACATCTGTACGCAGTTCCGACTCCACCATGGAAAGGTATTTCAATTCCAATGGCATTTGTTGGGCACTCAGGTGTCGTTCATAAATTGGAAAATAATACATGCCTCGGCCTAACATCGCTGCGGTATGTACTTTGCCGTAAGCAGTATACATTTTCACATACTTCAGGGAGTGTGCGTTAGTGAGGGCCAGATTTGGCAAGTTTTCGTGTTGAAAAATTGTGACAGCGGCTGGGTGAATCTTCAAAAAATCGTAATCAGAATTGGCGTTAATAGGGCCTGTGAAACTCATGGCCAAACAGGGTGCTAAGAGAAGTTGGTATACTCCTCGGGGACAAGTGGCGTTCATGGGAATAAAAATTTGCTGGTGTGTGAAATATGTTCGTAATACTTGGAATGCTTACAATGGCAGAAGTGCCGTAGGTAGGTAAATAGTCTAATTTCAAAAAGCTTAATTCAAAGATAGTTTATTTAACTTAAAACTAAAACTCTTGTAGTCAATGCCTTAGGAAAAAGTTTTCCACATGACTCTTTGTGCAAAGAGAAAAGCGCTTGTGATCTGTGATTTATGTAAGTAGAAATAAGTTAATTTAAAGATATAAAAATGAAAGAAAACTTATGCTAGTATCCCAAGTCCAATCTCCACAATACCTTCACGGTTAATTTTTTGTAAATCAACACTTAAGACTTGGTTTAACAATTCGACTTGCAGGGGTACTTCGATCTTGATGTAATTGTCGGTGAAACCTGCCATCAGGTTTTTGTCCTTATGCATTTCAAATAAAACTGGCCGGTTTTGCCCCAGGTGTTGCTCGTAAAAATGCCGCCGTTTTTTTTCACTCAAAATACCCAACATCTCATTCCGCTCCCTCCGTACGTTGACGGGGACTACACCTTCCATTTCTGCGGCAGGGGTATTGGCGCGTTCGGAGTAGGTGAATACGTGCAGGTAGGAAATGTCCAAATCATTGAGAAAATGATAGGTTTCCAAAAAATCTTCATGGGTTTCACCCGGAAAACCCACAATTACATCTACGCCAATACAGGCATGAGGCATTTGTTGTTTGATCCGTGCCACCCGCTCTACGTACAATTCTCGGGTATAGCGTCGGCGCATTAGCCGCAGTTGCTGGTTGTTGCCCGATTGGAGTGGCATGTGAAAATGAGGCGCAAAGCGTTGTGAACCCGCTACAAAATCGATAATTTCGTCCGTACACAAATTGGGCTCAATCGAAGAAATCCGAAAACGGCTAATGCCTTCTACTTTATCCAATTCTTTGATCAAGTCGATGAACATCGCCTCCTTCTTGGGCGCAGTACCTTCAATCACCTCCGTTCCATTCCCAAAATCGCCGATGTTCACCCCAGTAAGCACAATTTCCTTCACGCCCATTTCGGCAATTTTCCAGGCATTGGCCACCACGTTTTCTACCTTATCGCTGCGGCTAGCGCCGCGTGCTTGGGGAATTGTGCAAAAAGAACATTTGTAATTGCAGCCATCTTGTACCTTAAGGAAAGAACGGGTGCGGTCGCCAAAAGAAAAGGCATCAACAAAGTTGCGGGCTTCCCGTACCTCACCTGCGTGGACCATCCCTTTCCCAGGTGCTTTCGAGAGGGTATCGATAAAATCCAAAATGCGGAATTTTTCAGCAGCGCCCAGCACCAGATCAACGCCCGGAATTTCCGCAATTTCTTCGGGTTTGAGCTGAGCATAACAGCCTACCACTACCACGAAAGCTTGCGGTGAGTGGCGTAAAGCCTGGCGCACCACCTTGCGGCATTTGCGATCCGCAAAATCGGTCACTGAACAAGTATTGATCACATATACATCGGCACCCTGCTCAAAGTCGATCTCGGTATATCCTGCGCCTTCAAACAAACGGGCAATCGAGGAAGTCTCGGAGTAGTTCAATTTACATCCCAATGTATAAAATGCGACTGTTCTCGGTGTGGCCATGCTGCACGCTTACTTTAACTTGATGAAAAACAGGATGCAAAGGTAAGGCTTTCTCCATTACTCCACAAACAATGCTGTTCATGAGTTGAACTTTTTCAAGGGCTCAAACTTTATACAAAGAAATCATATCCCAATGTGGACGGAAAAAGACAATCAACTCTCGGCAACATTCCATTTTAAAGACTTTAGCCAAGCCTTTGCTTTTATGACGGAAGTGGCAATTTTAGCCGAAAAGCACGAACACCACCCTTTGTGGACCAACGTCTGGAATCGAGTGGACATTTACCTGAGCACCCACGATGCTGGTGATGTGGTCACGGATAAAGATTGGGACTTGGCCAAAGCGATTGATCGGGTTTTGACACGTTATCAATGACATAGTAGTAGGGCAAAAAATAGAATAAATCCTACCCAAACCATACTGCTATTGCCTTACATTGACTAGCTTTACCGCCATGATTGTGTCATCTAAATTACCGGGCGTAGGCACCACCATTTTTACGGTCATGTCTGCCCTGGCGCAAGAACACGGGGCAATTAATCTTGCGCAGGGTTTCCCGGATTTTCCGTCCTCCCAACGTTTAAATGAGTTGGTGGCCCACTATATGCGTCAGGGTTACAACCAGTATGCCCCCATGGCGGGTGTACCGATTTTGCGCCAACGTATTGCTGAAAAAGTTGATGGCCTGTACGGGGTGAAAATTGACCCGGATCAGGAGATCACCATTACAGCTGGAGCCACTGAAGGTATTTTCACAGCCATTGGAGCACTGGTCAGCCCTGGCGATGAAGTCATCGTGTTTGAACCAGCGTACGACTCCTATCGACCCAGTATTGAATTATTCGGCGGCATCACCAAATCCTTTGAGCTCAGCGCGCCCGATTACACCATCGACTGGGATCGCCTGATGCGTTTGATCAGCATGAAAACCCGGATGATCATCATCAATACGCCCCAAAACCCGATCGGAAAAATCCTGAAACCTGCCGACATGCAGGCTCTAGAAAAACTGGTGAGCAGCAGCGATATCATCATTCTTAGCGATGAGGTATACGAACACATGGTATACGATGGCCATGAGCACCAAAGTATTTTGCGCTACCCGGCTTTGCGCGATCGGGCCGTAGCTGTGTATTCTTTTGGCAAAACCTTCCACAATACCGGATGGAGAATAGGGTACTGTATTGCCCCGCCTGCGCTTACTGCTGAGTTCCGCAAAGTGCACCAATTCAATGTTTTTTCGATCAATACCCCCATGCAATACGCCTTGGCGGATTTTTTAGAAGACCCCCACGAGTACCTCGGCTTGGGTACTTTTTTCACCCACAAAAGAGATTTTTTCCTCGACGCCATCGAGGGTTCACTATTTCGCCCACTGTTGAGTGAAGGTTCTTATTTCCAACTCTGCGATTACAGCCAAATCAGCACCGAGTCAGATGTGGATTTCTGCCGCCGATTGACGATTGACCATAAAGTAGCCGCTATCCCGGTTTCCGTGTTTTTCCACGGCAGGCGGGATGAAAAAATCATTCGTTTTTGTTTTGCGAAAAAAGAAGAGACGCTGGAATTGGCGGGAGAGCGGTTGCGGGGAATCGGTAAGGGGTAATCTACTTCAATTCGTCCCTTCTTAGGTGATTCCTTGAGTGTCTTAGGTTTCTTAGGTGGTGAAAGAATCCCCTGCTACGCAGGTTTTTTCTTTTTTACCACCTAAGAAACTTTAGAAACCTTAGGGTCACCTCAGGCTAAAAGTCAAGCCCAAACGACAAATACAACTTCGGTTTCTGTATCTGCTGCGTTTCAATCCCCCAGGCATAATCCGCCCGGATGAAGTACCCAAACAAAGTCGTCCGTGCTCCAAAGCCATAACCTGCCACCAGTGGATCCCGGAAATAATTTACCGTCGTCGTGATGAAAGGCCCGTCCGGGAATTTAGAAGTATTCAGTGGGTTGTCCTCGCGGTAAGGCGTTTTGCCTTCCCAAGCTGTACCGATGTCAAAAAAGCCGATAACCTGGAAGTTTTTGAACAGTGGAGACTGAATCCGACGCGAGAAGTAGCGGAACAGGGGTATTCTCAATTCCGTGTTCGCCAGGGCAAAAGAGCTACCATTGCGAATGTTGATCGGGAATCCACGCAGGTTAGCCGCCAGGGTTTGGAAAGCAAAGTTGCCGCTAGGCACAGGAATATCGTTGTTTTGCTGAGGGAAAAGCCAGTTGTCCATTCCACCAAGGAAATAAAGGATTCTTTCTGAACCAAAGGAAGTACCTGCCGCAAAACGCCCCGCCAGAATCGAATGCCGCAAAACGCGCTGATAATGCCGGAAATCCGCACCCAATACGGTCATCGTTCCTTTGTTGAAATTGATATCAAAATTGGCTTCGTCACCCACCGAAAATTTCTTTTGGGCTTCCGCAAAGACCCGATAGCGGGTACCCGTACGCAAGTTGAGCGCAATATCAACAGTATTGTCAAACACATACTCCAAACGTATGCCAATCCGTTGACTGGTTTGATCCGGCACATTGTAAGTAGCGCGGTCGGTAGCCAGTTGCACCATCCGGTCACGGCGCAAGGTAGAGGTAGCCCTGATGCTGCGGAAGACATCCAGTGGGTACCGGACGCCGTATTGCCCCAGCAGAATATTGTACTCCCGGCGACGTGGCACCAAGGTTGGGCTCTGGTCATTGAAGCGGGTATTGCGCATGTATACCGCATAGGTTTGATCCAGGCGGTGTTTTTTATTGTTGAAGGTCGCAAAGTATTCCGCACCGTTGAAGGTCGTGGGAATCCGAATGCCACCTTCAAATTCGTAGTCTTCAAAAAGATCTTTGATGTTCGCCTTGAGCAAAATGCCAGGAGGAGGCAGCTGATACCCATCCGGGTTGGCCGCCGTACTTTCCATACCTTCAAAAAGCAGGGAGTTGTCCATTTGTGAGGTCACAAAATCGGAGCGGAACTGCAAGCGATAGGGGATTGCCCGGGTTGGATTGAGGATGTACAACTTGCGATTCGTGGCCATTTGTAGCGGGAAGCTCATGCCGTTGACTGGTGCCAGGGTTTCGCTGGGCCGGGTCGTCACCGGTGGGGGAGTGGTAGCTGGTTCAGTGGCGACTGCGGGTGTTTCTTCCAGTTTTTTATCGGCTACCGAACTCGCTGGAGGATTGCCAAATTCGCTTTGGAACAAATACAACTCCTCCTGATTCGTTACTATTGTGTCCTTTGGTGGTGCTTTGACCACAATCTCTATTTTGGGCGTATCCACCAAAACGGGTCGCACGGGCACCCCATTCGTCATGATGGGCATACCTGCTGCTGAAGCCGTATCTTTTACATAAATCAAGCCCTCCATTTGTTTTTCTCGCGCCCGGAAGGCTGTGGTAGCCGGAACACTGGAATTGGTAGGCGTAAGTCGATTGGTATAAAAAGAGCGGCGTCCCAACGCGGCATAAGATTCCACCAACTTGCCACTTTGTGGAGCACTATGCTGCTGGCTGATGTGGTAGGGCAAATTGGTTTCGATGTGGGTAATCGCCCGTTCCCGAATCACTGGGCGCACTTGTACGGAATCAATTTGGGTTGAATCCAGTTTGGTCACTAAGGAATCCATTGGCCAAACCAGCTCGGTACCGTCCTTCAAAAAGATGTGCTGCTGATACTCGCGCACAAAGGTTTCCAAGAACCCGGACTCCCGATTGTAAATCCCGTGCCGATCACTCAGGTAGGAAAAATAGGTGCTGTCTGCTTGCATTGGATAACGTTCGCTGGCCAGGGGCGTGTTGGTTACGCGTACAAACTCCTTGATTTCGCCCTTGAGGTCGTAGTAAAACACATCTAGCGAGGCAACGGGCAGGATGCTATCCGGTTTGATGTTGCGCAGAAAGATGTCTGGGCGATTGGAGGTAAAAAGAATCCCTTTGCGGTCACGCACATTGACCACCGTAGCGTCCAGGTCGTCGTAGATGTCGGCGGTGATGCGCTGGCTTTGACGGGTACGCGGGGTGTAGAGAAAAATATCGGATTGACCACTCACTTCCGCGGAAAACAGGAGGGTAAAGTTGTCGACAAAATCGAGACTGTAAACCCTTTGGTATTGCTCGGAAAGCAGTTCGGTAGTGATTTTCTTCTTGAACACATCGTAGTTGGCCAGTTTCAGGTTGTCCCGGCGCTCGTACAAGATGGTGAGTTGTTGCCCGGTCGGATTCCAGGCGATCAAAGGATAATTAAAATCGGTAGCCTGTAGGGCATTTCGATAACCTTCTTTGAGAATTTTGGTTTTTTTCTTCTGTTGTAAGTCGTAGATGTAGACGTTGGCGCGCCCCATATCGTTGAGCACGTATGCGACTTTGTTGCCGTCGGGGCTAAGTTTGAGTTGGGTCAGCGGTAGTTGTTCCTTGCGTTTTTTGAGGGTGACAGTTTGGGTAGCCTGGGGAATTTGCCGGCCTTGTAAATCTCTTTCGTAACGGCTGCGGTAAAACTGATCCCATTCTTGTACGACCGACTGAAAGGATTGATCCATTACGTACAAAAAGCCACTTTCCACACTACGGTTGATGCGGGTGAGGTACAAGAGGTTGGAGACCGCCGGGCGGCCATATTTTTCGCTGATGAAATACCACATGGATTGTCCAGCCAGGCGGGGGAAATCATCGGCAAAACGTTCGAATTTTTTGTAGCGGCGGCTTAGCAGGATGTTCCGCAGTTCGTTGTCGCGTTCTACGTTCCAGGTTTGGCCCGCGTAGGCCACGAGGCCTTCTTTGAACCAGTTCGGCAAATTGAGCATCACCGCATTTTGTACGATCTCCTGGATGTTGGCCCCAAACAGCATGGTATTGAGGTACACCGCCGCGATGCCTTCGCGCACTTGCTCGCGCAGGTGCTGGTGGTTGCCATCAAAATAGACGAAGATGGTGGTGCCTGAAACCTTGGTTTGGTTGTTGCTGCTCACGAACAAGTCCTCCGAACCGATGTTGCTCTGCTTCACGTCGGTCGCATCCGCGTACACGATGATCTGGAGCTTTTCGTTCATGCGGTGCTCCAGGAGAGCCTGGATCTCGTCGAAATCGTACTCCGCCATCTGGACGACTTTGTGGGCAGCATTGCGCGACTTACCGTAATAGTACACAAAGAAATTGTCGCTTTCGTACTGCGACCATTCATCAAAGTCTTTATGGTATTGGACACGGTTCTTGCCAAATTTGACTTGGTTGCTACTCTGTGCCAATGCTCCCACACTGAACAGCACAACACCCATCAAACACAAGAGGTAAAGTCGCTTGATCATACACTAATTATTTTGCTTAGAATATGACATAATCGTGCCACATTCAGTTCATTCTGAGACTAAAAAAGGAGATAAAAAAAATAATCTGCCCGATTTTCCACAACATACCTCTCAAATTAGCCATTTTTGTGAGAATCTACAATCTAAACGAAAAAAAGGATGGCAAATGTTATCCAGCTTACGTTCAATCCTTTTCAGGAAAACACGTACGTTGTCTATGATGATACGAAGGAATGTATAGTGGTGGATCCCGGCTGCTTGTTCCCCGATGAAAAAGCCGAGCTGTTGGAAACGATCCACCGCCTGGAATTGCGCCCGGTCCGCCTGATCAATACGCATTGCCACATCGACCATATTTTGGGCAATCATTTTATCGCGACCACTTTTAACCTGGTGCTGGAAGCCCATCAGGGCGAACAGGTGGTGCTCGACAGCGGAGTACAGGTGGCTTCGATGTACCAGATCCCGTATCCAGATCCTTCGCCTGCCATTGGCAAGTTCCTCACCGCAGGTGACGTGATCGAGTTCGGGGAAACCCGGCTCAAAGCCATTTTTACGCCCGGCCACTCGCCAGCCAGCCTTTCTTTTTACTGCGAAAAGGATCGGTTTGTACTCTCAGGTGATGTTTTGTTCAAAAACAGCATCGGACGTTACGACCTGCCAGGCGGGAATTTACAGACCCTGATGAAAAACATTCGGGAAAAATTGATGGTGCTGCCGGATGAGGTGAAGGTGTATTCCGGGCACGGGGTGGCGACGACGATTGGCGCAGAGCGGAAGGGGAATCCGTATTTGGTGGGGGAGTAGGGGGGATTTGGAACGCGGTGCGTTCCGAATTGCTCATGAGGGAACGTACCTCCTGGATATGCTTTTGTTCCACAGTTTAAAGCTCTAATTTACCGATTTAACCCTCTTCAAAGTTTTCATCCAGCTCCCGTTCAAGTTCTTCGGTAGTGGGCAGGATATTGCGAAGACTCTCTGGTAAAGTCTGGGTCAAAATGTATTCAGCAACGCCTAGAGGTTTTTTAATATCCCGCAAAGCATATTCTACGATGGTTTGTTTGCCTGCTTCTCGACAGAGGATCAAACCAATTGTAGCTTGATCAAGCTCACTGCGAAGCAAATCATCAACGGCTGAACAGTAGAAATTAAGTTTGCCCGTGTATTCAGGTTTGAAAGCGCCGCCCTTCAGTTCTACCACCATATATGCGTGTAGCCGGGTGTGATAAAACAGGAGATCGATGTAAAACTCTTCCTCGGCTACGATAATCTTGTATTGTCGTCCTAGCAATGCAAAACCTTGCCCAAGTTCCAATAGCACTTTCTCCACATGGTGTAACATGGCTTGTTCTACATCTCGCTCCAGTGCCTCCTCTCCGAGATGTAAAAAGTCAAAATTGTAGGGGTTTTTCAAGGTTTCACGAGCCAAGTCGCTTTGGGGTTTGGGAAGTATCCATTCGAAATTCGTGATGGCTTTGCCCTGGCGCTCGTAGAGGTTTTGTTTCATTTGAATTTGAAGTACATCCCGGCTCCATGCATTTTGTACCGTTTTTTTGAGGTAAAAAATAGCCTGGTTGACCTCAGCGCACTTATCGAGAATATGGCGATGATGCCCCCAAGGCACGGAAAAAAACAGGATAATAAGTTCATTATTAGCTAATTGATCAGCAGATGCAAATTGTCCCGCAAGTTGTGGGACAATTTGTATTTGCTCTTTGTAAAAAAGGAACCATTTACGGATATAAAAAAGATTTGTCCTTGAAAAGCCCGTTAAATGTGGAAATGCTTCTTTCAAGTCTTTTGCAAATCGGGGAATCAACCCATCGCCCCACGTGCTTGTTTCTTGTCGAATAACGATGTCTCGCCCCAATTCCCAATACAAGCTCAATGCTTCGCGGTTGACCTGTAAAGCCGCCTTGATTTGTGCTGATTGGATGCGTTGCTTCCAATCGGCGGACCAATGTTGGTAGGTGATCATAGGTGTAGATGGGTTATCCATAATTGTTCTAGTTATTAGGGGTAGGATAATAATAAGTTTAAAAAAATAAAAAAAGATATTTAAAGTTTAAAAAAACGCAAATTTACAAAATGATTTCAAACCCTATCCTATCCATCAAAAGAAAACCGATGACTTTAAATGGAGAAACTGTCGCGGCTGTGTTTGAGCAACAACAGTCAATCAATGCCAAACGAGCTCAAATTAAGCAGTTAGAAAAAGACATAGAATTGCTGAGCAATAACATCACTACCTATTTATGGAAAGAAATTGCCGACTGGCAACCTTATCAAGACGAAATGTCAGTTTGTTATTATCCAGAGTCCTGTAGCGCTATTTATGTCTGGTATGTTGAGCCTTTTGGAGAATGTCACCGTTTCAAAGAGACGCCTACTTATGAGCTGACTATTCGGAATTACTACCGTCAAGAGAAAGCGCCTCAGAAAGGTGGGGAGTTTATTGTTGTTCCGTTGCGTACTTTCGAGCATTTAAATCGGGAGTTGCGTATTGACGTTTACAATAAATTTGAAGTTATTTCCAGGCCGTAACGTTAATAGCTAAAGTTTGTGATGAAGATCGTTATTTGTAAAAAACTACTGCAAATGTAGATAAGTGCAGTGGCTTTTTTGATTATTAACTTGAACCTATCTCCCTCAATTTCAACATCCTACGAATCGCGGAGCGATTGAATTCAGAATAGCCCCGGTCGTCCGGGGATTTTTCGGGCCCAGGTTCGTTTCCCAACCGCGGTAGCGGTTGAACCATTCGCAGTGGTCAGTTCAACCACTGCCGTGGTTGGGACACCTCGCTCCGGCTTTTTACCGCAGACGACTGCGGCTATTCTGAATTAAACCACTCCGTGGTTAGACAGGTTACATTGTGGTAGAGGAGCAGGGCCCCATATATCTGGTCTGTATTGCATTCGGGACGCCCTGCGTTCCGAATTGAAATGGTGTTTTTCAGGTCGGGTTGTATGTTAGGTTTTGTTCTGGCCCAGACACACGAAAGCCCCATCCGAGTTAACGAATGAGGCTGTGTGTTGTATTGAGTTGGCAGCGACCTACTCTCCCACCCAAGGGCAGTACCATCAGCGCTGAGCGGCTTAACTTCTCTGTTCGGAATGGGAAGAGGTGGAACCCGCTCGCTATAACCACCAACAATTCTTTGGTGAATGACGAATGTT
>NZ_JBGSLK010000008.1:0-23020 GCF_041740695.1 Haliscomenobacter sp. | reverse complement strand
GTACGTATGCTCCGGCGCAAGATCCGTCAGATACGAGGTTACGGGTAAGCGTAAATTGGCAATTGGCATCCAAGGTAACTGTCACATTGTAACAACCGCAATTGGTTGACTGTGCAGTCAGGTTGGAACCAAAAACCAGTGTAGCCAAAACCATCAAGCACGCGCTTGCAGTTTTGGTCATCCAGCTAGTAAAGGTCATTTTTCCCATAAGATTACAATTTGAAAAACAAAGTTGGGTTAAAAAATAATGTGAATTAGAATTAGCCTTAGGTCGTGAGCATAAAATTGTTCAAATTCTCGGTCGTCGTGAGCACACAATTTCATGCGAAATTAAGCAGCCGATTCAAATATCAAAACTAAATTAATAAAATATTTCTTAAAAGAGTTTGATATTACGAAAAGGCAGAATATAGGAAAGCCGATTCTCAGCTATGAGATCGGTAGCAAAAATTCAATGCTGTGTGGTGAAATGCAAAAACCTGTGGAGTAGACTGGAAAAAATGGCTTTTTAGAGCCATACAATAATAGCTTTTGGTACATCTTTTGTTCATGGGACAAATTTTGTGCTAAGCATTTAGCATTAGCTTTTAAACATTGCAAAATTACAGCTCAATTCATTTCTACAAATACCCCAAAACAGGTAATTTTATCAAATTGGAAAACCAAAATACATCTGATTGATTTCCAATCAAATGCATCATTCACACCAAGCAATGGTCATAAGCAGCACGCACCAGTCCTGCAGTATTGCTCACGCCAAGTTTGCGCATGATGTTTTTGCGGTGAACACTAACCGTTTGGTAACTGATGAATAATTGGCTAGCAATTTGCTTGTTACTCATTGCTTTAGAGATCAGTTGCAGGATTTGTACCTCCCTTTTGGTGAGCAATGGCTCTCCGGTATTGGAGCTATCATCCGAATGGGCCCGAGCTTTTTCGAAAGTAAATGGAAAATAGACTTTATCCGTCAAGATTTGCGAAATTCCCTCCTTAAGCTCCTCGAGTGTTGCAGTTTTCAATAAGAGCCCGTGTGCGCCAGCTTTGCTCACTTGAGGAGCAAGCGAACTTTGCTCAAATCGGGTAAAGATACAAATACGGGCACCCGGATTCAATTTGCGGAGGTGTCGAATGACTTGGAAGCTATCAGCATCTGGAGTTTTAAGCTCCATGATGATTAAGTCGGGTTGGTGATGATGGATGGCATCTGACCAATTGACATCAAGGGTGCAAGCACTCACCTGAAATTCGAAGCGTTCGTCCGAACACAGCACTTGCTTTAGTCCTTCAATCAAAACTGGTTGATTGTCGGAAATAATGGTTTTTACTTTCATGGGAATTATAATTAAAACACAAAGCCACAAAGGGCAAAATCAAAATAACTCGTGCAAAAACTTTAGGGCAAAACCAGTTTCAATAACCTGAAGGGAGAGGATCAACAACAACTCAAAATAAAACTGGGGTAAAAGTAGGCAATCAAAATGAGTTTTGCAAATCCTTAACTTATATGCGCGCTGCCAGACGTGATGCTTGATCGATTGCACGTTTGGCGTCCAGTTCCCGGGCTTCATCCGCTCCGCCCACCAAATGCACGGATACGCCTTGATTGAACAGGGGTTCGTACAATTCGCGCAAGGGTTCCTGACCAGCACAAACAATCACCTGATCCACATCTAATACCTGCGGAATCTCGTCAATACTGATGTGTAAGCCCCGATCGTCTACCCGCAGGTATTGCACCGCACCAATCATCTGTACCCGGCGATTTTTTAAGCTGCTCCGGTGAATCCAACCCGTGGTTTTACCCAAACGACCGCCCAATTTGCCTTTGCTGCGCTGCAAGAGATAAATGATGCGCTCAGGTTTTTCAGGTTGAGCGTCTTTTAATCCTCCTCTAGCCTGATAACTCATATCTACGCCCCATTCATCCATAAAGGCCGCAACGTCCAAACTTGTGGACTCAGCTTCCTGCGATAGATACTCTGCTACATCAAAACCTATGCCACCTGCACCAATAATGGCAACTTTTTGACCAATTTTTTGCTGATACTTCAATACATCAATGTAATTCAGTACTTTAGGATGATCAAAACCTGGTAAATCCAAAGCCCTTGGAGCAACCCCCGTAGCTAAAATAACCTCGTCAAAAGCTCCAGCCAACAAATCTGCTGCACTTACTCGTTGCCCCAAGTGGAGCTGTACACCATATTTAAACACTTGACCGGCAAAATAACGCAGGGTTTCGTGGAACTCCTCTTTACCGGGGATACGTTTGGCCATGTTGAATTGGCCGCCGATTTCGTTTTCTCCATCAAAAAGATGCACCTCGTGTCCACGTTGAGCGGCAACACTTGAAAAAGCCAGTCCGGCGGGCCCTGCTCCTACCACCGCAATTTTTTTCTTTTGGCTGCTGGGCAAATAATTCAGTTCAGTTTCGTGACAGGCTCGGGGATTAACCAAACAACTGGCCACTTTGCGTTTGAAGGTGTGATCCAAACAAGCTTGATTGCAAGCAATGCAAGTGTTGATTTCCTGTGAGCGGTTTTCGATGGCCTTGCGCACAAATTCGGGATCAGCCAAAAAGGGGCGTGCCATGGATACCATATCGGCGTGGCCTGCCGCCAATACACCTTCGGCTACTTCAGGGCTATTGATGCGGTTGGTCGCAATCAAGGGAATGCCCACTTTGCCCATCAGCCGTTGGGTAACCCAGGAGAAACCTGCCCGGGGCACCATCGTCGCAATCGTGGGTACCCTGGCCTCATGCCAACCGATACCTGTATTGATAATGGTGGCCCCCGCTTTTTCAATTTCATGGGCCAACAACTCCACCTCTTCCCAGGTACTGCCATCTGGAACGAGGTCCAACATGGAGAGCCGGTAAATGATGATGAAATCGGGGCCAACTGCTTCCCGAACCCGGCGCACTATTTCAATCGGAAAGCGGATGCGGTTTTTATACTCGCCGCCCCATTCGTCGGTACGGCGATTGGTTTTGCTGACGATGAATTGATTGATCAGATAACCTTCTGACCCCATAATTTCCACCCCATCGTAACCAGCCTCACGGGCCAAAGCCGCACAACGGGCATAAGCACTGATGCTGCGTTTGACCCCAATTGAAGTTAGTGCCCAGGGTTTGAAGGGAGAAATGGGTGATTTGATGGCCGAAGGTGCCACCGCCAAGGGATGATAGCCATAACGCCCGGAATGGAGGATTTGCATCGCAATTTTTCCTCCTTCACTGTGCACAGCTTCGGTGATGATTTTGTGTTGCCCAGCTTCCGTATGGGTCGATAGTTTGGCAGCAAAGGGTGCCACCCAGCCCGCGCGATTGGGGGCAATCCCGCCGGTTACGATGAGCCCTACTTGCCCCTGAGCCCGTTCAGCATAATAGGCGGCCATACGTTGGTAACCATTTTTTTCTTCCTCTAGCCCGGTGTGCATCGAGCCCATCAGGACGCGGTTTTTCAGCGTGGTAAATCCAAGGTCAAGGGGTTGCAACAAATGTGGATAGGGCAATGCTGGCATATTTTTGTTTTGTGCGCGAAAACAGATTAGCGAATTTACGCTAATGGTGTTGAAATTTTTAGCAAATTTTCGCTAATATATTTGATTCACATTGTTCATCTACGCACAGAGATTGTCCACATTTGGACACTTGAATTTAAAATCTACTTCAAATAGCTTAAAAATCAAGGGCTTAAAAAATTGGTATGTAGTTTGATCAGATACAAAGAACGTGGGATTAAGCACCAAACAACATCCATATATTTCTTCACCTGTAAAATAGTACACTATGGCATATATCGCTATACCCATTCCAGGCGGCCGTGGTAAACAAGACATCGAGATCGAGGTAACCATTAACGGTCAAAAACAAGCGATTCATTACCGGGTTGAGTTGTTCTATTGGGAAGATTGTAACATCCCGGTAATCGACCGGGCGGAATGCATCCGGTACATGCTTTCCAAGTACGACAAGGATTGGACCTTGTACTACATAGGCTCACCTACCGATGAGTTTGTGCCCATTACTTTTGTAAAAAAAGAGGATATGGCGCTGCAAAAGCGGCTTTTAGTAGGAAATTAAAAATATATTCAATCGTTGGGCAAGCGCAAGGCTTGCCCCTACCATTTATGCGTTGGCCATTTCAGCCAACACCCCTTCCTTGACATCGTAATCCGAGACCAGGAGTCGAGGCACTCCCGTCATTTTCAGCACAAAACGAATCAGCAACATCCCGACTACAATCATGTCTATTCGATCATTGGGAATTTCGGGCATAGCCAGCCGTTCAGCTTGAGTAGCTTGAATAACCTGTTCAAAAAAAACAGGCAGGGCCCTTAGTTCAGCTATGGGCAAAACTGCACAATGCGGCCCCAATTTTTCTTTGCTAAATTGAGCGACAAGTACATCAAATGTTCCTTTGGTGCCTACCAAATCACTGATGTTATGTTGCGTTAATGCTTGACTAAGCGGCGACAATTGTTGTTGAAGAAAAGTGTTTAAAGCGTCGATTTCCGTTGCACTAATCGGATCACGGTGGTGAAATTGGCCGTACAAAATGGCCATCCCTACGGGAAAACTTTGTGCCCAATACACCGTGTCCAAATCGGCAATGATGAACTCCACACTGCCACCGCCGATGTCCATGATGAGCTTTTTGTCGGCACCAAATTGCACGGCTTGCTCAACTCCTTTGTGGATGTAATGGGCCTCCTGATCACCGTCAATCAAGGTAATGTCCAGGCCCGTTTTTTCTTTAACCGTCTGAATAAAAGTAGCGCCATTGTTCGCTGTGCGCAGCGCGGCAGTGCCAATGGCTTTGGTTCTGTCTACTTGATATTGAGACAAGATTTGAGCATAATCCGTCAAACAATCGATACCCCGTTGGAAAGGTTCGGCGCCAATGGCACCAATGCCCTCTGAAGCCAGTCTAATAAACCGGCTTTGACGAAAAATGCCTTCATACGAAGCATCAGGTAACACGCGGACAATGCGCAAGTGAAAGATGTTGGTGCCCAAATCGATGATGGCAAGGGTCATGCTTTAATGGTTTACTCGTTCCTAAAAATAATATAAGGCCCGGATGCCCAGGTTGCGCGTCACAAACAAGCCGTCGGCCTTGTTCTGCCGCAAGTTGTTGAGAGACCGCGACCACCGGACATTGAGTCCCCAACGTTCGGTAAAATTAAACGTTCCCCCCAAGACCACATTGATCAAATCATCGCGGAAATTCTCCTGCTCGGTGATGATGGCACCACTCAAGTCAGTCACTTCGGCATTGATGATGCGGGCATAAGAAAGTCCGGCACCCAATTGAAATTTCCATTCGTTGAATAAAATCTGTACGGGTGCTTCCACCATATTGAGTCGGATTTTGTCATAAATCGATTGGGAATTGGAGTACAAATTGCGCTGGCTACCCTGCTGGTTGTACAACAGCTCTACCCCCAGTTCCCAACGTTCACTCAGGATCGCGCTCACGTGCATGCCCGCGTGTAAGCCTGGCAGATCAAAGCCCGTCAACAAATCGCCATCGATTTGAGACAAATTCAAACCTACAATTCCGCTGGCCTTGAACCGATTTTGAGCACCTAGTTTTAAAGCAGTGCCCAGCGTGAGAAAACACAAAAAACAAATGAGTTTTACCTTCATAATGGATCAATTGTGGATTTGAGGAACGGAATCGTGTTTTTATCCAAAATAAGCCAATCAAATGACGGACTATTTTCTCACTCCTGCCTAAATTCGCCAGATAATAAACCATTTTTTGCACAGCATGGTCAAATACACGACGCATTTTCTCAAAAAACTCGAGACCCTCTTCACGGAGTTGGACTATACAGTACGTTATGAAAAAGGGTCCTTCCAATCGGGTTATTGTATTGTAGAAAATCGAAAAGTTGCCGTAGTGAACAAATTCTTTGACACTGAATCACGCATCAACGTGTTATTGGAAGTACTTGGCGTCATTGAATACACGGAGGACAAACTGAGCGAAAAATCGAGCAAATTGCTCAAAGCCATTCGCAATAATTCTATCAACGAAGAAAACGAAGACGAACCATCGAACTAATTGTAACCCTTACTGGTACGGGCACTTCGCAGGGGGTCCCCGTTTTAGGCTGTGATTGTGAAGTATGTCAATCCACGGATGCACGCGACAAAAGGCTGCGCACTGCGGCGCATTTGAGCCTGGGTAACACCTCGGTAGCGATTGATTGTGGTCCCGATTTTAGGCAACAAATGCTGGCTGCCAATGTTCAGCACCTCGACGCCATTGTGATGACCCACGAGCACAATGATCACATCGTTGGGCTAGATGATGTACGCCCCTACAATTTCAAACAAGGAGGGGAAATGCCCGTTTTTGCGGCCAAAAAAGTCCAAAAAGAATTGCGAACCCGCTTTGCATATGTTTTTGCAGAGGGGGACAAGCGTTACCCTGGTGCCCCAATGGTCAGTTTGATTGAAATTGATAAAAAAACAGTCTTTACCATCAAGGAAATTTCATTCACCCCCATTGAAGTGATGCACGGAAAATTGCCTATCCTGGGATTTCGGATAGGTGATTTTGCTTACCTCACGGACGTATTACAGGTGGAGGAACCCGAAGTGCATAAACTACAAAACCTGCATACCTTGGTGGTGAATGCCCTGCACCACACCGAACACTATTCCCACCTCAATTTAGAGGGTGCCCTGGAGTTGATCCAAACCCTGAAACCTCAGCGCAGCTTTTTGACCCACATGAGTCACCGCATGGGCAAACACGCCGATGTCAATAAAACCTTACCTTTTGGCGTTGAATTGGGGTATGACGGGCTGCGGTTTAGTGTGCCGATGCCTTGACAAGCTCTAAATTGGATTTTATCCTTATATTTCATGTGAAAACCAAAAAACAAACACCTCCATGTCCAGACTTGATTACTTAACCATCGCCATTGTGGCCCTTTGTATTGCGGCCCTGATTTATCTGGTTTACCGCTACGTTAATCTCCCCCATTCTGCTGCAAACACCACAACTACAGAAGTGGTGGATACCGATAATACTCAATTCCAAAGCGATAATACAACTGGGTTTCCTGCTGAAGATACGTCTGACAAGGCCAAACCTGGCCCAGGAGCCGTTGTTGAACCCGAAGTTGTTCCAGAAGAAAAAACACCAGTTCCAAGTAAAAATGAGAAACCTGTGGTAACAGAACCCAAACCTGTAGCACCGGCAGTCAATAACAACTCCAGCGAAACCGCAAGCTTATCCGTGGGCCGTTACATGGTCATCGGAGGCTCCTTCGAACAAGTGAGTCACGCTCAAAAACAACTGCGGAAAATTCAAAAGGCAGGTTATCCCAATGCCAGGGTTGAAAAATTCAATCGGGGGGCTTACGCATCCATTCTGGTGGAGCGTTTTGAACAATCCAGCGATGCCAAAGCCTTGGTCAAGACCTTAAAAAGCAAGGGTTTTGACGCCATGGTGCTGGTAAAACAGTAGCACCTATTTAAATAAAAAAGCTGGGTAAGCCCAAATGACTTCCCAGCCGTAATCATAATCCCAAAAACTATTTTATGCTTCTTGATCCGACTTCACGAGCAATTGAAATCCATTGCCGTGAATGTTAACGATTTCGATGTTGTCATCTCTCCGCAGGTATTTGCGCAATTTGGTCACAAATACATCCATCGAGCGCGCGGTGAAATAGTTGTCTTCGCCCCAAATTTCGGATAATGCTTCCGATCTAGGAAGAATATCGTTCACATTTAAAGCGAACATCTTTAAAAGAGAAGCTTCCTTTGGGGAAAGCTTATGTTTCTCTTCTTCACCACTTTCCGCAAATGTAAGAATTCTTAATGGAAAATTAAAGTGATATTTACCGATAGAAAATTCTTTCACCTCGTCTTTGGCATCTGCCTTGCCTTGCTGGCTCCGTTTCAGGATGGCGTGGATGCGAAAAAGCAGCTCTTCAGAATTGAACGGTTTAGAAATATAATCGTCCGCACCAATCCGAAAGCCCTCCAAAACATCATCTTTCATGGTCTTGGCAGTGAGGAATACAATCGGCATTTCGCGGTCTTTTTCCCGAATTTCTCTGGCCAGCGTAAAGCCATCTTTTTTGGGCATCATCACATCGAAGATGCACAAGTCAAAATGACCTTTTTTATAACTTTCTAATCCTTCTACCCCATCCTTGGCCAGGGTTACATCGTAATCGTGCATTTCCAGATAGGAGCGCAACACATCTCCAAAGTTCTGATCGTCTTCAACAAGTAAAATTCTATTGTTTGCCATAAGCGTATATTTTTGGAGGTTCTTTGCGGAGCAAAGCCGCAGCGAAGAACCATTTATGCTTCTACTTGATAGGGAAAAGTCAGAATAAAACTACTGCCCTTCCCTGGTTCACTTTTTACCTCCACCGAACCTTTGTGGGCGGTCATCATGGCTTTGACATAACTGAGTCCCAAGCCAAAACCCTTCACATCGTGCAAGTTACCAGTAGGTACGCGGCAAAATTTATCAAAAATTTGTTTGCGCGCCTCCTTGCTGATGCCAATGCCATTGTCTTGCACCGTCACCTCTACCCCATTGGATACATCACGGGTGCTGATGCTGATTTCGGGTTTATCAGGAGAATACTTTTCAGCATTGTCCAAGAGGTTGTTGATCACATTGGCCACATGCGTGAGGTCGCCTTCAATAATGGACCTTTTAGCAAGTAGGGATGGTTTAACCATTCCTTCCCGCTTTTCGACCCGCAGGGTGATGTTTTCCACGGCTGCCTGAATCACTTCATGCAGGTTAATTTCCGTAAATTTGAGGGAAAAATCACGTTTGTCGATCAAAGCCATTTGGAGGACTTTCTCCACCTGACTATTCATACGCTTATTTTCCTGTTTTATTATGTTGGCAAAGCGTTGTACTTTATCCGGGTTGCCCAAAATCATGGGAGAAACAATCGAATCGGAAGCCAGAGAGATGGTTGCAATGGGCGTCTTGAATTCGTGGGTCATATTGTTGATGAAATCGGTTTTCATTTCCGACAGCTTTTTTTGCTGGAAAATGACCATCAACGTATAGGCGAAACAGGACAATATAATCATTGCGAACAGCGCAGTTCCTGCGGCACTTTTCCACAATGAGCTTAAAATGATATTGGTTCGATTGGGAAAATATACCCTGAGTTCACCAGGCGGCATTTTGGAATGCTGGAATACAGCAACCGAATAATCTGGGTTGTATAAACTTGAAGTATTGTAAGCCGGAGCTGGGCCTTTGGTTCCAAAATCATCATACACATAGTGGCCATCTTCGATGATCATCCCATTTTTTTCATTGGACCAAATGCCGTAGTGAAAAGTAAATTTGCTATTTCGGGGATTGATCCCTCTTTTTTCAAATTCTTGGTGAATGGCCAAATCCAGATTGGAAGCTTTGATGCGCTCTTCTAAGGAACGCATGATCTTATTTTCATCAAATAAAACTTTGATCCCGGGATATTCAATCATGATGTGAGCATACACTTGTTCGATTGTGCTCGTGAATTGTTCTTCATTGGGTACATTAACCCTATACTTGTTGCTATTGCTTTTTGCAGTTTGCCGCTCCTGATAGGCCATTGCAAATCCATTCAGCGAGTTGAGGTATTCGGCGTACTCATAGGCCTCTAATCGGTCACTTACTTTGACTAAGGCCTCCTGCACGTTTTTGTCAAAACGCTCCTCATTCACCGACATGGAGGTTTGTATCAAATCGATTTGCACCAAAATGACCCCCAACACGGCTGCGCTCATCAAACCAATAATTATCCAAATTGCCTTTTTACTCATCCTGTTCCAGCATATTATTGACTACAGGTCGTAAAGCCTGCACAAGTTAAAACTACAAGATAGGCAGCACTGTTCAATGTTTTGCCTTAGTAGTGGGGCAAAAATAAGTATTCATTTTTCTTAAGTCAAAGGATTAGATAAAGCACTTAAAATGAACCGTTTGCTTATCTAATCCTTTGACAAAATGAATACTTATTTTTTTATCGCCCCTAGTCACTTAACAAAAGTTAAAATGAACCTCTTGCAAAATTAATGCATTTGTAACGGAGGCGCTTTACTTTAACGTAGAATTAACCAATCCCATCTGCTAATGGGTTAATGTGCTGATGTTTAAATATACTCAGGTATTCTGCTGAAATGATTTATGCATTTTCCCTCGGAATTGCAGCACGGCCAACATACGCTCTACCTCCGCCTGCCAGCGTTGCCAAAGCGGCGAATCCACATTCCAGCCCCCGTTCAAGGGTATAAAAAGCTCCGGTGGACAATGGTACGCCAATGCTTTGAGCAAGCGGGCGTAATGCCAAATGTTCCAAACAGGATTGTCTGCTCCAGCTAAATAACGTTTAAAAGGTTGGATTAAAGCCAAACTCAAGTCCTCATTCCAGGGCTGTGCATTGGCACACAGCAAATAGGTCACTACCTGGTCTTCTTCAAGCAAGTAGGGTTGTTTTTGTAAAAAAGGAGGCAGTAATTTTTCTAGGGAAGCTGCCGGAAGCCCCTGCAAAAGTTGACGCCCAGTAGAAGTTTGCCAACTGCTAGCATGTGGTTGATTCAACCACCACTCTGCTAAGGCCTCTTGCCATACCAGGTCATGGTGCAACAAACTGGCGTCGGTGAGGGCCTGTACCCAACTTTCTTCCCGATCTTGTTGGGCAAACAGCGCAATGGCTTGAAGGGGTTCCAAGCCCCATTTAGTTTGCCAAAATTTCGGTGGCAAACGCCGCAGCAACTGAAACAACCAGGCACTGCGCTGGGTAAAAGAGTAGGGTGCCTTGCCGCTGGTTTCAACCCCATCCTTGCGCCAGGCCTCCGGCGCTTCTGCGGGTAAATTCAGGGCGATTTTGGCGTCTTTCAGTTCGATACAATCCTGTAAATAGCCCAGGTAACGTTGAGTCAACCCTGAATTGGGGATACAAGCCAGGAGCTCAGCGGCCATTTGCCTGGTTTCTTTGCGGCGTTCTTGCAGGCAGTTTTCCAAAAAAACTTCATCGCCGCTATTCAATCCATGGCTGAGTTCAGCCAATAAAGCCGCCTTTTGGGCAGGGTCTTCGCTGTCCCAGCTGTTTCGTAACTGATTCAGGCCCAAAGCTGCATCCTGCTTGCGCATGCTCCGCAAAAGTGCCAGACGGGCTGAACCAGTGCTGGTACCCCATGCTGCATCTGCGCGTACGTCACTCAAGGGTCGCCATAGCGGATTTTGTTGCAATAGCCACTGCCCCCGCCCGCCAATGGCAGGCTCAATCGTATCCCATAGTTCAGGATCGCTTAAACTTCGTTGAAAGAGGGTAGGTAGCGCTTCCCGGGGCAATACCTGTTGTGCCTGCAACAACAAGTGTACCCACTCGCCCAGTGCGTCGCTGTATTTGCCCTCTAAAATTTCTTGCAAACAACGCGCTGATGCTGCTCCACATTCTAACTCCCCTGATGCAGAAGCTTCCATTACAGGCATTTCGCCTTTCCATTGTTCCAAAGAAAATCCTGCTCGCCGCCATTGCCGAAAGTAAACCAGTGCTGCTGCCGCTGATTTCTCTGGATGCTCGGTCAGCGCAACATCTGCCTCTTGCAAGTACTCTAGCAAGTCTTTACTCAAAGGCGTTCGGTCAGTGCCTAAAAGCAATAAAGTTTGTAATTCTTCTAAATGCTTCATTTTTAGCGCAACTTGAAATAATCCATAAATTTATCCTTACTTTGTCAACAGTTTATGTGAAATATGGATTACCATCGCCTTTTTGATTTGTTTAGCTATCAGGAAGCTCGTTTTCCCAACGAGGCAGCTTTAGCCTACAAACGGCAAGGGCAGAGGCTCAGTTTTTCCACTACTGATTGCCTGCACAAGATAAACCAAGCCAGCGCATTTTTACTGCGCCTGGGCTTGAAGCCAGGTGATCGGGCGGCAATTATCGCCCGCCACGGCAGTCCGTTTTGGAATTTTTTAGACCTGGGTATGCAACAGATCGGAGTGATTGTGGTGCCGCTGCACGCCACATCCGGGCTTGATGAATTGCGTTTCATTTTGCAAGACGCCCAGGTTCGGGTTTGTTTTACCGATACTGAAGACTTATACACCAGCATTCGTTCACTCCAGACCGATACTGTATTGGAGTGGGCCATCCCCTTTTATCCGCTACCTGAGATCAATCCATCGGTATTGGAGTTATTGGAGGACCCCACTGTTGAAGAATTGGCAGCAATTGGCACGCTGCGGGAGAGCATTGTAGCAAGCGCCTTGGCCACCATCATTTACACTTCTGGCACCACGGGCAAACCCAAAGGAGTGATGCTTTCGCACCAAAACATCATCAGTAACATTAAATCTACAATTGCGCTACTTCCCGTAAATTGCGACCACCAAACCTTGAGCTTTCTACCGCTCAGCCATATTTTTGAACGCATGGTCGTCTACATCTACATCGCGGTAGGTGCCAGTGTAACCTATGCCGAAGGGCAGGAACAACTGTTGAGCAACCTGCGCGAGGTACGGCCCCATTTTATCACCGCAGTACCTTTGATCATCGAACGTTTGGTGGAACAAATCATGGCTCATGCCCGCAAGGGGCCTTTGTGGCGCAGAAAAATCCTGCAATGGGCCATCCAGTTGGGCAAAAATTATTACGATGGAAAACGGCAACCCTTGGCCTATTGGTTGCGTCTAACTTTGGCGCGGATCCTGGTTTTTAACCGTTGGCGCAAAATGTTTGGCGGACGTATCGAAGGTATTGGAGTCGGCGCAGCTGCCTTAAATCCTGAATTAGGTCGTTTGTTTTCAGCGGCGGGCTTAAAAATACGGGAAGGATATGGGCTTACTGAAACTTCTCCCGTTATTGCTTTTAACCGATTTGAGCCCGGTGGCTCCCGCTTTGGTACAGTGGGCTTGCCCATTCCGGGAGTAGAATTGCGCATTGTAAACCCTGATGAAGAGGGTGTTGGCGAGGTACAGGTCAAAGGCCTCAATGTCATGATGGGGTATTACCAGCAATCCGAATCAACCCAGGCGGTGATGACCGAAGACGGTTGGTTGCGTACCGGCGATGTAGGGCAGTGGGTGCACAAACGTTTTTTGAAGCTCAAGGGCCGACAAGATGATATGTTCAAAACCGGTGCCGGAAAGTTCATCGCACCAGAAGCCGTGGAAAAGCACTTGTACCAATCCGAATACATCCAGCAATGCCTGGTGGCTGGGGCTAGCAAACCGGGGCCTTTTGCACTGATTGTTCCACGTTTTGATAAACTGGAAGAATGGTGTCGAGCCCAAAAAGTGCATTGGACCGCCCCACAATTTATGGTCTTGAACCCCAAAGTGCAGCGTTTTTTCAAACAGGAACTAGAACGTCTGAACCAGGGTTTACCACCTTATCAACAAGTACAACAATTTTTATTGCTGCACGAAGCCTGGACAGAACATACTGGAGAAATGACCGCCACACTCAAACTTCGCCGCAAAAAAATTCTGGCCACACACGCCAAAAGTATTAACGAACTTTATAGTTAACACCATGAGAAATCTACATCTTTTAACCCAGTCGTTTTTTGTACTTACCCTGCTACTTTTAGCAAGAACTGCCCAGGCTCAGGAAACATCCAAACCTGCTGTAGCGAGCAAAGGCATCAGTTGGTTTGACCAGTTGATACAAGAAGACAGTGTAGGCGCTTTGGAAATCCGCTTGGAAACGGATCTGAAAGCCCTGATGAAAGGGAAAGCCGATGAAAAATACCAGGCAGCTGTATTGAAATACAAAAATCAGGCTGGTGAGGAAAAAGTGTACAATGTGGAAATACGGCCCCGTGGAAAAACCCGCAAAGACATCTGCCTACATCCACCCATTAAGTTAAAAATCAAAAAATCAATCCTGACCGGCGAAGGTTACCTACCCCACAATGAAATGAAGATTGTTTGGGAGTGCAAGCCCTCTGGCGCTTTTGAGCAGTTCATCTACAAAGAATACCTGGCTTATCGCTTGTACAACCTGATTACTCCGGCTAGTTTCCGGGCAAAAATGGTTACAATCACGTTGGTGGATACCAACAATCCTGACAAACCAAGCGAAAAAATCGGCTTCATCGTGGAAGATGAGGATCAAGTAGCTGAGCGAATGGCCAGCACCTTGATGGAAGAACGGCCCAAGGATACCAAACAGTTTGCCCGGCAGCACTTCCTGAATTTTGTCTTTTATGAATACATGATTGGCAATACGGATTGGGCATTTGGCAACATCCACAATGTTCGCTTTTTTGAACATACCTCCACTAAAAAAGCCATCCCAGTTCCTTACGACTTCGATTATTCCGGCCTGGTCAATGCGCCCTATGCCGTACCTCACGAGTCTTTGCCCATCAAAGATGTGCGTGAACGGTATTTTAAAGGAGGAACGGTTGCTGCGCCAGAAGGGGCCATGTTGCGCAAACATTTTTTACAAAGCAAAACCGCAGTACTGGATTTTATCAAAAAACTCGACTTCCTGGACAAATACCACAAGGATGATGCACTCCAATACATAACTGATTTTTTCAAGGAAATTGAAGATGAGCGCCAATTTAATCGCATCATAAATCCTTAGGACAAAGCCTATAGACAAAAGTTGGCACTATTGAAGCAGAAAAAACCCGGTTTTTCCAAACAATCTTTTATTTTTGGACTTGAGATAAAGGATAATTCTGCCAAACATCCAGATAAACCAACTTTTTATGGAACCAACGAGGTTGTGCGACTTGATTCACTATCAGGCGGCTAATTTCCCATTGGAGCGTGCTTTTGGGCACCGTGTCGATGGGGAATGGAAATACTACAGTACTAAGGAAGTCATTGACTTGGGCAACAAAGTTAGCCGGGGCTTGCTCAAATTAGGGGTTAAAAAAGGAGATCGCATCGGCGTAGCCGTTACCCAAAATCGCCCGGAATGGACCATTCTCGACGTGGGTATCCAACAAATCGGGGCGATTAATGTCCCGGTTTATGCCACCATTACTGCCGAGGATTACACCTATATTTTTAATGATTCTGAAGCAAAATACTGCTTCGTTGGCGGTGGTGATTTGTACGAAAAAGTCAAAGCGGCACAAGCTCAGGTTCCTTCTTTAAAAGAAATCTACTCTTTTGATAAAAAAGAAGGCCAGCCTTTCTGGGAAACAATATTTGCCGAAGATGGGGAAGCCGAAGTAGATGCACTACGGGCACAAATCAAGCCTGAAGAACTGGCAACCATTATTTACACCTCTGGCACCACTGGTGTCCCCAAGGGTGTTATGCTTTCGCACGACAACATCATCAGCAACATCATGGCCGGGAAAGGGGCTTTTCCTTTTGTAGCTGGCGATACAGTTATAAGTTTTTTGCCCATTTGCCACATCTACGAAAGGGTAGTCATTTACCTCTACACCCTCTTTGGTGTTTCGGTAGCTTTTACGGGCACCGACAATCTTGGCGGTGAACAGGGCGACCTGATGGCGGTAAAACCCCATTTTTTCACCACAGTGCCCCGCCTGTTGGAAAAAGTCTATGAACGCATCTACAACAAAGGGCTGGATTTGACCGGCTTGAAGAAAAAATTGTTCTTCTGGGCACTCAAATTAACGGAAGACTACCATTACGAGTTTAAACCTAAGGGCTGGAAAGCCATCCAATGGAAAATAGCCGATAAGCTCATTTTTAGCAAATGGCGGGCTGCACTGGGTGGCAATCTCAAGGGCATCACTACGGGTGCCGCGGCCTGCCCACGTCGGATTGCTCAGGTTTTTTCTGCTGCGGGTATCCCCATTCGGGAGGGTTATGGGCTGACCGAGACCTCCCCGGTAATCACCCTGAATCTGTTTGAGCCCGAAGGTGCTTTATTGGGTTCTGTCGGGCCCGTGATTGACCGTGTTGAAGTTCTGATCGACGAATCGGATGGCATTTTCCGCCCAGGTGAAGGGGAAATTCTCTCTTATGGCCCCAATGTCATGTTGGGTTATTACAACAAACCCGAGGCCACTGAAGCCGTCATGAAAACCATCAATGGGAAAACCTGGTTTTGTACCGGAGACGTAGGCAAAATGGTAGATGGCCCAGGTGGGAAAAAATACCTGCAAATCACCGACCGCAAAAAAGAATTGCTCAAAACCTCCGGCGGAAAATACGTAGCCCCCACCCCCATCGAGAGCAAGTTCCGCGAAAATTTCCTCATCGAACAAATGATGGTCATCGGAGAGCAGCGAAAATTTGTTTCCGCACTCATTGTTCCTGCCGAACCCGCTTTAAAGGACTGGTGCGATGGACATCAGGTGGAATGGACCACTTTTCCAGAAATGCTTCATCACCCTAAAGTGCTCGAAAAATTCCAAAGCATTGTGGATCAGATCAATCCCAGCTTTAGCCACATTGATCAAATCAAAAAATTCCGCTTGCTGAACAAAGTATGGGAGCCCGTTAAGTCCGATGGCACCGAGGCCGAACTGACGCCAACCATGAAACTCAAGCGCAGGGTAATTTTAGAGAAGTACAAAGCCGAGATTGAAGACATTTACGCGGAGTAGTGGAAAGCGAAAAGTGAAAAGTGAAAAGTGATTGAATCAACCACGATCTAACTTTTCACTTTTCACTTTTCACTTTTCACTTTTATTGCGGTGGCAGCAAAGCGAAGTTGCGGTTGTACAGATAAACGAGCAATGCAACAAAAAGAACAAAAAAGATAAAGAAATACAGTACACAGTATCCCTTTCGTCCAACGTTTTCTATTTCAGACATTGTTTAGGCAGTTTTGAGTGAATGAAAACTTGCGCCTGCAAAGATGAGTAAAATAGTTGAAAGGTTGAAATGTTGAAAGGTTGAAATGTTAAGACAAAGCTGAACAAGGTCATTACTACTCCTCTGCTTTTCAGCTACTCTTCAACTTTTCAACGCTTCAACTTTTCAACTAAATTATTTTGATTTTCAATCGAAAGCGCTACCTTTGCGGCTCAAATTTAAACTCATCACCAAATCCCACCTTTCGTGGGAAGAAATGCATTTTATGATTGACGAAAAAGATGGCATCGAGCAAGAAGAGCTAGGTGCTCAGGATCAGGTGGAGGAAACTGCTGTAGAAAGCACACCCGAAATCGTGGATCAAGTTGAAGAAGTAGCTCCTGTAGCTGAAGAAGTGGTTGAAGAAACTGCTGAAGTAGCCGCTGAAGTGATTGAAGAAACCGTAGCAGTCGCTGAAGAAGTAGCTGCTGAAGTGGTTGAAGAACCCGTAGCAGTGGCTGAAGAAGTAGCTGCTGAAGTGGTTGAAGAACCCGCTGAAGTAACTGCTGAGGTAGTTGAAGAAACTGTAGCAGTGACCGAAGAGGTAGCTGAAGTAGAAGCGGCGGCAGAGGTAGCCCTGGAAGAAGTAGCAATCGAACCTACTCCTGAACCAGTGGTCATCATCAAGAGCATCAAACTTGAGCCAGAAGCTACTACTGGTGAAGAGGACGATGAAGATGAACTGGATGAAGAATTGCTCTTCATGACTGGTTTCGATCCCAACACTGCACACGATGAATTTGACTGGAGCATCACCAACAAAGGTGGCGCCGTTTATTCTGCGGAAACAACCAAAGAATACCTGACCCAGTACGAATCTACCATGAATGCTGTGGTAGAAAGTGAAATTGTAAAAGGACGGGTTACCTCCCTACATGGTGGCGACGTAGTACTGGACATCAACTACAAGTCGGATGGTCTTGTGCCACTTTCTGAATTCCGTGACTCCATCGATCTCAAAATTGGAGATTTGGTTGAAGTTTACGTGGAGCAGCAGGAAGACTTGCGCGGCCAATTGGTACTTTCTCGCCGCAAAGCAAAACTGCTGCGCGCTTGGGAAAGCATCGTGGATTCTTACGAAAACGGTACCGTGATCAAAGGTACGGTCATCAGCAAAACCAAAGGTGGTCTCATCGTAGACTGCAGTGGTTTAGAGACCTTCTTACCTGGTTCACAAATCGACATCAAGCCAATCATCGATTACGATTCATACGTTGGCAAAAACATGGAGTTCAAGGTGGTTAAGATCAACGAAACCATCAAAAACGCCGTGGTATCTCACAAGGCACTCATCGAAAGCGACCTCGCCGAGCAACGCGAAGCCATCATTGCCAGCCTCGAAAAAGGTCAGGTATTGGAAGGTATCGTCAAGAACATCACCGACTTCGGTGCGTTCCTCGACTTGGGCGGCGTAGACGGTCTGCTCTACATCACCGATATCTCTTGGGGCCGCATCAGCCACCCAAGCGAAGTACTCGGCCTGAACCAAAAGATCAGCGTAGTAGTGCTGGACTTCGACGAGAACAAGAAGCGTATTTCTTTGGGCTTGAAGCAATTGCAACCACACCCATGGGAAGTACTCGACAACACCATCTCCGAGAACTCTATCGTTAAAGGTAAGATCGTCAACATCGAAGATTACGGCGCATTCCTTGAAATTCAACCGGGCGTAGAAGGTTTGATCCACGTTTCAGAAGTAAGCTGGAGCAATCAACCGATCAACGCACGCGAATTCTTCAAATTGGGTCAGGAATATTCCGCAAAAGTAGTTACCGTTGACCGCGATGAGCGCAAGATGTCACTCTCCCTCAAGCAAATGGCGACTGACCCTTGGAGCGAAATCGAAAACCAATTCCCACTCAACAGCCGCCACACTGGCGAGGTCAAAAACCTCACTCCTTATGGCGTGTTCATCGAGCTGCAAGAAGGCATTGGCGGTATGGTACACATCTCCGACCTGAGCTGGACCAAACGTTATGGTCACCCATCCGAGTTTACGAAGGTTGGTGAAAAAATTGACGTTGCCATCCTCGATATCGACAAAGACAACCGCAAATTGTCGCTGGGCCACAAACAATTGGAAGAAAACCCATGGGATACTTTCGAAAATGTATTCCCTGTAGGTTCTTACCACGAAGCTACCGTGTTGCGTCGTGACGACCGCGGTGCCATCGTTCAATTGCCTTACGGTCTGGAAGCTTTTGCACCGATCAAGCACATCCGCAAAGAAGACAACAACCTCGCTGAAGTAGACGAAGTACTGACAGTGAAGGTGATTGAATTCAACCGCGATGACAAACGTATCCTCGTTTCTCACCTGCGTTACCTCGAAGACATCCGTCGTGAGGCTGATGAGCAAGTGAAAAAAGTGAAGGACGACGATCGCAAGAACACTCGTACTGCCGTGAAAAAACAACAGGACAGCATCGAGCGTTCTACGCTTGGCGATCTGGAAGGATTGGCTGCATTGAAGGAGCAATTCGACCAGCAGCAACAACAGATCAATACTACTAAAGAAGATCAGGAATAAAATCCTGATGGAGATAAAAAAAGGCCTCATCGTGGTGATCCACGGTGGGGCTTTTTTGTTTTCAAAAAGTTAATCCCCTAGCACCATAATCCTCAAATCCCTATTTTTGAATCCATGACCTTCTCCAGCAAACTCCTCCTCTTCGGCGAACATACTATACTGCGCGGTTCAGCAGCCCTGGCCTTGCCCCTACCCCTTTTCAGCGGCAAATGGGCTTACACTACGCCAGAAAATGCTCCCGCTTTGCAACGCGATCTAGCCGAATGGTGTCAATACTTGGCCGAACAGCAGTCCAAAGGGGCACTGGACACGGAACTGGACACGGCGCGTTTTAAGCAAGACCTACAAGCTGGTTTGTATTTTGATAGCAACATTCCCAATGGCTATGGAGCAGGCAGTTCAGGGGCTTTGTGTGCGGCGCTGTATACCCGCTATGCCCTCCAGCCGATCGGGCGTATGGAAGAGGCTAGGTACCCCGAGCTCAAAAGAGTTTTGAGCCAAATGGAAAGTTTTTTCCATGGCTCCAGTTCTGGTACCGATCCTTTGATCGTTTATTTGAACCAACCTGTCTTGCTACATGCCAACGGCAGAATCGAAACCATTGCGGTGCCCGACTGGCCAACTGAAACGAGTGGCTTCCAGTTTTTTTTACTGAACACAGGCATTCAACGCAGTACGGCCCAATGGGTGAACTTGTTTCTGAAGCGCTGCACCGAAGCGGCCTACCTCCAAAGCATCCAACAGGACTTGATCCCATTAACGGCGCAAGCCATCGCAGCATTCCGTGCTGGCGACTGGCCCAATTTGTTTGAAGAATGGGCAAACATCAGCGCTCTGCAACAAGTCCATTTTGCCCCCATGATTCCGGAATCCTTCCATACTTTGTGGGCAGAAGGGCTAAACAGCGGGCATTTTGCCCTCAAATTGTGCGGCGCTGGCGGCGGCGGCTTTCTACTGGGCATGGGCAAAGCTGGGCATTTACCACCCGGAGCCATAATTTTAGCATGAAGTCTGAAGAACTATTATACTTTTCAACTTTTCAACTTTTCAACTTTTCACTTAAAAAACGTACTACCATGAAAAAAACATCTTTGATTCTAGGTTTTGCATTGATCGCCATCATCCCATTGTTCATGGCTTTGAGCCCCAAAGCTGAAAAACCTGCCGCTACCGAATTCCGCGTAGTAACCGTGGTGGAATCTGTGGTACCTGGCAAACTGGGGCGCTCCAAAGTACTCACCATGGATAGCAATGGCGCAAGCTCCGAAGCTGAAATCCTAAACATCTTCAGTTTGACGGGCATAAACTTTACCAATTTGCAAACCAACAACCGCAGCGTTGCCGATTTGTTGGCAAAAAACACCGCTGACGGCTATGAGTTAGTAGAAGTTGTACCCGGTAATTTTGGCGACAACAATTCACAGGGGATTTTTATGACCCGTTTTATTTTTAAGAAATAAGGATGAATCGGTCATCCGGTAGAGACGTTGCATGCAACGTCTCTACGACATATCCCACATTTCTGCAATTTTTTGTAGGTAATCTTTCCCTTCAACGGCCTCAATCATATACGCAGGCAAGGACTCCAACCCAAAACGTCCCGCCAGAATCCCCGTCGTCAGCGCGGCCAAGGAATCTACGTCCCCACCCAAATAAACCGATTTTTTTAAGGCGTCAAATGCATCGTTAGCATGTTTCAGGATGTACAAAACCGCTCCCGCCGTGTATTTTGAATCCGAAGGCAAACCCTTGATGCCCGGTAAAAAATAGGGTGCCTCAATGGGCTGAGGGCCACAAAGAATTGAAAATTCAGCATCACCCAAGTCCTCATAGGCCGGGAGCTCATCCATTGCTTGCAGGTAGTTTTGATACCCCTTATCCAGCTCGATTTTCTGTAAACAATAAGGAATCAGTCCTTCCGCAGCCCCGTTTTCCACTAAAAAATACCGCGCTGCCCGGGCTACAATTTGGGAAGACTGTACTGCCTGGGCATTTGGGTGGGTAGCCAAGGCATTGATGGCAGCGTACGGATTGACCAAATCTTCTGCTACCAACCCAAAAGGGATTGCCCGCATGGCCGGAGCATTACCGGGATTAGGACGATGGCGCTGAAAATCGCGAACCGCTTCCAAACTCAGTCGCCCTTCGTAATACCAGGCCATCGAGCCGTGACCGTTACGGCCATATCCCTTGCGCTGAAGGCCTTCGCGGTATTCAGTTTCCCAGTAGTCTACCAGGTGTTGTTCTGTGATGACTGGGCCGCCGCACAGAGCTTTGATGGAACCAATGGTCATCTCGGTATCGTCGGTGTAATCCCAGGGCTGGTAATGAGCGGTAAAAGCCGCCAATTTTTCGGGTGCGACCTGGATGTGCTCCCGCATGTTGAAGAAGCGGGAAAAATCGACGTGCTGGCGAATCCATTGGCGATCCTGGAATTCGAGGCCAGCGGCGTAAGCGTCACCGATGGCGAGGCCGAGGAGGAGGTCGGAATGTTGCATAGCTTATAAAACATCAAGAATTCCCACAAATACAAACGGCGTGAGCAGCCCTTTCGTTCCACTCACGCCATTCTATTTTCTACCTATCGAATCACACCTTTTGAAAAATCACCGTAGCCAGTGGCGGCAAGGTCAACTCAATCGAGTGTTCCTGGCCGTTCCATTCCTGCTTGTCAGCTTTGATGGTACCATTGGGGTGATCCCCGGTGCCATTGTAAATTTTGGCATCACTGCTGAGCACTTCTTTCCACTTGCCTGCGGCAGGTACACCAACGCGGAAGCCCTGGCGGGTTGTAGGGGTGAAATTGCACACGACCAACAGGTTTTCCTCCGCTTTTTCGCCTTTACGCAGGTAAGCCAATACACTGTTTTCCCAGTCACCATGCTCTACCCATTCAAAACCTTCCGCGTGAAACTGTTTTTCATACATCGCTGGGTAGTCGGAATAAAACTTGTTCAGGTCGCGTACCCAGGCTTGAATCCCTTTGTGCGGGCCAAATTCGAGCAACCACCATTCCAGGCCGCGCTCGATGCTCCATTCGCTGGTTTGACCAAACTCGCCGCCCATGAAGAGCAGTTTCGTGCCAGGGTGTGTATACATGTAGCCATACATCAGGCGCAGGTTGGCAAAACGTTGCCATTCATCGCCGGGCATACGGTCGATCAGCGGGCCTTTGCCGTGTACCACCTCATCGTGCGAGAGGGGCAACATGAAATTTTCGGTAAAGGCGTAGATCAAGCTGAAGGTAATTTCCCCATGGTGGTACTTGCGGTGAATGGGATCCTTTTTGAAATAATCCAGCGTATCGTGCATCCAGCCCATCATCCATTTTTGGCCAAAACCCAATCCACCTGCATAAGTAGGTTGGGATACGCCCGTCCAAGCGGTTGATTCTTCCGCAATGGTGATGGCATCGGGGAACTCCCGGTAAGTCATTGTATTGAATTCGCGCAGGAAGGAAATGGCTTCCAGGTTTTCCTTGCCACCTTGGGGGTTAGGTATCCACTCCCCTTCTTCGCGGGAATAATCCAGGTAAAGCATTGATGCTACGGCGTCTACCCGCAGGCCATCCACATGGAAGCGATCGAGCCAAAACAGGGCATTGGACACCAGGAAGTTGCGCACCTCATTCCGGCCAAAATTGTAGATCGCACTCTTCCAATCCGGGTGAAAACCCTTGCGTGGA
>NZ_JBGSLK010000007.1:0-81012 GCF_041740695.1 Haliscomenobacter sp. | reverse complement strand
ATTTTCAGTAGAGTAGAGAGAAGCGGCGCCGCCGCTTCTCCCCCTCGTCAAACCGTACGTGCGGTTTTCCCGCATACGGCTTTCCTATGATCTTCGTCATCAGCTTTCACAGGCGAACACCTCTGCCAGTGTATTTTGTCGGGTCAATCAGGCCATACTTGGCCACTAAGACCTCAAAGGCTTTTTGTCCATAAAGCCTACACCTCCTTTGGCTCTTTCGAGTATAGTATCGGTTCAGCCGTTCATGCAGGTAGTGCCGCAACCTTCGTTTACTCATCGCCGGGTAACTCACTCCTTTGATCTCAAAGTAGTTTAGCCAGCCTGCCAGTTGTAGGTTTAGATCGCCACATATCTGTTCTGCACAGTAATGACCATGTTGATGTAGGTAGTCTTTGATTTTGTCTCGGAGCCGTTGTTCCGACTTCCGGCTTGGTATAATGTTCCAGTAGTTTGGCCTACTTCCTCTTATACTCCGGTCGTAGCGGATACTGAATCCTAAAAAGTCAAAACTCTCCTCCTTGGCTCTTACCAGCCGGGTTTTCTCCTCATTGAGGCTTAATCCCATTCGGCTCAGCAATTCCTTGAGTTTATCCTTTATTTGCGACTCAATCTTCTTTCCCATCATCACAAAGTCATCTGCATACCGCACAATCTTTACTCCCGCTCTTGCAAACAAGCTCTTCGGGTTATTCACGATCCGATCCAGTAAGTGTAGATAGATATTGGCTAGTAAGGGCGAGATTACTCCCCCTTGCGGTGTTCCTACTTTATTCTTCTTACCTCCCTTGAACTGTTTGTCTTCCCAGATTGGTACCTTCAACCATTGTTTGATTAAGTCCAACATCCGAGGATCACTGATGCGCTCTTTGAGCGCGATCATCAGCTTTTCGTGCGGTATCGTATCAAAGTATTTACTCAAATCTCCATCCAACACTTCGTCCAGCCCGCTTTCCAGGTGCTCTTTTATTGCACCCATCGCGCCCGCTGCACTCCGCCCAGGGCGGAATCCGTGTGAGCTCTCCTCAAAGTCTGCCTCAAAGATCGGTTCCAAAATTAGTTTACATGCTGTCTGTACTATCCGATCCCTCACTGTCGGTATCCCTAACGGTCGCTCCCCGCCGTTCGCTTTCGGTATCATTACTCGTTTTACCGCTTGCGCCCGATATTGTTTCGTTCGTAGTTCTTCCCCCAATGTAGTCAGATAGGCCTCAACTCCTTGTTCTTTAACATCCTCTATCCTCACTCCGTCTATACCACTACTCCCGCCGTTCGCCTTTACTTGCTTCCATGACTCGCGTAGCATATACCCTAAGAACACCTTGTCGTACAGCACGTAAAACTTATATCCCTTTTCCTGCTTGGCTTTCTGATATAGTCCCCGCTGCAATATCAGAACCCTTTCTGAATCGCTCAGTTCGCTCTTCTTTCTCTTGAACAGCTCCCCTTCTTCCGACTCTCCGTCTTTCTTTTGATACTCCTTTCTCAATTTTGACTGGTTTTGTTTGCTCGGTACGCCTTTCATAGTAATGCCCCTTCGCTCCTCCCGCTTTTACCTTTTCGGGGATCTTCACTATTATGGGCATCTCCGACTCCCTCGACTGGCTGGACAGCCATCGTTAGGGTCTCCCACGTTCATGCGGCTCCTTTGACTCACACGCAACACTATCTTACCCCGGGTAGTCCCTATGGTGCTTCTTGCCGATGCTTCCCATAGAGTAGCAGGTTTCATCCTCTTTGGCAGACTGACCACTACCAACAGTGTAACGAGGCCTTACTAGTGCAGCTTATGAATCCGCTCGTCATGAGCTTTTGCACTTTCGTTTCCTCCAGCACAATCACAACGGCTTCAAGCTGATCGGCATCTTGGCTTGTGTGGCTCTTCCATCCACTAGGTTTTTTTGCATTATATTTACCGCACGCCTCGTGGCGCACCAAAGGACACAAAGTTAGACGTTGACAATGCTTTGTGTCCTCTGTGCTCCTTTGTGTTTTCTCTGTGATAATAAAATGTCGCTTTGGTTTTATTTTAAAAAGATGCCCCTGTGCCTCTTTCACTCCAAAACCCCTAAATGAATAATCCGCCCACCCGTCTGGTTGATGGGATCTACACTTTTACCAATGACGATGCCATTTTCCGGTGCAGTGTATTCTTTGATCACATCACCGAAGATGTTGCGGAGAGTGGCAATGGTTTCGCCTGCGTAAATCAATTCTCCAATATTGGGAGCTACCGTTAAAATCCCCCCCGAATCGGAATAAATCCAGTAAGAGTTTTTACAAATATAGGGTCTGGCCTCAGGCAACTCAATCGCGCCCTCGGTCATTTGTAGTTGGCAAAGCAAGTTGTAAATGCCCGTCAAACCCGAGCGCAGGAAACCTTTGTGAAAAGTATGGGGGCTGCCCACTTCCAAGGTAATTGCGTAAATCCCCAGGGAATCGGCGGCACCACGCAGTGACCCATCCGAAGGCAGGTTGTGCACAATGACCTGGGCATTTTGTAAAATGGCCATTTCCCGGCAAATCGGATCATCCAAATCAGCCCGGATGTAGTGGGCATTTACCCGACCAAAACTAGCAGTATGCAAATCCAACAGGTAGTCAAAATAACGCACAATCCGATCCACCAGACGAAAAGCGTACACCTGGCTATTGCTGCCATCGGCCCGCCCGGGCATCACCCGATTGAGGTCGGTACCGTCGGTAAAGTTCCGCTCTTTGATGAGCAAGGAGGGGATATTGATTACGGGTATTCCAATCACCGTTCCTGCTAAACCGTCGAGGGAAACTTCCTGAAAAAAGCGCTGTATCAGAGGGATACCATTGATTTCATTCCCTCGAATAGCGGCAGTAATGCCAAGTACCGGGCCATCTTTGCGCCCCCTTGCCACAATGACCGGAATATACACAGGTAGCCCCATCCCATCGGAAATGAGGTGCAACCAAAATCGACGGATGCTGCCTTGGGGCACTTTGCTCAGGTCGAGACGGCGGATGACTTCGGTATGTGTATCGGTTTGGGCAAATGGGTTCATAGTACGATTTCTTCAATCAGGGAAGGATCATTGTTGATCGACTTGAAGTATTTCATTCGGAATCGCCCCTGGGCATTGACCAGGTTTTGCGCCATTTTGTCGATGGCGACCGTGGAAAACACCGTTTGAATGTAGGCTTCAATGAGATCATCCAGCCCAATCCCCAGTTTATTAAAATCTCGTCGATCCATCAAGACCAATCGATTGGTGTCACTGTCGAAGGTGCCATCCGGGTTTTTGATGGACAGGTTGGTGCCCAGCATGTCCCAGGAATCGCAGCCCTCTTCCAGAATGTCTTCCAGCGGTTTTCGCGCCCGGCGGGCGTATACACAGAGGGGTAAAATACCTTCTTCGGTAGAGCTAACCATCATGCGCAGGTCCGCTACATAAGTTTTGCCGTTGGCAGTAGGGATGGTCCCCACGTGGTACAATTTCCCGGAAGAGGTGGTTGAACTCCAATTGTAATTGCCAATCAAGCTTTGTACAATGAAACGGTCATAAGAAGATTCTTCGGCCATAAACGCGGCCAATTCTTCCGCATTCACAATGGTGTACACTCCTTGCCCGGCATTGCTGTACGGAACTTTCACCACTGCCTGACCGCCCATATCAGCCACTGCTTGGGGAATGGCCTCTTTGCTCACATCCCAGATGGTTTGAGGGATGTTGATGCGCAGCCCTTGATCTTCCCATTCAGTGTTGAATTGCTCGTAGGCTTTGGCGGCAACCATCTTGTTGCGGCCTCCGGCCAAACAAGCCACCACCGGATTGAAGATGCGGGTTTTGGTGTTCATGTGCAGGCGGTTCCAGGGGCGTTGGGTAACGTAGCGAAAGGCAGCCCGAATCAGGTGCCATTCCCCTTTTTCATCCAAAACCTCCATTTGAGCATCGGCATTGTAGCGCACGGGCGGGTTGGCATCCTCATTGAAAAAGGGTACAAAAAATACATCTTCCTTCATCACATCCGCAATCACTGCCGCATATCCTGAAGCTTCCATGTAGTTTTTATCGTACAAAACGGCCAAAGCCCCTTGCACGCCGGTGCGTTTTTTTTGCAAAAAAGGTTTGAAGCTGCGTTCAATGAGCAGACGATAGCCACCTTGTTCTTGATGGTCATCGGTAAGGGGCATAGATTTCTGACCCGAAGGGCATGAATTGTTTTCAATGATGACCATCTGGCGGCGTGCACTGGCCGAGGTCACATTGAGCAAATCGGCACCAGCCCAAAGGAAATGTTTGCATTTATAATTAAGCAGTTCTGCCAGCGCTTCCGCTTTTACTACAGGATGTAGGTGACAATATCGACTGATCATTCTTTCCCGGCTGAGGTTGAGGAAAAAAAGAACCATGGGATGAATGGTCGCATTGAGCGCTTTGGGGTACCAATGCCGATGTGCCTCAAACTCACCTGGGTGAACAAGCTTAGCTGCTTTAGGTGGCAGTACTTCAGATAGGATCATTGGTAGTTGGATGTTATGGTTAACTGGGGTGAAAAGTACGCAGAAAAAACCAGAAGCGTACGTACGTATGGGTTACTTTTTCCCACGCAAAAAATCCGCAAGATCGCGAAGTCAAGGATCATTCAATCATCGGTCATGGATGGGTGGGATGAAAGATGAATTGAATGACCCTTGATCACTTAATTTTCGCCGTCGTCAGCATCCAATAGCCATTTTTTAGGGTTATTGTATTTGGGCTTCTCCTTGGAGGGTCCCATGTTTTTTCTGCTTTTGTCCTTGACAAATTCAGTGTCATCGTACTGACGACCGCCGGTTTTCTTTTTTGGTTCTTTTTTTTTCATGACTCTGCGTGTTTGTAGCAAAAAGCGCAAAGCAATTGGTGTTTCTTTGCCTGCAACTTGATGCGAGCACAGATTTTGGTGAAACAATGTTAAGTCACTTCCAAATGTCCCTGAAAAGATAAAGGGCAAAATTAATTATTGCAAGTGTTGAGCATAAAAAAATTATTGCGCGTAGGAGTCCAGCCTTTTAGCCTTGCTTAAAATCGTCCCTCTTTTTGGGCTAAAAGAGTGGAAATATGCCAAAATTTCCGACATAAGTTTTTGGTTTTATTATCTTTGTTTACTTCGATTTTGTTTTTACAAACTATAAACATGCAAAAACTATTCGTACTCGTAGCGGTATGTGCGCTCAACCTGTGCCATGCCCAGAGCTACAAAGAATATCCCATGTGGGATACTGGTCTGCCTTTTGAGCAACGGGTAAAAGACCTGGTTACTCGCCTGAGTTTGGAAGAAAAAGTGGGCCAAATGCTCAATGCCGCGCCCGCCATTCCCCGTTTGGGCATTCCAGCCTATGATTGGTGGAATGAAGTACTGCATGGTGTAGCTCGCACTCCTTTTCGTGTGACTGTATATCCACAAGCCATTGGGATGGCGGCCACCTGGGACACGAGTTCTCTGGCCCAGATGGCCCATTATTCTGCCCTGGAAGGTCGCGCGGTGTTCAACAAAGCCACAGCGCTGGGCCGCAACAACGAGCGCTACCTGGGACTAACTTACTGGACACCGAACATCAACATCTTCCGGGATCCCCGTTGGGGCCGTGGTCAAGAGACCTATGGAGAAGATCCCTTTTTGACCGCCATGTTGGGGCGAGCTTTTGTGCGTAGCTTACAAGGTGACGACCCCAAATACCTCAAGGCGGCCGCTTGCGCCAAACATTTCGCGGTACACAGTGGCCCCGAACCTTCGCGGCATTCCGACAATTTTAACCCAACGGATTATGACCTCTGGGACACCTACCTACCTGCCTTTAAAGAATTGATCACCAAAGCCAATGTTGAAGGAGTCATGTGCGCCTACAACGCTTTTTACGGGCAACCTTGCTGCGGAAGCGATGTCCTGATGACCGATATTCTGCGCAATCAATGGAAATTCAAGGGTTACGTGACCAGCGATTGTTGGGCCATCGATGATTTTTTCAAATACCACAAAACCCATCCTGATGCCACCACCTCGGCAGTTGACGCTGTACTGCACGGCACCGATGTAGAATGTGGCACGGCGGTGTACAAATCACTGATAGACGGGGTGAAAAATGGCATGATCAAAGAAAGCCAATTGGATGTGTCGCTGACCCGCTTGTTTATGACCCGGTATCGCTTGGGGATGTTTGACCCTGTTTCAATGGTGAAATACGCCCAAACACCCCAATCCGTCCTAGAGGCACCTGAGCACAAGGCTCATTCCTTAAAAATGGCGCGACAATCGATGGTTTTGTTAAAAAATGAAGCCAATGTCCTCCCACTGAGTAAAAGCATCAAAAAAATTGCCGTGTTGGGTCCAAACGCCGATAACCGCATTGCCGTGTTGGGCAATTACAATGGCATCCCTACCGAGATTGTGACCGCCTTGCAGGGCATCAAAAACAAAGTTGGCAAAGATGTGGAAGTCATTTATGAAAAAGCCATCAACTTTACCAATGACACCTTATTGACCTATACCGATGTAAGCAAGCAGTACAGTTGGGAAGGCAAAGCGGGTTTTAAAGCTGAATATTTCAACAACGTCACCCTGCAAGGAAATCCCGAAACATCCAAGATGGAAGCCGAAGTAGACCACTTGTGGCAGGAAGGTCAAGCAGTGGAGGGAACGATCCGGGCTTACAATTTTTCAGCGCGCTACAGCACCCAGTTCAAAGCGGACAAAGATGGCTACATCACCTTTGAAGTAGAAGCCGACGATGGGTATCGTTTTTTGGTCAACGACAAAGAAGTGCTCAATGCCTGGGTGCGCAACCGTTGGGGTGCCAGAACGTATCGCCTGGATACCCGCAAAGACGAAGTGTACAAACTCATGCTGGAGTACTGGCAAGGTGAAGGCAAGGCCAACGTGCACCTGCGCGCCGGGCTTTTTGCCCAGTCGAACCTCAACGCCATTGTGGATAAAGTAAAAGACGCCGATGTGATTGTGTATGTCGGTGGTATTTCGCCACAGTTGGAAGGAGAAGAAATGCAGGTGAATTTCCCCGGTTTTGATGGGGGCGACCGCACTTCAATTCTGTTGCCCAAAATCCAAAGTGAGTTTTTGAAAAAACTCAAAACCAGTGGCAAACCCGTCGTATTTGTAATGATGACCGGGAGCGCCATTGCCCTACCCTACGAACAACAAAACATCCCAGTGATTCTCAATGCCTGGTATGGCGGCCAAAGCGCAGGCACCGCCATTGCCGATGTCCTTTTCGGCGATTATAATCCCGCCGGGCGTTTGCCAGTGACCTTTTACAAAAGTGATAGTGACCTGCCCGATTTTAAAAGTTACGACATGAGCAATCGGACTTACCGCTATTTCAAAGGGGAAACCTTGTACCCATTTGGTTACGGTTTGAGCTTTAGCACTTTTTTATACAGCGCTTTGAAGGCACCTGCTTCCATAAAATCCGGGCAGCCCATTACCCTTAGTGCAACGGTCAAAAACACGGGCAAAAAGGATGGCGAAGAAGTGGTTCAGCTCTATCTGGCCTATCCTGACGCAAAAGGCAAGGCGCCAATCCGGGCTTTAAAAGGCTTCAAACGCATCGCTTTAAAAGCAGGAGAAAGCAAAACCGTCTCCTTTACCCTTTCCGCAGAACAATGTGCCTTGCTCGATGAAAAAGGCCAGAGTTATCAACCCAAAGGCAAGCTGGAAATCAGCCTGGGCGGCGGGCAGCCAAAGCAAAAACAAAGCGCCACGAGTAATGTACTCTTAAAAACGGTACAGATTCTTTAAGTAAGGGTCAACATGAGTCATCCCGAATTTTTGGAAAGCCAAAATCGGGCATAAACCTAATCGCGGAGCGATTGAATTTATAATAGCCCCGGTCGTCCGGGGTAAATAGTTGGGTCAAATTGGCGGCAACCACGGCAGTGGTTGAACACAATTGAGCAAAAAATTCAACCGCATCCGCGGTTGCGAAACCTTTTGCTACCAAAATGACCCCGGACGACCGGGGCTATTATAAATTCAACCGCTTTCGCGGTTTGTTATCCCAAAAATTCGGGATGACTCATGTTAAACAGTCCCTAACCCGATCAACATGAAAAAAGCATTTCTCCTCCTCTTCAGTCTTCATACGCTGGGTTTGATGGCCCAATCAGGGGATACCCTTTTATCCAAAGTTCACCGCTGGGGCGAACTCGAAACCAAAAAGGAAAAGGATCGGGTGCGCAGGCCAGTTTTACTGGGCCATACCTTTGCCTTGAGCCATTTTGAAATCCACGCCAGTACCCTCAAACCCGGCAAGGCACCACATCCCCCCCACAAACACGCCGATCAGGAAGAGTTGATCATCGTCCGGGAAGGCCAGGTGAAGGTCAGCATCAATGACAAAAGTGAAGTTCTGGGGCCAGGTAGCGTAGCCCTGATCATGCCAGAGGACATGCACGGTATCGAAAATGCGGGCAAAACACCCGCCACTTATTACATCTTGCGCTTCAAATCCTGGCGCACGATGGATATGGTCAGGGGCAATAAAGCGGGAGGCTCCATCTTTGTCAAGCGGGAAGGACTGGCCGTGATCGATACGGGTAAGGGCGAACGGCGCAACTACTTCGACCGGGCTACCTCGCAATTGCGCCAGCACGAAATGCACACCACCCTGCTCAAGGCGGGGTTCGATAGCCACGCACCCCATACCCACGTCAAGGAAGAAATTATATTGATCCTCAAAGGTGAGGTAAACATGCACATTGATGGCAAACTTTATCCAGCTGGAGTAGGCGATGTTGTCTTTTTGTCCTCCAACATCCCTCATGCCTTGATCAATGTGGGCAAAGAGGCTTGTGAGTATTTTGCTTTTCAATGGGAAAACTAAGCCCCTTGTACTGTAGACAAAACAGGCTTAACCATAAACGACACAACATGAAAACTGTATTCTTTTTCACACTCTGCATTTTTTCGCTCAACGTAATCGCGCAAGACAAACTGGGGGTATTTGATCACCACGAAGATGTAGGAAACCCCAGCATGAAAGGCTCGGCGACTTACAATCCCGAAACCCAGCAATACACTGTAGAAAGTGCGGGCATCAACATGTGGGACAAAGCGGATCAATTTCATTTTTTGTGGAAAAAAATCAAGGGTGATTTTATCATTTCGGCCAGCGTGCAGTTTATCGGCAAAGGCACCAATCCACACCGCAAATTTGGCATCATCGCCCGGGACAAGCTCACGACCGACTCGCGTTACGCCGATGCCTGTGTCCACGGCGACGACCTGACTTCGCTCCAATACCGCTCCAGCGACGGTGCCATTACGGAACAAGTGGAACTATCGGTTTTTCACCCTACCGACATCGAATTGCAGCGCATTGGCAACAAGTTCATCTTTTCGGCAGCCGTATTTGGGGAAAATTACAAGTCGGTCAGCAAGGAGATAGAGCTAGGGGAAGAAGTATTCGCAGGGATTTTCATCTGCTCCCACGAAGATAAAGTGCTTGAAAAAGCCATTTTCAGCAATGTGCGCATCACCATTCCAGCCGCGAAAGATTTCCGGCCTTATCGGGATTACCTCGGCAGCCACATCGAAGTAATGGAAGTACAAACTGGCTTGCGCAAAATTCTCCACTCCGCCCCCAATTCTCTCCAGGCTCCGAATTGGACCAAGGATGGCAAAACCTTGATCTACAATTCCGAAGGTTTGTTGTACAACTTTGACTTGGCCACTGGTACCATCAGCAAGTTGAATTCAGGTTTTGCCACCAATAACAACAACGACCACGTCCTCTCTTTTAATGGAAAAAACATCGCCATCAGCAACCACATGGGTACGACCAGAATTTCGACCCTGTTTACCTTACCCATCACGGGTTCGGACAATCCGGTGGCCATCACCGCACCCGAATCAGGGCATTCGTACCTCCACGGCTGGTCGCCCAATGGCAAAAGTTTGATCTTTACGGGCCAAAGAAACAAACAGTACGACATTTGGTCGATCGACATTGCCACGAAAAAAGAAACCCAACTGACCAACACCCTCACCCTCGATGATAGCCCGGAATACACCCCCGATGGCAAATGGATTTATTTCAACTCCGTACGCACCGGAACCATGAAACTCTGGTGCATGAAACCCGATGGCAGCCAGCAGGAACAGGTAACCTTTGATGAGTACAACGACTGGTTCCCGCACATTTCGCCCGATGGCAAGTGGATCGTATACCTCTCCTACCCTGTGGAAATCAACCCAACTGAGCATCCCTGGTACCAAAAAATCTACTTGCGCCTGATGCCAGCCAGTGGTGGCATTCCCCGGAATATTGCGTATGTGTACGGTGGACAGGGCACCATCAATGTGCCTTCCTGGTCGCCGGATAGCAAGCGGATTGCTTTCGTGAGCAACACGCAGCTGAAATAAAAAAGCTTAGGTGTTTCTATAGTGTCTTAGGTTTCTTAGGTGGTGAAAGAAAGTCCTGCAGAGCAGGGCCATTTTCTTTTTTCACCACCTAAGAAACCTAAGACACTGAAGAAACACCTTAGATATATTGCTTAGTCAGCCTGTATCTTCTCCAAGGAAAATCGTATGGTTTTGGGCAAAAGCACTAACTTTAGCCCAAAACCATACCAACCCATGTCCGATGCCTTTATTTTCGACGCCCTGCGTACCCCGCGTGGTCGTGGAAAAACCAACGGATCATTGTACGAAGTCAAACCACTGGACTTGCTGGGCACCGCCCTGGAAAAGCTCCGACTGCGCAATCAACTGGATACGAAAGAAGTAGATGACGCCATCATTGGGTGCGTCACCCCTACCGATGACCAAGGTTTCAACATCGCCAAGGCAGCACTCATTCACGCGGGTTGGCATCAGAATGTAGGTGGGCTCACCGTGAATCGTTTTTGTGCCTCCGGTCTCGAAGCCATTAATTTGGCTGCCGCAAAAATCAAAATTGGCTGGAGCGACCTGATGGTAGCTGGTGGGCTCGAAAGTATGAGTCGCGTACCCATGGGCAGTGACGCTGGCCCGTTGATGTACGACCCCGAATTGATCAATCGCGCCGATTATATTCCCCAAGGCATCTCCGCCGACCTGATCGCCACCATCGAAGGTTTTTCGCGGGAAGACGTGGATGCCTTTGCCCTGAGTAGCCACCAACGCGCTGCCGAAGCCATGCAGGCGGGTTATTTTGCCAAATCCCTGGTGCCAATTTACGACCGCAGCGGATTGCTCATCTTGGATCACGATGAATATGCGCGGCCCGATACCGATGCAACTACCCTGCAACGCCTTCGCCCTTCCTTTGCCGCGACGGGTGCCTTAGGTTTCGACGAAATGGCCTTGCACAAGTACCCTTTAGTGGAAAAAATCAACCATGTGCATACTGCGGGCAACTCTTCCGGAATCGTAGATGCAGCCGCAGTAGTGTTGATGGGCAGCAAAGAAAAAGGCCAAGCGCTGGGCTTAAAACCACGCGCTCGCATCCTCTCCATCGGCAATGCCAGTGTAGAACCTACTTTGATGCTTACCGGCCCTGGGCCAGCCGCCCAACAAGCCCTGCAACGCGCCAAAATGCAAGCCCAAGACATCGACCTTTGGGAATGCAATGAGGCTTTTGCGGCTGTAGTACTGAAGTTTCAACGCGACCTGGATATTCCGCACGAACGGTTAAATGTGAATGGTGGCGCGATTGCCATGGGGCATCCATTGGGGGCGACAGGTGCAATTTTGCTGGGCACCTTATTGGATGAAATGGAACGCCGGGATGTACAAACGGGTTTGGTTGCGCTTTGTGTCGGCGGTGGCATGGGTGTGGCGACGATTATTGAACGGGTTTGACGTTGGGGCAACCCTACGTGGTTGCCCATTTGCGGTTGCCCCCGAAATTTTACGATATGATTTATTACAAAAAAGATACCGATAACATTGTCACCCTCACCCTCGACATGAAAGGGCGACCCCGGAATGTGATCAATCACGAGATCTTCGAGGCTTTTGTTCCCGTTTTGGAACAATTGAAGGCGGATAAAAAACGTGGCGCACTGAAGGGTGTCATTTTAACATCCGGGAAAAAAACTTTTCTGGCGGGTGGTGACCTGGATTATCTATACCAAACCCATGACCCAGCGGAGGTATTTACTTTTTGTGAAAAAATGAAAAAATTCCTGCGCGACCTCGAAAGCCCGGGGGTTGCTGTAGTTGCAGCATTGAATGGTAGTGCCATTGCCACAGGATTTGAAGTAGCCTTGGCTTGCCACCACCGCATCGCTGTGGATGATCGGCGCATTGTGCTGGGTTTGCCGGAAGTGGAGTTGGGTTTGATTCCTGGCGGAGGTGGGATTGTCCGTTTGATGTGGTTGTTGGGCATCGAAAAAGCCAATCATATCGTGAGTAGTGGCCAGTTGTATTCCCCCCAAGAGGCCTTGCGGGTTGGCATCATCGACGATTTGGCACCCAACCAAAAAGAAATGTTGGAAATGGCCAAAACCTGGCTCCTCAACAACAAAGAAGGTCGCCGCCCCTGGGACAAACATGGCGAACGAATCCCCGGAGGTTCGGCCAAAGATGCCCCTGCAGCCAATTTCATCCGCGCCGAAGCAGCCCGCCTGGCTGCTAAAACCCACCACAATTACCCGGCACCACAAGCCATCTTGAACGTACTGTCCGAAGGCTCTAAAGTAGATTTTGATACCGCCGAACGTATAGAAAGCCGCTACTACACCCAATTGGTGATGAGCAAGCAGTGCAAGAACATGATTAAAGCCTTTTGGTTCGACAGCAATTACATCCGCCACGGCTTGAATCGCCCGCGGGGTTTTGGCAAGTTTCGGCCCAAAAAAGTGGGGGTGATTGGTGCAGGAGGGATGATGGGGTCGGGTATCGCCTACGCTTGTTTGCGCAACGGCCTGGATGTGGTGATGAAAGACGTATCCAAACTGATTGCTGAGCGAGGCCGCGAATATGTCCGGAACAAACTCAATCCGCTGGTGCAAAGTGGCGAAATGAGCAACACGGAGCGAGACCAATTGTTGAAACGCATCATCACCACGGAAGACCCCCGCGAGTTTGAAACCTGCGATCTAGTCATTGAGGCCGTTTTTGAAAACGCGATGGTCAAACAAAAAGTCACCAAGGAAGCCGAAGCCTTTATGGACGAATACTCCTTTATGGCCAGCAATACCATCTCCATTCCCATCACCAAACTGGCCGAAGTGTCCATGCGCCCCGATAATTATGTGGGTTTGCATTTTTTCCACCCGGCCGATGAAGTGCCTTTGGTGGAAATTGTGCGGGGTGCCCGTACTTCCGAAGAAACGGTAGCCCGCGCCTTCGATTTTGTAAAAGCCATCAAAAAAACGCCCATCATCGTCAAGGACGACTGGGGTTTTTACGCCGCAAGGGTGCAAAATACCTTCATCCTGGAAGGCATCACCATGCTCAAGGAAGGGTACCCACCCGCCCTGATCGAAAACCTGGGCCGCCAGGCCGGAATGCCCAAAGGTGCCCTCGCCCTGGCCGACGACCTGGGCCTCAACCTCGTGCTCAATTACGAGCGCCAGGCCGGAGAGCACTACGGACCCAAATACATCCCTCACCCTGCTGTGGAGGCACTGGACAAGATGTTGCAGGAACTCGCCCGCCCCGGTCGTCACAAAAAGGCGGGCTTTTATGAATACACCGAAGATGGGCAACGCCACTTGTGGCCGGAACTGAGCACCCATTTCGGCCCTCAACTCAGTACCTTCGAACGCCAGGAGCTCATCGATCGGATGTTGATTTCACAGGTATTGGAGGCGGTTTGGTGCATGCAGGAGGGAGTCATCAACTCTATCGCGGCAGCCAACTTGGGTAGTATTTACGGCTGGGGTTTCCCAGCATTTAAAGGCGGCACCATTCAGTACATCGCAGATTATGGCCTGGAGGCTTTTGTGGCGCGGTGCAAGTACCTGCGGGCGAAACATGGTTCCCGTTTCCGGGTGCCGAAGAAATTGGAGGAATTGGTGAAGGATCAGGAATTGGTAGGGGATTTGTTGGGAATGAGTTCGTAGGGGCAGCCCTATGTGGCAGCCCTATGTGGCTGCCCTCAATAGAGCGACCGGTTCTGGTCGGAGCAAGGTGGTCAGCCCCGCTAGGGGCGAAATTTGGGTAGCAATCGGTGATTCCCGATGTTTCCAAAGTCCCGTCAGGGACGAAATATGGGTATCATCCCCCATTAGATACCCACGTCACGTCCCTACGGGACTCGGGAAAACCACCGGGCGGTTGTTTTCTACCCATATCGCGCCCCTAGCGGGGCTCCCGTTGCGCGAAAGAACAGAACTTATCGACCTTGCCGTAGTGGGTGTCTAATGGCATTATTCGCCATAACCATACACTTGTAAGCACTTATGGCAAATAATGCGTCAAAATTACTTGCCATAACTATATACTTGCATGGCCGAATGGCGAGTAATGAGATGCGCAGCAGAGAGCTTTGCTACTTAATCGATTTTCAACTATCTTTGAATAAAAAAATTAGTAAAAGTTTAGGAGGGGGAGAGCTAGAGTTTGATTTTGACGATTAAGCCTGGAATCATGTGATCAAATTTGATGAGCATGCTGATTACGCTAAAATAAAAAACATGGTTCCTGAAATTAGGGGTGTTGATTTTACAGGAATTTTAAACGATTCTACATTTGTTGCCATTGAGGTCAAGGACTCCAGAGGACTTAAGTTTACTGTAAAGTAGACATTATGCTTTCACACCCTCACTCCCTCCATCAAAATCACCAACAACTCTTCCTCCAGCATCTCCGCCGTAATCTTTTTCCCAGGCTTGTACCAGTCATACAACCAGCGCAATGACGAGAACAAGGTATACGACAAAATCAGCGGATTGACTGGTCTGAACTCCCCACTCGCCACCCCAGTGCTAATGATCGCTTGAAAACGGCTTTCGTAATCTTTGCGCAATTGTAAAAATTCACTCAGGTGGGGTTCTTCCAGGTGCCGCCATTCATCGTTGAAGGCAGTGACGGAGGTGACGTCTTCGAGCGACAATTGGATGTGCAAACGAATCAGACGGGTGAGTTTTTCGGTAGCACTCACTTGCAGGGATTCCACTTCCAACATGCCAGAAAGGAAACGCTGAGCATTATTGGTGCATATTTCGCGGAGAACGTCAGACTTGGATGGAAAATGATTGTAGAGACTGGAAGCGCGTAAGCCTACTTCCTTGGCCAGGTCGCGCATAGAGGTGGCCTGGTATCCTTTGTCCCGGAACAGGCGCGCGGCGGCTTCGTAGATTTGTTCTTTCTTTGATTTAAACACGCTCAGGAGAGAAGCCCCCCGATCAATAGAGACCGGGGGTATGTCATAAGCTTAACCCAAGTGAGCAACGTGCTTCATCAAGCTGCTCTTCAGGTTGGCTGCTTTGTTCTTATGCCAAGTGTTTTTCTTTGCCAGTTTGTCGATCATTTGGATCACTCTTGGCAAGAAACCTACCGCCTCCGTCTTGTCCTTCATGCTGCGCAACTTCTTGATAGACGTACGAGTAGTCTTCTTGTAGTAGCGGTTCAACAAACGACGCTTTGCCTCTTGACGGATACGCTTCTCAGACGATTTATGGTTTGCCATTACTAAAACTTTTCACAATTAATAATACTACTGAACAATTGGAGCGCAAAGATAATTATTCATTTGGAAAGTCCAAAGGTAATTTTAAAAAAACCTTTTCGTTTAAGATTATCCAAAGACCTAAATAGGTTGTACTTTTGCGCGCATATTTCAAAAACAGATCACCCAATGAGCGATTTCTCCTTCATTGCCAATGCTCACCCGGCGTACATTGATTCGCTGTACGAGCAATATCAAAACAATCCCGAGCAAATTGAAGGCTCCTGGGCCTCTTTTTTCAAAGGCTTTGATTACGCCCATACCACCACCAATGGGCATGAAAAAAGCAATGGCACCAAGCCATCTTCGGTTTTTAATCCCCAGGAATTCCAGGTGCTGGCCATGGTCACTGCCTATCGGGGCAGAGGCCATTTATTGTCAACTACGAACCCAGTAAGGCCACGGGTCGACCGCAAACCCAAATTGGACATTACCGACTTCAACCTTAGTGATGCCGATCTGGACACGGTCTTTTATGCTGCTATGGAATGCGGGCTGGACAAGCCGTCTACCCTCCGGGATATTCTGTCACACCTGAAACGCATCTACTGCGGCAATATCGGGTTTGAGTTTCAACACATCCAGCAGCGGGAAAAGCGCCGTTGGCTCCGCACCAGAGTTGAGCAAAGCCGCCCGGAAAAACACTACAACATTCCGCTGGATAAAAAACGTCGCATCCTGGAAAAATTGAACGAAGCGGTAGGTTTTGAAAAATTCCTCCACACCAAATATATAGGTCAAAAGCGCTTTTCGCTGGAAGGCGGCGAAAGCACCATTGTAGGCCTGGATGCTGCCATTAATAAAGGTGCAGAAATGGGCGTGAAAGAGGTAATCATTGGCATGGCTCACCGTGGACGTTTGAACGTGTTGGCCAACATCATGAAAAAAACCTACCAGCACATCTTTACGGAATTTGAAGGTACCGCAATCCCTGACCAAAGCTTTGGAGACGGGGACGTAAAATATCACCTGGGCTATTCCTCCCAAGTGGTTACTTCGACCGGAAAAGATGTACAACTCGAATTAACGCCGAACCCTTCCCACCTGGAAGCAGTCAATCCGGTCGTGGAGGGTTATGCCCGCGCCAAGGCCGACCGGCTTTACCAGGGCGAATACGATTGCATTTTACCCATTCTGATCCATGGAGATGCCGCTATTGCCGGACAAGGTATCGTATACGAGGTAGCTCAGATGAGCAATCTCAAGGGCTACTATACTGGAGGAACCTTCCACTTTGTGATCAACAACCAGATTGGATTTACCACGGATTTTGACGATGCCCGCTCTTCAACCTATTGTACGGGCGTTGCCAGCGTCATTTCTGCCCCGGTGTTTCACGTCAATGGAGATGATCCTGAAGCGCTACTTTATGCCGTTGAAATGGCCATGGAGTATCGCCAGGAATTCAATTCTGATGTGTTCATTGACATGCTATGTTATCGCAAACATGGCCATAACGAGGGTGATGATCCAATGTTCACCCAGCCCGACCTGTACCAGGCCATCAGCGTACACCCCAATCCCCGGGAGATCTACATGAAAGAACTGGTCGAAATGGGCGAATTATCCAAGCAATTGGCGGATGACCTGGAAAAAACCTTCTGGGCCAACTTACAAGCGCGTTTGGACGACGTCAAAGAAAGACCACTACCTTATAACTTACAGGAGCCCGAAGAGGAATGGAAAAAATTGCGCCATGCCACAGCTGAAGATTTCCTGAAATCACCAGCAACGGGGATTGAAAAAACGCAGGTGGAAGCTATTCTCAACCATCTCAATACCATTCCTTCGCACTTCCGTCCCATCCCAAAGGTTAGCCGTTTGTTGGAAAACAATAAAAAGTTGTTGACCAAAGGCTTGATTGATTGGGCGACTGCGGAACTAATGGCCTACGCCTCCATTTTGATGGAAGGCAAAGATGTCAGAATGAGTGGTCAGGACGTCAAGCGGGGGACCTTCTCCCACCGCCATGCAGTATTGCGGGATGCCAAAACCACCGAAGAGCTGAATCGCCTGGACAACATCAGTGAGAATCAGGGCAAGTTCCGCATTTACAACTCGCTGCTGTCTGAATTTGCGGTAATGGGTTTTGAGTTTGGCTATTCTTTGGCCGACCCCCATAACCTGGTGATCTGGGAAGCGCAGTTTGGCGACTTCTTCAATGGTGCGCAAACCATCATCGACCAGTTCATCTCAGCAGGTGAAAGTAAATGGCACCGCATGTCGGGGCTGACCTTGCTGCTGCCTCATGGTTACGAAGGCCAGGGGCCCGAACACTCGAGTGCCCGTTTGGAGCGCTTCCTCCAGAGTTGCGCCGATTTGAATATGGTGGTTACCAATATCAGCTCTCCGGCCAACTTCTTCCACCTCTTGCGCAGACAACAAGCCTGGGAATTCCGTAAACCTCTGGTGGTTATGTCGCCCAAGTCTTTGCTGCGCCATCCAGAATGTGTTTCACCTGTAGCAGATTTTGAAATAGGGAAGGCGTTCCAGGAAGTCATCGATGACCCTACGGTGAACAGCAAGAATGCAAAAAACATCAAGCGGCTTTTGTTCTGTTCGGGAAAGATATATTATGACCTGGCCCAACGCAAACGTGAACTGAACCGTGAAGATGTGGCCATTGTCCGGGTTGAGCAATTGTACCCGCTGCCTGAAAACCAACTGGCTGAAATCCTTAAGCGCTCACCAAAAGCTGAAATTTTTTGGGTGCAGGAAGAATCAGCCAACATGGGCGCCTGGCAATACATGAAATTGAATTGGGAAACTGATCGCAACTTACAGCGCATTTCGCGCCGAGCCAGTGCTTCACCGGCAGTTGGGTTCAAAAAAATCCATGATCAGCAGCAAGAGAATATTTTGCAGAAAGCGTTTGTGGAATGACGAATTAGTTGAATGACGAATTTTCCGAATGACGAATCCACCCGGTCACTGAGCGAAGCCGAAGTGCCGGGTGGATTCGTCATTCGGAAAATTCGTCACTTGACAGGTCTAATTGCTATTGATCAATTTCAATACAAATTCCAACTCCACATCCTTTTTATTCATCCAATCTTCCACACTTGGGTACAGGATGTAATTAGGGATTGTGCCCCGTCCGAAGTTGATCTTGGGATCGACCGCATTGGTGTATTTTTGCAGCGGAACCGATATGCTTAGTCCAGTAGGAATGCTGGTTGTGGGCATCATGCCACTGGTATTGCCCTGGTATCCACCGCCACTTTCCTGTCCGATCACCAGCGTCTTTTTGTTGTGTGCAAGGATGGCGGTAAAGTCACTGCAAGAAGACATGCACAGCCCATTGGTCAAAAGGTAGGTTTGCCCTTTAAAGTTATGCCTGGCCGGTTTTTGTACCTGGTAATAATCGAACTCGCTGGTCACCCAGGTCTTTTTCCACAAATAGGTCGAATCCTGTTGCTCTGGTTTCTTGAAAAAAAGCCGGTACACTCCCTTGATCTCCTTGGCCACCGCCTCGGTGACTTCAATTTTTTCCCAATACCTGAATCGTTGATCAAAAAAATAGGAGGCCAACAAAGCTGCATTCCCATCGGTTCCACCACTGTTGTAGCGAAGGTCGATGACCAAATTTTCAATCCCTTGTTTTTTTAAGTCTGTAAAAGTGGTCCTGATGAATGGTTTGAAGCGCTGACCATTTTTTTTAATCACCGATTTGGCAAAGGAATGAATGGTGAGAATGCCCGTTTTGTCCACAATGTCGAGGTTCAACTGTTTGACATTTGCCGATTCCAGTGAGGCTAGGGTGGGAAATAGGCCTTTGTTTACTCCTTTGACTACATGCGTTGCTTCGTTTTCCTGAAATGTGGTGTGGATCGTGAAATTTTCGCTTAGCTCGATCATGGTTTGGTACCAAAAGGCGAAGCGGTGGTTCAAGAGCAGGATTTTTTCGGTTTCATTGTACCCGTCAGCTGGAATGGCTTTGATCAGGGTGTGGAGAATCTCGCCAATGGGCTGCTCATTGACGGCAAGGATTTCAGCTTTTAAGGGAATGGAGGAGTTTGGAGCATAATTTTTTACTACATAAACTTTTTTGTCCTTGTCAATAAATACTTCAAATGGGAGCAAAGTTGAGGTGCTGTCGAGGTAATTGTTGCAGGCTTTTGAAAGGCTTACCCCGGTGTGCAAACAGCCAATTTGGGCAAACAAGGGCTTTATTTTTCGGTAAAAACTCAATTCATTCAAAGAGTCTTTGATGGTCTGGGTAGTGGAGTCAATCAGGAAATCAAAGCGAGACTTTGTCGTATAGCGGTAAAATCCGGGGTGCTTTCGCCCCAACTCCGTCATGATGCTGGTCGTCCAGCGTTGTAAACTGTCGGGATGGTATTTTTTATCGGGGTCATAATTTGAACTATCTTGGGCAGATAGGTTGGTGAACAGGAGGAGGAAGAACCCCCAAAATATAGATTTCATGTGCGAATGGATTTCTCTGTGGTCAGGAGATTAAGTGGACCTTTTACAGAGAAAAAACTGGGTGGGATGGTTGTGCCAAGTGACGAATATTTCGAATGACGAATGACGAATTTGGCGCGTTGCCCTCCAATTCGTCATTCGTCATTCGAAACATTCGTCATTAAACTTCATAGCTCATCACCCTTTCCACAATCTTATCCGTTGCCTCATCCAGCATCTGAAACACCTTTTCAAAACCATCCAGCCCGCCATAATAAGGATCAGGCACCGATTGGTTTTTGCCAGGGGTTAAATAATTCAGGATCATTTCGACTTGGGACTTGGGATTTTGCACCTGTTTGGCCAACAATTGAATTTGGCGCAGGTTGGAATCGTCCATGGCCAGGATGAGGTCAAAGTGGAGTAGATCTTCTTTGCGGATTTGGCGGGCGCGTTGATCGGTGATGTCGATGCCGTACTGCCGGGCGGTGGATATAGAACGTTTATCAGGTAATTCTCCGGTATGCCAGTCGCCTATTCCCGCAGAATCTACTTCCCAGGCCAGACCGGCTTTTTTCACCTTGTCTTTCAAAATGCCTTCCGCCAGGGGTGAACGACAAATGTTACCAAGGCAAACCATTAGTATTCTCATGGTATTAATGCTTTTTTTCCCAACGAAAAAAAACTACTTTTGTTTTCGATTGGATACTTTGTTGTGATCTGTAGTGTAGCTTGCGACAAACTTGTACAAAAAGCAAAAACCCGGCGAGAAATATCCCCCGGGCTTGCGGAAACTATCAGTCCTTTTTCAACTCTGCCAGATTTGCTATCCAAATAAGAAAACCAAATAGACCGAGTAATGCCGCCCAAAAAAGGGCAGCAACAACTATGGTGGTTAGGGCTTGGGTAGACGTGGTCTCCTTTTCTCTCAGTTCCTGCCCCTGACTACCAACGGTGAACAAACGAGTAAAGAGGATTAATTTTGCTTACTACGCTGTTTCCTCTTTGCTGTTTGAACAATTCAAAATTAGGTCGTATTTTCATGTCTGGATAGGCATTTTTGCCGCCAATTGTGATCACCAACCTAGGTTAGTGCAATTTGATTGCTGAAACCTGCCACATTGATGCCGGATTTTGCTGTTTTCAAGTATTTGATAGTTAACTCTTTAACGGAAAAAACCGCAGTTAAAAAAAGCATTATTGTTTAAAAATCAATGTTATGCCCATCTCTCATGGAGATCAGCTTTTTGAAATGATTCAGTCTCTAACCAAGGCTGAAAAGCGCAATTTTCGCCTGTATGCCAAGCGAATACAAGGAGAAAGTGACGCTAAATTTTTGCAACTTTTTGATTTGCTCGAAAAACAAAAGGACTTTGACGAAGAAACCATCATCCGCAAACTCAAGGATTCGAATAAAAGCCAACTCTCCAACCTCAAGCGGCATTTGTACCAACATATTCTGACTTGTCTGCGCTTGATGGAGATTCACAAACACGAAGAAATCCAAATCCGGGAATGGATCGATTATGCGGTTATCTTGTACGGTAAGGGGCTCTATTTACAATCCTTAAAACTGCTGGCCAAAGCCAAAACCCTGGCCAATAAAATCAACCACGACATTCTGCAATTGGAAATTGTAGAATTTGAAAAAAGGATCGAGTCGCGCCACATTACGCGCAGTACCACCGAGAGGATGGATGAATTACAAGTCGAATCCGAAACCCATAGCAATACCAATTTGTCGATTGCTCTTTTGTCCAACTTTAAACTGGCCCTGCAACGCCTTTTCATCAACGAGGGGCACATCAAAACTCAAGAAGGGCGGGCAAAGCTTGAAGATCATTTTCGGACTAAACTCCCCAGGCAGGAGGAGGAAGCCCATACCTTTTTTGAAAAAATCCATGTCTACCACGCCTATTATTGGTATCACTACCTGTTGCAGGAATACGACAAATGTGAGGAGTACGCCGAAAAGTGGGTAAACCTGTACGCCTCCGAGCCCAAGATGATCGAAATGGACATGGACATGTACATGATCGGGATGCACCAATTGTTGGTTACTGCGTTTTATTTGCGGAATTATCCGGTGTTCATCCGTACCCTGGATCGTTTTGAAAAATTCCGCAAAGAGGTTTATCCCAAGTTTAATTACAACTCCCAAATCCTTTCCTTTCTGTTTGTACACCAGGGGCGCTTCAATCGTCATTTTTTGGAGGGAAGTTTTCAGGAAGGTACTGGCGCTACGCTGCAACACGTCTTACGCCGTATCCGGAAATATGGCAATAAATTGGATGCACACAAACTGCTGATTTTTTACTTCAAAATTGCCTGGTTGTGGATGGGCGCGGGCAAACCCGCTCAGGCCATTGATTACCTCAATCAAATTTTGAACCACCCGGGTAAAGCCCTGCGGGAAGACATGCAAGCTTATGCCAGCCTTTTGTTCATCATGGCGCATTACGACCTCAAAAACATGGACTTTTTGGATTATGTCGTCAACAATACGGCCCGATTTATCAGTAAAATGCAGGACACCAGCAAATTACAGAAGGCCAGTATCAGTTTTTTCCGCCGTCTGATCAATGCCAGACCGGACGATACAGCTAAATTGTTTTTGGATTTTCGCAAAAAGCTACAAGAGCTCAAGCAAGATGAATTTGAAAAACGCTCCTTCATCTTTCTCGACATTGAATCCTGGGTAGAAAGCAAAATTCAGCATAAGACCCTGGCACAGGTAGTAAAAGAACGGTATGAGCGGCGTTTGGAGCTAGTCTCATAACATATTGATTTCTGCTTTTATCTGGATTTCAGACTTTTTTTTACCCCAATAAATGTAACTCAAACTAATAATCCTCGTTATGGTACTGCAAATTGTCTATAAATTGCAAAGATTTTTTTGAAGGCCGCTCAAAGATGAAATATGATTGGTAGTGTGTGGTGGAATGAGGGTCTATTCTCTTGGCTAATCTAAGTTTCATACATTAATTATTTGCCGGCACATTTTTGCGTCGGCTTTTTTTTTCTCCAGAAATAAAAAAGGAGGAAACCTGTACACTGTAGCAGGTTACCTCCCTTTATCTCCCCTATTGTAAAGGACCATTAATCCTTAAATACTTCGATTTCGTGTTTTTCCACTACCAAATCGGTAAATTTACCCTTGAAGCGGGTAGCTTTCACGATGTGGTTGTCAATCCAATGGTAGTTGCCACCCCGAGGTTTGCCAAAAAGAATGCCGTGGTATTTAAACCCGTTGCGATTCAGCCATTCTTCGGTTACCTGGCGGTGTTCTTCCGTACGTGAAGTAAAAAACGTAACCACGTGGCCTTCATCATACCATTTGTTCAGGATGTTGAGGGCATCAGGGTAAGGCAACACTGTCACCATCCGCTCGGGTTCCTCGTTGGGAATGTCATCACAAATCGTTCCGTCGATGTCAATGAGGAAATTTTTCACTTCATTGGGCAGTACCGGGCTGATCGATTCCCCTTTTTCATTATAAGCTGCCTTAAGCTGCTGAGTATTCTGGTCCATGAAAATGTTGTATTGTCTTTAACTGTTTGGATAAAGGATTGATAGACAGTGTAATTTGGTGATTTTTGGCGATGGACTTGTACTAAAACGCTGCAATATCCGGTTTTTTTAAGAAAAATGAAAAGGAAAATAAGTGGTTCTACCGATTGCAAACGCCACAAAAAGAGAAGTGTAAACACAGAAGGGCCTAAAAAGTTACATAGTCAACGGGATCGACGGGTTTTCCCTTGTGCCACAATTCAAAGTGCAAATGGGGTCCGCTGGACAGTACTCCAGTGTTCCCAACGATCGCAATGGCTTCACCAGCTCGAACAAAATTGCCTACTTTTTTAAGCAACGAGGAATTGTGTTTGTAAAAGGAAAGAATGCCATTGTCGTGCTGAATGCCTACCGTGTTGCCTGTTTCCAAGGTCCATTCCGATAAAAAAACATAGCCGTCCATGGCGGCTTTGATGGCCGCATTTCGGGGTGCGAGTACATCCACCCCGTAATGTGATTTTTGTCGGTCAAAATGCGCGCTGATTTCTCCATTGACTGGTGCCGCAAAAAACAATTGTTCGATGGGTTTTTCAGTAGGTGCAAAACCCACTGACCGGGTTTGTTTGGCAATCTGCCCTACCCTTTCCAGCTCTACTTCCCGCCGCATTTCTTCATCCACTTGCGACATGCCTACTTTTTTGGCCCCGTCTTTGGTAGGTGCTTTGTCGGGTGTAGCTTTGGGCACGTCCTCTTCCCGCAAGGGGTTGCCAGTCAACATGCGTTGCAGGTTTTTGATGTATACCTCCTGGGCTTGCATTTCCCGACCCATGCGGTTCACTTCGCGGGTGAGTTCCAGTAGCCGGCGGTCATTGCTGCTGACGGGCTGAAAACCGGGTAAGTACTCCTTAATGGGCGTATACGCAATCAGCAGAAAAACCAAACAGGTGAGCACCACCAGCAATGTGCTGATGAATACGTACAAATTCATCAGGGTCAATTTATAAGATCCAACCTCCTCAAAGGTGTCCTCATTCATGATCACAAAGCGGTAGTGCTTGGTGATGTTCTCCCTCCACTTCTTCCAGCGCTCCGCATTAAACTTCAAAGCCATAATCGTCAGTTTGAATTCTGGGTTTGTTTTTTCTTAAAAACCAAAATAAATTTGTGCCTTTCAAGTTATAAGTGAGAGCTTGTTTAATTTTTTTGTTTAGACAGGCTCTGAGGCAAATTTACGGTTTACTGCCTAGTAAACCAGCTATGCGCACTGATTTTAACGATTTTATTCATCGTTGTAAAAAATATTCGGCCTTGAAACGATTAGTTTACGCCCTGACGGTAGTGGCGCTTGCCCTGATGATTGAGAGTTGTGTCGCCGTCAAAAGCAGCAGTAAGGAGCTGTCTGGCCTGGGAAAGGTGTACCACAACACCACTGCTCACTACAACGGCTACTTCAATGCCGAAGAAATCCTGGCGACCACCATGCTCAGCATGGAGCAGCAATACAAGGACAATTACACCCAAATTTTGCCCGTCTATCCCTACATGGGCATCGACAACCCCAAGGCAGCGGCACCAGAATTGGATGAAGCCGTCAAAAAAGTGACCAAAGTAGCCGCCCTGCACCCCAAAAGTGACTGGGTAGACGATTGCTACCTCCTGGCAGGCAAAGCCCACTTCCTCAAACAAGACTTTGAAACTGCTGAACAAACCCTGCGTTACCTTACGGCAGAATACTCCCCGGAAAGAGCAAAACTAAAAAAAGCAGTAGCGCAAAATGTACGCAGTGGCAGTACCCGTGCACCAATGGTAAACAGTGACGGTGAGGTACTCACCGCGAAGGAAAGAGAAAAAGTACGGGAAAAAGCCAAGAAGGACAAAGAAAAACTGACCAAAGACATAGCCAAAGCCCGTAAAAAATACAACGCTGATGTGGCTAGAGCCCGCAAACAAGGCAAACCACTACCGGCGAAACCCGAAATCCTGAATCGGACTAAAACCAGCAGCAGCACAGCAAGCTCGACCAAGACGCCCGAACAAATCCAAAAGGAAAAAGCCCGCAAAGAAGCGGCAGAAGCCCAACGGGAAAAAGACTACCTCAAGAAGAAACCAGCCTATTTTGAAGGTGTACTTTGGCTGGCGCGCACCCTCATCGAACGGGAGAATGAAGACCTGGCTTTCCGCACCCTAACCCAACTGGAAAGTGACCCAAATACCCCTAATGTGGTGCGGGCTCAACTGGCCCCTCTCCTAGCGCATTTTTACATCAAAAAGAAACAGCACGAAGAGGCGGTAAAACCACTGGAAGAAGCGATTGAGCGTGCCGAAGACTCCAAAAGTAAGGCTCGTTACAACTTCATTCTGGCGCAATTGCACCAACGCGCCGGGCGCTGGAACGAAGCGTATACTGGTTTTGAAAAAGTAGCCAGTTCTTCGGTGAATTACGAAATGCAGTTCAATGCCCGCTTGAACATGGCACAAAACTCCTGGCTCAGTGGCAAAGGTTCGGCAGAATCGGCTACCGCCCTGTTGGAGCGCATGCTTAAAGATGCTAAAAACCAGGAATACCGCGACCGCATTTATTACGCATTATCGAATGTGGCGCTCAAAAACAACAATAAGCCCAAAGCTATTGAATACCTGACGCTATCCGTACGCAGTGCTGGCAACAACCCGGCACAGGTCACCGAGTCGTACTACACCCTGGCTCAGTTGTATTTTGATGAAGAAAAATTCATCCAAACCAAAAACTACCTCGATAGTACCCTGACGGTTATGGATAAAAAGGATGATCGGCTTAAATCTGCGACAATCCTCCGCGACAACCTGGTGGACATTGCCAAAAACCTCAGTACCATCCAACTCCAGGACAGTTTATTGACCCTGAGCAAACTTTCGGACGCCGAGCTCAAAAAGCGGGCTGCCAAAATGAAAAAGGACCAGGACGAACAGCGCATACGTGATCTGGGAAACTCCAAAGCGCCTATAGCTTCCAATAATCCGGCACTCGGTAGCCCCCGCCCATTGCTGGCTACCAATGGGCAACCATCGGCAGCAATCTATTGGGCTTACGAAGAAAAAGAAGTAAAACAGGGCAAACGTGAATTCCAGCGCACCTGGGGGGAACGCGTGTTGGAAGACAACTGGCGCCGCGCCGAAAAACGCGGTGGTAGCAATGAGATCGTAGAGGATGATCCCGTCAATGCCAACAACCCAGCCGCCGCCGCCGCCGCCGCCGGCGACCCAGGTGAAGATCCCGATGAAGTAACAAAATTCCTGGGCCCAGTGCCCCGCACCGATGCAGAACGCCGCAGCGCCGAAGTCAAAGTGATTGATGCGATGTACAAACTGGGTGTGTTGTACTACGACAAGCTGGAGAATTTTGAAAAAACGGTCAAAACCCTGGAGGGGTTGAATACCCGTTTTGGCCGCCACAACTTTGAGCTCAATTCCTGGTACTACCTGTACCTGGCCCACCGCAAACTCAACCACGCCGACCAGGCTCAAGCTTATTACGATAAAATTGTGGGTGGTTACCCCACTTCAACCTTTGCCCGCATCCTACAAGACCCCAACTATGCCGCTGAGTTCCTCAACGAGGAGCGCAAGGTGAATGTTTATTACGATGAGGCTTATGCCGCCTTCAAAAAAGGCAACTATCAGGATGCCTTCAAGATGTGTATGGATTCCAAAGTACGCTTTGGTGCCGAAAACAAACTAGCTTCCCGTTTTGCGCTGTTGGCTGCACTCTGTACGGGCAACCTACAAGGCCCCGACGCCTACAAAAGCGCCTTGAACGAGGTAATCGCCCGCTACCCCACTTCGGATGAGCAAAAACGCGCCAAGGAAATCCTGCGTCTCCTGGGTGGTGCTGGGGCACAATTGCCCGGTGACCAAGAGCGATCCGACGAGGAAACCGTACGTTTCCGCCCCGACGAAAATGCCATCCACTTCATCCTCGTAGCGCTCGACAACAGTGCAAACCTGGACAATGCCAAAAATAAAATTTCGGACTACAACCGGAATTTCCATAAACTGGACAAAATAACCATCACCAACCTTGCTGTAGGCGATGATGAAAAAACCCGCAAACTACTGGTGATCCTGCGTCGCTTCGAAAACAAGGGCGCAGCCATGAAATACTACGACGGGGTGATGAAAAACCGTGCCCAGTTTATGGACGCGAGTGTGAATTACCAGTTGTTGCCCATTAGTATGGACAATTATCGCTCGGTGCTGCGGGATAAGACGCTGGATGGATACTCGGAGTTTTTTGAGGCGAATTATTTGAAATAGGAAGAATAGCTTCTATTACGTCAAAAGGGGTATGCCAACATTTGTGTGCACACCCCTTTTGATGTTTTAAGCTTCAGCGCTTCACTCCGACCGCAACGATTTCACCGGCTCCATCCGCGCACTCCGCATGCTTTGTAAGGTCACCGTAACCAATGCCACCAAAACGGCTAATCCGCCCGACAACAAAAATCCCCACCAGGGCACCGGAATGCGATATGCGAAATTGTGCAACCATTGTGCCGCGCTCCACCAGGCAATCGGGATGGCGATGGCTGCTGCAACCAGGATCAAACGGACAATTTCTTTGGACAACAAACCAATGATACTTTGGGTACTGGCACCCAATACCTTGCGGATGCCAATTTCTTTGGTGCGCCGCTCAGCAGTAAAGGCCGCAAGCCCCAACAAACCCAGACAGGCTACCAACAAACTCAAGATGGTGAAAATATTAAAGATGCGGCCAATGCGGAGTTCGGCACGGTACATCTCGTCAAAACGTTCGTCCATGAACTGCCAGGAAAATGGTGCGCCAGCAGCCACTTTTTTCCATTCTTGTTCAATGCGGCTCAGCGCTGCGGGCAAATCGGTATTCGACAATTTAATCGAGATGTTGCCAGCACTACGCTCCAGTTTTAAACAAAGGGTCTCGATGTTTTGCCGCAAGGATTCAAAGTGAAAGTCTTTTACTACACCAATCACTGTGTAGACTTTTTGCTCGAGTTTGCCTTCTGCGTTCATGTCGCCATGGAAATAAAGGATTTTCCCGAGCGGGTCTTCCTGGCCAAAAAATCCTTTTGCCGCCTTTTCATTGAGGATTACATTGCCGGAATCGCCGGGCATCTGCGCAGAAAAGTTGCGCACCTTGGTGATTTCCATCCCTAGGGTGGGCACATAATCTTCGTCCACTTCCCACTGTTGAATGATTTGACAGGTCTCTTCCCGCAAACTGGGGGTAGAACAAACCGAACCATTCGAACGATTGGACTCGATGGGCAAAAAACCACTCACGGTGGCATTTTGTACAAAGGGTAAGTTTTTGAGGTTCTTCTTAAAAGCATCCAGATTTTGATCCAGTGCATAGGCATCGTTGACCACCAAAACCTGATCCCGGCTGAAGCCCAGCTTTTTGTTTTGGATAAAACCCAATTGGCCACGGATGACGAAGGAAGCAGAGATTAAAAAAATGGCGATTAAAAACTGAAATACAATCAAACCGGAGCGCAAATTGCGGCCTTTACCAGAATCAAAAAAACGACCTTTCAATACACTGATGGGCTGGAAACCGGACAGGAATAGCGCAGGATAAGACCCTGCCAGCAAACCTACAAAAACACCCCCACCCAATACGGAAAGCCAAAACAAAGGACTGCCCCAGGGGAAAAGTAATTTTTTGCCCGCAATCTGCCCAAAAAATGGCAATGCTACCCAACTCAACAACAGCGCCAAAAACAGGGCAAAAAAGGTCAAAACCATGGATTCACTCAAAAATTGCCCAATCAAAGCAGAGCGCTGCGAGCCAACTACCTTGCGTACACCGACTTCCCGTGCGCGCAAAGTGGAACGGGCGGTGGAGAGGTTCATAAAATTGACCACAGCGATCAGCAGCACAAACAAAGCTGCTAGGCCGAAGATCCAGACGTACTGGATGTTGCCGTTGGCAGCCAGTTCTACATCCATGTCCGACTTGAGGTGGATGTCGCCCAGGGGTTGCAGGTGAAACTTGATCAGCGTACCTCCTTTTTCCAACTCGGCATAACTTTTTCCCATCATCTGGGCCAGCTGAGGATCGATGTATTTTTTGAGCAACTGAGAAAACAATTTTGCTTCAAATGCGGCAGGGTCCGCGTCTTTACGCAACACATAATAGGTCTGGAAATTAAAACTCAGCCAGATTTGCTCCCGAGATTCTTCCAGGGTGCTCATCGAACAGAAAAAATCTACGTTGAAATGACTATTGACTGGCATATCCGCAAATACACCCGTTACATTGTAGCGTTTGTCGTTGTCGAGGGTTAGGATTTTGCCGATCGGATTTTCGGAAGGAAAATATTTTTCGGCCATCGATTTGCTAATGACTATCGTTTGAGGTGCTTTCAAGGCTAGGTCTGGGTTGCCTTGCAGTATTTTCAGGCTAAAAACTTTGAACAAGGTAGAATCGGCAAAAATAACGTGATCTTCCTTGAAGTTTTGCACTTTACTTTTGACCAAAAAAGAGCCTTGCTGCCGAAAACGCACCGCTGATTCTACTTCTGGAAAATCGGTGACCAAAGCTGCTGCCATCGGTGCCGGAGCTACCGCAAAGGTATTGTGCAAGCCACCAAATTTCACCTCACCAGCAACGCGGTAGATGCGCTCGTATTTGTCGTTCCAGCGGTCGTAACTCAGTTCATCCACCACCCACAACAGGATTAGCAAACATACGGCTATCCCGATGGCCAGCCCCATGATGTTGATAAAACTGAAGGTTTTGTGTTTGCGCAGGTTGCGCAGGGCGATGGTCAGATAATTTTGTAACATGGCAAGAATCTTTTGACTGTGGATGAACTGAGACGAGCTTTGCCCCCACGGAAGTTGCACAATTTTTGGGAATGTATTATACTTCCCCGATTTTGAACACCCCGAAATGGTTGAAAAAATCACCATTCGGCACTTGTTGACCCACTCATCTGGGCTTCCAGATAGCAGAAATGTGGGTGAGGACAGTATTTTCTATCTCACGGCAAAAGATTTGGAAAATTTCACACCGATAAAACGCACTAATTCCTTACATTTCGAGCCGGGAAGCCGATATGTTTCCCGAACGCGATTTGAGCATCATTTGGCTGGCCAACGATTCGGAGTTTTACACTACCGCCATCCAGGAAGCCTTAGATTTGGCCAAAGCAGTGCATCGCCCTTGATTTGTGAACTATTAAACAAACAAAATAACACGTATGAGTCAATTTGCTACACTGGATTGGGTCGTCATTGCAGCCTACTTTATGCTCCTGTTGGGGATCGCAATCTGGGTGATGACGCGCAAAAATGATACCACCGAAGATTATTTTCTTGCGGGGAGGAACGTGGGCTGGTTCGTGATTGGGGCTTCTATTTTTGCTTCCAATATTGGGTCGGAGCACGTAGTGGGTTTAGCCGGAGCAGGTGCCGGAGGCAAAATCCCGATGTTGATTTACGAATTACACGCCTGGCTGGTGGTCACCATGGGTTGGGTGTTTTTACCCTTCTACATCCGCAGTGGTATTTTTACTACGCCGGAGTTTTTGGAAAAACGTTTTAACGCACAAACGCGTTGGTTTTTGAGTATTTTCTCTCTACTCGCTTATGTATTGACCAAGGTCTCGGTAACGGTTTATGCCGGAGGGATTGTCATTTCTACGCTGTTGCACATCGACTTCTGGTTTGGGGCACTGCTGACGGTGGTCCTTACCGGGGCCTACACCGTTGTTGGTGGGATGCGGGCAGTGGTCTACACAGAGGCCTTACAAACCGTTGTCCTGCTTATAGGTGCAACTACCCTGACCATTGTAGGGTTGAACGCAGTAGGTGGCTGGAGTGGCATGAAAGCTTCATTGGAGCCTGGTTACCTCAACATGTGGCGCCCAGCGAGTGATCCAGATTTCCCTTGGCCTAGTTTGGTGATTACGAGTACCATTGTGGGTACCTGGTATTGGTGTACGGATCAATACATCATCCAACGGGGTTTGGCGGCTAGAAACATCACCATTGGTCGTCGGGGCGCTATCTTTGGGGGCTTGTTGAAATTGACGCCCGTATTTTTGTTCCTGATTCCAGGGGTAGTAGCATTGGCGCTTAAAAACCGAGGTGAACTACAATGGGATTCTCCGGATGAAGCTTTTGCAACTTTGTTGATGGAAAAAACGCCAATCGGCTTGCGTGGCCTGGTGGCGGCTGGTTTGTTGGCGGCATTGATGAGTTCGCTGGCCTCTGTTTTCAACTCTTGTTCTACGTTGTTTACAGTAGACATTTACAAAAAATTGCGCCCGAATGCACCAGAGAAGAAACTGTTGAGTGTAGGCCGCTATGCCACGGCAGTAGTGGTGATCCTGGGAATTTTGTGGATACCCATCATGCAAAACATTTCCAAAGGCTTGTATGGGTATTTGCAATCTGTACAGTCTTACATTGCTCCACCGATTACAGCTGTATTCCTATTGGGTATATTTTCCAAACGCATCAACAGCAAGGGGGCGATGGCAACCCTGATCGCAGGTTTGGTCGTCGCCTTAGTTCGCCTGAGTCTGGAAATCAGCAAAGATTCGCTTACTCCAGGTACGCTTCTCCATACTTTTGGCGCGGTGAACTTTTTGACCTTTGCGGCCTGGTTTTTCCTGTTCTGCGTGGCCGTTTGTGTGGTAGTGAGTTTAATTACTCCTCCTCCTCCGCCCGAGAGCATTACCGGACTTACCTATGGTACCATGACTGCTGAACAAAAAGCCGAAAACCGTGCCAGCTTTAGTATCTGGGATGTGGTGATGTCGGTAGTGGTGGTTGGGATTGTGGTGTTTGTGATGCTTAGTTTTAGAGGATAATTTTAAGTGAAGAGTGAAGAGTGAAAAGTGAAAAAATGTACACCATTTGGATTTCACCGCTTGGTATATTTTTTTCACTCTTCACTTTTCACTTTTCACTTATTTCGCCATTCCAAAATTATCGATCCAGTCCAACATGCCCCCTTCCAGGTTGCGCACGTTTTTGAAACCGGCGTCTTTCAGCTGATATTGTACACTGGCACTGCGGCGGCCCGAGCGGCAATACACAACTACTTCGTCATCTTTGTGGCTGATCAAGCTGGGAATGACCATGGGGAAATTACCCATTGGAATCAAGTTCCCACCTACGTTGAATTCTTCGTGTTCGTATGGTTCGCGCACGTCGATGAGGACAAAATCATCTTTACGTGCTAGCTTTTCTTTCAACTCCTGTACGGTAATGTCCATGATTATTCTAGTTTTTGTGTTTCTTACCTGCTTTGTGAACAAAGTCAACATGGCGCAAAATTAATGGTGAAAAATGGTTACCGAATAATGCGCCGCAAATGTATTCATTTTTAGAGATTTAAAGCAATCTCTATTGTTAATCATTCTCAAATTCACTTTCAGTACTTACCGGTGCTTCCGTTGGACAATCTGCTGGTCGTTTGCGCGTCAGGTATAATTTGAGCTCTCCACCCGATTTCATGGTTGAATCGGCATGGAAGAATGGCTCCTGTTTCCATACAAAATAACCAACAGGTCGACTGGCTGGATTGTTGTCATCCGTTTCCAAAACCAGCTTGACGCCGCTATTGTTGATGATGAATTCTGCTTCGTCGTAGGTTTTGCACAATACATCCGGGATGGGCACATCGCCAGTATTCCGGACCGATACCACCAAGATAACCTTGGAAGCCTTGGGCACTTCGATGCCCGTCTTCAACTCGGTAGCTGTATATTGGCGGCCATTGTATTTGATGAACATGACTGTATTTTCCTCCAATTGGCGGTCAAACAGATATTCAATTTTCCCTACTTTTATGCCCTTTGCATTCAAGGCATTGGTGTAAACGGACAATTCATCCCGCCCAACCAAATCGGGAAGATTCACCATCGGAGCCTGGCCACTGGTGATCACGACGTAGATGTTGCGGCTGTTTTTGACCCGGGCAGGTGGTTTCGGGTCTTGATCCATGATGATCCCGGGAGCTTTATCTGCATCGAATTGGGTAGAACTGACCACAATCCTGAAGCTGGCCGCGCGCGCTTTGGCTTTGGCATCCTCGAGGCTCATACCCCTGAAGTCGCGCAATTCCAAGGACTCCCCGTGGTGCGTGTAAATTTTGATCCCAGTCGTAAGCGCAAAAAAAGTCAAGAAGATAAAGGCACCTAAGGCCAGGGCATTTTTGATGAATAGTGTTGACACAAAAAATCCGATTGTATCGTTAAGAAATTCTTTAAACCGCGCTTCCACTCCATAGCTGGGCACTTCGAGCCGTGGCGTACTAGGCTCGGCTTCTTTTGGTGCTACTTCTGGTATGGATACGAGTGGTGCAGTCACGGGCTCCGTAGTAGGGATACTGGCCGTAGGGATGGTCACTTTGGGTGCCGTAACGACCTCTGCGATTAAGGTTGAAGCAAGTTCCGCATACTTTTTACTTTCAACGAGTAACTGATCCAATTGGGCAAAAGGGGTGATCCCCATCAAACCCGATTGTTGCAGCACCCCTCGGCCATAATGTAAGGGCGGCAGCGTATTGGCTTCCAACAAAATGATTTCCGGGTTGGTGTTTTCGTAAATTCGTACAAAACCATCAATGGTAGCCAATCCAAAGATATTGAGGATGCGCGCCGCCTTTTCAAAATCGGCTTTGATTTGTGTACTCAAAAAATGCTGTTCCTGCGGGTTTTTGGAAAAGCGCGCTGGGATAACCGGATGGGTCTGACCTGGGATGATTTCAGCCAAGTCAAAAACCTGGTACTTCATAGCCCCTTCAATAGTAGGTGAAGCCATTACAGTAGCTGAAATTTCCAAAAAATGCCGCGCGCCTTCGGGGCCGATCATTGATTCTAACAGGGCTTCTTCCGCATAGGGGAATTCGGCCTTGGATTTCAATTTGAGGATCTTGCGGTATTCCGCGCCATCGGCACCCTGTGGCCGAAACATCAAGCGCAGGTAGGCATCCAAATCCGTGCGATTCCGAATGGCTTTAACTGCAATTCCCCCATTTTGATCAATGGGTTTGGCCACAAAGGGGTAACTCAGGCGGCTTTCAATCTTTTGATAAGCTTCCTCGGCGCTGAGTTCAAAGGCGCGTTTGCTGAGCACCAATTGGTGTGGCCCCTGGAAACCATTGCGTTTCAAAACCTCCAGTGTCTGTACTTTATTGACGGCAATGTGCGAGGTTTTATGTCCCGAACCATTGTAGGGAATTTTGTGCGCTTCGAGTTCTTGTTGCAATTGTCCATCTTCACCAGGGCGGCCCTGCAAGGCAATAAAAGCCTGATCAATCATCCGGGCTAAATCGTCCAAACTGCGTTTTTGGGCATTGGCATTGGCGTTGCCACTGGCATATTTGACCAGAATATCTGCACTTCGATTGCGCAGTGCTTCCACCTCTTCAATGGCGGCAGGGGCTTTGTGTAAGGCTTTAACAATGCTATCGACGTCGGGCAAAAACAATAGGTCGCCAGGCGTTTGGTAATAGTCCCACTGCTGGGCGTTCCCGGTCAACAATACCGGGATTGGGTCGTATTCTTCGGTTCCGGAAAGGACTTCGTATACGTGGCGAGCAGTTTGCAGGGTCAGATTGCGCTCCACCCCATAACCGCCGTAGAACAAAGCTACTTTAGCTTTTTTCTCCTCTTGTGGCCGCCAATTGCGGACTAAGTCATCCAAATAGTGCAATAGTGATGGCAAACTGGCATCTTGCGTTTGTTCATTTACTCTGGCTTGCAAAGAAGAGCGGATGAGGTAAGTCAGCAACTGTGAAGGACTCAATCCTATCGCTGCACCTGCATGCAACATCTGGGTTGGTAGAAAAGGCTCCGGATTGGGCAAAACCTGCTCAATGTACACTTGCCCCTGATTATCGATACAACCCCGTATGCCCGTGTAAGCCTGCACGCCCAGAGTGGTAAACAATCGTTCACAGACCACCCGAATGGCTGCGGACTGTTCGCGTGAAAAAGGAGTTGGCGCTACATTGTCTGCTTCAAAGGGTTCGGGCAATAGTGCGACCGGGCTGCCATCTTCTTTGGCCAACACCAAACAGGAAAATTTGGCCCACTCGCGGTTTTCTTGGATGCTGAGCAGGGTTGCTGCATAACTGCCCTCCAAAACCATTTGCGCCTGTTCTTCCAAAATTTCGGAAGCCAGTCGGTTTAAAGTTTTGAGTAGTTCTTCAGGATGGAAAATCGAATATTGTTGACCATTAGCAGCCACCCGAATGGGGAATCCCAGGCCGTCGCTGGCGTTGAGCAGCAAGCGAACATGGTCAATACGTTCGTACTCACTGCGTTTCAACCAGTCACCGACCAGGATGATTTCACGGCCAAAAACGTCGTCTACGGCTTCTCTAAAGGTCTCGGTGTCATCGTGTTCGTTCACCAGGATCTGGTGTTCGCTGGCACTTTGCGCAGCAGAGCCAATACACACCGGAAAGCCGACCTCTTGGTGTACTCGAGTAAGCAAAGCGGCGAGGTCTCCACCAAGCCATTCCTGCCGACTCAGGCTGATCTGCCGCAGGGTGTTGAAACCCTTTGATTTGAGGAGTGGAATGAGTTTGGATTGATCACTTAAGGTAGCACAAAGCGCGCTATTGCTGCCTGAGTAAGGAATCCGCAGTTCCTCCAGGCGCAATTGCAAAGCCCCAAATTCACCGGGCATGAGCAAAAAGGCAAAATTGATCAGCTCAGGAAGTTCAGTTGCTTTGATGGGTTCGCCCATTTTTTGGAAATGGCGATCCAATTCATCCTGGGGAAGGTTTCCTAAACTTTCGATGTAAACGCGAAATTGATTAGGGGAGGGCGGGCAGAGTTCTGGAGTAGGGCAAAAATCGCGGATATTGGGCTGAAAAACACTTTGCCAATCCAATAGGATGATGTTTTCCAGGCTGTCCACAAAAATGGGTACAGGCTCAAAACAACCGCGGTTTAGGTAATTGTAAGCGGTTCTTCCCACATCGAAGGAACGTTCCTTCACACGGGATGCACCGCCAAAAAAAATGCCGACTTTTATTTTCATAGGTCTTTGCGGAAAATTCGGCGATAAAATACGAAAAAAGTTGAGAAGATGAGAAGGTTGAGGGAAGTTTAGGCTACCGCGAGCGACTTAGACGAGGATTTTATCAAAATCGCTCGCGGTAGCCTATACCTTCTCAACTTTCTCAACTTATTTCGCTACCGCAAACTGCCGCTGCATACTTCCTTTGCCCGTATTCAAGTGCAAAAGATAGGCGCCTGCCGGCCATTGTTGGGTAGCAATTGTATGGTTTTTGACACCTTGTTTAACGGTTCTTTGGTACAACAATTGACCTTGCAGGTTAAAAATACTGAGTACCCCATCCGTAGGCAGGTTTTGTTCAAACTCGAGGTTCAACAAGTCATGTGTAGGGTTGGGGTACAGTTTTACCGCAAAGGGGAGTGGTACTTCACCCAAGCCCGTTGATTGGTCAATTTGAATGTTGAAGCGGTTGATGGGTAAAAAGCCACCTTTGCCATCTTGTACTACAAAAGAAAAGGCATCACTGGTATCTGTGCCACCATTGTGGGTGTAACGCAAGCGAGCTGCATCGATGTCAGCTTGGGTAAACTGGTCACCAATGTCCAGCAATTTATCCGTCAAGCGCAAACCACCTCCGGTGGGTATCCGCGTCAAAGTGTACAACAATTGGCTCGCCGTTGCATCCACATCCTGAGCTTGCAAGTCGGTTCCTGGGATGGTTTTGTTGCTGTTGCGACTTACTTTTACACCCTTGTTGTTGAGCAAAGTAGGGTTGCTGGCAGTTAGCGTAGAACAAAATTCGATGATCCAAGAATTGATCGCACCAACGGTACCGGCTTCCGAGCGAATGACTTGTACCCGTAAAATCCAGGTACCCTGAATGCTTTCACCTTGCAGGATTTTCAGTGCTTCTTTAGGTCTAAACACGATGCCATCGTCTGGGGGGCAAGTAGCCGTACCCCCAATAATGACCCCGGGAGCTTCATCGTCAAAACCAACTTTCATAATTCCGGTACGGCCCGTGCAAGCCTGATCGTACAAGACCACCACGGTACCTTTAGGGCTCACCAAACTTACTCTGATCAAATTGACGGTTTGGTAGTCGATGTCAATATTGGGTATGTTGATGTCGGTGATGCTTCCCGTTTCGGTTATGTTGATGCGGGATTCTACGGTGGGGTTGTTGCGGGAAGGAATGTTCACCGCAGCAGTCGAACCCTGGCGCTTACATGCCGTCAAACTGGTATGAAACACAAAGGGTTCGCTGTATTGGCCAGGGCCACATTCGTTTTCTGGACGTACGCGCCAGAAGTGGAGCGTGTTGTCTTTGAGGATTTTATTGGGAGCAAAGGTATCGACTGTTACTCCGCTTGCTTGTGCCAGATTGGTGGTGCCAAATTTGGGGCTTTCCGACAATTCTACCGCATAAGACCGCGCTGCTGGTGTTTTTTGCCAACGCAAAATCGTGGACAATTGAATGCCCGTTTGGCCATTGCTTGGATTTTTCAAGGCCAGATTTGAAAAATCGGTGGAAAGGGTCACCAAAGACAAGGTACGCAGCACCGTATCGGCGCCTTGGGCTATGGCACGAACGGTAAATTCAACGGTATCCCGCAATACATTTTGAACCGTAAGTTTCAAGGTGCTCGTTTCTCCACCACGCAAATTATTGGCACTAAAAGAAGCGGTAATCCCGGCGGGCAGGCTGCCTGGCAGGATATCCAATCTCACCACATTATTGAAACCACCCAAAGTGGTGTTGCTGATTTTGTATTCCACCGCTGCGGGCTGGCAATTCAGCGGCAGGCTGTATGGACTAACCCCTAAGGCAAAAGTAGCCGTAGGGTTAGACATGATGGCAAAGTTTTGATTGGAGATATCAAAAAAGACGTTGTCCACTGCTTCTATCTTAATGCGGGCATTGTTGGAAATCATGTTGGGTAGCGTAACTTTTTCACTGCCATCATTGAGTGCATTTTCGGCCAGGAGAAAGGGGAAACTAAAACCTCCATCTACGGAAAGCCGGATATTGACATAGCGGCAATTGACGGGGGCAAGGTTGGTTTTGGCGACATCCCAGGTGATGGCTACATCGTCGCCTGCTTTCATTACTTCTGTGCCAAGATTGGGGCTTTTTACCAAAAAAGGCCCCGCCTGATCAGTCGCCTGAAGGCGAATGCCCTGCCAAGCTACCGCCCCTGCCGAGGGGTGATTGTCACGTACGGTACAGCGGAAGTTGAGCTGGCGAGTATAAGTAGGCAGTACTTCCGTGTTGCGGCTGACATTGTCTACCAAATCGGATAACTGAGGGAAGGTGCGGATGGAACTGGTGGTGGGAGGTAGCGACCGAAAGATTGGACTGGTCCCTTGTGGTTCACCCAAGGGACGAACTGGGCCCAGGTCAAATTGTTCCCAACAATAAGTCAATGGGTCGCCATCGGGGTCTATCCCGGTGGCCGTTAAGGCGAAAGGAGTACCGATGGGAATAACCAGGTTGGAGCGATGATTGATACTTACAGTGGGTACATTATTGGGAGTCGGAACTTGGGTTGCACAACCATTCCCTTCCATTTCTCGGCTAAACATAATGAACTCTTCCAGCGAACCGGTGGCGTAATAATCATCAGATTTATCACTCACATTGTTGTTGGCACAGGAACCAGCATAGGACATAATCGTGCTCCCACTACCGGGCTCGTATGCACTTTGTGAAGCCAATTGTTCTTGGAAATCAGGGCAATTGTTCCAACTGTGGTTACAGGAAAATTGGTGCCCGATTTCATGCGCCATTACAGAAACTGCGATAAAATTGATATCGTTGCGGAAAAAACAGGTTACCCCCCGGCCCTTGGTATCTTTACAAACCGTAGCTGGAGCGGCAATACCGCCGATGTTATTGGTACAGCCGCGGGTAAATACATGGCCGATATCGTAGCCAGTGAGTCCAATGCGGGCATTGAGCACTCCGGGATTGACGCCCAATAAAGTAGGCGCACTGGCAGGTTCGTTATAAGGGTCGGTTGCGGCGTCGAGAAAAATCAGGGTATCGTTGTTGTCGATCATCATCAATTTGACCGCCGTTTCGCGAATAAAAATTTGATTTACGCGGTTAAGAGCAGTATTCATCGAAGCCAGGACTTTTTCAACGGTACCTCCATTGGCCTGCGCGTATTCACCGGTACAGGCCAAAGCCAGGCGATAAGTCCGCAGCGGTTGAGCTACACTGCCCCGCAAGGTCAAGCCTGGTGTGGTATTGGTCGTTTCCCGCCGAGGTTCTTCCATCGCCAATTCAGTGGTATTGATGCCACAGCTCAAGGAGGCGAGTTCGGTTTGGCTCAAATCGAGGTCTTTGGTGAAATAACTGAAATAATAGCTCGTGGCAAGATTGCTGGCATAAGGATCGATGTACACCATGCCATCGAGGGTATGAATCGCGGCATGGAATATACCCGCGCCTAAGTCAAACCGGACGCTAAAGGCCTGGTCATCCAAACTTTTACCACTAAAACTCTGGATGCTCGGGTATCTGGCGGCCAACTTGGGCATCATGACGGGGGATGCTTCAATGGCAAAGCGGGCCATTTTTCCATTGGGCAAAGGGAGGGATACTACCACAGGTGCACTTTTGCTGCCTTCAGTCGGAGCCTGTTGGAGCACTTGTTGTAACTTGGATACATCAAGACTGAGGGTACGGTATTTATTGGTTGCCAAATCTACTTCTGCATTAAATGGCAACTGGATGGCTGAGGTCGTTACATCACGCCAGTATGGGTTTTCCTGGGCAAAAAGACCAGCACTAATAAGAACCAGGCTCAACAGAGCGGACAAACATTTCATACTTAATTCGGTTTAAACAGCTTTAACGTTAATAAGTACCAGATCATTAATTGTGATCTGGTACTTAAGGGTAAAAATACGTGCTTAACCGAATTGTGGAAGGATGCTTTGTGATTTTCGTCGGGGAAAGTATAAAAATATGTTAGGGCAACCCTGTTGGGGCATCCCTGTTGGGGCATCCCTATGTGGTTGCCCTTGCTCGGCAACCACGTAGGGTTGCCCTTGCTCGGCAACCACGTAGGGTTGCCCTTGCTCGGCAACCACATAGGGTTGCCCTTGCTCGGCAACCACGTAGGGTTGCCGCTACTCCTCTTCGCCCATTTGGTTGTCGGCGCGCAGGCGACCAAACATGGCATCGATGCGGTACATCTCATCCAGGGTATCATCCAAATAAAAATCTACATCCGGAATTCGGCGCACCAATTTGCGCAGGCGATGGCCGAGGGACTGTTTCAGGCGTGATTTTTCCTCCGCCATTTCCAGCAGTACTTCTTGTTTGTTTTCGGTATTGTATACGCTGAGGTAAATTTTAGCTTGACTGAGATCAGAGGATACTTTGACATTGGTAACCGTTACTAAAGGGGTGGCGCCGTAAATGTAGCTTCCCTCATCTTGCAGCACCAGGCTGAAATTCCGCTTCACCAATTCCGCTACTTGTTTTTGTTTAATCGTTTCCATCCCTACCTTAAGTTTTAATCAAATTTATGTTTTATTTTTGTGCGAAAACATAAATCTTAGCACAAAAATCAACAAAAAGAATGCAAATTTCGCAATTCGTGCTTAATTTGCAAATTACTTTTATAAGTCTGACGCAAAAAATTACTTCCCGATTTTTTTTGAGGGTTTTGAATAGGAAGCTCACTTGAAATGAACCGTTCGACTTCCTATTCAAAACCCAAATCGGGAAGTTAATTTTTCTGCGTTACCAATCAGCAAAAAATATGCTGTATATTCTGGATAGCCCAATTGAATACCTCAAAGGGGTTGGCCCCAAAAAAGGTGAATTGCTGCGTAAAGAGCTCGGTATCGCTACTTTCGCAGATTTGCTGTTGGCCTATCCCAGCCGGTACATCGACAAAACCCAATTCCACCGCATTGCTGACCTTACTGAGGACAGTGGCAACGTACAACTCAAGGGAGTCTTGCGCCGCTTCAGTACCGAAGGAGAAGGCCGCAAAACCCGCCTGGTTGGCCAATTTCGCGATGAAAGTGGGGTGATTTCCCTGGTTTGGTTTACCGGAATTTCCTGGTTGCAAAAACAATTGGTGATTGGCCAGGAATATGTGATTTACGGTCGAGTCAATGCGTTCATGGACTCTTTTTCGATTCCACATCCTGAAATGGAAGTGGTCTCCACCGAAAACACCCAAACTGCCACTGCTTTTGCACCCGTTTATCCCAGTACCGAAAAGCTGAATGCACAAGGTTTGGACGCTAAAAGCCGTCGGCGATTGCTCAAAACTTTGCTGGAAAAACTGGAGCCTGCTCAGCTTCCGGAGACATTACCAAATTACATCGTCAAAAAGTTCCATTTCCCGAGTCATTTTGAAGCGATGCTTTTGATTCACTTCCCCCGTACCGAGGATGAACTCAAAGCAGCCAGCAATCGACTCAAGTTTGAGGAGCTTTTTTTCATGCAACTGCGCTTGTTGCAAATCAAACGCCGCCGCAAGGATGAAGTGAAGGGCTACGTATTTGAAAAAATTGGCGAGTACTTCAACAATTTTTACCAAAACAAATTGCCTTTTGAACTGACCAATGCCCAAAAAAAGGTGCTCAAGGAAATTCGCCGCGACTTGGGAATGGGTGTCCAAATGAACCGCCTGATTCAAGGTGATGTAGGGAGCGGGAAAACCATGGTGGCGCTTTTGGCGATGCTGATGGCACTGGACAATGGCTTTCAAACCTGTATGATGGCGCCTACCGAGATTTTGGCACAGCAACACTTTATCTCGATCAGCAATTATTTGCAGGATTCCCCGGTAGAAGTCGCTTTTTTATCGGGTAGCATCAAAGGGAAAGCGCGAAAACATATTTTGGAACGGCTCGCCGCAGGTGAAATCCATATCCTGATTGGTACTCATGCCTTGATTGAAGATTGGGTGGTATTCAAAAACCTGGCCCTGGCCATCACCGATGAGCAACACCGCTTTGGCGTTGCGCAAAGGGCTGCCTTGTGGAAAAAGACCAAACCATTTCCGCCGCATGTGTTGGTAATGACCGCCACCCCGATTCCCCGTACCCTGGCCATGACTTTGTATGGGGATTTGGACGTATCGGTCATTGACGAATTGCCACCGGGGCGGAAGGATATTGTCACCTTGCACCGTACCGAAAACCATCGCCTGAGGGTGATCGGGTTTATGCGCGAGCAGATTGCGCTGGGGCGGCAGGTGTACATCGTGTACCCGATGATTGAGGAGTCTGAAAAACTAGACTTGCAAAACCTGATGACGGGATATGAAGTCATTTCGCGTGAGTTTCCACTCCCGGATTTCCAGATCAGCATCGTTCATGGCAAGATGAAGGCGGCGGATAAGGAATTTGAAATGCAACGTTTTGTACGCGGAGAAACCAACATCATGGTGGCTACCACCGTTATCGAAGTAGGGGTAAATGTGCCCAACGCTACGGTGATGGTTGTGGAGAATACCGAGCGTTTTGGCCTTTCGCAATTGCATCAGTTGCGCGGCCGGGTGGGGCGTGGTGGCGAGCAATCTTATTGTTTGTTGATGTCGAGTTTTAAATTGAGTAAGGATAGCAAAGAGCGCATCCAAACGATGGTGCGAACCAACAATGGCTTCGAAATCGCAGAAGCCGACCTCAAGCTACGTGGCCCCGGCGACATTGAAGGCACCCAACAGAGTGGTATCGTCAACCTCCGCCTGGCTGATTTGGCCAAGGATGGAAAAATTCTGCATGCGGCCCGGGAAGTAGCTGCACGAATATTGGATGACGACCCCTATTTTAAACGCCCGGAACATGAGATTTTAGGCGTACAATTGGCAAAGGAGAGTAAGGCAAGGAAGGCTTGGAGTAGAATTAGTTGAGCATAACCTATAGTTTTTCCAAAAAGTTTTTACAAATCATATTTTTGGCGGGTAATGCGCTTGGATTATTCTAGAATTTTTTTGACTTCTGGTTCATTAGTAGAGACATTACAAACAATCTTCCATTTGCCATCGGGCTGCTTTTTGCAGATGCTGACCCAGGCAAAATTGGTGCTTTCTTCTATAGTCTGCTTTTTTTCATCGAGATAGGTCAAAATCACCATTTTATCTACCACCATGTAGGCCATGGATCCATCATCGGAAAACTCAATTCTCGGCGGACTGACATCGGCCCATTTTTTAAAGCTGACCTGATCGAAATAACTTTGGATCCGGGGGCGGGCAGCTTCAGGGCTCATGGTTGTGATTTTACCATGGTTTACGGAAAGCATTTTTTGATCAAACTGTGAGATAAAGGCTTCAACATTTTTTTGTAGATGGGCGTATTGCTGTGCCTGGTGCAAGCTAAGTAATTTTTGTTTTTCGGCCTCAAAATCAACTTTTTCCGGCTGGCAAGCATACAAAAAGCCCAACACTCCGAGTAGCATAAACTGCATTGATAGAGGCAAACTTTTTTTCATAGCAATAAATGATCTATTGACATGAGTCATCCCGAATTTTAATTTCAAGAAAGTAATTAGAATCACGGAGTGATTTAATTTTGAATAGCCGCGGTCGTCCGCGGTGAAATACCCGGCGGAATGTGCCACAACCGCGGTAGCGGTTGAACAAATCTGGGCAAAATTCAACCGCTACCGCGGTTGCAAAGCGGCGCAAAACGGCTAAACCCGCGGACGACCGCGGCTATTCAAGATTCAACCGCTGCCGCGGTTGGGAAGTCAGAATTCGGGATGACTTATATTTACTCCGTACTGGTATTACAATGATTCTACTTTCCCCGACCCGGCTACACTGGTTTTTACACTCGGTTTCCCAGAGTAAAACACGCTGCCTGAGCCAGCAATCGAAACGGTCAATTTGTCTTTGGCATCTACATAAGCATCACCGCTGCCCGCGATGCTGACTTTGCTGCTGCCGCTGCCCAATTGGCGTACGTCTACCTTGCCGCTTCCGGCAATGCTGATGCTGGTTGCGGTTGCTGAACCAGCCAGAGAAACCTCGCCACTGCCGCCGATGGAAACCTTCAGTTCTTCCAGGTTTTTGAATTCGTTTTTGCCAACGATTTTACCAGAGCCGCCAATTGAAAGGGCTTTCACCGTGGGCATGGTGATGTGGATCACCACGTCTTTGTAATCCTTGATTCTTTTTTTGCCCTTGATGTTCCAGGAACCATTTTCTACTTCCAGCTCCAGGTTGTCGATTATGTTCTGTTGCGCTTCAATTTCAACGGAATGGCTGCTGCCTTGAGTCAAATAAACGGTGGCATGGATGCCTAAACCGAGGCTGTGGAAATTGTCCACATTCAGTTTTTTCTTCACAATTTCACCCTGACCAGTGATGGCGGGGCCATTGTTATAGTTTTGAGCCATTGCTGAACTGTACCAACATACGACCAGCAATAAAAGGAATGTGCGAAAATGAGCAATTTTCATATTGTAGAGTTTTTTTGAATCAAAGACAAAGGAAATCTCGGGAGGTTGCAATCAGCTTTCAGCTATGAGCAATCAGCTATCATCTTTCAGCCAACGACAATCTGCTGATGGCTGACAGCTCATTGCTGAAAGCTGTCAGCTTGGAACTCTGGAACCCTTTCCTTATTTTTCCCCCACAAATCCTTCAACCCTTCAACAGATGCAAACATCTACCCGCCTTCTTTCCCTCGATGTCATGCGTGGGCTCACCATCGCTGGCATGATCCTGGTCAACAACCCTGGTGATTGGGGCAATGTTTATAGGCCTTTATTGCATGCGGATTGGCATGGGTGTACACCTACGGACTGGGTTTTTCCTTTCTTTTTGTTTATGGTCGGGGTGGCGATTCCACTGGCTTTGGGCAAGCGCAAGGATCAGGGCGAAGATTTGCGTAAAATCTACTATAAAATTGTCAGCCGTTCCTTGATCATCATCGGCATTGGTCTGTTTCTGACCGCTCATCCGAATTTTTATTTTAAAGACAAAAGTAGTCCCTGGTACATTGTGCACCTGGTTCTGATGGCCATTGCGATGATCTCGGTATTCATCCGCGAGGTACTGAATCAGACCCAGTTTAAAACCGAGCTCTGGCAACAACGCCGCAAATGGATCTCTTATCTGGCGCTAGCAGCGGCAGCTGGAATGGCGCTTATTGGCATCTTTTATTACGATTTTAGCCATATGCGTTTTCCTGGGGTGTTGCAGCGCATTGGACTGGTCTACCTTGCTTGTGGATTTTTGTTTTTAAAAGCCAGTCCACGGATGCAGTTGCTGACGGGAATTGTTTTGCTGCTGGTGTATTGGGCGCTGATGACCCTGGTGCCAGTGCCAGGCGGAATTGCGCCCAACCTGGAAGCTGAAACAAACCTCGGTGCCTGGCTGGACCGGGCAATTTTCAGCACCAACCACCTTTGGGCAGCCGTCAAAACTTGGGATCCCGAAGGTTTATTGAGCACCATTCCAGCGATTGGTACAGGTATCGCCGGGATGCTAACCGGAGAGTGGCTGCGCACTTCAAAAACGGATCATGAAAAGGTCAATGGTTTATTGGCGGTAGGGTCGCTGCTTTTTGCACTGGGTTTGATCTGGAATGAGGTGTTTCCGCTGAATAAAAAAATCTGGACCAGCTCCTACGTGGTGTACATGGCGGGCATCTCGCTGTTGTTTTTGGGGACCATTTATTGGTTGGTCGACATCAAGGGCTGGAAGGGCTGGATCAAACCTTTTCAGGTGTATGGGGTCAATGCACTTTTTGCTTTTGTGCTATCGGGCGTAGTGGCTCGTCTGTTGGGCACCATCAAAGTCGGGGGGCCAGACGGTGAACCAATTGGTTTGGGTGCCTGGTTGTACCAGCACAGTTTTGTGACCTTCTTGTCGCCGATGAATGCCTCCCTGGCCTGGGCGATCTGCAATGTATTGTTGATTTTGGGCGCTTGCTGGATCTTGTACCGCAACAAAATCTACATCAAAGTCTAAACTACACTAATGGACATTTTTGTTTTTCAGACGCGGAGGGCACATGAATAGCCCCTGGCTTTAGCCTGGGGTTGGCGCAATAACCTCCGATTTGGGCTTTAGCCCTTGTTTGATTTAGATTTGGGCTAAAGCCCGATCAAGAGGCGTTTTCCGACCCCAGGCTAAAGCCAGGGGCTATTCATGTCCTCCGAGCAAAATGTCCAGTAGTATGGGTTTAAATCAACTCAATTTTGTTGCGCCCCAGTTTTACTTGGCCATCGTTTTCCAACTGTTTGAGCAGGCGAGAAACCGCTTCGCGCGAGGCATTCAGGTCGTAGGCAATTTCCTGATGGGTGGCCGTGATCACTTTGGAATGGGTAGCTTTCGCTTTTTTGTCCAAATACGCCAACAAGCGCTCGTCCATGTGGTGAAAAGCGATGCTGTCGATGGTGCGCACCAGTTCCATCATGCGGTAATCGTAGGTTTGCATGACGAAGTTTTTCCAACTTTGGTACTTCGTCATCCATTCGTCCACGTAGCGGATGGGAATGCCGATCATTTTGGTATTTTCCTCAGCGATGGTGCGGATTTCACTTTTTTTGTTCATCATGCAGCAGGTGAAGGACATGGAACAGGTTTGTCCTCCTTGCAGATAGTACAAAAAAAGCTCGTGGCCATCCTCGTCTTCACGAGATACCTTGATGGCTCCCTCAATGACCAAGGGAACCAGTTTGACGTACTGGCCTACGTCCATGATCACTGTACCTGCCGAAAACTCAGTGAGTTTGCCCACAGTGGCAATTTCTTCTTGCAGCGCTTTTTCCGCAATGTTGGGAAAATGCTTGCGTACGAGTTCTAAAATCTGCTCATCCAGCATATTGAGTCCTAAATTTTACCCTGCAATTTCGTATTAGCCATCAATCCCAGCCAAATCGAGCGGGAAATGCGGAAAACAAATACATAAAACAGCGCAGAGATAGCGATTAGGATGGCAAAGGACAACTCGATACTCAGGTTGAGCACCCAGTGCAAGAGCATCACAAAACCAATGGAAAAAAAGCCTGAGGTGATGTAGGAAATGAACATGGCCCCGTAATAAAAGCCGGGTTCAGGGAAATAGGACATTTGGCAGTTGGGGCACTTTTCGTGCATGTCCAAAGGGCGTTTGAAGGAAAAAGTGGGCGTGGGAAAAAGGTCACCTTCGCCACAATTGGGGCATTTCATCCCCAACATTCTGCTCAACTTGGAGCTGCTGTTTGTCGTTGTGCTCATTTGATTAAAAGAAGCTTTAAAATGAATACATGAAGATGTTTTCATGTATCCGTTAAAAAAAACGATAGCTGGCTTACTGCTGTACAACACTTAAGCAAGCCAGGCTTTTATTTCTTTCCAACCTCAAATGTTGCATTGGCAATTGTCGAGACATTCCAAAATGAGGGAAACATCCCGTTCTTTCAAGGAATACAACATACTCCGACCTTCACGTTTGACCGAAATCAAACCTCGCAAACGCATGTTTTGCAAATGGTGAGAGGTAAGAGATTGTTCGCTGCCCAACATGTCGCAAATTTCGGTGACCGAAAGTTTCGGATGTTGTTCGAGCAAGTGAATGATGCCCAAGCGCATAGGGTGAGCTACCGTTTTGAGGATTGCCGCGATGCGTTCCAGTTTTTCCGCCTCTTTGTTTTCAGCGGTGGAGCCATCTTTGTTGTACAATATACCACTTGGTGTGTCCATAAAGGATTTGCGCTTTAGAACTTAAACAAGCTCTGGGTGAATATTCTTCGAGTGTAATGATAAGAAATATTCAGAATATACGCTTGAGAGAGGCATTAAGTTTTATGCTGGGAAAATTTGGAGGGAAAAATAAACGGAAAGCCCTAAAACAACAAACTACAGAGAGCAATCGAGCTTCTGTAGTTGATGTAACCATAAATTATGGTGCCCAGAACAGGATTCGAACCTGCACACCTTGCGGAACTACCACCTCAAAGTAGCGTGTCTACCAATTTCACCATCTGGGCAAGGTATGAATGACCACGGGGGTCGATTGCTCTTTCGTTTAGAGCGATGCAAAATTATAGTCCACTGGGAACATATGCAAGTGCTATTGACTTTTTTTCAAAAAGAATTTAGCCTTCCTGCGAGCGCTCGAGCGCAGCTGCACGGAGGCGTTGCAAAAACGGCGAAGCAAAAATGAACTGCTGGAGCGTGTCATTGGTGCTTTCGAGTACCTCGCTTTTGTCGCCACGCCAGGCCAGTTTCCCTTCGTGGATCAGGACGATGTTGTCGCCGATCTCCATCACCGAGTTCATGTCGTGGGTGTTGATCACCGTGGTGATGTTTTTATCGATGGTGATTTCGCGGATCAATTCATCGATCACGATGGCGGTTTTGGGATCGAGCCCGGAGTTGGGTTCGTCGCAAAAGAGGTATTCCGGGTTAAGCACAATGGCTCGGGCGATCCCTACCCGTTTTTGCATCCCGCCACTGATTTCAGAGGGGTATTTTTTGTGCACTTGACCCAGGCTCACCCGTTCCAAACAAGAGTCGACCTGCATGGCTTTTTCCTTCCAGGTCATGCTGGTGAACATATCGAGCGGGAAGCGGATGTTTTCCTCTACTGACATGGAATCAAACAGTGCCGAACCTTGGAACAGCATGCCAACCTTCATTCGGATGGCCCGCATTTCCTTTTTATTCAGTTGGCTAAAATTGACATCGCCGTAAAAGATATCGCCAGCGGTGGGTGTTACCAACCCTACAAGTATTTTCAGCAAAACCGTTTTACCAGCCCCACTTCTACCAATGATCAGGTTGGTTTTCCCTGGGAAAAACTCCGTGGTTACGCCCTTGAGCACTTCCTGGTCGTTGAATGATTTATAGACGTCTATGGTGCGAATCATGCTGAATTAGGTTAAAATAGATGCAATCAGGTAATCGGCCAAAAGGATCAAAATGTCACTGAATACCACCGCATTGGTGCTGGCCTTACCCAATTCAATACTCCCCCCTTTGACGTAATAGCCCTGGTAACAGGATACCGAAGTGAGGATGAAAGCAAATACAATCGCTTTGACAAACATCATGGTAACATTGCCATCTTTAAAAAACGACCGCACGCCCATGATGTAATCGTTGTGGGACAAGCTCCCCGACAACACCATCGCCAAATAACCACCGATGACACTCACAAAAGCCGCAATGGCTACCAACAAGGGAATTACCACCAGCGCAGCTATGATTTTAGGCAATACCAAGTACCCTGCCGTATTCACCCCCATGATTTCCATGGCATCGATGTGCTCCTTTTGGCGCATCCCGCCAATTTCAGAGGACATGTTCGATCCCACTTTACCCGCCAAAACCAAACAAGTGATCGTAGGTGCTAATTCAATAATGGTACTGTCACGGACGATGTAGCCAATGTAATAGAGCGGAACCAGGGTTCCATCCAATTGATAGGAAAACTGAACCGCCGTAACTGCCCCAATAAACAAGGAAATCAGGATGACGATCACCAGGGAGCCAATCCCAATGTCGTTCATCTGCCGGGTGGTCTCCTTATAATACATGTAAGTCCGCTCGGGGCGAGCCAAGGCTGTACCCAACATCATGAGGTAGCGGCCAAAGTGGTATAACTGTCTGGAAATCATCGGTTAGAATAACAAGATTCAAAAACAAAGGCACAAAATACGGGTTTTGGGCCGATTTGTAGAAATATTTTGTGGATTTACTAGATTTGTCGTTCAAACACACCTGCAATCCAACATGGGAAACAACAACATTGGCATCAAAGCGGTTGAAGCTCAGGAGCTGCCTTTTTTGCTGGAATTGAGTCGGGACACCTTCGTGCGCAACTACGGGCACCTCAATGAGCCCGTTTATTTTCAACAATACCTCGATAAAGCTTTTAATTTGCCCCAATTCGAGGCAGAATGGGCCGATCCCCTCAGCTTGTTTTATTGGACTATGGTTGATGGAGAATATGCAGGGTATTGCAAATTGATGCGCGAAGCCCCCGCCAAAGGTTTGGAGGAGGCTGGCGACCAAGTTCTGGAAATTCAGCGCATTTATGTGGATGACCGCTTCCAAAAACTGGGCTTAGGGAAACTCATGCTGCAAAAAACGCTGGAGATCGCACAAGCATCGAACTACCAATGGATCTGGTTGGGGGTTTGGGAAAACAATCATAAAGCTATCGCCTGGTACCAATCGCAAGGTTTTGAGGCATTTGGAGAACATATCTTTTGGATGGGGGATGACCCGCAGAGGGATTGGTTAATGAAGATAAAAGTGAAAAGTGAAAAGCAGGTACACCATTTGGATTTCACCGCTGGGTGTATTTTTTTCACTTTTCACTTTTCACTTTTATCTTTTACCTCATCGGTGGCCGTCTTCTCTTGCTACTTCCCCCACCCTTCTGCATCATTTGGCCACGCATGGCACCCATGCGGTTGGCGGCATTGAGTTGGCCTTTATTTTGTTTGAGGGCTTTGTCAAATTCCTCGATCTGGTTTTTGATCATGCCTTCGGTTACTTTCAGACTTTTGATGGTGCGCATGTGCGCTTCAGCTTCTTTGAGTTTGCCCTTGTTGGCTTTGATGCTGGCCAATTGTAGTTCAATCATCACCTTTTCATTGTCGGTTGGTAATTTTAAAGACTGCGCTTTACTGAGGTATACTTCACCTGCTTCAGTATCTTTATCCGACATGGCCATCGTGCCTTTGAGCATGTAATAATAAGCGCGATTGGTGACGTAAAGCCAGTCTGGCTTCAAGGTCAGGTTGAGGCGCTGGGTAGCCGCAGCCATATCACCCGACTGCATGATTTCAGCCGCAGATTGAACCGTTCCCAGCAGCACATAACCCACGGTGAGGCCCAAACCAATCAAAATGAAGGGAAAACCATACCAAAACCCAAAAGCCGCCGAAAGCGCAATGCCCCCTAGGGTCAACACCGCCATCAGCGCAAAACGCAAATAAATATTGATTGTAAACATCCTAGCTGTTTTTATGCGGCAAAGGTAGCCAGTACTGCGGATACTTCAAATAAACACTTGAAAAATCACAATTGATCGCGTACTGCTTTTGCTCCTTTGACCATGTTGAACAATTTTTGGCGTGAAGCCCACCTAGCTGTTTGGCTCAGTCCACAATCCGGGGCTACCGCCAGTTTTTCAGCCGGGACGTACTGTAAACAACGTTTGATGCGCTCGATTACATCGGCTTCAGTTTCGATGTAGTAGTTTTTGACATCAATGATGCCCACGGCAACATCCATTTTTTCGGCAAATGGGGCCAATAATTCAATTTCGGCAAATTCCCGGTTGGCCATTTCAATGTGAATTTCATCCACATTGAGGTCCAAAAAATCGGGAATCATCGGTTTGATGCTGCGAAAACCTACCGGGCGGCCTTTGAAATTGCCAAAACACATGTGGGTCGACAAGCGGCATTTACCCTGGATGGATTCCACGGTGCGGTTGAAGATGTCGACAAACCGTTTGGTATCTTCCTTGTAGGCGTAACAACTCATCGAGGGTTCATCCACCGTAATTTCGGTACAACCTGCAGCTACCAAATCCTCCAGCTCCTTGCGTACAATCGGCAATAGGGCTTCTGTAATCGCGTAACGATCCTTGTACTGCTCGTTGGGCAACATGCGGCCGCTGAGGGTATAGGGTCCGGGTACGCTGGTTTTGAGGGTAGGACCAGCCGGGGCTAATTTTTTCAGGCGCAGGTATTCTTTGACAGCACCAAGTCCGTCGGGTGCGCGCAGGGGCTCTACGATGCTGTGTTTGCCTCGTTGGTCGTGCGCGGCTGGCCCAAACTTGCGGGTCTCCGTTTCATTGTTTTGAATCCCTTTGATGTAGCCATAAAAGGAGAGGTTGAAATCCAGGCGGGTTTGTTCGCCATCGGTGATGACATCCAGTCCGGCGCTAACCTGGTCGTGGATGGCTGTTATCACCGCGTCTTCGATCATTTCTTCAATGTCTGCCCGGCCAAATTGCCCAAGGTGGCGGGTTGCAAATTCCAGCCAGCCCGGGAAGGGGTAACTTCCAACAACGTTGGTGCGAATGGGTGTAGGTTGCATGGAGTGTCTGATGTTTTGGTAAATATAGGGAAAAGGTTGAGAAGGTTGAGGGAAGTTGAGAAGGTTTAGGCTGCCGCAGCGACTTAGACGCGACCTTGTTTAAGCCGCTGCGGCAGCCTAAACCTTCTCAACCTCCCTCAACTTTCTCAACCCTTCTTTTTAACTTCACTTGCTTCGCCCTCGGTTTAAACATTATTGTACGCTCTGAAGCGATCAAAACCCTTTTTTCACTCACATACCCAATCGATTCGTATTGTGTAGGTACCAAGGGTGGTTTTTTTACTCTGGTTTTGCTTAGGGTACCTTTAAAAAACTGGCTGCCAGGAAAATCCGATAAGGTCCAAACCGTAGTACGGGTTTTGGGCAAGAGCCCCAGAAAGGTCATGCGGTAAAAGTAGGACAAGAGCGCAATTTGACGTCCATCTGGACTCACTGCTGCCCCGGTCACTACCCGCTTGGGCAACAAGAGACTATCTCGCAAAATGGCCGTATATTTCCCGGGCTGAGTAGGCAATACATAGTGTTTGGTGTAGTAATTACCGGCGCCCATGCGGTTTTTGGAAAAAACATGCAAGGAGTCGCGAAACCACAAAAAACCTTCGGCATCAAAATTCCATTGAGGCAAAGGAGGCGGGAAGGATACCTGATCTGGATAGCTGAACAGGATGGAATCGAGCTGACGGGTACGGGGATGGTAGCGGTAAATGCGCAAATCCTCGCGGCGATTGAGGTTGTTACCGAAGTCACCCAGGTACAAAAAACCTTGGGAATCGGCAGTAATGTCTTCCCAGTCGCGGTTTTGGATGCCTGGAATGGCTACGCGCTGGCGTACTCTGCCGCGCCCGTCGGTGAGCAAAAGTCGGGGCCGGTCGCCACTATCGTTGTGCCACCAAATGCTATCAGGAGCAGTGATGTACAGCCCCGAAACTTCCACAAAATCGGGTGGAAGCACGAATTTTTTCTTCTGGGCGGGAACCAGGGTGGGTAGCATTAGGGTTAAGAGTAGGAGAATCAAATGATTGCGCATGATTTGAATTTAATAAACGCTGAGTCAACAAACGCTGAGCTCCAAAAATAACTGTTTTACGCATGGGTATTCCTTTTCACCTCCACGAAATCGATCAGGTTTTTCCGGCTAAAGTGCTCATGGAAGGGGAAGACCTCTGGCTGGACGGCGCACTCGTTGGCCTGGAAGAGTATCGGAATACCTGGAGCGCCAAGGTTTACGCAGGAAAAATCGAGCAAGTATCGCTCAAGGTGAGGGGCAAAGAAGTGATTGCGGTGAGTTGTACTTGTGCGGTTAAAGGGCTGTGTCCGCATGTGGCGGCATTGGCTCTGGGCGTGGAAGAAAGTTTAGATAGTTAATGGTTTAGGGAAGTTGAGGGAGGTTGAGAAGGTTGAGGCTACCACAAGCGACACTTCGGCTTCGCTCAGTGACCGCTCGCGGCAGCCTCAACTTTCTCAACCTTCCTCAACCTTCTCAACCCCAAAAAAATAAAACAATGGCTTACATTATGGTGGACGTCGAAGCGGACGGCCCAATCCCCGGTGATTATTCGCTGATTTCCCTAGGGGCAGTGCTGGTGAAACCAGAATTGGATCAAACCTTTTTTGCCCAATTCCGACCCATTTCGGAGCAATATGTGCCCCCGGCACTGGCCGTTTCTGGCTATTCCCGGGAGCAAACCCTGGGTTTTCCGGAGCCCAAAGGAGAAATGCAACGTTTTAAAGATTGGCTAACGGAAGTTTGTCCCGATCGACCCATTTTCATCAGCGACAACAATGGTTTCGACTGGATGTTTGTATGCTGGTATTTTCATCATTTTTTGGGCGAAAACCCCTTTGGTCATAGCTCCCAGAATCTGGGGAGTTTGTACAAGGGTCTGGCCAAGGACACCTTTGTCAACTTCAAACACCTGCGCATTACGCCACATACGCATCACCCAGTAGATGATGCCAAAGGGAATGCTGAGGCCATGTTGGAAATGAAAAAAATGGGACTGAAGCTGAAGTTGTAATTTACTACCTTTACGCCCCTAACCAAACAGCAATCATGAAATTCGGAACCAAAGCCATTCATGCGGGCATTGAGCCAGATCCATCCACTGGCGCGGTCATGACCCCGATATACCAGACCTCGACGTATGCACAGGAAGCACCTGGGGTACACCAGGGATATGAATACGCCCGCACCCAAAACCCCACCCGCTCAGTTTTGGAAAAAAACATGGCGGCTCTGGAGAATGGCGAGCACGCGGTGTGCTTCAGCAGTGGCCTGGCAGCGATGGATGCCATCATTCGTTTGTTGAATCCAGGCGACGAGCTCATTTCCAGCAATGACCTGTACGGTGGATCTTACCGTCAGTTGGTGCGGGTACATGGGCGTTACGGGCTGGTTTCACATTTTGTGCCCATGCAGGATTTGGGTAGCATTGCGGCCAAAATCAATGCCAAAACCCGGATGTTGTGGATTGAAACCCCCACCAACCCAATGCTCAGTTTGGTAGATATTAAAGCGGTATGTACACTGGCGCGGGAGCAAGGCATCCTGACTTGTGTGGACAATACTTTTGCCTCACCTTATTTGCAAAACCCACTGGATTTGGGCGCGGATATCGTGATGCATTCTGCCACCAAATACATTGGTGGTCACTCGGACGTGATTCATGGTGTAGTGATTACCAACAATGATTCAATCGCACAGCAATTGCGCTTTTTGCAAAATGCCATTGGAGCCGTGCCGGGGCCACAGGATTGTTTCCTGATTTTGCGGGGCATCAAAACCTTACACTTGCGGGTGGAACGGGCTTGCCAAAACGCGGAAAAAATCGCCCTGTTTTTGCGCAATCATCCCAAAGTGCGCAAAACATATTACCCAGGCTTTAGCGACCATCCCGGACACGCCATTGCCAAAAAACAAATGCGGCATTTTGGGGCCATGGTTTCTTTTGACCTGCATACCGATACCCTGGAATACGCTACAAATGTGTTGTCGAATACAAAATTGTTCACCCTGGCGGAATCCCTGGGTGGCGTAGAATCCCTGATTGGCCATCCGGCTACGATGACGCATGCCAGTATTCCGCTGGAAGAACGTTACAAAGTTGGCCTGACCAATTCGCTGATCCGCTTGAGTGTGGGCATTGAAGATGTGGAAGATTTGATTGAGGATTTAGCGCTGGCGCTGGATCGTTTATAAAAGAAGTTGAGGAGGTTGAGATGGTTTAGGAAGGTTGAGGCTACCGCAGCGACTTAGACAAGGTCTTCGTCAAAAACGCTGCGGTAGCCTCAACCTTCCTAAACCTCCTCAACTTCTCAACTTCTTTTTATACATTTGCTTCATTACCTATGCAAAACTATAACTAGTGCTCTCTTTATTCCGCACCAATCAGATTCTGTCGACCATTTTTGTACTGTTTTTTGCCACTTTGATGTTGGCAGCCCCAGTCTTGTTGCAGGTGAAAGACCAGCCCGACGAGTACGGCATTTTGTACCATTACCTGCATGAGCTGATTCAGGGGAACAATACTACTGCGCTGTTTTTTGCACTGGGCTTTTTGTTTTTGGGCGCCTTTACGGTGAATTACATTGACCTCAATTTTCGTTTGTCCAAAGACATCAACATGATGCCGGGGTTATTTTACGTCCTGGTGAGTTGTACTGCGCCACAATTGGGCGTTTTTTCGCCTTTACACGCCGCTAACTTCTTTTTGCTGCTTACGCTCCATGAATTGATGGACACCTTCAAGAAGCAGTCGGTAGCCGACCGGGTGTTCAATGCGGGCTTTTTTTTGGCCATTGCCAGCTTTTTTTATCCCTCTTATCTGGTCTTCGTGCTCCTTATTTTCACCGGTTTGAACGTGATGCGGGGATTCAATTTGCGAGAAAGAATGATGGCTATTTCGGGCTTGATCGTGCCCTATGTGTTGATGGGGGCCATCGCTTTTTGGTTCAACCATTTTGACCTGTTCTGGAAATTGCAGTTCACGCAGGCTTTTGGCTGGCTGGACTGGGCAAATACACCATTCACCATTACTGTATTATTGGTCAGCACTGTATTTGTGATCCTAATCCTGGCGGTGATTTTTCAACAAGGCAGCTTGACGGGCAAACGGGTCATCCAGTCTCAAAAGCGCATCAACTTGTTGTTTTGGGCCTTGTTCATCGCGATCCTGAGTGTACCGATTCAGGCTGGGGTGCAGCTACAACACTTGATGATTCTGGCTCCGGCGGCGGGGCTGCTCAGTGGAATGCTGTTCAGTTCGATGTCGCGCAATTGGGCCGAATTTTTGCACATGGTCTGGTTCGCGCTGGTGATGATTTTAAAGTATCAGGCCTTTATTTTTCCAGGATAAATGCTGTCTCATCACTCAACATTCACTTCAGTTCCTTACCTTTGCATTTTTTAAGCATAATTCATCTGGCGAAGTTATTCGCGGATGACCAAACGCTCAAACCATGAAATTCGGCATAGTTGTTTTTCCCGGCTCCAATTGCGACGATGACATGATGCACGTGCTCGGCAACGTCATGCAACAGGAAACGGTAAAGATTTGGCACAAAGAAACCCAATTGGACGGCTTTGCCGCAGGGGATTGTATCGTGTTGCCTGGGGGCTTTTCTTTTGGTGACTACTTGCGCTCGGGGGCCATTGCCCGCTTTTCTCCCATCATGAATGCGGTGGTTGATTTTGCCAATAATGGTGGCCTGGTGTATGGCATTTGTAATGGTTTCCAGATTTTGTGTGAAGCTGGATTGCTGCCAGGAGTGCTTTTGCGCAATTCCAATCAGCAGTACATCTGCAAAAACGTATACCTTAAAACCATCTCCAACAATAGTCCGCTTACCGCGGGTATCCATTCTGGACAAGTGTTAAAAATTCCCATTGCCCACGGTGATGGTCGCTTTTATGCCGATGCAGAAACGCTGGCCGAGTTGGAAGCCAATGATCAAATTCTATTCAAATATTGTGAGCCAAAGGGTGAAATTACCGCAGATGCCAACCCCAATGGCGCGCTGGACAACATTGCGGGCATTTGCAATAAACAGCGCAATGTGTTTGGCATGATGCCCCACCCTGAGCGGGCTTCGGAAGACATCCTCGGCAATTCCGATGGCCACCGTTTGTTTGATTCGCTGGTGAAAATGACCCACATGTCGGCCTCAATGTAACGGCGCGGACAGCCTGGCCTTTATATCACTGAATTTGTTTTTTGCGTTACAACCATTGGTAAACTGAAGCTGTTCTTAAAGTGCCTGTTCAAGATTTTTATAAAAAAGACTTTCCCATGAGAATAGTTGCTTTTTTGTTCCTGTTGTTTTGTGCTTTTAGTGTTTCTGCTCAAATTGAAGACCCGGTTAAATGGTCGACCAATTTGAAGAAGTTGAGTGCAAATGAATATGAACTGATTTTTGTGGCCAACATTCAGGATGGCTGGAACACCTATTCTCAATACCTGGAAAGCGACGATGGTCCCGTGCGTACCTCCTTTCATTACGACAAAGGTACTTTCCAACTGGTGGGCAAAAACATCGAAGAGGGTGACCGCAAGGAAGGCCACGATAAGATGTTCGACATGAACGTCATCAAACTGTTCCATACTGCTACCTTCCGCCAAAAAATCAAAGTAACCGATCCCTCCAAACCCATCACCGGGTATGTGGAGTACATGTGCTGCAACGACGAGAAGTGTTTGCCGCCTACCGAGTTTGCGTTCAAATTTATGTTGAACGAGGCTGGGGCTGAAAAAAAAAAGGTAGGTAGTCTTGAGGGAGATAAGGTAAAGGATGCTCAAGATAAAAATGCGGCACCTGTTACTGCTCCTGAATCATCAGTAGCCAATGCGGATTTCCAGGTCACCGATCTTTCCGGTGCAGCGAATGCTCCCGGCCTGCAAGCTTATGCGAAATGGGAAAGTTCAATCAAAAAATTGCAGGGAAACGTTTATGAGATCACGATAACTGGTATTCCTGAAGCTGGCTGGCATTTGTATTCTCAATTTACTGACGAAGGAGGTGTACTTCCTACGACCTTTACGTACAATCCCGGTAAACACTACACCTTAGATGGGAAAACCAAAGAGGCAGGAAAGATTAAAGAGAAACTTGAACCACTTTTTGGGGTAGTCGTTAAGCAATTTGAAGGCAATGCGGTTTTTACCCAAAAAGTAATAGTGACCGATCCCGAACAAGCCATCACCGGTTTCCTAAACTTCATGGCTTGCAATGCCAGCACTTGTTCAATGCCAACGGATGTGGATTTTCACTTTGTACCGGCTAAGCTGAGTGCTTTGGTGGGGATAGAGGCAAATAAGGCAATTAAAGGGGGAACTGAAGCTCCCATTGGTACCACGCCATTAGAAACCTATTTTGGTTTGAATAAACCTCAACTCGATGCGCCATTGGGGCAGTGTGGAGTTGCAGATGAAGTAATAACAGCCAAAACGGGTTTTTTCAAAATATTTTTGCTGGGATTCTTTGGCGGGTTATTGGCCTTACTCACGCCTTGTGTATTCCCGATGATTCCTTTCACGGTGAGTTTTTTCACCAAAATGAGCCAAAACAAAAAGGGTAAGCTGATTGGAAATGCCTCCATGTATGCTGGCTTCATCATTTTGGTTTACCTGCTCTTGAGTATCCCTTTTCACTTGATGGACAACATCAACCCGGATATTTTGAATGATATCTCCACCAATGTGTGGCTCAACATCATCTTCTTTGCCGTATTTGTCTTTTTTGCCTTTTCCTTTTTTGGATATTACGAAATTGCACTGCCGAGTTCCTGGGTGAATCGTTCCAGTCAGGCGGAAAATTTAGGCGGTGCCCTCGGGATATTTTTTGCCGCCTTGACTTTAGCCCTGGTTTCTTTCTCTTGTACGGGGCCGATTTTGGGCTCTCTGCTCGCGGGTGCCTTGACCTCGGATGGAGGCGCCTGGCAATTGACGGCAGGGATGGGTGGATTTGGATTGGGGCTGGCACTACCCTTTGCGGTTTTTGCCGCCTTCCCCAGCATTTTGCAATCCTTGCCTAAGTCGGGCAGTTGGATGAATACCATCAAAGTGGTTTTAGGCTTTCTGGAATTAGCCTTGGCCCTCAAATTTTTATCGAATGCGGATTTGGTGAAAGATTGGGAGTTGTTGACCATCGAGCCTTTCCTCGCGATTTGGTTGTTGATTTTCCTGGGCTTGGCCTTATATCTGTTTGGTCTTATTCATTTCCCACACTACGGAAAAGAAAGGTCCAACGGGATAAAAATAGGCATGGGACTGGTTTCCTTGGCTTTTGCGATCTACCTGGGAACGGGTTTTATGGTCAATAAAGCGACGGGTTCCTATCAATCCTTGACTTTGTTGAGTGGATTAGCTCCTCCTGTATGTTACAGTTGGTTCAAGCCTTGTGACTGCCCACAGGAGTTAAACTGCTTCAAGGATTTACAACAGGGTTTGGCTTACGCGCGCGAGGTAAACAAACCAGTGCTGATTGATTTCACTGGGCACGCTTGTGTGAATTGCCGCAGAATGGAAGAAAATGTGTGGCCAACCAAACCTGTGTATCCGCTGCTAAGTAAAGATTATGTACTGATCTCTCTTTATGTTGATGATAAACGGGAGTTGCCCGAGAAAGACCAAATTGTAGTAGAAACTGCACAAGGAGGGACCCGCAAACTGCGCAACATCGGCCACAAATGGGCACATTTCCAAACGGAGTATTTCAAGACCAATAGCCAACCTTATTACGTATTGCTTTCTCCAGACGGGCAGTTATTAACCAATCCGTTGGGAGGAATGCAAGAAGAAAACCTATACGGTAGCTTTTTACAATGCGGCAAAGACGCGTTCACCCGCTTGTCAATGAAATAATTGGGCAAAGGGTAGAGACGCACGGCTGTGCGTCTCTACTCCATCTCCAGCAGCACCTGATTTTTATTCACGGCTGCACCTTTCTCCACTTTTATTTTTTTCACCACCCCATCGCCGGGTGATTTCAGCACGTTTTCCATTTTCATGGCTTCGAGGATCAGCAAAGAGTCGCCTTTTTGTACTTTTTGGCCAGCCTCTACCATTACTTCCAGCACTAGGCCGGGCATAGGAGCTTTCAAGTCTTTGAACTTAGCTGCTGCTTGGGTATGCAAACCCAGCCGCTCAACCATCTGGTCAAACTGGTCGGCAATTTTCACCTCATACACTTCTCCATTGATCCGAAAGACAAAAGCTTTGGCGTGGTAATCTACTTTTTCCAAAGTGGCCAAATAGGTCTTTTCGCCATGCAGCACATGGAAATACTGCTCGTCCAATCGAATGAAATCCAATCCGGTTTGGGTTGCATTTTCCAGCACCACCTGACCGTTAACGGATACCTTATAATTTGGTGTTTGCATAAAAACTAGCGGGTTCTGCCCAAATTCATCAAAAGGGCGGTTTCAAAAACGGTGTAAATCAAATAAATGCCAAAAAATGGCACGATGAATAACTTATCAGCGGGTTTGGCCAGAAAAAAATACCCGACCACAATCATCAAGGAAAACAACATTTTGATCATGGTCAAGCCCATGAAGGCGTTGGTGAATTGATGCTTGTTGGTGCTGCGGGCAGCCATATTTCCGTACCAAAAGGCGAGCAGGGTAAACAGGACAAAAAAGGCAAAAGTACCCCACGCAAACGCTGCGTGTACCTGAAACCCGGGCAGCAAATTGAGTAAAAACACCCCAAGTGCTGTGCACGCCGACACAATGCCCAAATACAGCAAAAAACGGGATTGATTCATGTCTATGCAGTTGAAAATTGAATTCAACTACAAAAGTACAAAACCCAGTGCATTAACTTATAAGGTGAACTACGCTAAAGCGCAGCTATTTTGCAGTAAGAAGAGGCGTTAAAAAACGCGCATAGCCTAAGCTCTGTAAGTTTTTTACAACGAAGTCTTACTGCAAAAGAGCAAGCCAGAGTGTGGTGAAACTTATGAGTTAATGCGCTAGATGCATAATTATGCGATTAGTCTATTTGAAAGGAAGGCAAATGTCAGCGCGGAGGCTGATTCTTGTTCGAAGGCAACAAATCTTTGAGGGTGGTATACAAGGCGGCAAAAATGGCCAACAGGGAAAGTGCTACGGTGAACCAGGGTTTGGGGCTGTGAAAATAAGTGTCGAGTTTGCGCCCCAGCAAAGCGCCGATGAGGATAATGATACCCATTTGGAAAGCCATACCCGAATATTTAAGGTAAACATTGGATGCGGCTTTCCCCTTGGAAGTGTCAGATGGATCCTTTGGATCAGTTATTGGGTGCTTTGACTCCTTTTTCATCTTCTTTTTTGGCGACAAGCGGGGCTGAGCTCGCTTTAGCAGCAGGTGCCTGACTGCCCATGTTGCAGGTTACATTGAAGACCGCTCCCGACTGAACCAATAATTTTCCAGTGGTTACTTCCCCACTCACTACCGCATTTTCACGGACGTTGAGCAATTCTGCTACCACAATGGTCCCTTCAAATTTACCTTCTATCACTGCGTTGGCGCAGCGGATTTCCCCCTCGATTGAGCCAGTTGGGCCAATCACCACTTTGGCGTCGCAGAAGAGTTTTCCTTTGATTAAGCCATCAACGCGGATGTCGCTTTCGGAGCGTACCGTACCTTCAACTACAGTGCCCTGTACCAGGCTATTGAAGGCGTTGGGATTCACCGGAGCAACAGATCCATTGCGTGGCTTGCTGTTGGAATCTTTACTGCTAAACATTGCGTTCAATTTTGGTTTACGAATGATTATGACTGTTATAACGCCTCAAACTGAAATTCAGTGTCCAGCTGCGTTGTTGGTATAATCGGTCATAAAAATCAAAGTCACAAGATAGAAAGAAAATGGCAATTGCACTCCTGGATGAACTTGAACACTGTAGAACCCCAATAAAAAAAGGCCTCCCGCAAGTATTTTTTTGCTCCGGGAGGCCTTTTTTAAGGGATAAAATTAAGGAGCGCAACCCACGAATTTATTCGTGGGTAAAGCGTGTCCACAACCCTAACCCATGACTTTAGTCGTGGGTTATAGGTGCTAGAAATTCGGACAGTACACCCCACGGCGTTCCAAACCACAAATTTTATAAATCAAGCTGAACTCAAAAGCCCCCTGTGAATTGGAAGCAGGTTTGAGTTGAGATACGTTGATGTCGTAGCTAAAACCAAGGCTCAGGTCGTTGAAATCAAATCGAGTAGAGGCGATGATGGCGTCGGTCAGGTAACCCTGTTCCAGTTTGTTGGCCACACGGCCCCACAAACCCAACTGAAAAGCCTGATAACTGTCCTTTGTCTGATCCAACATAAAACGAAGGCTTGCACCAGCGTTCACCTGAAAAGAGGGCCCTTGACGCATCACGATGAAACCAGGGAGAATCCCCATTTTTCCACTGGAAGTAGGAAACTCGCCACCCGCATGCACCGTCCAGCGGCTAAAGATGGGGTCTTCTTCACCCTCAGTATCAAAGGATTGATTGGCCCGATTCAAGTGGTGAAAAGCACCGCCGATGTATACGTTTTTATTGCCATTGCGGTGAAAATACAACAAACCTGCTGCCATATCGGCAAAGAGGAAATTGTCGCGGTTAAAACGGTCCTCTTGAGAAGGTAGAGATGGATCGAAGCCACCCTCGCCGTCGTGCTGGGTACCCCAGCGTAGATTCAGGAAGTCGAGGCTGCGTTGAGCCAAACCAGCTTCGGCACCCACCACCAAATAACTGGCTTTTTTGCGGCTACCAGCGATTTGTTTGGAGTAAGAGCCAGAGATTTTTCCAGTCAGGGTAGCAAAATTGGCTTCACCAGCCCGGTCACCCCAGAAAGTACCTCCTACCCCAAAATAGTCGTAACGGCCAACCGGAATGCGTTGGTCGTAAGAGACTGAATAGGTGCGGAAGGAATTGGAGCGCAGCACGCTGCCCCATTGGTTGCGGTAGTTTACAGCCACACGAGAGTTGCAATTCATCACCCCAGTCATCGCCGGATTGAGATTGAGCGGTGACATGTAGAACTGCGAAAAGTGAATGTCTTGCCCCTGCAAAATGGTTGCCCCCCAGATCAGCAGGCCCAACGCAAGTATTGATTTCCAGTTTTTCATATAGATAGCGAGGGTTAATAATCGGTTTTGAGTACGAACTTGTTTGAATTTTTGCTGCTTTTACCCGTGCAACTCAAACAAGCTTGAAAACAAATATGAATTTTTTGAAATTGTGCTGCAAGTATACACAACTCTCTTAATAACTGTAATGCCCAAAGCCCTGAAAAATTCAAGTAAAGCCAAAGTTTAACATTACTGTGAACTTGGATACAATTTTCAGCAGTTAAGATAGGGTTTTTACTTCGGTTTCACAACTGCACAAGCAAAACGCTGGAATAAATATTTGTATTGCGCGAGGGATTTCAGATTTGGGATTTCGGTTTGAGCAACGCACCAACCGAAATCCCAAATCCCAAACCCGAAATGAGTTTAAGGTTTCACCTCAGCTGCCAGATCAATCATGGCCGCTACTTCTTCAATCAGCGTTTCGGTGCCATTGAAGCCAACGCTCATGAATTTGATGCGGCCATCTTTACCCACGATGAACTTGGTAGGGATACCTTCTACTTTATAACTACCCACCACTTTATCATCATTGTCCATCAGTACGTTGAAGCTGTACTTGTTTTTTTCGATGAATTCGGCGGCAGCTTTTTCTTTGTTCTCACCCTTTTCCCAGGTATCGATGAAGAGGAAAACTACATCGCTGCGGTCTTTGAGGGCTTCAAGTGATTTTTGCATGCCAGGGAAAGAGGCTTTGCAAGGTCCACACCAGGTTGCCCAAAAGTCGAGGATCACTACTTTTCCTTTCAGGCTGCTCAGGGCAACTTCTTCCCCTTTGAGGTTGCGCAGTTTGAAGTCGGGCGCTTCCTTGTCGATCATTTTTTTGCGCAGCTCTTCCCGTTTGTGGGCTTTGGCATCCTCTTCCAGGTTGGCCAGGTAGCGCTGAGCGGCGACTTCGGGGCTGTTGTTGGCCTGAAACAAGCGGACAAACTGTGTTTTCATTCCCTCTGAAGCGGTGCCACTAGTGATCAGTTTTTCCAACATGGCTTCAGCCTCCTTGCCACCTTTGGCTTTTTCGAGGTAGATGCAGTAACGTTCGTTGGTTTCGGGGTCAGTGAATTTATGGGTTTCGTTGTAAACCTGCTGGTATTCCAGCGCTTCGGCGTATTTGCCCGTGCGGTAGAGGCAAACTGCGTAGGTATCGGAGAACATGCCGAGTGCGCTTTTCAGGTTATCCTTCATTTGTTTGGCGCTAGCGTAAGCTGGCACATCCGCCTTATCTGTTGAAGTTTGTAAAGATTTGATCAGGTCGATGGATTGTTTGGAGTATTTGGCCGAACGCTCTGCATCCTCTTTACTCACTTCTTTGACAATGCCTTCGCCACACAATTGCCAGGCTGCGCTGTTCAACAGGTTGGCTTTGCGGTTTTTGTCGGTGGTTTGATTGAGGTATTTCTCAAAATTTGCCCAATCTTTTTTGCCCAAATACCCACTAGCAATCACCGAAGTGAGGCTGGTGTAGGCATTTTTTTCGGTAGGGGAAAAGGGTAACCCAGCCAGTGATTCGTACAAGGCCACTTTTTTAGGCAAGTCTTTTTCCATACTGACCGCCTCCATCTTTTCACTCCGCACCAGCATACCTTTGGGGTACTTCTTGCGAATGTTGTTCCCTACAGTTTCCAGCATAGCCTTGTCATCCAGGGTTTTGTATACCTGGTAGGCATTGAACAAGTTTTGCTCTGTGGCTTTTTTGTCGTTGGTAATGGCTTCGGCCATCTTTTTGGCTTCGGCCAAGGCGGCTTCATCTTTAGCTCTTTTGCTTTCCGCAGTGAAAAAAGAAAGCAAAGTTGCGTCTTTACGGGCAGCGGGATTGCTGGTAAATTCTTCTTTTACCAACGCAAGTGCGGCGGGTACATCGCGATCAGCATTGGCATAATAACCGTAACGGCCTTTGATCAAACCAAGGTTGCCTTTTACACCGGGCAATAGGGCTTTGCGATCGGCCTGATACAGGCTGAATCCGTAGCCTTTGCCACCATTGTTGTCTTTTTCGCCCTCCACTTCATTGGCTAAGGCAATGTAAAAGAGGTTGGCTTTGGCAGGAATGGTCAGGTTGGCTTTGAACACGCCTTTTTCTTGTACAAAATTGACGTCTTCAATGTGGAAGCGATCTCCAGTCGGGTTGTTGTTCAGAAAGAGTACAGTGGCCTTTAGTTCTTTTTCATTGGCAAGTATCGTCTGGTCTTGGTCGTAGGAGAGGGTAACGGTTTCGCCAGCAATTGGCTTTTCGGGAGAACATTGTAGCGCTTGAGCGTTTAGGCTCAAAGTAGCGACGAGGGCTACTGCAAAAGTCAGGATTAATGATTTCATATCTTGAGAATAGGTTAAATAATCGTGATTGCGAATTGTCATGTGGATGTAAAAATAGAAAGTTTTTGATTTAATGCCGACTCTGTGGTAAATATTGTCGGAGAAGGAACAAAAGGGGAATTTTTGGTGTCTCTCAGGGCAGCTTTGCCTGCTTCCGGTTGAATTGTTTTTTCGCCCAGCAAAAAATCCCCCAGTTTCAGTTACCTTAGGGCAATAAAAAAACAAGTGTTCCTTTTGCCAAAAGATTAGACAAGTAAACGGTTCATTTAAAGTGTCTTATCTAATTCTTTGGCTCGAAAAAAATGAACACTTATTTTTGCCCACTGCTTAGGTCAGCTTGAGTATCACAACAAAACACAATGAACGCCAAATTTCAGATCGCCATCACCTTGGTGCTTTTTAGCCTAAGTATTCAGTCTAGTTTTGCCCAACAAGGCCTATGTAAAGGCTCCCTGGGTGGGAATATTTTCACACGGGGAGATTTTGGCAGTGGCAGTGCCAATGTGTTGGGAACCGACCCTGGCATTGCGCCGGGCTACCGCTACAGCGCCTCCACTCCGCCCAACGATGGCTTGTACGTGATCACCAATGGCAATGCCAGTTGGGGCTCCTTTTCTGCTACATCCTGGGTAAAAACCAAAGACCGCAGTGCCGATCCCAATGGTTACTTCATGGTCGTCAATGCGAGTTTCCAACCCGGCTTGTTTTATCAGGATACAGTAACCGTATGTGGCAATACGACCTATCAATTTTCGGCAGACATCATCAACCTGATGCTGCCCAGTTTCACCACTTACATCAAGCCCAACCTGTCTTTTTTAGTAGATGGCAAAGAACAGTACAGCAGTGGAGAAGTGGTACAGGACGCTCAATGGCATACCTATGGCTTTACCTTTACCACACCTCCCGATGCCCAGCAGATTGTTCTTTCGCTGCGCAACAACGCGCCCGGCGGACTGGGCAACGACATTGGCCTGGACAACATCACTTTTTTACCCTGTGGCCCGGTCATCAAAATGCCCGATACCAGCTACATCTGTGTCAGTGATTTGTTTAAACTCACCCCCACCATTGAAATCAACGACCCTAAGACCCTCGCTTACCAATGGCAGCGTAGTACCGATGAGGGCAAAACCTGGGCCCCAATTGCCGGTGCCAATAATTTGAGCATCGACATTGAAAAACCGCGCGAGGGGCAAACTTTTCGCCTCGCGGCGGCGGCTAGCGCGACGCAGTTGAGTAATCCTTCTTGCAATTATTTTTCCTACTCCACGGTCTTGGAACAAAAAAAAGCCCCTAAACCCAAAGAAATTGTCATTTGTCCGGGTGGCTCAGTCACCTTGGCTGGCCAGGTTTACCGCGATTCGGGTTACTTCGAAGTAGTGCTCAAAACGCCCCAGGGCTGTGACAGCATTGTGGTGCACCACATCATCATCGAAGATTTGAGTCGTTATCGCATCAAGGGAGACAGCATCATTTGCCCCGAAAACTTTTCGATCCTCGACGCAGGCAATTTTGCAAAATACCAATGGTCAACTGGAGCTACTACGGATACCATTAGTATTGAAACACCCGGCACTTTTAGTGTTTCGGTCACCTCGGTGCACGGTTGTCCAGCCAGTCACAGCCTCGTCGTGCGGGCGCGAGAATTGATGGGTACCATGACGGGTACAGATCCTCACTGTGCCCAAGGAAAGGACGGGAGCATCAGGATCACCAACGTAAGTGGGGTGAACCGCCCACTGGTCTATACCCTCAATGGCAAAGATTTTCAGCCCGGAAATACCTTTCCTGGTTTGCCTCAAGGCACCTATCAGGCTACTGTGCAAGCCAGCCCGGCCTGCAAACTCAGCCGCAGTGTAACCCTGACTGATCCAGTCGCTTTTGAGCTGGAGGAGTTTGACAAAATCAGCCTCAAACAGTTCGACAGCATTCGATTGAGCCCCCGCGCCAACCAGACGATTGGCACCTATCGTTGGTCTCCAGCAGATGGTTTGAGTTGCAGCGACTGCGCTGAGCCTTTTGCGCAGCCCTTGAGGAGTGGCACTTACTCCCTGATCGCCAGTAGTGCGCTGGGGTGTGTGGACTCTACCGTGTTTGTTTTTGAAGTCATTCCCCGTCATAACACCTTTGCCCCCAATGCTTTTACGCCCAATGACGACGGCGAGAATGATTTTTTCACCCTCTTCTGCGATCGTGGCGTGGCGCGGATTGTCCACTTGAGCATTTTTGACCGCTGGGGCAACGAAGTATTTCGCACCCAAAACGCAAGCCCGAATGACTCCGAAACCCGCTGGGATGGTAGCACTCGGGGGAAAGCAGCTTTACAAGGGCTATATGTTTGGCGGGCTGATGTAGAATTTGTCGATGGTGAAACGGCCAGTCGCAGTGGCGCGGTTTTACTATTGAGGTGACAAAGGGTAAAAATTTTGAGCATTTAACCCATTTTTTAGAGTCAGTTCCTTAATTTTGAGCAAATTGAGGAAACGTAAGGATGGAGACAGGATTGGACACTGATAAAAGGCAATTGTTGGAAGAAAGAGCTGCTCGGGTACGGGCAGAAGCATTACTTTTAGAAAAAGAACAATTTACGGCCCATTTACTCCAACAAAATGAAGCGCTGCAATCGAAGCTCAGCTCGGTAGATGCCTTAAAAAAAGAACTGCACTACGTCAACGAGATTGTCAATAGTGTACAAGACATCATCTTCATTTCCGACAATCAGGGACTATTCCGCTTCATCAACCCTGCCGCAGAAAAATTATTGGGTTTCCCTTTAGCCGACATGCTGGGCATCCACTATGCAGAACTCATTCGCGACGATTATGCCGAGCCCACCCGCCTTCAATACCTGGAACAAATCCGCAATGGTTTGGCCACCAGTTACGTAGAGTTTCCGGTTAAAAATGCCTGGCAACGTGAGATTTGGCTGGGCCAGCGGGTCAGTTTCATTTACCGGGAGGGCAAATTTTTTGAGGCACATTCCATTTCTCGAGACATTACCGAGGAAGTACAGGCACGGAAGGAACTAACCCTCTTCGGCGAACGCATCCGCAAGAGTGAAGAAAAGTACCGGGGGATTATGGAAAACATGGAATTGGGCCTTTTAGAGGTCAGTTCCGAAGCGAAAATCGTGCGGGCTTACCCCCGTTTTTGTGAAATGGTGGGCTACAGCGAGGAGGAATTGATTGGACATGACCCCAAACTTTTGTTTGCTCCGCCCCAATTCATAAGCGAGGCCCATCAAGAAGAAGCCAAGTTTTTACGAGGAAAATCGGTGATTTGGGAAGCCCCTGTGCTCAAAAAAAACGGCAGCATCATCTGGACCCTGATCAACAATACCCCGATCTACGATGAGCTGGGCAATCTGTCGGGCACTTTAGGCATCCACCTGGACATTACCGAGCAAAAATTGTTGCAGGCCGATTTGGAACGCGCCCGCCAGGAAGCCGAACAAGCCCGTGACGCTGAAAAGGCATTTTTGGCCAACATGAGCCACGAAATCCGCAATCCGATCAACTCCATTGTGGGCATGACCAATTTATTGTACGATACACAGCTCAGCCTGGAGCAGGTAGAATACGTCAACACGCTTCAATACTCTGCTGATTTGTTACATGCGCTGGTCAGTGATGTGCTAGACATCTCCAAAATCGAGCAGGGCAAAATGGAGCCCCAGCTTGAGGATTTCGACTTCTTTGGTATGGCGAAGGCCATGTGCAAAACCTTTGAATTCAGACTCTCGCAACGCCCGGTTGAATTCCAGTGCGAGATTGCACCCGAGGTGCCGCAGTACCTGCGTACCGATCCTACTTTTCTCAATCAAATTTTGCTCAATCTGATCAACAATTCCTTCAAGTTTACCGAACAAGGTTATATTCGGTGTACCGCTGCTACGCACCTCATTGAGGGGCAAAACTGGATTGAGTTTACTGTAAATGATACCGGGATGGGGATTTCGCCAGAACAATTGCCTTTCATCTTTGAACGGTTTAACCAAGCTGGAAAGGTAAAAAGGACGCGGGACGGTGCGGGTTTGGGTTTGCCCATCACCAAACAACTTGTAGAACTGTTGGGTGGCAAGATAGACGTGCAGAGCACCCTGGACACGGGTAGTAGTTTTCGAGTTCTGTTGCCTTTTGAACCAGTCAAAAATCCAGTGTTAAACAAGGTAGAATCAGAACCGGCTGGGGAGCCTAAACAAACGAACGCCTTACACACGCTCATTGTCGAGGACAACCCCATGAATCGGCGTTATTTGGAAAACCTCTTGTCGAAGTGGGGACTAACCTACACTGCTGCTGCTGATGGCGTGTTGGCACTACAAGCTACCGAAAAGGAAGTGTTCGACTTGATCTTGATGGACATTCGCATGCCCAATCTAGATGGCTACGAGACCACCTTGCGCCTGCGCAATGCTTCCCAAAACGCCAATCAGCAGGTGCCCATTGTTGCACTCACGGCCTCGGCCTTGTTGGATGAAAAAGAAAAAGCACTCCAGGCAGGGATGAACCAACACTTGTCCAAACCCTTTACGCCTGAACAATTGCAGGAAGTTTTTCGGCAAATTTTTCCCGGCTTTTCACCCCAAACGCCAAGCACCACTACCCTTTCCTTGAACCGAACCGAACTTGCTGAGTTGTACGAAGGTGATACCGGGTACATGCATGAAATTTTTGAAATTTTTGTACAAACGATCCCCAACGAGCTGGCGCAGATGCGGCAATTATTGGAAGCCGAGGATTGGAAATCCTTTGCTGCCAAAGCGCACAAGATCAAACCTTCTTTTCAAATGGTCGGTCTGGGGCATTTAGGCACCCGTGCCGAACAAATGGAACGCGCCAAAAAAGAATTTGATCCGCAGGACTTGAGCGCTGATTTTGTTAATTTTGAGGCTGAAGTTTTGCAGGGTCTTAAACTGGTACTGGCGGAATTGACCTCCATGCCTTGAAACCTCAGAATGTCTACTTTTTGACGATAAGCATCCAGTTTACAATAAAATAATGCTGCTCAGCTAAAGCACCCCAATTTTTTTAGCAATTTTTGCAGGAGCTTACACAAGCTCTAAGTCCTTTTCAACCATATTCTACGTACGTTCTCCTATCAGCGCTTTTTTTGTTACCGCACAAAAATGTCACGATGAAGTTTTTGAATCGCTTAAGTGTTGGCCATACAACTACTGGAAAGACCAATGCTTTGCATGCTGATCACATGCGCCCAAAACTGATGGAAAAAATGATGTTCAATACTCAGATTTATCGATTGTTGGTGTTGCGGAGTGTCTTGATGCTGGTGTTGGCTTGGCCGGTGATGGGATGGGGACAGACGGTGATTTATAATAATGTGGCTGGATTCACGCGAGGAAACACTGATGCTCGTACTACTGACATTTTTGGCCCATTTAATGCAAATTGCTCGTCGGTCGACTTTACACTGTCTTTTAGATTTAGTTTGCCTTGGAGAACTTCCACTTCTGATCCTAATGGAATGGAATCAGTTAGTGCCTGCTCATTTGGGCTTGGTTGTGCGGGGGATCCGACATCTGATGCAAGTGCGGCGGCAGATGGTTGCACCCCATGTTGGGATTTCCTCTGGGTGCGATTTATGGTTAATGATGTAGAAGTATACAGTGATTTAATTGGAGCTGGGAACAACCAACAAATGGGTATAATTAGTGCAAGTGGAATTCCCGTTAACGCAGGAGATATTGTTTCATTAGAAATTTATACTCAAACCTGGGCTGGAGATGAGAATGTAAGAATAAGTAACATTCGCATCACCGGCACTCCTAGTCAGGCTATGTTGAATGATATCGGCCCCTTTTGCACCACCCGGGGAAATGTGGCACTTGCTACCAACCAGAATGGCGTAACTGGGGTCTGGTCAGGGCCAGGAGTAACGGGTACAAATTTTAACACTAATACGGCAGGTGCTGGCACTCATACGCTCACTTTTACACCAAATGCCAACCAATGCGCCACTCCCAACACGATAGAAGTACAAGTAGATCAGGCTGGTCCAGCGGTATTGGATGACCTTGGCCCTTTCTGTCAGAACTCAGGTAACATCAACTTGCCCACGAGCCAAAATGGGGTCAATGGCAATTGGTCAGGAACGAATGTGACGAGTAACCGATTGAGTACGACCATAGCTGGCACAAAAAACCTCACTTTTACCCCTTCAGCGGGCCAATGTGCGACTCTGGCAACTACTACTGCTGAAGTTACAGCTCCGCTAACCCCAAGTTTTGCCATTTTAGGGCCTTACTGCCAAGGTCAGGGGATCGTTCAATTGCCAACAACAGATGACAATGGCATCGTAGGTGGCTGGTCAGGCACAGGTGTGACGTTCAATGTGAATCTTAACACCGGAGTTGGAGGGACGGGACCTCGCACCTTGCGTTTTACCCCAGGTGCCGGGCAATGTGCACTGGCGACGAATATACCAGTAACTGTCAGTCCCCGTTCTACCATTACAGTAAGCGCTCCTGGCCCTTATTGTACTAGCACTTCTTCGGTGCTCCTCAACACAACTCAAAGCGGGCAAGCTGGAAACTGGTCAGGTACCGGAGTTGTCAACAATCGACTAACCATCAATACTGCTGGGAACAAAAACATAATTTTCACCCCCACTGACCCCTGCTTCGCACCAGCGAATGTCACCGTAGTCGTAGGCAATTCTGCCAACATCAATCCCATCGTCAGTTCAAATATTTGTGGGAATAGTTTTACGCTACCTGCCATCACGGCAAGTACTCCTCTGGATGGCTCTCAAGCCTATTTCACGGGGGCAAATGGTACCGGAACTCGCCTATTGCCGGGTGCAGTGATCACGGGCACTCAAACTCTATTTGCTTATTACAATTCTGGTGGTTGTAGCGATCAGGAAACCTTTACCGTTACCTTTCAAACATCCCCGAGTATCGATTCCATTCGAGATACAACCATCTGTGGCATTTACACTTTGCCCCTGATCACAGGCAATAACCTGACCGCCAATGCCGCTTACTACACCAAAACCCGCGGCGGCGGCACCCGCTTCCTCCCCGGCCAAAGCATCGATACCACGCAAATTTTATTCGCCTACGACAGTACCTCCACTGGTTGTTTTGCTCAGGATACCTTTAAAATCAACGTTGTCGCTCAACCCCGGCTGGACACCATCGTAAATGTGCAGGTTTGTTCCAGTTATACTTTGCCGATGCTAAGGGGTACTGGGCTCAGCGGCAACGAAGCCTATTACACCGCACCCAATGGCGGCGGCACCAAATACCTGCCAGGTCAAAGCATCCCCGGAGACCTGCGCCTCTATGCTTTCGACCGCATTACCACTTGTACCAGCGAGAGAATTTTTTTGCTGGATACCCTTAGTCCGCCCATTTTGAATCCCATCGGGGATACTACAGTATGTGGCACTTTGGTATTGCCTGCGATCACGGGCAGAAACCTGACGGGCAATGCCGCTTATTATACCCAAACGCTGGGGGCTGGCACCCGTTTTGACCCGGGGCAGAGCATCAGCAGCACACAAACCTTGTTTGTGTATGCGGGCACGGCGAGCTGTTTTGATCAGGATACGTTCAACGTCGCAATTGTTGCTACCCCGAGGCTGGATACCATTGTGGATGTACAAACTTGCAGCGCCTATACTTTGCCTGTACTTAGTGGTGCCAACCTCAGCGGCAACGAAGCCTATTACACCGCACCCAATGGCGGCGGCACCAAATACCTGCCAGGTCAAAGCATCCCCGGAGACCTGCGCCTGTACGCCTTTGATCGCATCACCACTTGTACCAGTGAAAGGACCTTTTTGCTGGATACGATTAGTCCGCCCATTTTAGACCCCATCCGGGATACCACCAGATGTGGCAGTTTGGTATTGCCTGCCATCACCGGGAAAAACCTTACAGGCAATGCGGCTTATTATACCCAAACCTTGGGTGGAGGCCTGCGATTCAGTCCGGGTCAAAACTTCAGCAACAGCCAAACCTTGTTTGTATATGCGGGCACTGCCAGCTGTTTTGACCAGGATACGTTCATCGTTACCATCGTAGACCGCCCGAGTCTGGATACCATTGTAGATGTACAAATTTGTGGCAGCTACACCCTGCCGAACATCAGCGGCACCAGCCTGAGTGGCAATGAAGCCTATTATACTGCACCAAATGGGGGCGGAACAAAATACACCCCTGGCCAAACCCTAAGTGGGGACTTGCGCCTCTACACTTTTGATCAAGTTCCAGGCTGTTCCAACGAGCGCAGCTTTTTGCTGGACACGATCAGCCCTCCCCAAATCGACAGCCTTCGCGATACTACTGCCTGTGGTAGCCTACAATTGCCCCTGATTACGGGCAAAAACCTGAGCCCCAATGTGGCGTATTACGGTGGCCCCAATGGCACGGGCACGCGTTTTTTACCCGGGCAAACCTTGAGCTTCAGTGGCAACTTTTTTATTTTTGATCAAAAAGCAGGGTGTAGCGCAGAGCAAGTTTACCGGGTCAGCATCACCCCCGGGCCACAAATTGGTCTGGACATCAAACAACCGATTTCCTGCAATGGCAGCAACGATGGTGCGCTGGATTTAAGAATAAACAACAGTTTACCTCCGGTTAATATTCGCTGGAGTCAAGCCAGTCTGAATGGCATAGAAGACCCCGCGAACCTAGGGCCAGGAACTTATACAGTCACCGTCACTGATGGCACGGCCTGTGAGGTTATCGCCTCAGTCACCCTGATTGAACCCACCAAAATTGCCTTGACCTGTGCTGTAAGTAAAGCCGTAACACAAGTGGGCGGCACCGATGGCGAAGCACGCATCAGCATCAGTGGCGGCACCACCCGCTACCAGCTCAGCCTGGATGGCCCGGTGATTCAACTCCGCGATAGCCTAAGTGCGGGCACGACTATCCTGACCGGATTGAGTACCGGAACCTATCAGGTGTTGGTAACGGACAGTTTGGGTTGCCAGGATTCCTGTCAGTTTACCATCACCCAACCCAATTGTACCCTCGCTGCGAACGGTACCTCTGTCAACCCAACTTGTAATGGTGTGGCCAATGGGCAAATTGACGTGAGCAGCACTGGTGGCGAAGCCCCACTGAGCATCGATTGGAACCAAAATACCCTGGATGGCCAGTTCAACCCACGCAATTTAGGGCCGGGCAGGTATTCCTTTACCGTAACTGACAATGTTGGTTGTCGGGCCAGTGATACCATCGTCCTTACCCAACCAGCTGCCTTGATGCTGAGTTGTGCGCCACAAAGCGCGGTTACCCGGGTGGGTGGTACGGATGGCATTGCCAGGATTACCAGCAATGGGGGCACCCTACCCTATCGCATCAGTTGGTCAGGAAAAAGTTCGGGCAGTTTTATCTTAAACCGCAGCGGTGATACCACCATCACCGGACTAAGCGCGGGCCAGTACCGCATCGAATTGAGGGATCAAAATGATTGTGTCGATTCTTGTTTGCTAACCATGAGTGAGCCCGCTTGTTCTTTGATTGCCACCATCGTTACCGTCAAAAGGATTTTGTGCAACGGGGATAATGATGGTGTGTTGACCGCAACCGTGCGCAATGGGCGGGCACCTTACAGCTATGTGTGGAGCAACGGCGCCGGAACCATTACCCGCGACACCTTGAAAAACTTGGGCCCAGGGACCTATACCCTGACCCTCACCGACAACCTGGGCTGCGCCGATACCGCCCAAATCGACCTGACTGAGCCCCCACCTATTGTTGTAGATTGTCAGGTTATTTCGGACGTTACCACCGTGGGAGGCCGCGACGGGCGTGCCAAATTGAAGTACCCGGGTGGAACAGGAACGATTGCCCTGGATTGGGGTGGCTCACAACCGGGTAGTGTTACGGCCAGTGGTGGCGATAGCATCTCGCTGGGCAGTTTGCCTCCGGGGACCTATTCGCCCAATTTTATCGATGTCAATGGCTGTCGAAATTCTTGCAGCTTTACCATTAGGGAACCCATATGTAGCCTGGAAGCCAGTTTGTTGACCAAGGCGCCAGCTTGCCAGGGAGCGACCAATGGGCAAGTGATCGCGGTAACAACTGGGGGAGCGGCACCCTATAACTTCCAATGGAGCAATGGTGGCTCCAACAATGACACCTTATCCAATCTCGCTGCTGGAGCCTACCAAGTTACCATCACCGACGCCATCAATTGTAGCCTGGTGCTGGATACCGTTTTGCAAGAGCCCGCAGCGCTGGCTTTTACTTGCCAAACCATCCGCAACGTCATCACCGTCAATGGCAGTGAAGGGATTGCCCGCTTGAATTTCAGCGGGGGCATCGCGCCTTATTTTATCCGCGTTCAAGGCCCCGTGAGCAGCACCCGTACCGAAGGCAACAGCGGAAGTGTGGATTTGACGGGGTTATCGACCGGGACTTACACCATCAACATCAGCGACATCAATGGCTGTCAACTGGATTGTTCCTTCAGCATCAGCGAACCTACCTGCAATTTGGTGCTGGAACTGCAAGGGGTTGCTCCATTGTGTAATGGCGCAACAAATGGCCAAATCACCGTCACAGTAAATGGGGGCAAAGCACCGTTTCAATACGATTGGAGTGACAATACCAACGATGGTCAGGCGACAGCTCGCAACCTGCGTGCAGGAATGTACTCAGTGGTAGTGAGTGATTCAATTGGATGTGTGGGGATTGATACCCTGGTACTTGCGGAACCCAGCGCCTTGAGTTTTGCTTGTGGAACGCCAGTGCCAACAACAACAATTGGTGGGCAAAATGGCCGCATCACCGTACGGTTTACGGGCGGAACCGGGCCCTACAAGTTGATCCTGAGCGGCGCAAAACGCGACAGTTTTCTCAATTTGAGTGTAGATAGTTTTACCGTCAACAACTTGAGCAAAGGCGATTACCGCCTGACTTTGTTGGATGCCAATGGCTGTACGGTGCAAGGTTGTGATTTTAGGATCAATGACCCCATTTGTAACCTCGCCTTGAGTTTAAACCCAACCAATAATTTGTGTGCGGGTGCCAGTCAGGGCAGTATTCAAAGCAGCATAACTGGTGGCCTTGGGCCATTCACTTACGATTGGAGCGACAATCGTTTTGATGGCAATCCCCAGGCGACGGGTTTGCCGAGTGGTGCGTTCCAATTGATTGTTACCGATGTCCAGCTCTGCCGAGATACGGCAAGTGTGACCCTTACCGATCCGCTCCCGCTCGAAACCAACTGCTCCGTCGTCAATCAGCCCAGTACCGTGGGTGGTAGTGATGGGCGCGCTCGGGTAGTCATTCGGGGTGGCACTGGCCAGCGCAACATCCAGTTGAGTGGCCCTAGTCCTGGGCAAATGCAACAAAGCAGTGTAGATACCTTTACCTTTAGCAATTTAGCTGCGGGTAGGTATACCGTGAGCATCAGCGATGCGAATGGCTGTACGGATACTTGTGGGTTCATCTTGCAAAACATTGAATGTAAATTGGTCGGTACAGCCCAGGGCATCAATCCCGATTGTAACGGCACAACGACGGGGAGTATTCAAGTGGCGGTTACGGGCAATAATGGCCTAGTGGCTTACACTTGGAGTAACCCCGCACTGAGTGGCGCGAACCCAACTGCACTAGCCGCCGGAACTTACACGGTGATTTTGACCGATGCTGCTGCTTGTAAAGACACACTGAGCGTCACCCTGAGCAATCCAGCACCACTCACGCTGGCCGCCGCTCCAGCCAGCCAACCTACTCCAGCCCGACCAACGGGTGGAAGTATTGCTTTGACTTATGCTGGTGGAACGCCTGGATACCGCATCAACTGGAGCCCCAACGGCAGCGATCAAAGCATTGGCAATACCGGAGCATTTACCATCCCCAACTTACGGGCGGGCGCATATACGATTACCCTAACGGATAGCAATGGTTGTAACGCGCTAGCCCAAGCGACCTTGAGCGAAGCACCTTGTAACCTCAGCATAAACATTGCCGCTGCCCGTGCCGATTGTGGCAGTAGCCACCTCAATACCACGGTTACGGGCGGTACCGGGCCATTCCAGTACGCCTGGAACGTCAGCCGCTTCAATGGTCAGGCCAATCCGCGCAACGCGGCACCTAGTACGTATATCGTTACAATAACCGACGCCATTGGCTGTTCCGCCCAGGACAGCCTGGTATTGGCCGTAGATCCATCGGCTTTAAGTGTCAGTTTGGGGGTGATCAATCCACTGTGTCCGGGTGATTTAGGCGTCTTTACGCTGCGCAACGTCACAGGCGGGCAAGGCCCCTTTACCCTGACGCTGAACAATACCATCCAGCGTTTCAACAATCCACCGCTTACCGTCCGAAACTTAAATCCGGGGACTTTTGCGTTGAACATCAGCAATGCTTCGGGTTGTGGTTTTGATACCACGATCACCATTCAATCTCCGCGTAACTTGAGTCTGGAGCTAGGCCCGGATACTACACTGCGTAGGGGCGCAACGGTGACCTTTAAACCGCAGCTCAATTTTAATCCAAGCCAAATTTCCTGGTCGCCACCGACCGGGCTGATTTCAGCAGAAAGCCTGAATGCCCAGGCGGAACCAGCCTTTACGACCACCTATACCCTGCTGCTGAGTGACAGTTCAGGTTGTGAGGTGAGTGACAAAATTCAGGTCTTGGTAGCTGGGCAATTGGAGGCGTATTTCCCCAATGCCTTCAGCCCCAATGGGGATGACGTCAACGATTATTTCAGTGGCTATGGGGGCGACGACATCGAAGCCCTGGAATATTTGCGGGTTTTTGACCGCTGGGGGAACTTGGTGTTTGAGGGGACCAATATTCCGGTGAATGACCCTAATCAAGGTTGGGATGGGACTTCGCGGGGGCAAGCTTCGCCGATTGGATTGTATGTGTTCTCGAGCGTGGTGCGGATGAAAAATGGGAGTACGTATCCGAAGGCTGGGGAAGTGAATTTGGTAAGGTGATGAGGCTGTCGCTACTGCGGTGTCTCAAGTTTTTTAGGTGGTAAAGTGTTTTTTCACCACCTAAGAAACTTAAGGCACTTGAGAAACACCTCAGTAGATAGCACATTTAAGGATAAGGTCTGAAGCGCTTTAGAAAGACATCTGTAAAATTTATCACAATGCTTTACATTGTAATTGCAAAGGAGAAATTCAAGTCTGTTAACCGAATTCAAAATAGAATCTCCAAATCTGAGTGGATAGACATAATAGATAAGGGTACGCATTTCACTTGGTATGAAGATACTGGTTCAGGTAAAGAATATTACTCTAATTTTCCTGATTCAAGTCCGAAAGTTCAAGCATTAACTGAATATGATGAAAAAGGCAAATATTTTAATGTGGTAGCCTACTTTTCTGAAGAATATGGCATTATCTCTTTTGATATGCCAAGAATGACAAAAGTTAGATTATTGATTCTTTATAATTTGGCAACTCAATTGAATGCCTTACTGCTCAAAAATGGCTCAAAAGAAATTGACCTTGAGTTCATTAGTGCGCTGAAATAATAAAAGCAATACACCTTAAACTTCAATCAATTGCAAATGAAACTACTTTTGTATTTTTTTACTGCATCATATTTTCTCAAATTATTTCAGCTCTTCATAGTTGGAAGTATTATGATATATATTCAAACATACATTGCTCCTGTAAATGATTATAATTTTAAGTTTTTGTTTTACACTTTGTTGACATTTTTTTCTATTTATATTGCCCTGATATGCCCCATTTGGGCTTTATTTTTCAATGTAATTTTATATATGGTTACATTGAAAAATATTGATGCAAAAGGAAAAATCATAACAATCAGTTTATTGATGATATGTATTGAAGCCCTTTTTATGGGACATTATAAGTTGGCGTCTCGTTTTCCATCTTCATTGTTGAAAAATGCAGATACGTATGAATTCAATCGTTACTTTTTAGTGGTTTGTTTGTTAATTATTGATTTGTTTTCCGGGTTAATATATGGGTTGATTTGTCATAAAATATACAACAAAATTTATGGAGGTCGCATCTTTCTTGAAGAAAAATAACTTGACTCAAAAACTAGAAGGTGATGAATAGTCAAAATGAAAACACCATGAAGTTTATTCTCCTCCAACCTATAAACATTGCATAACGGAAAATTTCAATGGAGTTTCTTCCATTGTTTCTCGCTTTTGGCTTATGGATAACCCGCAAACAGTACTTTACGATTGGGCCCTGCAATCCGATCGCACCATACTCATGCCCATCCTTTTTGAAGACACGCTCCACCTCTATCGCTTTACAAACACAGCCTGGCATAGCCCCAATTACCAGGGCATCGAAGCAAACCGAGCCAATGACAACTGGACAAAAGAAAAAAGTATCCCTGTGGAGAAACAGTTTGATGACCAGTTTCGCTATTTTTCGATCCAGGATGAGTCCTATTTTGTGGCCAATGCCGATACAAGCCTCTATAAATTGGATGGCCAGCAAATGCGTAAAATAGGTACGATCAAAAAGGAAAGCAATCAGGATTTGAACTACTTGCTGGACAAGGATACCCATAAACTCTATTTCATCCACGCGTTTGCATTGGACATCGAAGAGGAGGAAAGGGAGCGGTTCGCTGTTTTAAGGCCGGAAAATTTCCTTTATATTGCCGTGCAAAAGTTAATTGCCGCGAAGGAGGATCCAAAGTTGCATAAGAGTGGTGAACGATAATTGGAATTGTTGTTTGAGTTTTACTACCAACCCCATTGCTTATTGACAGCAAAATTTATCCACTAAAAAAACAAGCAGAGCGAAATGACTCCTAAATACTTCCCTGATCTGGCAAAATGGGCGAACTACTTCGTGGACGATGAGGGAGTCTCCCTTGAAGGACTACAAGAAGATGAGATAAAAATAGTTGAAATTTGCCATCAATATCCATTACCTCAAGCCATACTACTGGACATTTTTGAAAAATGCGAGGAAAAGCGCGAAATTAGAGTTTACCAAGACGCTAAGAACGTATGCTTCCCTCGCACCTACGCAAATTTAAAACATTGTACACTAGGTTTGGCCTAGGAGCAGTAAAAA
>NZ_JBGSLK010000006.1:0-105589 GCF_041740695.1 Haliscomenobacter sp. | reverse complement strand
AGAGGAAACCCCATAAATTTTTTGAATATTACCTGTTTCATTAGCCAAAATTGTCGACCAAGTTAAGCTATAATCAGGAAAAACATCATTTACCCATCGGTCTTCAATGTTGTAACTTGCTTGGGTTTCTCTTGCTACTACTCCTTTTACTCTGCTGGATTCTCTTAAAACAGGGTCGCTGCTTGCAGCATTCGCAAAGTCATTATTAAACGCAATCCAAAGAGAAGTGCCTGCACCTGCTGAATTACCTGCCAAAATAATTTTATTTTTGTCAATCTTAAAATCGCTTGCTCGATACCTGATGTATTGTAAAGCTCTTTTTACATCAGACATCGGTTTTTTAATCCCCTCTGTTTCTCCTGTCGTGCTTAACAGTGTGTAACGAATAGTTGCAAAAGCAATATTGTTTTGAAGTAAAAACCTAATGTCCGAGGGGAAATCCCAAGCACCGCCCGACTGAACAGAATACACAAAATTCTTATCGCCACTCGTAAATCCCCCACCATGTACATATATAACTAACCCGGTGGGTGTGTTAGAATTGGGTAGCCATATATCGAACTGCGTCCTTTCTTTGTTGTCATAGGCAATGTCTTTTGCAAATTTTGCATTTACACCTTGCAAGTCAAAAGGCGATTCCGAATAGGTAATATTAGAAGTTGGATTTACAGGATTGTCATCATTTTTATCACAACCAAATGTGAACAAGACAAGGAATAAAAAAGCAATGCTTGTTTTTTGGTATGTCCCCATATTATTTTTGTTTTTATGGTTGCTTACAACATCAAGCCCAGTAAACGTAAGTTTGGTTCAGGCCAAACTTACGTTTACTGGGCTTGATGTTGTAAGCCAATTGCTCATAGTTGATGGCTCACAGCTTACCACTGTCACTTCAACTCCGCCGACCCAAACAGCACCGAAAACGCTTTGCACCAGATCAAAACAAACTTTTGAGATTTAATATCGACATTATCTGGAACAGCGATCCGTACATTGCCCAATGACAATTTGCTTGAAATTTCGGTGAAATCGTCAGCCTTGAGCGAGGTAGCAAGGTAAATCCGAAGGTCAGGACCACTATCAGCTTTAAGATTTTCCAACAACAGGAACCGCTTACCGTCCTTGTCTTTAATCAATTTCGCGGTGCCGGAAGCAGTATGCTGGCTAGAATTTATGAAAGAACCAGTAGCTAGTACCTGATCCGTATCAACTGGAATTATGGCATCATCGGCAACGTTGGGTTTGGAACATGCAAAAGCAAGGAAGCTTAGGGCAATAATAATCGACTTGTACATAATGCTGCAATTTTAATAAGGAATTGAATTTTCATCCCCCATTTAACGGTAATGTTGTTTGCTTTGTTTCTCTTTGACTTGTCGCGGCTGAAACAGTTTAGTTTGATTCTCAAAGGTTTTTACTTGTAGCCAAACTGCTTGAGCAAAAAATCATCGTTCCGCCAGTTGTCTTTCACTTTGACGAAGAGCTCCAGGAAAACCTTTTTTTCCAAAAACTTTTCCATGTCCAGGCGGGCATCCGTGCCCAGTTGTTTGATTGACACTCCATTTTTGCCAATCAAGATGGATTTTTGCGTATCGCGCTCCACAAAGATGGTGGCAGAAATACGGGCTATTGCTTTGCCACCAACCGTTTGGTCTTCTTTAAACTCCTCGATGATCACCTGCGTTGCGTAAGGAATTTCCTGATGGTACAACGTCATGATTTTTTCCCGGATGATCTCGCTCATAAAAAAGCGCTCGGGTCGGTCGGTCAATTGGTCTTTGGGGTAGTATTCCGGGCCTTCGGGGAGGCTTTCTTTTAAAGTGTTCAGCAACAAGTCGGTGCTGATTTTTTTCAATGCTGAAATGGGGATCACCTGGGCGTCGGGCAATTGTTCGGCCCAAAATGTTTTCAACTGCTCCAATTTCTCCTCGTCTACCAGGTCAATTTTGTTCAAAACCACAAACATGGGAATGCTGATTTGGCGACGCAATTGTTCCAGGAGTTGATCGCCCGCCTTGTATTCTTCCAGCACGTCGGTTACCAGGAGCATGAGGTCAGCATCCTCGAAAGTGGACTGTACGAAGGAATTCATGGCCTGGTGCATCTTGTAGGCCGGTTTTTCGACTACTCCGGGAGTGTCGGAAAGCACCATTTGGAAGTCCTCGCCACTCAGAATCCCGATGATCCGATGGCGGGTCGTTTGAGGTTTGTTGGTGATGATGGACATTCGTTCGCCCACCAGTGCGTTCATCAACGTGGATTTGCCCACATTGGGATGGCCGATGATATTGATAAAACCAGAACGGTGCATATGCTTACTTCTAATGCGAATGATAGGTAGTTACGTTTACTAAACTTTTAAAGTTTAGTAAACGTAACTATTCTAAAAGATCCCATCCCTGGGGCAGCTGCTTGATCCGTCCGTTGACCAATTTATCCAGGATATGGTAAATGTCGCTGGGCTTGAAGGGCCGCCAGTTGATGTTGTTGAATTCGGGGCCAAAGTTAAGGTAATATTGGAGTTTGTTGTCTTTCATTTCTTCATAAACGTGCTTGAGCGAGTTGATGATCACGATCCAGCCATCTTCGTCCTTGATGTCTTCGTACCATTCTTCGTAGTAGTCGTTGTCGCCACTGTGGTAATTGAGCACGTTTTCGCAGATCAAAATGTAGCGGTAAATGCCTTTTTCGATCATGAAATCCACCAGTTCACGTTTGAGGTAAATGCTGTCGTCATAGAGACAGTCGTTCCATTCGCCGATCATTTCGATGATGGCGTACCCCTCATCGTAATCAGCGTACAATACTTTTAGGTACAGGGTTAGAGAGCCAATGTTGTCCCATTGAGGATGAATGTAATAGTTGTAAATTTTATTGGTGTAATAAAGCTCGCTATACTCGCGTCCGTAAAAGGGCGAGTTAACGTCTTCAGCAGCCACGTAGTCATCCCGCCAGCGGTAGTATGGTTCGATGTCTTGCACAGTCGTGATTTTTTTTTGGAAATGTACGATCAAAACGATTAAAATGGGGAAATAGTTGAGGGAAGTTGATAAGGTTTAGGAAGGTTTAGGCTACCGCAGCGATTTTGACAATGTCCTTGTCTAAGCCACTGCGGTAGCCTAAACCTTCCTCAACTTCCCTCAACCTTCCTCAATTTTTCTTCTTAACTTGGTCTTTCACAATCAAAATCAATGTTAAAAATAGGCATCACCGGTCCTGAATCTGCTGGCAAAACTACCTTGGCCAAAGCACTCGCTGTCCATTACAAAACGGCCTATGTGCCTGAATTTTCGCGTCTTTACCTCGAAAAGCATGGCCCTGGGTACGATGAAGCCGACCTGCTCGAAATTGCCAAAGGCCAGTACAGCTGGGAGCTCGCCTACGCCCGCGATGCCAAACGGTTGTTGATTTGTGATACGGATTTGTTGGTGATCAAAATTTGGTCGGAGGTGCGCTTTCAGGAATGCCACCCCTGGATTGAGCGGCAGTTGCACTTGCATCCTTACGATTTATTCTTGCTGTGCAAACCTGATTTGCCCTGGGAAGCGGATCCACTGCGGGAAAATCGGGATGATCGGGAGGATTTGTACCAGCGCTATTTGAAGGCACTGCAGGATATGAATGCCAATTTTTTTGAAATAAGTGGTTTGGAGTTCGAACAACGGCTGGCGCTGGCGGTTTTTAGTGTAGATCGGTTTTTAGGATTTGCAGGTTAAGAGGAAAGTTTTAGCTTTGCGTCCGGTCGCTGGCTCCCAGCTCTCCTCCCACTTCCCACAGATAAATCTGTGGGGTGGAGCGGTAGGTGGCCTCCCATGGATAAATCCATGGGTTGGCAGATAACCTTGAGCGATGAAAGGCCAACACACCCACACGATCACACTTCACACCCACACCCATTTTTGTTCTCATTTGGGGTGCCCAACCGAACGGGCTGAGATCATACCCATTGAACCTGCCAGGTAATTCTGGAGAGGAAAATGAGCACCTTCGACAAACTTGCTTTACCGCAAGTCCCAGGTGCACGAAGGTATTACACCGTCGAACCCCTTGATGGTGTCTTTTTCAATGTAAGGTTGAGAAAGTTGAGAAGGTTGAGAAAGTTGAGGCTGCCGCAGCAATCCTTGCACTTCGGCTACGCTCAGTGACCGGGTCGCTGCTGCAGCCTCAACTTTCTCAACCTTCCTCAACCTCACTCAACCTTCTTCAACATTTTTTCATGAAATCCAATTTTTTGATGCTCGCATTGCTCTTTCTGTTGAGCAGCAGCGCCTGGGCGCAAGTGAGTTTGCGCGGCAAAATTACGGACGCTACTGGCCAGGGTTTGGCCGGAGCCAATGTCTGGTTGGAAGGCCTGAAAAGAGGCACCACCAGTGATCGTTTTGGCGGATTTAGTTTGCCCAATTTATCTGCCGGGACTTATCAACTGGTGATCAGTTACGTTGGCTATCAGGATTTGGTGGAAACCGTAGAGCTAAACAGCACCCACGAGTTGAATTTTGTGCTGAGCGAAAAAACCTACTCCATGGATGCATTAGTGGTCAAAAGTACCCGCTCTGACCGCAAAACCCCCATGACTTACAGCAACTTGAATGCCGAACAAATTGGCAAAAACAACCAGGGTCAGGATGTGCCTTTTATCCTGCAATGGACTCCTTCAGCCGTGGTTACTTCCGATGCGGGCACTGGCATTGGCTACACGGGCATCCGCATCCGGGGCACTGATGCTACCCGCATCAACGTGACCATCAACGGGATTCCCCTGAATGACGCCGAATCGCAGGGGACTTTTTGGGTCAACATGCCGGATTTTGCCAGTTCCACCAATGATGTGCAAATCCAGCGTGGGGTAGGTACGTCTACCAATGGCGCAGCAGCATTTGGGGCCAGCATCAACCTCAATACGGCTAAGGTCTATCAGGATGCCTATGCTGAGTTGAACGGTACAGTGGGTTCCTTCAATACCTTGCGCAGCAACGTGCAGTTTGGGACGGGTTTGCTTAAAAGTGGCTTCAGTGTGGATGGGCGTTTGTCCAAAATCAGTTCCGATGGTTACATCGATCGGGCGCGTTCTGATCTGAGCTCCTACTTCGTGTCAGCAGCCTGGACGGGCAAAAAGCAACTCTTGCGTCTGAATGTATTTTCGGGTCATGAAATCACCTACCAGGCCTGGAATGGGGTGCCGGCCAACTTGATCAATGACCGGGAAACCCGCACCTACAACTCGGCAGGTACCGAAAAACCCGGCGAGCCCTACAACAACGAGGTGGACAACTACCGCCAAACGCATTACCAGCTCATTTTTAACCGGGCCATCGCTCCGGCCTGGAATCTGAATTTGGCCCTACACTACACCCGTGGGCTGGGCTTTTATGAGCAGTACAAGGCCGGGGAATCCTTCGCCGACTACAACATCCAAGCCCCCAATGACTCCATCAGAACGACCGATTTGGTGCGCCAACTCTGGCTCGACAACGACTTCTACGGCGGCGTGTACGCGCTAAGCTACAATAAGGGTAAAGTTGACTTCAGCATCGGCGGCGGCTACAACATCTACGATGGGCGGCACTACGGCAAACTGCCCTGGTTGCAGTATTCTGGCGATTATGTGTTGGGGGACAAATTTTATCAAAGCACTTCTTTGAAAAAAGACTTCAACGTATACGCCAAGCTCAATTACCAATTGGCGCGCAGCTTGTATGCCTACGCCGACCTGCAAGTGCGCTCCATCAACTATACATTGGAGGGCAACGACCGCCAAAAACGCGACATCAGCCTGGAGGATCAGCTGGGCTTTTTCAATCCTAAATTTGGCTTTAGTTACCTGCCCAACAGCCATAGCACTTGGTATACTTCCTTTGCGGTAGCCAATCGGGAGCCTAACCGGGACGATTACCTGAGTGCCTTGTCCAACTTCCCGGAGCCTGAGCGTTTGTACGACACCGAATTGGGCTACAAATACGCAGGCAAAAAAGGGGTACTGGAGCTGGCCCTCTTCCACATGTATTACCGCGATCAACTGGCAGTAACCGGGCAAATCAATGACGTGGGATCTCCAATCAAAATCAACGTTCCCAAAAGTTACCGCTTGGGGCTTGAATTGAGTGGCGGCTATCAATTGAATCCAATGCTGCGCGTCCAGGGTAACGCTGCTTTCAGCCGCAACAAAATTGTAAGCTTCACCGAATACCTCGACGACTACGATGCTGATTTTAACTGGTTGGGCCAACAGCAGTTTGTACGCGAGCAGGCGGATTTGGCGCTATCGCCCAATTTGATCGCAGGCGCGGAACTTGCTTTTTCGCCGTTCCAGCGGGGTAGCTGGGCGGATAAACAAAGTTTAACTTTGTCTTTGCTCACGCGCTACGTTGGGCAGCAGTTCATCGATAATTCCGGCGATGTAAGCAATACCCTGAAGGCTTATTCATTTAGCGATTTGCGGGTTGTCTACCAGCACAAAGGGCAGTTTTTGCGGCAGCTGGAGCTAAGTTTGTGGGTGAATAACTTGTTTGATGCGATGTATTCCTCCAACGCCTGGTCGTATCGGTACATTTATGCCGGGCAAGGTGCGGTGGATCAGGGATTGTATCCGATGGCGGGAAGGAATGTGATGATTGGGGCGAAAGTGAGGTTTTAGAATTTGGCTCGTCCTAAAATCATGTCCTAAAATAGGTTTACATTAAAATCGGCTCTGTTTCAATGGTGAAACGGAGCCGATTTTAGTTTTAAAAACAAAAAATCCTCCCACCTCTCCAACACAAATCCCCCCAAAGCGCGTTTTTTAATCAGGTCTACTAACAAAACACCATCATACCATGAGACTACACTTACTTGCGATCTTTAGCTGTTTTGTTGCTGTTTACTCCCTCCATGGTCAACAAATCTCTATTTGCACCAAAGCGAGAACCATTGCATGTGACATCACCTACCGGGACAGTACCGATTTTGAAACCAGCCTCAGCAGCAATTATCAGTGTAGTGAAGGGGGTTCTTTTTTGGGCAGAGAGCGGGTCTACAAATTCACTTTGATTCAGCCACGGAACATCTTCATTTCCCTACAAATTGCCGAGGCTGGAGTCGATCTGGACTTGTTTTTGCTGGGTTCCTGCGTTTTGAGTGCAGATGCCTGTTTGGCGTACAGTACCTCAAATACCCGAAAAGAACAGCTTGTACAATCCTTGGAAGCAGGCACTTACTACATTGTGGTGGATGCAAAATTGGCCGAGGCTATCGGGAGTTATCGACTCAAGCTTACTTGTGTAGACAACATTTGTCAGCGCTCCATCTCCTCCATCATCTGTGGAGAATACAGAGCCAAAGAAAACCTGGACAACACCCTCAACCTGATTGACGAATACCCCGGCTGCCTGAATAAAGTCTATTCGGGGCGAGAAAAGATTTATCAAATTGATCCCGGTTCCAATTCCAACATCCAGGTGGGTTTGCATGTAGACACCAGCAGTAAAAAAGAGTTTGATTTGTTTCTGGTGCAGGTGGATGAAACCTGTTATGAGATTACCTGCCTGGCGCAAGCCACTGCTTCGGCGATCAAGGGCAGTAAATATTTATTCAGCAACCAGCTTAGTGGCGGCACCTATTACCTGATTGTTGATTCTCAAGAGTTTTATACCTCGGGGGAATTTTCCATCGATGTTTCCTGCGCAGACTTGCCTTGTACTGGTTTGGCTGCATTGAATTGTCAGGCTCCGCTGCTTGGAACCACCAGCATTGCGGCCAAAGACCGCAGCAAAGTGAGTCTTTACCGGGTTCGGCAAGAAAATGCCCCCGAAAAATATTACCCTGGACACGCGGGGCCTGAGAAAATTTATTCCTTTGAAGTCTTTGAACCTCAGAATGTCACGTTAAAAGTGAGTCAGCCGGATGAGCTCAGGCCAAAAGACCTGAGCCTTTTTGTACTCAAAAGTTGCGACAAACTAGATGCCGTTGCAGCAAGTTCGACCCGAGGCAGTGGCACAAAAACGCTTACCGTTTTTCTCAATCCCGGCACTTATTACGCCGTGGTGGATCAGTTTTTAGGTGTCGATGCCTATAAATTTTCGCTGGATATTCAATTTACCCAGGCTTGTACCAATATTTGTGATTACGGTGGGGCTTTTATCTCCCGAGGGACTACTTTTTCCAATGAGTTGTCGCGTTCAGAAGTTGCTCCAATCTTACTGTATGAGGATCAATGTGTGAAAGACGCATTTGGCAATTTTTCAGCTGGAGGGAAAAGATTGTATGCTGATGTTTTTTTGTTCAACAATGAAGCAGCACAAAGCCCAATCGTATTGACTTTGAACGCTAGCAATGGCACTCAAACCATTCGTGGTTTTATCCTGCGCTGTGATTCCACGGCAAAAACAAGTTGCCTGGGTTTTACCGAGAATGGCAGCCTGGATTTAGGCCCAAGTGCCGCAGGTTTTTATTATGTCGTCATCCTGGATACCCAAAACACGCCTTATACCTTTAGCATCACGCCCAAGGGTGTTTGCGAATCCAACCCCGAGTCCATTCCGTTGAATACAAACATTACCCGTACCGTCAGCGGAAAGAAAAACGATTTCAGCATCGGCAGCAGTGGTTTCACTGGGTACAACTGTTACAGCGGTGCGCGTACCTATCAGGGCGAGGATGTAGCATTCCAATTCACGGTACCTTCCAATGTTTTAGCCAATATATCCCTGAGTTCCAATGCGGCGATGGGGCTATTCCTCTATGGCTACACTTGTGGAAAAGGGTGCCTCGATTATACCCAAACCGCGATCGGTGGAGGAAGTGGAGAAATTAAGGATTTTCCGCTCAGCCCAGGGACGTATTATTTGATTGTGGACAAAAACGACCTGGCTACTGAAAATAGCGAATTCAGCATCAGCATCAATACCCGACCGGCCATCGCTCCTCCTTTTTTCCTGGCCTACGATCCGCTCAATTCTAGTTGTGTACAAAGCAAAAGGAAAGGGCACAGCCTGGAAATCAATAAAAAAGCAGCTGCCAATCAATTGACGGCAAGTGATCGGTTCTACCTTTTTTCCGAACAATTGAGCCCCCAAGCCCGAGCCATTGAGAAGTATTGGGAGCCCAATGCCAGTGGGGAAACCATAAAAATGGATGAGCTCAAAATGGACTCCCTAGGCGATGCGCAAAAATGTGGCTTCAGAGACCGCGATTCCATCTTTATCTTCCTTGAAACAAACGACAAAGACCAACAATACATTCAAGAAATTCTGCCAGAATATGCCGCGCCTTTACCCAGCAATGCGGTCACGGCCAAAGGCGTATACAAACCTGGAGGGGTAAGTTTAATCCAGGCCTTTCGCTTCATTCGGCCCCGGCATTTTGCCCTCAGCACCACTCAGCTCATCGTCAATCCCAATGAAAATGTCACCCAATCAATCGCATTGAAGACCAATGTTCGATTTAGGGTCAAAGTGGAACCTGCGGTGGATTACATCAAGATTATTGACTACCAAGGTATCTATCCAGCCGAAGCAACTGAGCTTAAACTATCCATCGCCAAAAACAGCAGTGGAAAACCGCGCGATCCGGTGAAATTGATTTTCACATCGGCTGACAGTCCAACATACCGCGCCGAAGTGCTCCTCCAAGAGAAACAATGTGTGCCATTTGTGGCCAGCATTGTGGCTAGCGAATCCACCACTTTATGCCCCGGAAGCTCCATTACCCTAAGTGCCAGCGTCAATAACGGGAGTTTGTCCGACTACATATATTCCTGGAACAATGGGTCAACGGCTGCTTCCATCGAGTTGAATGATTTAAAAACGGGTACAAGCGATTATGTGCTTAGCATCACACCCAAAAATGAAAGCATTTGCGAAGTAAAACCATTGACTCAAACCATCACTGTATTGGCGCGGCCCAATGCGCCCCTTGCGGTCAAATCAGAAGTGGGGGTGTGTACTGGTCAATTGGCCCCGCTGCTATCGGTGGCTCCTCAAGCAGGAGTAAGCACCAATTGGTACAATAGCGACAATGAACTATTGCCCGCGGTTGACGCGATCCGATTTCTGCCCAGAGTAAGTCAGCCTGGGGTGTATACCTATTATGTGGAAGCGCAAAGCAGCGCGGGTTGCATCAGCGAAAATCGTACACCCATTACACTGAGCGTCTATCCGGCATTTACCCTGGCCGCCGATCCGGTAGAAAAAAATGTTTCTTGCAAGGGAGGAAGTGATGGCATTTTAAACATCCAAATCAACGAACTTGGGTACAAAAACCTCACCTATCGCTGGTCCGACAATGGGACGGGCAGCCGCCGAACCGACCTCAAGGCGGGGCCTTACACGGTTACCCTGAATTCAGGATCAGGCTGCGCTCAGGAGTTTTCTGCCGTATTACAAGAACCCGATTCACTTAAAATTGCCGTTAAAAGCATCAAAGCGGATACCAGTTCAAAAAACAGCGGGGGGATTGAGGTGGTGGTAAATGGGGGCACTCCTCCTTATGGCTATAAATGGTTTCGAGAGGGGCAATTGTTTAGTAGCACCCAAAATCTGGTCCAGGCCAGCACGGGCAATTACCAATTGGAGGTAAGGGATCAAAACCAATGTGTGCGGCTAAGTCCGATCATTACCGTTCCGAGGGTGGTGTTGAGCTCTGGTAAGGAGCATCCTTGGGCGGCGCGGATTACCGTTTCTCCCAATCCGACGGATGGGGTGATTAATGTTGCTTTTGATTTGCCGGAACGGATGGAGGTGGCTCTTGAGATTTTTAATGCGTTGGGGGAGTTGGTGGTGAAATTGCCGAGGCAGTGGGTGATGAAGGGGGGTATTCAGACGGAGATTAAGGGAGTGGGGGCTGGGGTTTATTTTTTGAAGATTGGATTTGACGGGGGGATGGTGGTGAAGAGGGTTTTGGTGGGGAGGTGATGTGGGACGAGACAACCGGGCCTGTCAAGATGTAGTAAATCCTCTTTTGACAGGCCCGTATCATTTTTCAATTAAAAAATAAGCGCAGATTCTAGCTCTGAACCACAATTTAAAAATATATTGCAGAAATAAATTTAACACTTAATCTAGTGCATTAATCTTCCTTCCCTAATTACCAGAACATCCGTAAAATAGAGTTACTTCATAAATATGCTTGGCTGTGTAGCAGTGCTGCAAAATCAAGGTGATAATATATAAACATGCAGTTGTTTTCGTACTTAAGATTTAGCTTGGGTTTAGGCATTTTATTGTTTCTGTTGCAATGCAGCTCGGAACGGCCATCGAGTATCCCGGATGTTTTTCGCAGTAGTTTTTTCTCGGATCGTTTTAAGGTTGTAGAACAAAAGATGTATGCCTTGGAATTTCCGCAGGCATTACAGCAAGTGGAGCAACTGATTTACAAATCTGAATTACTAGTTCCCGAGCAAAAATACGCCTATCTACAAGCCGCCTTTTTAAACCTTTCCCTGGAAAAAACCAAGAGGGGCCTTGCCTGGATTCAACGATTCCGTAACGCATTTCCAGATAGTACAAAGTGGAGCGTGGCAGTTAGAGCCCACTATCATTTGGTAAAAGGGATGGCTGAATACCAGGAGTTGGAGTTGTTTGAGGCAAAAGAGGAGTTTTTAAAGGCGGTCCCTTTGTTGCAAAAAGTGTACACGAACAACCATTATTATGTAGCGGTGGGATTGACACAAATGGGGCTGGTGTTGTTTGATATTGATCATACACAGGTGCTGGTGAATGAGTACATTGAGCAAGCAGAGGCGATTTATCAGTATAACCCTTCTTTAGAAAAATTTGCCTGGGAAGTGTATCTAGGTAAGGCCTTACAATCAATCAATGATCATGCCTATCAAAAAACACAAAGCGCAATTGCCCAAGCTTTGTACCTCTATCAAAACTTACCATTCAAACTACCCATTTTCCATGGTCGATGTTTATTGGCCATGGGGAATGCCTTAAAAAAACTAGCAGATCCCATAAATCGCGGGGCCAGTAATTATGACAAGGCTGACAGTTGTTTCCATTTAGCTGTTCAACTCATTACCCCTAGTAAAAGTATTCGCCTTCAGGAATGTTATCGAGATATTTGTATTTTATGTGTACGGGCATCATACAACCAGCCCTTTAAACAAAACCTCCAGGCATTAAAGACCCTAATCAAAACACAAGGCCGAGATATATTTGGGTTTCCTGATCGTTTAATAGGGTTCAATAATTACATACAAAATAATGCTGATTCGACGCATGAAAGTAACTCAACTAAAACTGGCACTTTCTCGGTTATCCATTCATATGAGCAATTTTTAAGAAAAAATACTAATAATCCTTACCATCGTCGCCATCTGGATGAAGCATATTTTTTCCTGATGCGTACCTACGCACGTTTAAAAAACTATCCTAAAGCCATTTATTATTGCCAAAAAAACATCCAATTGTACCAAGTCGAACGTCAAAGTGCAACTTACCAGCCTATTGTCGGAGTCCCTATGGATACGAATGAAGTAGCAGCGTGGATTGGCTGTGGTTGGCAGGCGGGTTTTCAACTCCAGTTGGCCAAAATCTCCAAAGGAATAGCTCAAGAGCAAGCTTTAAAAAGAGCCCTGAATCTTTTCATTTTATTTGATGCTCACTTTTTCAACAGTATCTTGAATAACCAGGAAGATGCCCTAATCGGTTTTCAAAACGAGGTCGCCGACATAATCTATCAGAATGCCTTAGAAGCTTGTTATGAACATTATCTAGCTACCAAAGATGAAAAATCCATAAACTTAGCTTTGCGTTTTAGCGAACGTAGCAAATCTCATTTGTTGTACCGAGATATGCTCAAACAAAATCCTGATCAAGTAGCAAAAAGGAATGCTCTCCGCAGCTTACAAAATGAGTGGAACAAGTTGTACTTCGTTTTGAGTCAACAATCGGAACGCAATAATAAGGAGCTATTTCGGCAGTTAAACCAAGTAGAAAAAAAATTGACCGATGCTTTGGCTGATATGCGAGTTGATACCCTGGCTTATCACAAAAAAATTGAACAACCCAGCCACACCCTCGCCCAGATCAAAAGGCAAATTCATTCCAACCAACAAGTTATTCATTATGTCTTGGGTGAGCAGCAGGTGTATGCCATTGCCATCAGCAAGGAAAAAACCTGCTTTGTAAAAACGAACACGGATAGTTTAGCACATTTTGTTCAGCGTTTTTTAGGGGTAATGGGTATTTCTGGTTTTCCCAGCGCTATTCAAAACCAACAATATCTCCTTTTAGCGAATACTTTATTCAACCATCTAATCAAGCCTCTAAAAGCTGTAATTACCGATTCCAAAACGACTATTATCGTTCCCGATCAATATTTACACTTATTGCCCTTCGAAGCTTTGCTAGAAACACCAATCACTTCATCGGAAAATCTAAACTTCAAAACCCTCCCCTATTTTCTGTGGAATGGCCCAATTGTGTACACCCCATCATGGAAAGTGTATGCTGAAAAATCAAGGCGGGATTTCAGTAAAATCAGCTCAGGCCAGGCATCCTTTTGGGCGGCTTCGGACGTGTTGCAAACCCAGGAGTTAAAATCGACATTGCGTAGAATGTATGGGCAAGACTTACAGGTTTTTGAAGCAAAAAATTGTAAGCGTGATTTATTTTTGCAGCAGTTGCCTCAACTGCAAGGGCTGGTACAGCTATCCGTACACGCGGAGAGCAGTCTACAAAATCGATTGGACAATAAGTTTAAATTTCCAAGCGACAACCCAAGCTCGGGATACCTCTATGGCTTTGATTGTAGCGCGTTGTCTCTGGACAAAATTGATTTGATGGTACTAGCCGCTTGTCAGTCCAATTTTGGGCAAACGGGAGGTGAAGGTACTTTTTCCTTAGCACGGTCTTTTACGCAGGCTGGGGTAGGCGCAATTGTAGGGACACTATGGAGCGTAGACAATGGTACAACCAATCGTTTGTTGGATCGGATGTACCATCATCTGGCAAAAAAAAGGCCTTTAGAGAAGGCTATATGGTTAGCAAAAAAGGAATTTGTTACAGCTAATCAATTTAATTTTCCTAGCTCTTGGGCTGGTATAGTATTGACAAATTAATTTCTTCTCACTTTGTTGTTTTAACCAATCTAGCATCCATTGTGGTGTAAACTGCCCATTTATCGATATATTCATGCGAAAAATCAATGGCGATCAAATCACACTCCTTAGCTTCGTCAAACCAGTTAATAAGATAAGCTCTACCGTCTTCATTATCAGGGACAATATGATAAACAACAGTATTGCTTGAAAGTAACAATGGAATCGCAAATGCGTTTCCCCATTTTCCTGGACTAGGATACCACCTAGCTGTTTCACCTCTAGCCCTTCTACGCCGCATACCTGAATTAACGGAACGGTGCATAGTTCGTAAAGTAGTTGAAAGATCTGGGTCACTAGCATCTATATAGAACAAAAGATAAGCGGATTCAAAGGAAGCTAACGATGTGTGCATCAAATATGCACAGGCCTTTGCTCCGTGTTGCTTATTCTCTTCTGGACTTGCTTCTTCAGAAAATGCACTCATACCTTTAGGCAAAGCCCTCTGACACGGGTGATTTACATCATTAGATTCATTGATAGTATGAATTAAATCAAATTTACCGCTTGGTATAGATAACGCGTTAAGTTTAATTCTTTCTAGCGCTTCTTTATCAGGAGAAGTTCCAACAATAATTGGTTCTATTGCTAGTTTAAATACTTCTGGGATAATTATTGAGGTATCTGAAAAGTATTTTCCAGTTGATGGGTTATTTAGCATCTCAAGGATATTGACATTTTTTATATCCATAGCAATAACTTCTTTTACCAAATTCGCCCCTTTCTTCAATATACAACGTTTCAAAAGAGGATGGTTTGGTAAATTATCAAAATTTCCCAATGACACTTCGCCTACAGAGTATCTGTTGATATGGTTACTAAAAGGTACCATTTTAGGTCTCTTACTTCTTTTTTGATTTTCTTTCATCAGGTGAATTAAGTTTTAGTTGTGCAATTAACTTTCTAATCTGGCTATGCTTGTGATGTTGAAATGTACTCAAATGTAGTAGGATATCTATTGCAAGTTTCTTCTCCCCCACTCCCAAATACCCCAGCGCCAAATACCACTCCACATCTTCCCGAATCGTTTCAAACCGGGCAGACTTCGCCAATTGTTCCAAAACCGGAATGGCCTTTTCTGCCTGATTGCTTCCCACCGCTGCGATAGCGGCATACAACAAATACGTACTGTCCTGAGTCTCCTGAAAAAGGGTTTGCATGGCCTGTTCGGCCTTTACATAGTCGTGGTCTTCTTCATACAGGCGGATGGCCTCTTGGGGGCTAGTCCCCAAGGTGGCACCGTAGTAAGGAAAATGGTCAAAAGCGGCCTGTGCGATGGCTTGGTTTTCGTTGAGTTGGGGTTTTCGCTCCTTGCTGAGTAGCCAAATGGCCAGTACAATCAGCAACGAAACCCCGATCAATAAAATCCACCATTTTTTCCACCAGGCTGGTTTTGTCAGTTCCAGGGCTGGCGCTTTTTGTTCAAGCTGAGCCAACTGATTTTTCCATTGGCGTCGTTGAATGTCGCGCAGTCCTTTTTGTAGTTGTTGCAGTTCATTTGCGGCCTCACGGAAATCGACATCTGTATTGAGTCGTTCTTCCAGCGCGTTACGTTCTTGTTCCGCAAGCTCAGCCTTCCAATAAGTCTCCAGCAACGTTATGTCTTTAGCATTTAGTTCCATAGCCCAGTGTTTTTTACGCGATCAAACACTTTTTCCCGCAAACGGTCGATGCACCGACCGTATTGCACTCTTATTCCTCCTATTGCTGTTGCCAGAGCACTTTCGTCTTGAGTATTTTGACTGGGGTTTAGCCAGCTGTATATCGCTTTGTACGACAAATCTTTGAGCACACGCAAGTCTATCAGTTCCCGGCATTTTTCGCCCAAATTGTCGAGTTCCGCTTGAATGATTTGCAAAAATGCTTCTTCATCATTTGCCTCATTTTCTGCGGCGGTGTTGGGAAGCAGCTCTTCTGATTCAAACTTCAATTGCTTCGTTTGGCGATTTTGCACCAAAAGCAGGTTCCGCCCAATTCCTTTCAACAAAGGCAACCAGCCTTGGCGAACTTCCTGAATTTTGCCGATCTGGATACTTTCCAACAACACCAAAAAGCTTTCCTGATAGAGTTCAAGCACTTGGTCGGTCGAAAGATTCCATTTGTACGCAAAGTTTTGGCAGAAGCCCTGGCGACAAAGCAGGTATACCTCCTCAATCGCCCGGTCATCACCTGCACGAATGCGTAACAGTAGTGAATTAGCGTCTTGCATCATAGAGTGATCGAAATAGGGAAAATGCAACAGGGTGAGTCTTATTTTTTTTCGGGCCAAAAAAATCAGCAATTTTTTTTCAAGTAGATGTTGCGTTTTGATGCTTTTGGTCACTTAAGGATAGAAAGCAGTGAAATCAACATTTGAACAACAGGTGGCTCACTACTTTCTAAAGTAAACATAAGCAAAATTTAGCAACTCAATCTTTTGTGGGCGAAAGAAATTTTATACACAAGAGAAGAGGTACAGAAAATATTTTTTAACCCTAAATTCTTGAACTATGCCTATCAGAGTAAGATTAGAATTTGATGAAATTAGAATTCATCGCGAAAGGAAAAGGTGGAACCTTTATTTTATTGTGGTGGCTGATCATCCCATTGATCAAGATCGCAGGATTATCAGCATCATCCCAAATGACACCATGAAGTTGTCGCCTGCTCAGGAGAATTCTTATGTATTTGATAGTGGTCCAGGTTCTGAAGGTTTGTTTATATTCAGCCAGGAGATGCCCATTAGTCGAGCAATCAATGCGCATGTATACCTGAGGCATTCTCGCCAAACAGCTCGTAGCTTTGGGGCTGTACTTGCTGAACTAAGCGATTTATTAAAAACAGATGCAGGTGTAGACCACATTATTGAAAAAAACCTATCCGGAGTAGCTAATGTACCTTGGATTTCGATTGCTAAAACGGCCATAGAAAAATTAGGGCAAATCCTTGCCAAGATTCCAGACCGAGATATGGGTTTTTTGAGTGTATTTGAGCGCTTTGGAAACGAATTTGAAATTCAAACTGATATCGATCGGTACAAGGAATTTACCACTGGTGAGGCATCCCTGGTATACAGTTGGTCGGTGGAACAGGAAGTTGAAATTCCTGCCTAACAAAAAATTGAACTAGAACAACACCCCTTCATCAACCTCTTAAACCTAAGTGTCATGAACACATTATTGCGTATATTCATTCTTCTCTTACTCCCAATTTGGGCAATCGGGCAAACTGACGACACAAGCGTATCCATCGACCCAGCTACACCCAAAGCAGGAATTCCATTTACGGTTAAAGCAAGCGTCTGGCACCCAAATGGTTGCCTGAAAGCTATTTCAATTACCAGTATAAGCGTTTCAACAGATGGATACCTTGATCTACGTATCTCCAGGGAGATTTCAACAGGCCCATGCACTCAAGCTACTGTTGTGGTGTCCGCTTCAAAGACCATAACCATAAATAGACCAGGATCATATAAAGTCCGCATAAATGGTGAGGTATATCTTCAGGCTGTACACAATGACTGGGCATGGGTCTTAGAACCTTTTGTTTTTACAGTCGAAGGTGCCAATCCACAAGGGCCAGGACGCCCCCCCATATGTTTAGGAGGCCCGAACGGACTGTATAACGATTTTGCTAATGACTTCCCTGACCAAGGTGGCAATGGACTCGTTGCCTGGTGTAATAGCCGTTACAGTACCAATGATCGTTGGCGGTTATGGAATAGTAGTGTCAATGATGCTCCAGTATATTGGGGAATTGAGACCGGGATTTTTGCCAATATAGGCACGGGAGTAGATGTACTCTACAACCTGGGGGGTAAAACAACAGGAGTTTACGAAGTTGACATTGAAACCAATGACCGGAACGTAGCGTTCAATTTTCAATATTCATACAATGCCCCCGGAAATTGGGCATTTGAAGTCTTTTTGACCGAAAACAACACAGGTTCCATTCGAGTCAATCAAAACACCATAAAAAATTTCTCTTTCCAGCCCATTGTCGGTCAAGGTTATGGCACATTTTCAAGGGTTCCGATGAAATTCATCGTTGACTTAAATCGAGATTTGGTCACCATGTCGATCAATGGAGTAAGCATCCACTCCTGGCGTTATAGTGCCGGATCGTCCAATATAACAAAGGGCCTCGGTGCCATCAATTTTTGGGGAAGCGACACCTACAATTATGCACTAATTGATGCCTGTGTAAGCGAACAAAGCACTGGAGGCCCCAGTCTTCAACCATGTGAAAGGGCTACTGCTTTGCAATGTGATGTACCCGTGTCGGGGAGCACAGTAGGGGAAAGCAACAATTTTACCTCCACAGATTACCGTAGTTGTTATGATGACTACAGTTTCAATGGCAATGACAAGCTCTACAAATTTACACTCCCACGCAGCACCAAGGTCAATCTACGGTTGAGTCGACTTTCTGAGGATATTGATATGTTCTTGTTGAGTTCATGTAATCCGGCCAGTTGTATAGCTTACAGCATCAATGGCAGTACCAATGCTGAAATCATCAGCGCAAATCTTTCTGCTGGGACCTATTATGTAGTAGTAGATGGGTATCGTGCCGGGGAGGAAAGTAGTTTCTTACTGCATCTGGAATGTGAAACTGCCCAAACCGAAACCTGCCCTCAAGCCATCCCAATCACCTGTGGTCGCACAGTAAGTGGCAATACCATGAATGGCACGGCACAATTTACTATCAATAGTTATCAAAATTGTTACGCCTCAAGAAGCAGCTTTAATGCCCGTGAACTGGTATATAAAGTCCAAGTAAATTCCACTTCGATACTCGACTTGCAACTTTATGGCCATAGTCGTGATTTGGATATGTTTCTTTTGACCGCTTGTCAGCCTACCCCACGCTGTGTAGCCTCTAGTACCAATGGGTACAATTACAATGAACGGATTCGGGTACAGGTATCTCCAGGCACCTACTATATCGTCATCGACGGGTATAATAGTACTGAAGAGGGTGCCTTCAATCTCAGTGTGAATTGTGGCAACTATGTCGAGGGCGTTGCTTTTGAGGAACTTAGTGCTACTCCAGGAGATAAACCAAGCTTGAATGAGCTAACAGGCTATAAAAGTAAAAATCAAGTCGGTACCACACGAGTCAATTTACACAACACCCCTAATCCTTTTAATCAACAGACTGCAATTGTGTTCGACTTACCTGAATCAATGAAAATTGATCTCCAGATATTCGACACTCAAGGGCGCAAAGTCCATCATGATCAAGGAGAGTTCTCAAAGGGGCTTAACCGTTGGGATTTTCTCACGCCATCAACCATGGTTCCTGGGCTCTATTATTATCGGATACAAGGAGAAGGGGTTATTGAGTCTAAATCAATGATCATTAGTCATTGATTGGTCCCATGGAAATTTATGGAGGCGAGCTAAGCCTCGTCTCTATAAACCCTCAAAAATTATTTTAATTTTAATTCATTCAAATTCACCAAAAATAGTGACAAACGGTGTAAATTGAACATTGTAGTTTTACCATTATGTATTGACTCTAATTATTGTATATCCCAAAAATAATATTCCTGTAATTTCCCATTAATCTTACATCTCGATCTTGAGTAAGGTAGAATTTTTAAAACCAAAGTCTAACACACCAAAGATTAACAAACTAATTGTCAATACTTAAAATTTACTAACAAAATAATTATTGCAGTCGTTTCCAACGATCGCACCTCATTCTTATGCGAATATTAATGCTTAATGCCTCGGTGGAATTTCATTCCAATTGGAAAGTTTTGCTAAAGAGCCATAGTAAGATGTTTTGGGAAGCTCCGATTGAGCAACTCCAAGACACCGAAACTTGGCAGGAGCGACAGCCCGATTTATTGGTAGCACCATTACCAATAGATTTGAAATACAGTAAATGGATCCAGGATTTGCAGGATCACATTTCGTTCCGCTTGTTGTATTATTCAAGTGATCTCAATCTGGATGCCCTGGATAAGGCCTGGATAACTCAACCTGAAGCCATACTCATTGATCCAATTACCGAAGCACAAATGATCGCCACGCTGCGGCTTATTCAACTCAATCTGAATAATTTATCCAAAAAAAACATCCAGGATAAACTAAAACAGCTGAGCCTTCGTGAGCAAGAAATCGTGCAGTTGATTCGAAGAGGATTGAGTAGCAAACAAATCTCCGAGCGCTTATTCATCTCAACAAATACAGTAAACACCCACAAACGAAGGATCAAAGAAAAGCTGCAAGTAAAGCGATTTGCAGAAATAAGTTGACCCACAAAATAACAATGCTAAAAACAAACATTATGCTTAGACTTTTCCTCTTGGTATGGTCATTCATGTCCATCATTAATTTGACCGGGGCACAGACAGTCACCGAGGTTATTGTTGATCCTGGCACACCTTTGGTTGTTCGGGATTTCAGCATAACCTTAAAGGGTTACTTTCCCAACGGTTGTTACACTGGTGCCACCATTACAAAAGTAAGTGTAAGTGGAAGGTACATTGATCTTGATGTAGCGGTTAGTCGTACAACGAATACCATTTGTACACAAGCTTTAGTACCCTTTGAAACCTCAACAAAGCTAAGGGTAAATGATCCTGGGGAATATGAAATCCGGACAAATGGAATAAATTTGGAATCCCCACAATATGTTGTCGTAGATGAGGAAGGGATTATATTTGAAGGTTTGTGTACAAAGGCTATCCCGATTAGTTGTGGGAACACCATAAATAGCAGTACTTCTTCGGAAACAAATTCGATATCCAGTTACAATTGTTTACCTTCTAGTTTAGTCGGTCCAGACAAAGTATATTCTTTTACCCTTAGCCAAGCAACGACGGTTAATGTCAGAATGGCTATCCAGGCATTAGGGCTTGATTTGGATGTATTTATATTTGATGGCTGCAGCGGGGAAGTCCGTAATTGTGTTGCTGAAAGTAGTGCAGACAATCGCAGTTCCAATCTGGAAAACATCAGCACTTATCTGGAAGAAGGAACTTATTACATTGTGGTAGACGGTCAATATAGCACTTCCAGAGGCTCCTTTCAATTGTCGTTGAGCTGCAGCAATGTAAACACTGGCGGGGGTGGCGAAGGAGGAGGGGGTTCTCCGAGTAATATTTGTGAAAAAGCCACTCCTATCAATTGTGGGAGTACTACTTCTGGCAGTACCAATTCCGAAACCAATATCATAAGCAGCTACAATTGTTTAACAGCGTCTACTTTAGTTGGCCCAGAAAAGGTTTATTCCTTTACACTCAGCCAAACGACTACGGTAACTTTGGACATGAGTATACTGGCTCAAGGTCTTGACCTTGATCTTTTTTTGCTTTCCGGGTGTGGTAACAATTCATGTATTGCTGAAAGTTCAAGTGATAACCGATTGTCCAATAAAGAGGTTATTTCAAAAACCTTAAACCCAGGTACTTATTATATCGTCATTGATGGTCAATTTTCTACCTCCAGGGGTTCCTTCCAATTGTCTTTAAATTGTGGCAATACCGGAGGCGGTGGAGAAGGTGGCGGGAGTATTTGTTCCAAAGCCGTTCCCATCAGTTGTGGCAATACGGTCAATAGCACAACTGTAGGCGGAACCAATCAACTGCAAAATTATGACTGTTTGGGTGGGTTTACTTTAGTTGGCCCAGAGAAAGTGTATAAATTCACTTTAACTCAAACCACAACAGTTTCAATCGCTTTGGCCATTCAAACCTCCGGTCTTGATTTGGATTTATTTTTAATGGGAGATGTTTGTAACTATTTTTCAGGAGAGAATGATGTTTTTAAAGTTTCCGGTGACATCTGCATTGCTGAGAGTTCTTCGGACAATCGCAGTTCCAACCGCGAGAATATTACTAAAACCTTAGGCCCTGGCACCTATTACATTGTTATTGACGGGCAATTTTCTTACTCCCAAGGTGCATTCCAGCTATCACTGGTTTGTGGAGGCAATGAAGGTGGAAGTATTTGTTCTAAGGCAATGCCCATCAGTTGTGGCAACACCTTAAACGGCACTACAGTCAACGAGAGTAATTTGCTCCGGGAATACGACTGTTTAGGAGGATTTACCCTATTGGGTCCTGAAAAGGTATACAAATTGGTCTTAACCCAGCGGACTTCGGTAAGTATTGACCTAGCCATCCAAAATGCAGGTTTAGATCTTGATTTGTTCCTTTTAGGTGATGTTTGTAACTATTTTTCAGGAGAGAATGACGTTTTCAAAGTTTCAGGTGACATCTGTATTGCCGAAAGTTCATCGGACAATCGCATTTCCAATCGGGAAAACATCACTCGAATCCTCGATCCTGGAACCTATTACATCATCGTTGATGGGCAATTTACCACTTCGATGGGGGCCTTCCAGATCTCCGTAAGTTGTGGGCAAAACGGGAGTATTTGTGAAAAAGCAACTCCGATAAATTGTGGAACTACCTTGAGTGGATCTACTGTTGCTGAAACAAACATTCTTAGTTCCTACAATTGTCTTACTGCATCGACTTTTGTTGGGCCAGAAAAAGCCTATAAGTTTACGTTGAGCCAACGTACTCCAGTTACCATCAATATGGCCATCCAAACTTTAGGGTTGGATCTGGACCTTTTTTTATTGAGAGAATGTAACAATATTCAATTTGGCGCTACAAGTCAATGTGTTGCCGAAAGTTCTTCGGACAATCGCACCACTAACCAGGAGGCCATTACAATAACCCTTGATCCAGGTACTTATTACATTGTAGTAGATGGCCAATTTGTCAGCTCCGCAGGTGCTTTTCAGCTTTCTGTTAATTGTTGTGAACAAGCTCAAAAAAACTACAATTGTGGTTCAATTTCCTACCGTTATACTGGTACGGGAGGAAGTTTGAAATTTGCCTTTAGCAGTACCCAAAGTATAGCTCCAGGTCGAAGATGGTTGGTCAACAACCAAGAAATCAGCTACGCGACTGGCAATAATTTCGAGTATACTTTTCCTTCTGTTGGCAACTATGAAGTTTGTTTTCCATACATCAATGCCAGCGGTTGTTTAGAATACTGCTGTTACAACGTCTATGTCAGCAACCCTTTTGAATGTTTTGATTTCGATTATTTGTACAGTCAAACTTCTGATGGGTTCCAGTTTCGGCTCAATCGTACCGGAGCCAGCAACATCAGCTGGATTGTAGATGATACAGGCCAAGGCTTGGGCAGCGGCTCAACCTCAAATTTACTGCCACGACCTGGTACTTGCGTTTTCCGCACCATCACCGTCAAATACTATTGGAATGGCCGATGGTACATTTGCTGCCGGACCATCTGGTTGTGTAATCCTTTTGATTGCTACGACTTTGACTATCGCTTCGTATCAAACGTCGAATCCAGTGGATATCAATTTGACTTAAACAAACCAGGTGCGAGCAACATCAGCTGGATTGTGGATGATACTGGTCAAAATCTTGGAACTGGCAATGCATCATCCTTGTTGCCTGTTCCGGGAACATGTATTCGTAGAACAATATCTGTACGTTATTTTTGGAATGGCCGCTGGTACATTTGTTGCCGGAGTATTTGGTTGTGTAACCCTCTGGATTGCACCCCCATCGTTTATCGTTACGTCCCTAATCAAGGGTTCCAATTTACTTTGACGGAGCCAGGCACCACTAGTCAAAGCTGGACCATAGATGAAACGGGACAAGACATTGGAACTGGTTTAAATACCCAATATGTACGGCCGCCTAGTAATTGTGTGAATTATACGATCAGTGTCCGTTATTTCAAAAATGGAATCTGGTATTTTTGTTGTTTGCGGATTCGACTCTGTGATCCATTGTCCTGTAATGTCATTCGTTACGTCACCCAATCCAATGGATATGAGCTTACCCTGGATGATACCAACGCGGAGCAAATCTCCTGGCTGGATGACGACAACAACAGCCAGGTTTTGGTTACAGGTACTCCGACGACCGTTGTTCCACTTCCGACACCTTGCCGTGACCGACTCATTTCAGTACGTTACTATGATCCGATCAGTCGTACCTGGCGATATTGTTGTGTATTGATCAAATGTGGAACACCCCCACCGAGTTGCACCAACGACAATTGTAACCTCATTGCCTACCGGTACTTTGAAAATACTGGTTTTCAGTTTACATTGAGTCAAGCTGGGGCTTCAAATATCAGTTGGTCTGTACTTGAAACCGGGCAGCAATTGGGAACAGGGGTGACCATTGGGGGGTTGCGGCCATTGGCCGACTGTCAAGTCCGAACCTTTGTTGTTCAATACACTTTGAATGGGCAGGTCTATACTTGTTGCAGAAAAATTTGGTTGTGCAATCCTTTTAATTGTAATCCAATTATTTACAAATATTCAGAGCAAGGATACCAATTCACGCTCGATGAGCCAGGCACCTCCAATCAAACCTGGACCATTGACGAGACCAATGAAGACATCGGTGAAGGTTTGATCTCAACGTTTGTACGACCACCAAGCAATGGCAACTGCATTACCCGCACCATTAGTGTTCGTTACTATAAGAATGGCACCTGGTATTTCTGCTGCCAACGCATCGTAATTTGTGATCCGTTTAACTGCCAATCTTTGGTGTACAATGTTACTGGCTCCAATTATGAACTATCACTGGATGATGGCAATGCCAACCAGATTGTTTGGCTAGACGACAACAACAATGGTGCCGTACTCAACCAAAATGTAAGAGTAATCAGTGTGCCTGCGCCTACACCTTGCGTTGATCGCATCATTTCGGTGCGCTACTACGATCCAATCAGCCAGACCTGGAGATACTGTTGTGTCCGAATTCCATGTGGCCAACAGAGCTGCCAGCTATCCGTAAGTCCTAGCACGCTAAATTTCTCCAAAACAGGAGGCGAACAAACGGTAACAGTTACGGCCAATTCAACTTGGAATGTGGCAACACCAAGCGTTTCGTGGCTTAGAGTAACCACCTTATTAGGTACAAATTTGTTAAGAATTCAAGTTGATCCTAATAATTCAACCCAAGCAAGATCTGGAACAGTTTCACTTTCATGTAGTGGAAACCGGGTTAGCATTCAGATCAATCAAGAAGCAGGCGGTTCTGGGGGCACAGGTGGTGGTACTCCTCCTTGGGGTGAACCTACTTCTTCTTTACTGAGTCATACGGTTGCGGTGCTACGCAATGTTGATGCAGAGGTCGGAGGAAATCCATTACAAGTTGGAGATTATTTTGGCTTTTTCTATAAAGCATCAAACGGTACGCTGGTTATTGCTGGCAAAAAAATCTGGGAAGACAAAAACACCTTGATCACCGTAAATGGAGATGACCCAAGTACGCCCAATGAACAAGAAGGGTTCAAGGATGGAGAAGTTTTGGTCCTCAAAGTTTGGCGTGCCGCAGATCAACAAGTTTACGACGTAAACGCTGACTATCTCTCTATTGGCACTGCCATTGGCAATGCGTTTGTTGACGCAACGGATAAATTCAAAAACCAGGCACTCAGTGCAATTGGTAAACTTCGCTCCGGAAACAATGCCACCCATGACATTCTCCTGAAGAAGGGCTGGAATCTGATTAGTTCAAAGGTTACTCCGCAGGCTCCCGATATGGAGGTGGTTTTCCAGCCTATTATTGATCAAATTCAGTTGGTGAAGTCTATATCAGCTTCATTCGTTCCAGGATTTTCCAACGATTTGGGCAATTGGGACATCTTACAGGGCTATTTTGTCAAAGCCAAAAATGATGTCACCCTTTCCATTCCAGGTAGCAGAATTGACCCAAATCAGGTGTCCATTCCACTCCGGGAAGGTTGGCAGATTGTGCCGTACTTCTGTGACGTAAACCGACCTGTTGGTGAAATATTTTCCGACCCTGCCTTAGGCATTACAGCGGTTAAAAGTTTGACCAATACCTATATTCCAGGCTTTTCTTCTCCTGATGAGATTTGCATGCAACCAGGGCAGGCCTTTCAGGTACAAATCCGCAACGGAACCAAACGTCAGTTATTGCTGAATTGTGGTGGGGCAACTTGTACTGCGTTGAGAGACCCAATTGTACCCGAACTACGCGGTGACGAAGCCCAAGTCATTACCGCACACAACGCGTCTATTCTGTTTTATAAAGAATTATTAACTCAGCTCCCGATCGAATCTGTAGTTAAAGTTTGGGATAAACAAGGCGTGCTACGTGGACAACAAACATTCACTGGTCAAAATTTGCAGGTTATCATTTGGGGTGATGATCCCTATACTCGTGAAAAGGATGGCCTCTGGGAAAATGAAGCATTTGAAGTTCATTTTGTAACACCTGATGGCAGTACGCTCAAGTTGGAGGATCTCAACGTTTCATTGCCCTCTTTGACTTATCGTACCAATGATTTGATTTGGGCAAAAACGAGTAGAGTGTCACTTCCTCTGCTCCGGTCAAAGGTATTATTGGCACCTAATCCAACTCAAGAGAGCACTTGGTTGCATCTTGATCTGATCCAGAGCAGTCAGGTGATTATCGCTGTAACTGACGTCCAGGGGCGCTTAATTCGCCCAGAGCTTAAATTGAAACTCGATAAGGGGCGTCACAAAGAAGAGCTACAACTGGCAGACATCAATCCAGGTGTCTACTTGGTCAAGGTAACCTTTGCTGATTACAGTCAAACCCATCGACTCATCATCCAGTAATTTGAGTTTTATCGTGGAGCAAATGTGAATAAAGCATTTGCTCCACACTTCTTTTCATCTCAAATACCTTTTGACATGTTCAAATGGAGGAAACTATACCTAACCTTGCTGGCGTTAGGGTTGTATATTATGGGCTACGCCCAACAAGACTGCGTTTTACCCAATCCGAATGCTCACATTATCCTTATACCAGTGGGAGTACCCAAGCTGGACGGGCAAGCCCTTCCTAAGGGCAGCATCATTTCTGTCGTTTTTGAATCTGCGGATACCTTAAGGTGCGCTGGCCAAATTACCTGGCAGGAAAAATCGGTGATCCTGCAAGTCTATGGCAAAACAGCCGAGGGAGATGAAGGTTTTTTGTCCAATGAACCTCTCAAATTTCGCATCATCTTACCAAATGGGTGTACCATTGAAGACGATTTGATCACGACTAAATTTGAAGGAATAGAAAACAGTCAAAATCCTGGTTTCCAAAACCTGGCGATCGATCGGCTCGAGCAGTTAAACGCCATCTCTCCAAACTTCAATTTTACACTACCAGCCCTGGACACCATCACCTGCAATGAACCTCAAATTGAACTTAATCCACAAATTGATGTCATTGGTGCAAAATTTCAATGGTCAACCGACAGTTTGGGGGTGATCAGCAGTCGATCAAAACTAAGCACTGAAACGGGTGGAGTTTACACGTTAACGGTTTCTTTAAAAGGGTGTATAAAAACACAAAGCATTGAAATAAAAGACCTAAAAATTATTCCAGAAGTAAACCTCAGCTCCTCTTCTCCACAAATTTGCCAGGGGGAAACTGCCCGGATTGAAGTGAGCACCAATGTAAAAAGTGCAAGCTTTAGCTGGAGTACCGGTTCCAAAGCCAATTTTATCGCAGTAAGTAAAGCAGGTCGTTACAGTGTTGTCGTAAGCACCGCTTTTGGTTGCACCAATGAAAAAGGAGTGGACTTGGTTGTAAATGCCCGTCCGGCTTTAGAATTGGGTGCCAATCGGGATATCTGCAAAGGTGATAGCCTTCAACTTAGTGCTCCTCAAAACCTTGCAACTACTTATCAATGGAACACCGGAGACAGCACCTATTTCCTTGCAGTGAAAAATCCCGGCTGGTATAAACTTAAATTAACCGATGCCACCAATTGCAGCAGTATAGATAGCATCAAAGTCACTTTTGTGGACCCACCTATGGTCTCACTTCCGCTAAGAACCAATTTGTGCTTTGGTGACTCACTGGTACTAAAACCTGGTGGTAGTGCAGAATTTTTCCGCTGGAGCACCGGAGATACGGCTGCCAGTATCACAGTACGGAAAGCAGGAATCTATCAAGTCAACGCCAGTAATTCAGCAGGGTGTAGAAGCACAACAAGTACTGAAGTCGCCACTGCAGCACTCCCGATTAGTAATCTCCCTTCTGAGGTTAACCGTTGCGCATCAGAGTCGATTACTTTGAATCCCGTCACCACGGCTATAAAATTCAACTGGAGTTCTGGCGATACAACTGCAATTATTTCACCCAAAAAGAGTGGACTTTATATTGTTACACTCACGAACGCTGAAGGTTGCGTGATAAAAGACAGCTCTAGCGTGGCCTTTTTACCCGCACCAGTCGTTAACCTGGGGCCGGATCAATCTCTTTGTAATGGAAAAATTGCCAAACTAAGCGTTGTCGACTCCGTAGGTTACCGTTACCGCTGGAGTACCGATGAAAAATTACCGTCTATAGAATCCGCAAAATCTGGTTTGTATTCCGTGACGGTAAGCAACATCGCCAATTGTCAATCTATCGATAGTGTAACCATAACCTTCAAGGCAGCTCCTCAACGTACTTTACCCAGAGTCATCAATGATTGTGAAGTAGATACGAAAAAAATTGTGGCGGGTACTGGTCCTCTAAAGTATCTATGGAGCACTGGCGAAACCAGCGCCTCAATTGTTCCACGCAAATCGGGAATGTATAGTGTATCTATTGCCAATCCAGAGGGTTGTTCCGTTCTGGATTCTACGACCATCACGATAGCTCCAAACCCCAAAATAGACCTTCCCGATAAAATGATCCTTTGCCCGAATAAGGCAGTTACCTTGGATGTGTCAAAACTGGGGACCAAATTTAGCTGGAGCAGTGGTGCCAGCACTGGAACAATTGAAGTAGCCCAAGCAGGGCGCGTCAGTGTAATGGTCAGTAATGAACAGGGTTGCTCAGCTGTTGATAGCGTATTACTTGAGAATAGACCAACCATTGCCCGTCAATGGCCCAACCCACTTACGGCCTGTCTTGGCAAAACCATTGGTGTTGATGCAAGTTCACTGGGTAAGGTCATCTCATGGAGCAATGGAAGCACAGACCCAATGATTCAACTGAGTACAGCTGGCCTTTATACCGTTAATTACCTCGATAAATTTGGCTGTGAAACGTTGGATAGCCTGCGCACAATTTTTTACAACAACCCCAATCCTTCACTACCGGATAGCTTGCGCATTTGTTCCGGCACCACAACTACCCTCGATGTTAGGAGTTCTGGAAAAATGTATGAATGGAATACTGGCGCCCAAGTGGGTAGTATTACGGTTGAAGACGCCAAAGTATACCGGGTTAAAGTGAGCAATGAATTTGGTTGCCAAACGACAGATAGTACCCGTTTGATTTTATGGGCCAACCCAGTAGTGAGCTTGGTACCCACGGATACCATTTGTCCCAATGAAAACCTGGCCTTAGATGTGCGCTCCTGGGGGCAAATTTTCAAATGGAATACCGGCTCCACTACAGGGTTAATCACTGCGGCCACCGCCGGTTTGTATCAAGTTACTGTTACTGATCGAAACGGGTGTATTGGACAAGGCTCTACTAGGGTTATTGCACTCAATTTACCCGTAGCGACAATTGACAGAACTGTCAGTTTTATTTGCCAGGGCGATTCTACGACACTTGTTGGAAAAGGTGGCAGTCCGCTGCGTTGGTTAGACCCTAGCAATACGAGTAAACCATTGACAGCGGATAAAATTCGGGTCAAACCCAATATTAATACTACTTATGGCTATATAAGTGAAAACCGTTGTGGTACCGATACAGCCTATGCCCAAATCGAGGTACGCAAAGTAAATGGCTCCGCTGGAAAAGATACCGTCATACTGGTTGGCCGGAAACTTAAACTACAAGCAAGCGGAGGTAAGATGTATCAATGGACTACACCTGAATTTGAATTAAGCAACGAAACAATCTCCAATCCTGAAGTAGCACCCAAGGATAGCACCTACTTTGTTGTAAGCATTCAGGATGACAACAAATGTATACTTAGGGATACTGTTTTTGTTGGCGTTTATTCCAATATCACTGAATTGGTCAAACCGATCAACTTATTCACCCCTAATGGCGATGGGAAAAATGATGTTCTAAAATTCAATGACCTGGAGTTGTTCAACACCACTAAAATAACGGTATTCAATCGTTGGGGCGGGATTGTTTTTAAACAAGATAATTATCAAAATGACTGGGATGGAAGCTACAATGGCAGGCCACTTCCTCCTGGTGTATATTACTATGTTTTGGAACTTGATGAAGTTGTTCTCAAAAATTCACTCACCATAATCCGCAATTGAAATGCAAAATCTAAATGCAGTTTATATATGCTGTGCTCTATTTTTAAGTACTACACTGGGAGCGCAACAGCTTCCTTATCGTTCACCGATGGGATCCACCGACTTTATCTACAATCCCGGGCTTACTTCAGCTGAAGACTTCATGGAGTTCGGTGCATTTTATCGCCAGCAATGGCTTGGTTTTTCTGGTGCCCCTGCCACTGCTCAAGCATTTATCCATGTGCCAGCCATTCATCGCAAGTTAAGCCTGGGCGGTTTTTTACAACACGATGAGGTAGGTCAATTCACCACCAACAGTCTTGCATTGACTTATGCTTATAAAATGGAATTGGGCTTGCGATCAGATGATCAAATCACTTTTGGTTTGTCTACCAGCTTCCAGCAATATCAATTTGCAGCCAATCGTGCAGTTGTGGCGGATGCCGATGACCCTCAAGCAATTGTTGATTTCAACAATGTAGGTCGCTTCAATGCTGGTTTTGGTATGGTTTATACTTCACATTATCGTTTTGATTACGATGAAACCTGGTTTTTCTTTGGGTTAGCCGCCAATCAATTGATTCGCAGTAAAATTCCCAGCAGTTCAGCCAACACCATTGGTCATCTCAATCGTGTTTTTGCAGCCAATACCTTCGTTGGGTTCCGTATCCCGTATGATTTTTCCTACCTCGAGCCTTCGATCTGGCTGCATTTTTCAGAACCAAATCTGCTCGGATACTCCATCAATCTCAACTATGAATTAGAAGATACCTTTTGGACGGGGGTATCCTATGCTTCGGGGGGGCAAGTCTCGCTACAGGCCGGGGTAATTCTCAAAGATGGAATTCTACAAGATGGAAAACTTCGGATCGGAATATTGGGTGGCTATAACCTCCAGCAACTGGCCAGTAATAATTCATTTGGGTTAGAATGTTTATTAGGGTATCGGTTTAATTTGTAGTTCCAAATTTAGCCATTTATTTTTGTTAACTATATAAAAATCAATAATTTACTGTTCTAAATTCAAGCAAAACCACAAAATCTCTCCCATCATTTCACTCTGCAAAATGACACCTAAACCCTGCCCTTTTTCTCCTTACTTTGTCCTAAGAACAAACAGAAAAGGAAGACGATCCTTCCATGTAAGTTCCTACTTAATTACTTGTAGCCACAAATCCGAAGTGTAGCCTCCGGGCTGCACTTTTTCACAAGCTTATTAACCATGCACAATGATAGTACGCCTTATTTTATCTGATTTTGTTCACAATATAGCACTGTAACCTTAGTGTTGTATTATTCACAAAGGGATCCAGATGTAGCGGTTTTTTATTGATTTTGTTCCCGCTGCAAATGGATCCCTTTTTTGTTTGTATACGCCTCTGAACTCCAACTTGACCAAAGTTCCTCTACCAGCAGTTTTATCAAACTTATCTTCAAATTGTTCGGACAGTGTTTGAACAATTTGAGGATAAGTTCGATTATTTAAAAAACAAACAAAAATTATTTTCCACAAACAATTAATTATTTTTATCTTGCAAGACCAATAAACCAAGCCTTCAAAAGCTTCCACAACCATCAAGCGACCCATGCTTTCAGCAGAAGACATCCAATTAATCGTTACCAGCAGCGAGGGTTATAATGCCGAGTTCAAGGTTGCAGTTCCTTCAAAAGTAAGGGAACTCACTGAGGAAGTATGCGCGTTTGCCAACGCGGCTGGAGGTGTAGTACTATTAGGTGTAGATGACCATAACCAAATCAAGGGCATCAACATCGACAATGCCAAACGTTCCGCCATTCAAAACAGCATTAGCGACATTAGCCCTGCGTTGTATTGTACCTTATCTATGGTTGAAGTGGAAGGAAAAAATATCGGTGTAATTGAGGTGCCTTCGGGTACCGAAAAGCCTTACATTTTTTCGGGTGCCATATACATTCATCTTGGTCCGAATAGCCAAAAATTGACTACCGCAGAGGAAATGAGGGGCTTTTTCCAGCAGTCTGGGAAAATTTATTTTGATGAAAGTCCCTGTAGAGATTTTGATGCTGCCAATAAATTGACAAAACCAACGCAGCTATTTTTAAGGAAATGGCTCATTTGAGCGCCACAGTACCCGATTTCCAGGTGTACAACAATCTGAAGTTGTTTACGGGTGAAGGATTTGTAAAAAGTGGTGCAGTTTTGTTCTTTGGCAAAGCGCCAGAAACCTATTTTGAAAAAGCCATCATCCGTTGCGTTGCTTTCTCTGGCACGAATAAACGTTACATTATTGATGACAAGCCTTTTGGTGGCCCCTTGTATGCTCAGTACCTCAAAGCTATTTTATGGCTCAGAGAAAAACTGGACGTTCGGTATGACATTGAAGGCCAAGGCTCTGGCCCCAGGAATGAAATCTGGGAAATACCCGAAACGGTATTCAAAGAAGCCATCATCAACTATTTATCTCATCGCGACTACTACGACAAAGGCGCCGTCACTACTGTTGAATTATTCACCGACCGCATCGAAATCAGCAACCCTGATGGATTAGTAAGTGCAATTAGCCCCGCAGATTTTGGCAAGCGAAGCCATTCCCGTAACCCGCTCATTTTTGGACTCTTTGCAAAAATGCATCTCGTTGAACAAATCGGATCAGGAATCAACCGAATGAACGAGTCAATGAAAGCAACAAATTTACCATTGCCTCAATACAGTACAGAAGGAATGTTCACTGTGACATTCCAACGTCCGTTAAAAACTGTGGAGAAAACTTCGGAAGAAAAAATCCTCCTCCTCATTAAATCCAACGCTAAAACTACAAGCAAAGAGATGATGAGAGAAACCGGACTCACACGCAGAGGGGTAGAGTATTTGCTCAACAAATTAAAAGAAAACGGGACAATCCAAAGGGTAGGTGCCGACAAAGGCGGATATTGGCAGCTCACTAACTAAGAATGAGCATCTGGCTGATACAATAATACTCCCGATTCAGCATCAAAATGTATAAATAGTAATTGTTTCTAGAATTTTAAAATATTAAAAATCAGAAATTTACTGCTCAAAATTTAACCAAAATCCCCAAATCTCCTATATCTTTTTTTTCTGTAAAACGACACCTAAATTGCGCCCTTTTTCCCCTTACTTTGTCCTAAGAACAAACAGAAAAGGAAGACGATCCTTCCATGTAAGTTCCAACTTAATTACTTGTAGCCACAAATCCGAAGTGTAGCCTCCGGGCTGCACTTTTTACCAAGCTTATTAAACATGCACAATGATAGTACGCCTTATTTTGTCTGATTTTGTTCACAATATGGCACTGTGACTTTAGTGTTGTATTATTCACAAAGGGATCCAGTTGTAGCGGTTTTTTATTGATTTTGTTCCCGCTGCAGATGGATCCCTTTTTTATTTGTTTACACTTTTGAACTCCAAAAACCCATTTGGATTTCTCCCATTTATTTCCTACCTTTGCGCCGCTTTCGCCCTAAAATCAACCTTAGGCCGAGCTACATTGTTGAACAGGAATACCGTTTAAGCCCAAACGATGAGAAAAATTGAGTTGGATATAGTTGCACTTTCCCATAGCGTTACCCAGTCCCACAATTATGCGGTAGTGCTGGGAGAGAAGAAAGGTGCTCGCCGTTTACCGATTGTCATTGGCAGTTTCGAGGCGCAAGCCATCGCTGTAGCCATGGAAAGAATGACCCCGAACCGCCCGCTCACCCACGACTTGTTCAAAAACGCCCTGGAGACTTTCAACATCAACCTCAAGGAGATCATCATCAACAACCTGCTCGATGGCATCTTTTACGCCCGCCTGGTGTGTGAGCGCGATGGCGATGTAACCGAGGTGGACTCCCGCACCTCCGATGCGCTGGCCATGGCCGTTCGGTTCAACTGTCCAATCTATACCTACGAGTTCATTTTGGATGCTGCTGGGGTAGTCCTCGAAGATACCGAAGGTAGCGATGAAGATGAAGAGCTATTTGCTGCCGCACCTTCCACGGGTATGTCCGACAACCCACTTGCCTCCTACTCTACCGAGGCTCTGACGCGCATGTTGGATGAGGTGCTGGATGAAGAAAATTATGAGAAAGCGGCACAGATTCGGGATGAGATTGAACGGCGGAAGTCGAGTTGATTTTGACTGGAATCAAATGCAATTGATCCTCGGGTTATAAACGAAAAAAGCCAGGCTGAATGTTCAGTCTGGCTTTTTTCGTAATGGTATTCCTGGATCAACTATGATTAGTCAATCCAGGAATACCAGGAGAATAGTTAAACTTCTTACAACGGATTCTGTACCGCTGCCTTATTGGCATCCAATTCTGCACGAGGAAGCAAATACTCCCAACGCACATCACCAGCAGGAACCTCAAAAAGTTGGGCAACTGCGGGCAAGTGGCCAATCCCATTGCGGTCCAGCGGCAGGTTCAAACGCTTCAGATCCAGCCAACGGTGACCTTCACCCCAGAGCTCAATACGGCGGTTGAAATAAATCTCATCCAGCAACTCTGCTCCGGTTTTAGTGGACAGTACATAGGAAGGGTCGCGCTTGCTCACCATGTCAAACAAAGCTTTGGCAGCACCCGCATCATCACCTGATTTTGCTTTAGCCTCTGCTTCGATCAAGTACATCTCTCCCGCACGCATGAAAGGTACATCACCCATGACACTGGTACTTGGGGTACCGGGCAAGCGGAATTTTTGTACCATGTAAGGTGCTCTAACTCCTCCTGGCGGGGTAATTGCGTTGGCAGCAGTTGGTGCTTTCACCCACATTTTGGCCCGTACATCCGTCGCTGGAATCAAGTCATAAATCAATTTATTGATCGTCTTTGGCGTTTGACGAATCACAGAAGCGTTGTAGTTACAAGAAATGTAGCTGTGGTAGCCACCAAAGAACTCCGATTGATCTTCCAGGTGGTCAAATCCCCACATCCATTCTGGGTTCGAAACATCGGCAAAACCATCCTGGTATTGAGCGATCGACATCAAGGTGAACCCTTGACGCGCTTCAGCCGCAAATGTTGCAGCTTTGGCCCAATCTTGCTGTGCCAATGCAACCCGAGCCTGAATACCTCTCAATACATTTTTGTTGAAGTGTGATTTTGCAGAACGAGCGGTAGTAAGCAGTGCAGCCGCAGCTTCTAAATCCGTATTGATTTGGGCGTAAACTTCTTCCACGGTAGAACGAGGCAAACCTTCTTGAGTTGGCTCCAAAACCAATGGTACACCTAGTCCGCTGTTCGGTTTGGCACTCGCATCATAACGCTTGCCATAGTATTGTACCAAATAGAAGTAAGAAAACCCACGAAAAGCCAGAGCCTCTCCTTTTAATTGATCCCGCTCAGCAGGCAAACCTACTGCATTATCAATATTCGCAATGGCCACGTTAGCATTGGCAATGAAGCGGTAAAACATTTCGTAAGGGAATAAAGCCATGGTACCCACATCGCTCCGGTGCGACAACCAACGCTGCTCCCCAAAATGCCAGCCATTGGAGGCATTGGCAAAAACCAGGTCTTCCCCCATTACATCGTTGATGATCATCAAGGCTGGGAAGCCTGAATGGCCCTGTGAGCCCCGATAACGCACCATCATCGAGCGATAAATGCCATTGATTGCAGCTTTGGCGTTTTTGGTTGTAGCGTAGGCCGAACCGGCATCTACACTACCAGTTGGCGTAGTATTGAGATAATCTTTCTCACATGAGCTCAAGCTCAGGCCCAAGGTCAAAATAGATAAGATTAGAAATTTATACTTCATCATGGTTGTTGTTTTTAGAAGGTTAAGTTAATCCCACCGACAAAGTTGCGGTAGAAAGAATAAGTGTTGGCAGTAACGCCTTCAAAGCTACCCAAGCCATCCATACCTTTGCGTTTGTTCCACAAAGCGAGGTTTTCACCAGTCACAAAAATTTGTGCACCCTGGATTTTCACTTTTTTAGTCAGGCTTGCAGGCAAGCTGTAAGTCAGGGAAACGTTCCGCAAGTTCAAGGAAGTTGCATCAGTCAACCAGCGATCGGAAGTTCCATCATGATCAACCGAACGGCCCAAGTCTGCCCGAGGAACATCGGTAATGTCCCCAGGTTTTTGCCAACGATTCAGCACATCCACATGCTTGGAAGCACCATACCCAGAAGAGTTCATCAAGCCTTGGTAGGCACCATCGTAAATCAAACCACCGACCTGATAAATGAACAATACGGACAAAGTGAAACCTTTGAATTCAAAGGTGTTCGTAAGACCCCCACTAAAGTCAGGAATAGCGGAGCCATTGTAACGGAAACGTGCGTTGTTCAAAGTCGTTGTCAAGGTATCACCATCTTCGGTGATCCGTGAGTTAGAAGCAACGAAAGCATTGGCGCGGTATTCTGCGTTGCCGTTTTCAGGATTAACCCCTACCCACTCTCTCAACCAGAAGTCAAACAAAGAACTGCCGACCTGGAGTTTTTTGGTTCCAGAAATGATCTCCTTATTGCTCTCCGGCATCCGGGTAATTTTGTTCTGATAACGGGTAGCATTAAAGTTGATTTCCCAGGTAAAGTCGCGGGTTTGTACCGGCGTGAGGTTCAGTTCCAATTCCAAGCCCCGGTTGTACATGGCCCCGATGTTGCGGGTTTGTGATGCAGTACCCGTTGAAACTGGTAGTGGAACGGCAAACAACAAATCATCCGACTGGCGGTTGAAGTATTCAAAAGTACCCGCAATGCGGTTTTTCAGGATGCCGAATTCCAAAGCCAGGTCAAACTGGTTGTTTGACTCCCATGACAGGCCGCGGTTCCCCAAGCTACCCTGTAAAATACCAGCCTCGCCAGCGTTGTTCCAGCCCAGGTTGTACAATGGCTGCCAAGCGTAGAAACCAATCCCGGCATTGTTACCCGTTTGGCCATAAGAACCACGCAGCTTCAGATTGTTGATCAATGAAGAGCCTTTCAGGAATTCCTCCTGGTGCAACTGCCAGGCGCCACTGACCCCAAAGAAGGTACCCCAACGCACTTCTTGTTGAAAACGACTGCTCGCATCACGGCGAGCCGAAAGGGTAACGAAGTACTTGTTCTTGTAGTCGTAGTTAACCCGAGAGAAGTAGCCTTCCTGGCGGTTGAAATCAGCCCCCGAGTTCAGGTTAGTCGTGGTCGTAAAGTTGACCAATTCAATGTTACCATCCAGGATCAATTGTGAGCGTGAACCCGTCAAGAAGTTGGTACGGTAATCGTAATTCTCGTGACCCAACAATACATCAATATTGTGTTCTCCAAACTTCTTCTTGTAGGTCAGTTGCTGGTTCAGGTTCAGGGTCAATTGGTTGGTAAATTCTACCGTAGCCCGACCCGCAGGTGCACCGTCTCCAATGATTGGGTTACCAAAGGTATTGTCGTTGACGTTGACGTAATCCGCACCTACATTGACTCTAAACTTGAAATCTTTCAAGAAAGAAACTTCACCGTAAGTACGGCCACTGAAGAGGTTCCGACGGAAGAAGTTTTGGTTCAGTTCGGTTTCCGCAACCGCATGGCGGCCACCGTACTGAGGGCGGTTAGGCAAACCCAGCGCATTCAAGTTACCAAAGTCGTACTGCCGCTGACCATTGCCATCGAGCAGATACTCTCCTGGATTATTGGGATCATACGCATAAACTGGATAGATTGGCCCCATCCCTCTGGAAAAAAAGAAGGGGTTTACAAATGAAGTGTTCCCACCCGCGTCATCCTGATTAGCAGTAGAGTTGGTGTAGGAAATATTCACCCCAGTCGAAAACCAGGACTTCAAACGGGTATTGAATTGTAAACGTGCACTGTAACGCTCAAAATCGGAACGAATCAAGAAGCCCTTGTCGTTCAAATAGGCAAAAGAAGCATAAAAGTTACTGCGGTCATCGCCGCCACTGAAGTTAAGGTTGACCTCGTCACGTTGCCCTGCGCGCGTAAGGGGAGTTTCCCAGTTGAGGTCTTCTTCTCTGAAGACCAATTGTGCATTGGGGTTCAAGACTCCGGCAGTGCTCACCAAATCAGCAGCTGGTACATTGTAGGCATTGTAACCCAAGAGTCCTACGATGTTGGCAGAGGCATTGGTACTGGCTGCTTCCAACGAAAGTGGACTTGCGGTACGCGACATCAAACTGTTGCGGTAAGATTCCCACATGTAGGGATAATATTGAGCCGCGTTCAAACGGTCGTATTCTGGCAAACCACGCTGAGAAGTACCCCGAGTGTACTTCAGGCTGATCTGACCCTGACCCTTGGTGCCTTTTTTGGTGGTGATCATCACCACACCGTTGGCAGCTCTGGACCCGTACAATGAAGTAGAAGCAGCATCCTTCAGGATCGTGATGTTTTCAATATCGTCCGGATTGAGGTTGGAAATAGCCGCATCGTAAGGAATCCCATCTACTACATACAATGGAGCATTGGATGCTGATACTGAACCAAAACCACGGATACGAATCGCAGGCGTTGAACCTGGAGCGCCACTCCCGATGGTGGCTTGCACCCCGGATCCTGCTCCTGCAATAGCCTGACCAACGTTGGTAATGGGCCGTCTGGCGATTTGTTCAGCAGTTACTGTAGCCGCTGAACCCGTAAATTTTTCACGGGTAGATTCTCCAAAAGCAGTTACGATGACTTCGCCCAAGAGCGCAATGGATTCTTCCATCTGAAGGTCAACCGTTGTGCGACCATTCAATGCAATCTCCTGAGAAGTGAAGCCCGTGTAGCTCAGTAAAAGGACATCTTTGGATGGGTCAGCTTGCAACTCAAACTTTCCATCAACATCAGTAGTCGTACCTACTGCAGTGCCTTTGATTACAACGGTGGCCCCAATAAGCGGCTCACCACCTTTAATCGAGGTAATGACCCCTCGAACTGTGGTCTGTGCCCCCAGGCAAAGCCCTACGAGCAACAGCATTCCTGTGAGTGTAAAATGCAAAAGCTTCATAAATGATTTATTTGGTTGATAAAATAACAGTCGCAGGTACAGTCTGTGCTGCGACAGACCATTCTAGGTTTTGGGAAAATACAAGCATACAGATTTTTGCCGTTTTTCTTGACTTGGGGCAGTCTGATGGCAGTGTAGGTTGGACTTTGATTTTAGTCGGCTTTAAAAATACGACACAAATATGCAACTTAAGTACTTCATATCATAGTTTTGCTATCTTTTTTTCACCGTTTACCTGATTCGCGACATTAAAAAGAGGGCATATTAGTGTTAATTCCTTGTAACATTTCATAGGCAGAAAGTGGTAATCTAGCCCAAATAAAAAAGGCAGCACCAAGAACACCCAACAAAACGCCGTCAACGTCTAACTTTGTGCCCTTTGTGCTGCCTCTGTGTTCTTTGTGAAAATAAGTCGCTTTAGTCGCTCCTACCCTCCAAAATCATCATATGCAATGTTCTCATCCGGAACGCCTAAATCCCCCAGCATCTTTTCCACTGCTGAAAGCATCATGGGTGGGCCGCAGATGTAGTATTCAATCTCTTCAGGTTCGGGGTGATTCTTCAGGTAGTTTTCGAACAATACCTGGTGAATGAAGCCCTTGTACCCCGTCCAGTTTTCATCAGGAAGTGGTTCCGACAAGGCGATATTGAATTTGAAATTGTCAAACTCCTTCTCAATAGCTTCAAAATCATCCTGGTAAAACAATTCCTTACCTGAACGGCCACCATACCAGAACGACACTTTCCGATCCCGCATTTTTTCGGTGTGGAACATATGGAAAATGTGCGAACGCAGTGGTGCCATACCCGCACCACCACCAATGTACACCATTTCCTTTTTGGTCGGTTTGATGTGGAATTCACCGTAAGGGCCCGACACCATCACTTTATCCCCTGGGTTGCGGGTAAACGTATAAGAAGAACAAACCCCCGGGTTGACTTTCATCCAATTGTTGGCAGCCCTATCCCAGGGTGGTGTGGCAATCCGGATGTTGAGCATGATGATGTTGCCTTCCGCAGGGTGGTTGGCCATGGAATACGCCCGGAATTGCTCCTCGGGGTTCTTCATTTTTAAGTCCCACAATTTGAACTTGTCCCAATCCGGCTGGTAACAATCCGGGGCGCGGTCGGTCAAACGTGGATGCGCGGTGATGTCCATGTCTTTGAAGTCACACTCTATCTCCGGCACGTCAATTTGGATGTAACCACCCGATTCGAACTCCAGGTGTTCCCCCTCGGGCAATTTCACCACAAACTCCTTGATAAAAGTGGCCACATTGTAATTGGAAACCACCTCACACTCCCATTTTTTGATGCCAAATACCTCTTCTGGTACCCGGATTTTCATATCCTGCCGCACTTTCACTTGGCAAGCCAACCGTTTGTGTTCCGCTACTTCCCGCCGCGAAAGGTGGTTGAGTTCAGTCGACAATACGTCGCCCCCACCATCGTCTACCCAACATTTGCACATGGCACAAGTGCCTCCACCTCCACACGCCGAAGGTAAAAAGAGGTTTTGGTTCGATAAAGTAGACAACAAGGAGGAACCCGGTGAAACCAAAACCGGATTTTCGTCATCACCATTGATGATGATTTTGACATTCCCCTGCGGCACCAACTTCATTTGAGCATAAATCAACCCAAAAGTCAGCAACATAATCACGGCAGTAAAAGCAATGGCGCCGTAAACAATCGGTAGTATATCGAAAAGTAAGATCATTTTTGTAAAAATTTGAAGGTTACATGCGGATTGCTCACTGCTGACAGCTTATTGCTGAAAGCTGATTCCTGACAGCTGAAAGCTTATTGCATATACGTTGCCGGGTTAATCCCCATCAGTGCCATAAAAGCCATCCCCATTAAACCAGTCAGGATGAACGCAATCCCCAGGCCCCGCAGTGGTGCAGGCACGTTGGAGTAACGGATTTTTTCCCGAATGGCCGCCATGGCTACAATCGCCAAAGCCCATCCAAAGCCAGAACCAATACCGTACACCACCGCTTCGCTAAAATTGTACTCGCGTGCCACCATGAACAGTGCTCCTCCGAGGATGGCACAGTTTACCGTGATCAGGGGTAGAAATATCCCCAAGGCATTGTACAGAGACGGCGAATATTTCTCTACGGCCATTTCCACCAATTGCACCGAAGCGGCAATGCTGGCAATGAATAGGATAAAGCGCAAAAAGGTCAGGTCGGTTTTAAAAATACCGTTTGGCCCCAGCACAAATTCGCTGATCACCCAGTTGATGGGTACCGTAAGCGCCAACACAAAAATAACCGCTGCACCCAGGCCGATGGCCGTTTTTACAGATTTGGATACCGCCAAGAAGGAACACATCCCCAGAAAGTAGGATAGTACCATGTTTTCGATAAAGGCGGACTTGATAAAGACATTCAGCAGATTGTCCATTGTATATCAATTTAAGATGCGTCAACCAATTTTGGATTGCGCGAACGTTGAATCCAAATAAAAATACCAACCAAAAAGATTGCCGATGCCGGAATGACCATTAAGCCATTCGGCTGATACCAGCTTAACCACCAATGTTTGCTGGTATTGAGCAAAAATTCATCGGTAGCCCCCAGGATTTTGTAGCCATAAAGCGCACCCCGACCAAAAAACTCACGTATGGCAGCTACTGCGATCAAGATCAACCCATAGCCTGCGCCATTCCCCAATCCGTCCAAAAACGAACGCCAGGGAGGATTGGCCATGGCAAATGCTTCCAAACGCCCCATTACAATACAATTGGTGATGATCAGTCCGATGAATACCGATAACTGCTTCCAAATGGGATAGCTGTAGGCTTTCAGGACTTGTTCTACGATGGTTACCAAAAAGGCAATCACTACCAATTGAACAATCATCCGGATTTGTTTCGGAACACCATTGCGCAGCGAGGAGATGACCAGATTGGAAAAGCCTGTTACCAGAGTCACCGCTATGGCCATAATCAAAGCGGGTTTGAGCATGGTTGTGACCGCAAGGGCCGAACAAACACCAAGAACCTGAACGGTGATGGGATTGTCATCTCCCAGTGGGTCAGTAACGAGCTTTCGCTCCTTGGGCCCAAACCACTCCAGCTTTTCTTTTTCTACTGTTGTTGTCGTTGTTTCTGCCATGGAATTTATTTTTTCTGCGCTTGCAAATAAGGGAGATACACTTCGAGGCCACGAACCATCATGTCCGAAACCCCAACCGAGGTAATGGTGGCACCCGAAATCGCGTCTACTTCATGTAGCGGATCTTTTACACCACCTTTTACTACTCTGACCGAAACGTATTCACCCTGATCATTCAACAATTTTTTTCCTTCAAATTGTTTAGGAAAACTGGGATTGTCTTTAATTTCTGCACCCAAACCAGGTGTTTCACCGACGTGCCCAAATGCTGTCCCAACAATGGTGTTCAAGTCTTCTTTGATGGCAACATATGCCCAGATTTTATCCCAAAGCCCATTTCCACGTACTGAAGCGAGGTATATTTTACCTTGCTCACTTTGATAAATGTACAATGGATACTTGCGTTCATTTTCTGGTTTCTTTTCTTCCGATGCCATGTCTACTTTTTCGGCGCTAATGCCTTGCAGGCTCTCTCCTTCAGCATTGATCACCACCTGCTCGACTTTGGAATCAAATAAGCTCAACACCTCCTCGTCACTCATATCTTTGAGCTTTTTGGGCAATTGGCTTTCAATCGCGCTCAGAATATCGCGCTTTTTATATATCGCTTCCGCCTCATCGTGAAAAGGTTTTAAGCCCGTAACGGCAAAAGCGAGTACCACCGATACGACCAGGGTCATGATCAGGGTATAGATCGTGATATAGCGGTTACTGTACATGCTTCATTCGTTTATTGATGTTGGACTGCAATACAAAATGATCGATCAGCGGTGCAAATACGTTGAGCAGCAGGATGGCCAACATCCAGCCCTCGGGATATGCCGGGTTCATCACCCTTACGATCAGGCCAATGACGCCAATCAGAAAGCCGTAAATCCACTTGCCTCGATTGGTGGAAGCAGCAGTGACCGGATCAGTGGCCATAAAAGCCATGGCAAACAAAAAGCTGCCCATCGAAAAATGGTAGTACCAAGGAATTTCCATGAAGGCATTGTAACCCCACATGTTGAAAATCAAGGCCATAAATACCATACCCAAACTCATGGATACCATGATGCGCCAACTGGCAATGCCTGCTCCAATCAACATCAAAGCACCAATGATGATGAATGGTTTGCTCGTTTCTCCAATTGATCCGGGAATCAACCCCCAGAACATTTGCCCGGGCGTGTAATGCTCCATCACCGCAGCCCAGCCGCCTTTAGCAGCCAGGGCCATCGGAGTAGCCCCCGAATACCCATCCACCACGGCATAGCCTTGATTAAAGGTATCCCACCCAAAGGATTCAAAAATGGGATTGAGTACCTGGAGGTGAATCCAGCCATAATCGGCCATGCCGCCAGGGCCAGCCTTGGTCAGGCCAGCTACCCATACTTCATCGCCGGAAATGGTAGCGGGGTAGGCAAAAAACACAAATACCCGCGCCAGCAAGGCAATATTGACCACGTTCATCCCGGTTCCACCAAAGGCTTCTTTGCCGATGATAACGGCGAATACGATGGAAAAAGCCAAAATCCAAAGCGGCACATCAGGAGGCATAATCAAGGGAATCAGGGCACCTGTAACCAGGAAACCTTCTTCCACAGCATGTTTTTTGCGCGCCGCAAAATAAAACTCAACGCCCAAACCTACCACATGTGCCACGATCCAGATCGGCAACAATTGCACCAAACCGTAGAACAACTTCAGGTGAAAACCTTCCAAAATCAGGTTTTGGTACAATCCCAGTGCCGCAAAATGCTGGTGCCCGATGTTCAGGGTGCCCCAGAGATAACAGAGTTGCAAGGCAATCACCACTATAACCATCGTCCGCTTGAGGTCCATCCCATCGCGGATGTGTACGCCATCTTTGGTAACGGAATTGGGTGCAAAAGCAAAAGTAAAAAATGCATCGTAGGCCGTGTGCAACAGTGGAGATTTCTCCTTGTCCGGCTCCATACGTTTAAAAAGACTGATTATTTTTTCTTTCATGACTATAGCCCTTCTTTAATCATCATGTCAATGCCCTCGCGTAGGATTTTTTGCAAGGGTTGTTTGGAAGTACAGGCGAACTCGCAGATTGCCAAATCCTCTTCTACCACTTCGTGAATGCCCAATCCTTCGATGCGTTCAATGTCGTTGGTAATGATGGCCTTCAACAAGTGTTGAGGAAAAATGTCCATCGGCAGCACATCTTCATACTGACCTGTCATAACAAAGGCGCGCTTTTCACCGTGGGTATTCGTCGTGGCATTGTAAATCCAGCCAAAGGGCAGAATACCACTAAAAAATGTACGAGAAGTGGAGGGCCTCGCGCTCATTGGTGCCAACCAACCAAACATTTCATAATCATTTCCTTCTGGAATGACGCTGACTTGATCGTCGTAAACATTCAAAAACTGCTCGGCTGTTTTGGTTTTGCCAGAGAGTACATCCCCGGAAATGATGCGGGAATTTGCAGCAACACCCTGGTTTTTCAGCAAGTCACCAAGATTCGCCCCTGCATAGGTACGCACATAAGCAGGTTTGTCAAGCGCAGAACCCGTCAAAGCGACGATCCGCGATGCATCGTATTTACCTTCCAGAAACAAGGTACCCAGTGTGATCACTTCCTGTACACCCAGCGTCCATACCTTTTCTCTGGAGCGAATTGGGCGAATGTGGTGGATTTGAATCCCTACATTTCCAGCCGGATGTTTACCTTTGAACCCGATTTTTTGCACCCCTCTTGCCTGACTAAAAGCGCTGGATACCGCGTTGCCACGGGCGTCAAGGCCCAGGTATACTTTACCCGTGGTCAGTTTGACCAGCACGTCCAGGCCTTTTTGAAAAGCAGCTTCGCGGCCACTGACCACCAGATTGAGGTCGGGCGCCAAAGGGGCTGTATCAAAAGTGGAGATAAAAATATCCCTTGGCACCGCATCAGGATCAGCCAGAAGATTATACGGTCGCTGACGAAACAGGGACCAGGCGCCGCTTTCTTGTAAAAAGGCAAACAGTTCTTCTCGTGAACTATCCAGGCTAGGAATTTTGTCGTACGTGCGGTATTGGATGGTTCTATCCGCCAGAATCACCAGCTCTTGAATCGCTCGCCGCTCACCCCGGTTGATGGCAATCAATTCGCCACTCACTGGTGCAACAAAAAGGACTTCCGGTCGATTTTTGTCAAAAAACAAAGCCTCACCCGCCAAAACGTGCTGCCCCTCCTCTACCATTAGTTTTGGCATAGGTGCCAAGCCCAGGTAATTGGGTGCTTGAACAGCAAATCGATTTACGGATACCTCGGAATGGACTTTTTTGGGAGCTTCCCCGTACAAGTGAACATCGAAGCCGCGTTTCAGCTTCACAATAACTGGCTCTCCTTCAGGACTGTCTGCAGTTGGAGCTTCTGCTATTCTACTTTCCATGCGATACTTGGTCTTTCGGTTAGCATTTTGCGCAGCGCAACAAAACAAAATGAAAATTTCAATTCATTCCAAATGTAAAAAAAATATTCTTTCCTAGTGTACATAAAAATATTTTCGAGCAAATCCACGACAACAGTTAATTTTAGGGTTCCAGATTCCCCATCGGTCGCCGAGCGAAGCCGAGGTGCCTGATGGGGAATCTGGAACCCTAAAATTAACTGCTGCTATGTCATTTCAAGGAACATCCTCTTACGTCGCCACCTCAGAATTGCAAATAGCTGTCAATGCGGCCATTTATCTTCAACGCCCCTTACTGGTTAAAGGCGAGCCGGGCACGGGCAAAACCCTACTGGCCCACGAGATTGCCAATGCGCTGGGTAAAAAGCTGCTGACTTGGCACATCAAATCGACTACCTTGGCCCAACAAGGCCTGTATGAGTACGACGCAGTATCGCGCCTGCGCGACTCCCAATTGGGCAAAGAGGGTGTAGACGACATCAGCCACTACATCAAAAAGGGCAAACTCTGGGAAGCGTTCACCGCCGACGAATCAGTGGTACTGCTCATCGACGAAATTGACAAAGCCGACATCGAGTTCCCCAATGACTTATTGCTGGAACTGGACCGCATGGAGTTTTATGTGTACGAGCTGCAACAAACCATCAAAGCGGTGAACCGCCCCATCGTCATCATCACTTCCAACAACGAAAAAGAATTGCCGGATGCCTTCCTGCGGCGCTGCCTTTTCCACTACATCCGTTTCCCGGATAAAGCTACCATGTTGGACATTGTCCACGTGCATTTTCCCAATATCCGCGAGGAATTGCTCAACAACGCCCTGCAATTGTTTTATGCGCTGCGCGAAGTGACGGGTTTAAAAAAGCGGCCTTCCACCAGCGAGTTATTGGATTGGATCAGCCTTTTGTTGTTTGAACAATTGCCCGCCAGCGCTTTGGCTGAAACTGATCTCAAGGAGCAGCTTCCGCCTCATTTGCATACCTTAATTAAGAATGAGCAGGATTTGAATATTTTGGAGGAGTGGCGGAAGAGGCGGAAGTATTAACTCACTTTCCTTTTTCCCAAAAAGGGCGTACTTTAGTGGTAAAATTTGACCAATATGAGCAACGGTCCCAGCTTTGGCATTACTTCTTTTCACATCGAAGGCTTTCGAGGCATCAAAGACACCTCAGTGGAAGGTATTCCTGCTGATACCAAGTGGATTTTTTTGACGGGGAAAAATGGAGGGGGTAAGACGAGTGTGTTGCAGGCGTTGTTTGTGGGGTTGTTTGGGAATAGAGATAAAAAACTGATTTTAGAAGATGGCGAATTTGATATTAATATAGGTTTAAGACATGGAAAATCATCTTACTTCAAAGCTACAACGGGACTACTTGATGGTGCATCTGCAGGTGTTAATGATTTACCATCTGATGACGATCTAATTCGAAAAACTTTAGCATATGGCGCATCCAGACTCAATGTGAGTGTTTTTGGCGAGGAAAAAAGTGCTCAATCATACAGTTTGTTCAACTCTGATGGCATCTTATTAGATATTGACCCAGAATTAAGGGTGATGACTTATAGAAGTTCTTTGCCAGAACTTATGTATAAAGACGAAAAGCTTGTCAACCTTCTCAAAAAAAGAGTTGAAGCCATTAAAAGCTTATTCCTTCGACTTATGCCCAATATTGAGAAGATAGAAGTCGATGTAGCAAAAGACAAAGTTTTTTTCTATGAAAAAGATGATCTTGGAGAAAAGCTTAATACTGCAAAAAACTTCAATCAATTGGCTTCAGGTAATCGTAATATTATTGCAATGATTGGAGACATGGTGATCCGTCTATTTAATACTCAACCTGAAATTAGTACTCCGGAACAATTAGAAGGCATCGTCCTAATCGACGAACTCGACGTCCACCTTCACCCCACCTGGCAAAAAGCCCTGCCCGGCCTTCTGTCTGAAATTTTCCCAAAAATCCAGTTCATCGCCAGCACCCACAGCCCCATCCCACTTTTAGGTGCACCAAAAGAAAGTGTAGTATTAAAAGTACACCAAAGCAGTGAAGCAGGTATTACTGTTGAAAAATTGGATATTGACTTGACAAGGCTGCTGCCCAATAGCTTGCTTACCTCACCTATTTTTGACCTTGAGGAAATTATTCCCACGGCAAATACTGGCCCGAAAGATTTACTCACTGAAGACTCTTTCGAAGAAGCGATGGCAAATGAAGAAATTAAAAATCGTTTAAAAAAGCTCGCGCAAGCATTGAAATGATCAAAGTACATAAGGACTTCGAGGCAATTCCACGTCACCTTACTCAAAAGACTGCTCAACAGCAAACACTTGCCGCTGTTGCGGCACAAGACGGAAGTATGTACATCAGGAATTACAAACACCCCCCGGTCAAAACTGCCTTATCCAAGATTTATCACCATAAATGCGCCTATTGTGAATCCACTATTACCCACAGCGCCCCTCTACAGGTAGAACATTACCGACCTAAAGCAAAATTAGATCAACAAGACCTAAAAGCAGGAGAAACCCATCAAGGTTATTATTGGCTGGGCAATGAATGGTCAAATCTCCTTTTAGCTTGTCAAAATTGCAATGGGAAAGGTGCTAAAGGGAATCGCTTTCCAATTGCGGGAATTCGACTTTTGAACCATCCAAGCGATGTCGCTCATTATTCGATTTTACATGAAGCCATGCAAGCTGAGAAGCCTCTCTTGCTGAATCCAGAAATAGTAGATCCTTTGGATCATTTATATTTAGATCAGGATGGGTTTTTGCATGGAAAAAGCAACTCTGGTAACATAAGCATTGATGTTTACAACTTAAACCGTGAGGGGTTGAGAATTCGGCGGCAAACAATCATCAATCAATTTTTTCATGACCTCAACAAACAATTGATAGAGCTTTTGAACCCTATAGAACCCCTCACTCCTGATCAATTTCAACGCCAAATGAACCTTATTTTTAAAAGAATATTTGACGGAAGAAAGCCTAATGTAGAATACTCATTCGTATACATCAACATCGTATCCAACTTTGATACCATCCTTTTGCCATTTATAGAACAGGAGTTTCAGCCCATCATAAATCGATCCTTTCAAATCTTTATACAAACCCAAATCTTCTAGACCCCCATTTCCCCCACCTTCATCGCTTTCCAATCCGGCGTCATCGAATAAAATAGCAAATCTTCTCCTTCCACCCCCATACTTGCCCTATGATCGCAATTCAACATACGATCAGCAAAACCAAAAAATAACAAACACTCAAAATTTTTAACATGAACCCTATTGGTATGATTGCCTTATGGTGGGGTGGCATCTTCCTCGCCATTTTGATTTTTTTGCTCACTTACCGTTTTTGGTTCAGGCTGCTGGGAATTATTCTGGTGCCGGAAGACAAAATCGGACTCGTCACACTGAAGTTTTCGCTTTTTGGCGAAAAGAAAGAACTACCGCCCAACCGGATCATCGCGGTTGATGGCGAAGCGGGTTTCCAGGCCCAAACCCTGGCCCCGGGAATTCACTTCTGGTACTGGATTTGGCAATACGAAATCAACCTACAGCCACTGACCGTGATTCCTCCCGGGCAAATTGGTTTGTTAATCGCTAAAGATGGCGCCGAATTGCCGACCAACTCGATCCTGGGCAAACGTGTAGATTGCGACGCCTACCAAGACGCTGCCGCCTTCATCCGCAACGGTGGTCAAAAAGGCCGTCAAACCGCCTACATTACTACCGGGGTTTACAGGATCAATACCTTCGTGTTCGACCTTGTATTGGCGCCGATGAACCAAATCAAGGAAAACATGCTGGGCGTCATCACGACCCTGGATGGTGCGCCGATTGAAATGGGACAAATCGCCGGACGCGAAGTCCTCGACCACAACAACTTCCAGGACGCCGATGCCTTTTTGCGCGGCGGCGGCAACAAAGGTTTACAACCGCAGGTGCTCCTGGCAGGTTCGTACAACCTCAACCCCTGGTTTGCACAAATTGAAGAACATGAAATGACGCAAATTCCGATCGGCAACGTGGGGGTAGTCATCTCTTTCTACGGTAAAGAAGGTGTCGACCTCAGTGGCGACGAATTCCGTCACGGTAACATTGTGTCCAAAGGCCAAAAAGGCGTTTGGGCAGAACCCCTTGGCCCTGGTAAATACCCCGTTAATAAATATTTGTATAAGGTGGAATTGGTACCCACCACCAACTTGGTACTCAACTGGGCTACCGCCCGCACTGAGTCACACATGTTGGACAAACATTTGTCTACCATTACAGTACGTTCCAAAGACGGTTTCCCTTTCAACCTCGATGTGTCGCAGATCATTCACATCCCGGCCACCGAGGCACCCAAGGTAATCGCTCGCTTTGGTAGCATGCACAACCTGGTCAGCCAGGTACTGGAACCGACCATTGGCAACTACTTCCGCAACTCGGCCCAGGATGCCGATGTGATCTCGTTCCTGACCTCGCGTAAAGACCGCCAGGATTCAGCAAAACGACACATTGGCCAGGTACTGGAAGAATACAACGTACACGGGGTGGACACCCTGATTGGCGACATCGTACCGCCCGATTCGCTGATGAAAACACTGACCGACCGCAAGTTGGCCGAAGAACAAAAGGTGACTTACGACACCCAGAAAATGGCTCAGGAAACCCGGCAGGCCCTTGAAAAAGAGACCGCCATTGCCGACATCCAAAAGCAGATCGTCCAAGCCGATCAGGGTGTATTGATCGCCGAACGCATCGCCGATGCTGCCGTGAAAAAATCGACCGGTGAAGCGAATGGGGTAAAAATTGCCGCCTCAGCAGAAGCGGAACGCACCAAGATGATCGCCTCGGCCGACGCCGAACGTACCAAAATGAGTGCTGCTGCCGAATCTGAAAAGGTGAGACTGATGGCGCAGGCCGAAGCCGAAAAAATTGAACTCACTGGTAAAGCGGAAGCTGAAAAGACTCTAGCCGTGGGTCAGTCTAGCGCCGAAGCATACCGCCTCGCCGTAGAAGCGATGGGGGGCGACAACTTTACCAAGATGAAAGTGATGGAAACGATTGGGCAGGAAAAAGTTAAAATCATCCCGGACGTACTCATCACCGGTGAAGGTGGTGCTGGTGGCAATGGTGCCATCGGCGGTATGCTGGGCTTGAGATTGTTGGACATGCTCAAGACGGATAAAAAAGAAGAACAGGCTTAATCAGGATTTTTTTTGACGGTAGAGGCTGTCTCCAAACGAAAGGAAGGAGGCAGCCTCTGTGTTTTTGAATACAGATTACCCACTTTTACCCATAGCGTAGAAAAAATACCAATTTTTTGCCCATAAACTAAGCACTAAGGCGTGGCTCGTTTTTTGTGCCCAGATGCTTGAAAGAATGATTGTATTTAACTATTGATCAATGTAAAATCAACCATCATGCAAAACAATGAAAAATTGGTTTCGGCCCTTAACGAACTGGTAAGTATCAACTACGACCGCGTTTTTGGTTATGAAAAAGCGATAGAGGAAGTAGGCAGCACCGATGTGGATTTGCGCACCCTGTTCAATCGTTACGTTAGCCAAAGTCGCAAGTACGTCAGCGAACTCCAGCAAACCATCCGTGGTTTGGGTGGCGAACCCGTAACGGATTCTACTACGCGTGGTAAGTTGTTTCGCGTTTGGATGGATTTTAAAGCCACAGTGATGGGAAAAGATCGCAAATCTGTTCTGGATTCCTGCGCCTATGGTGAGAGCGCCGCGTTGAAAGCTTATGATGACGCATTACAGATGGATGCCCACTTACCCGACAACATTCGGGTGATGATTGCTGAGCACAAGCAAGCTTTGAAATCAGCACATCAGGCTATTGAGGAAGCTGCCCGTCTGCAAGAGGTAGTGGACAAATAATACTGTTCATTTTCTCTGAAGCTGTTTGAGTTATTAGATTGGAAACTGCCATTCTAATAACTCAAACAGCTTTTAACATTCGACATTTACTAAACTTTAAAAGTTCAGTAAATGTAAAACTCTCTCGCATGGAAGCTCAAATCATCAATACCTCCCCGGGAATTTCCAAAACCCGCTTGACCTTACTCAAATCAGCAAATATATTGTTTTTTTTGTTGTGTATCGGGTTTAATTTCCTGGCAGTCTTTTTACCCCTCAACAACAAGACTACCCAGGAGCTATCCGATCAATACCCCAATTTATTCACCCCAGCAGGCTTGACTTTCTCTATTTGGAGCCTGATTTATTTGCTACTGCTGTTCTTTTCAGTCTGGCAAATCTGGCCACTACGTTCCGCCCAACGCCGCCTGGATCGCAATCGCGCCATTGACGCGCTTGGATGGCGCTTCGTATTCGTATCTTTCCTCAACATGGCTTGGTTGTTCTGTTGGCACTACGAATTTGTGTCAGCCAGTATAGTTGTGATGTTTTTGATGCTTTTTCAGCTCATTCGTGTCAATCGCCAGGCATTTTATATACTACCCCACACCCAGGATTACCGCAATTTTTTACAAATTCCCTTCGGATTGTACCTGGGTTGGATTTCGGTTGCCAGTATTGCAAACGTAACTGCTTGGCTTAAGGGCGCACAGTGGGATGGTGGCGGTTTATCCGAAAAACTCTGGACTGTAATGATGATACTTGTGGCAATAGCGCTATCGCTGGGAATGCTATTCGTAAGGCGCAACATTCCTTACGCTTTGGCTGTCACCTGGGCGCTTTTCGGGATTTCGCTCAAGCATCAGGAATTGTTCAATACCTCTTTATCCACTATTATTTTTACTGCTTATGCCGGTATAGCCATTTTACTAATTGTAATCGCTGTAAAATTACGACCCTGGTGGAATAGAGCGGTGATAGACAGTACTCTAGCAACTCCTCCACTTTTTCCCCGGTTATCATGAACAGCACCATTTCATACCTCAACAAAGCCCTCCGGCGAATCTGGTTCAATCTGCGGAATTTTTTTCATTTGCTTTACCAGTCTGCTTATGAGTTCAGCAATGACAATGCACTGAAATTAAGTGCTTCCTTGTCGTATTACACTTTGTTCTCATTGGCACCCATGCTGATTATCGTCATCGCAATCAGCAGTATTTGGTTTGGCAAAGAGGCTGCAGAGGGATACTTGTATACGCAATTTGAGGGCCTTTTGGGTACTACAGGTGCCATCCAACTCCAGGAAATGATCAGCAATGCCCATTTCTCAGGCAATACCCCGCTGGCTACCATTATCGGAATTGCAACATTGGTGCTAGGGGCTACGGGTGTTTTTTTGGAAATTCAGGATTCCATCAACACCATTTGGAGCATTCGAGCCAAACCCAAACGAAGCTGGTTAAAATTCATTCAAAATCGTTTGCTTTCCTTTTCCCTGATCATCGGCATTGGCTTTTTGCTTTTGGTATCCTTGGTGCTTAGTGCGATGCTTTCGGTGGTGTATAATTTTGTCAATCAGCATTTTGGAGAAGTTGCATGGTTAAGCTGGACGATCTCCAACGCCATCAACGTCGCCGCAGTCGTTTTGCTTTTTGCGATCATTTTTAAAGTTTTGCCGGATGCTACGATTCATTGGCGCGATGTGATGGTAGGAGCTCTATTGACTGCCCTGCTGTTTTTATTGGGCAAATGGTTGATCAACTATTACCTAAGTCGCTCTTCTACCATGTCCGTTTATGGCGCAGCCGGGGCCATGGTATTGATCATTTTGTGGGTGTATTACTCGGCTGCCATTCTATATTTTGGAGCAGAATTTACTAAAGTATACGCCAACAAATACGGAAGCCGGATTCGCCCCAATCAGTATGCTGTTTTTGTTGAGAAAAAAGAAATTCAAACCCAGGATTCGACGGTTAGTCTTGCAGAAAAGAATCGCGATGAGATTGAAAAAGAAAAAGGCAGCAAAGTCCCAAATGTATAATCGGCTGTTTGGGTATACTGTTAATCCTGATCTGATCCTTTCCAAAACCGAATCCAATGAATCTTCACACTGCTAACCCATACTGGCTGCTCAAGAGTGGTCTACTTTTTGAGTATCCTTCCCTGCAACAAAACCTAAAAACCGACTATGTCATCATCGGAGGTGGTATAACCGGTGCGCTGATTGCTTGGTATTTGTCGCGTGCGGGCGTATCCGTCGCATTGCTCGACCGGAGGCATATTGGCATGGGGAGCACTTGTGCCAGCACCTCGATGTTGCAATATGAAATAGATACGCCCATGTACCAATTGGCCGAAATAGTGGGTGAAGAGCATGCAGCCCGCAGCTATTGGTTGTGTGCTGAAGCCATCAATAAGTTGGAAATCATTTGCAATCAATTGGCTGTAGCCACCGATTTTGAAAAAAAACCCAGCCTCTATTACGCCTCGCGGAAGGCTGATTTGCCCGGTCTAAAGACAGAACTGGCCATGCGCCAAAAACATGGCTTTGTAGTTGAATTCCTGGATCAGGTGGCTTTGCAGGCTTTGTTTCCTTTTGCTGCCCCAGGTGCCTTGTATTCCAAAGAAGGTGCCCAAGTGGATGCCTACACTTTAACTCACGGCTTGTTACAAGACGCCATCGGCCAAGGTGCCGCCATTTTTGACAAAACAACTGTGACCGCCATCCATCGCAACAAAAATGGGGTAAATCTGGAAACAAAGGAAGGCTACAGCGTGCACGCCCGCAAATTGGTCATTGCAGCAGGGTACGAATCGGGACAATGGTTGCCGCGTCAAATCGCTTCTCTAAATTCTTCCTATGCCCTCGTCAGCGAACCCTATGCTGCTGAAACCCTCTGGCACGAAAACGCTCTGGTTTGGGAAACGGCCCGTCCTTATTTGTATTGCAGAACTACCAGCGATCGCCGTGTATTGGTAGGAGGCAGAGATGAAACTTTTCAGGATGCCGGGCGGCGCGACCGTTTGCTCAAGCGCAAAAGCCAGCAATTGACCCGAGACTTTGAAAAACTGTTCCCCCAACTGGCACCCCTAAAAGTAGATTATCATTGGGCGGGGACCTTCGCTGAAACCGCCGACGGGCTACCCTACATTGGCAGCATTCCCGAGCATGAGCATACCATTTATGCCCTGGGTTTTGGGGGCAACGGCATCACCTTTAGTCAAATCGCTGCTGAGCTCATTCGCGACGAAGCGCTGGGGCACAAAAACCCCGACGCCAGTATTTTTTCTTTTAACCGCTGATAAAACCCAAACAGCCCATGCCTCAAACCTCGAATAAGGACAAAAAGACCCTCAGTTGGGGAAAAGAAACCCCGTATTTCCCCGTAAACCCTGTGGCAAGAGTTTTTATCCTTTAGATGCAACATACTATGAGAAAACCCCAGCCCCAAAAAACCAACTTTTTTCCACCACCAACGAAAAACCAAAACACGTATGAGATCAAGACCATTAGGAGTTATCCTCATCATCCTAGGTATAGTGATGATGGCATACACCGGATTCAATTTTGTAACGCGCGAAAAAGTAGTGGACATTGGTCCACTAGAGATTGAAAAGAAAGAAAACAATCCCGTTCGCTGGTCACCCATAGTAGGTTTGGTGCTGTTAATTGGCGGAGTTGTCGTGCTGGTAAGTAGCAAAGGTACTGCCAATAGCAACGGTTAAACCTACTCTGGCATAAGCACTTGTTTAAGTTTTTTTGCAGTCTTTTTTACTTCTGCCAAAAAAACTTAAACAAGCTCTAACTCCCATTTTTACCATCTCATCACCTTTAAAAACGAATGACATGAATGCAAGAAAAATCGCATGGCGCGTAGCAGCCGGTGTTGCTGTTGGCTCTGCTGTTGCAGCTTTGTATGGCACCAAAAAAGGAGCAGAACTGCGCAAAAAAATTGCTGAATTCACTAGCCAGAACGCTGGCGGAGTAGCCACTGCCATTACAGGAATTGTAGGTAGCCTCTATGGTGCTTCAGGAAGCAAGGAGGAATCAGGCCACACCCGCAATCCCGAAAATAAAAACATGCACAACCCCAATCCAGAAAACAAAAACATGCATAACCCTCAAAATGAAAAGAGAGAAGAATGGGCCTTGCCATCTGCCTCAAAAACGCGGTAGCCTAAACTTTTCCTGATCGCACTTTCAAGTGCGGCAGAAGACTAATCCAAAGGTTAATCCATACAAAAGAGAGGGAGGGAATTTCTCTCCCTCTTTTTCCTCTTCTTGTAGCCCATCCGAATGGTGAAGCTTCAAGGGCTGAGTAGGCCTGTTTCACAATCCCAAAAAATACAAATCATGAATAATCTTTTCAAAGGCCTTATAGCAGGCTATGGTGCCATGAAACTAGGCGGAGGTTGCCTGGGAACTATCATTGTATTCATCATCATCTGGGTAGCACTTGGACAATGCAACTAACTTAAAATCGCATTTGCCCATCACTACTAAGATCAATTCCCTTAAGGGCAATCAAACTTCCTATTTCATACTACGAAAAATTCTACAATGAAAACTATCGCAGCCATCCTCTTTATGATCTTGATCGCATTCGGAGGCTTATCGGCACAACAATCAAACTTTTATCCTACCCAACGGGGCAATTTTATGATTGGTTCAAGCATGGGGTTTTCTATCTCCAAATCATCCATAGATGTTCAATCCAACACTGGTTCCGTTCAGGGAGATGGTGGTAGGGCTTCCCAATTCAACCTTTCGCCCAGTATTGGTTATTTTCTGGGGCAAAATTTTGTGATGGGTATTGGCATGGATTGGCTCAGAACTACCAGCACTGCCGGCGTGGACCTGGGAGATGCAACAGTTCCCCCCGTGCGTTCTGAAAACGACAATCTCCTTTTTGGTCCGTTTGTGCGCTATTATATTCCTTCTGGTGAAAACAAGGCGTACTTCTTAGATGCTACGATTGGTTTTGGTAATTCGAGAAATCAATTTATTGAAAACAAAGAGACACAAATCATCGATAATAGTTTGTTGTCGATCGGGGTCGGGCCTGGTTTCACCATTTTTGCCAGTGACGGGATTGCCCTCGAAGCGTTGGTAAAATACAATTTTGCCAAAAGTGACAGCCAGATTAATGTGGGGGAAATCAGCAGGACTTCTGTTACCTGGACCAATGCTTTGGATTTTTCGGTAGGGATTCGCTACTATTTTGGTGGAGTTCGGCCGGCAGCAGCCCAGCAGCAGCCAATACCGCTGAATAGTGGCAGCTTGTACCGTTAGTGCTAGTCTAAAGCGAAACCCATACAACAACATATCCTGCTTGCTACATATGGTGCAGAGGCAACCCAGGAATATTTTCTATCCTAATTCCATGCACACAACTTACGGCCAGGCGGTCAAACTTCGGTTTGATTGCCGTGGCCGTTTGTTGTTTGTCATGGTTTAATTCAGGGGAGAGCAACTTCTCCCCCTGATTCAAAATGAGAGAGCGTTTCCCAAAGAAAGGGTTTATTAAAAAGGAAAAACCGTAAGCGAAAGTTGGAAGCCGTGGTTGACGAACCTTGGATTGATATCAAGCTCTGCCCCATTGACGTCTGTAAAAGTGACATCAAACACATCCTTTAATCCTCGATAATATCGACCTTGCAAACTAAGCCGATCCGTAAGCTCGAAAGATAGGCCAGCAATCAGCCCAAAATCTAAATTAGTAACGGATTCGTTGCTTTCCCCATTTCTTTTGGTGTCGCCATATTTTCCACCCAAGTTTAAAAAATAGCTAGTTTCTGCGCCGAGTTCAAATGCCAAGCGAGGCATGAGCCGTAAATTCCCGTAGAGGGGTAAACTGAGGTAATGGAAGCGGCTAGAATAATTTACATCCTGAAAGCTGGAATCTTTGGTGATTCCTTTGAAGCCTCTTTGATTGTACACGAGATCAGCATTCAAGCCTACTTTTTCGGATAAGTGTAGTTTACCATGCAGCCCTGCATTCAACCCTAACAGCCGTTCAGTACTCTGGTTGTACAATTTGTTCAAATTGACAGAACTTGAGGAGGGAAAATTACTGGCTAATTGATCTGTATAATTCACTCCCGCTTTTACCCCAATTCTCCACTTGGAGCCATTTTGAGCAAAAACAGTCAGGCCAATCAACAAGCATAAGCTCGTAAGTGCAATTCGATTCGACATATTGAGTTTTTTTTGTGAAGGTTTGTTCTAATAACGTCGAATTTCAAATGCAGTACGCAGTATTAAAACATTTAACATCCGTTAAAATATCATTGAGCCACAATAAAATGGGAAGGCTTAAAATAGACGAAGACGCACGACCGTACCTGCCTAAAATAAAAATACCCGGAGGGGATAACTCCGGGCATCACCAGATATTCGTATATCTGAAGGGCAACTGTAAAGTACAAATGTACACCCTTATTTTTTTAAAAGCAATCCCTTTTCAAAAGGAACGGTAGTTTTTTTTTGGTAAACGGTGCAATTTTGTCAATCTACGGTCAAAAAACTACCCGAGCGCAGCTTTCATTATCCCGCACCGCCGCTTTTTTCCTCTTTTTCATCATATACAAAGGCTGCTGAGATGTATTCGCGGTTGAGGCGAGCGATGTTTTCTACCGAAATTTCCTTCGGACATTCTGCTTCACAAGCCGTTACGTTGGAGCAGTTTCCGAAGCCTTCCAGGTCCATTTGTTTCACCATGGCCAGTGCGCGACGTTTGGCTTCGACCTTACCTTGTGGCAACATAGCCAGGTGAGATACCTTTGCACTCACAAACAACATCGCTGAAGCATTCGGGCAAGCGGCTACACAGGCACCACAACCAATACAGGCCGCAGCATCAAAAGCAACTGTTGCGGATTCTTTAGACACCGGGATGGCATTGGCATCCTGGGCCTGACCAGTGTTGATCGATACAAAGCCCCCCGCTTGGATGATGCGGTCAAAAGCGGCACGCTCTACCACCAGGTCTTTAATGACCGGAAAAGACTTGGCGCGGAAAGGCTCCACGGTGATGGTGTCGCCGTCGCGGAAGAAACGCATGTGCAATTGGCAGGTGGTCGTTCCAGTGTTGGGCCCGTGTGGGTGGCCGTTGATGACCATCGAGCAGGTACCACAAATGCCCTCGCGGCAGTCGTGTTCGAATGCTACCGGTTCCTCGCGCTGGGTGATAAGTTTTTCATTGAGCACGTCCAACATTTCCAAAAAGGACATGTGCTCGCTGACGTTGTCCAGTTCGTAAGTGACGAATTCCCCTTTTTTGGGAAATTTGCCGCCCTGGCGCCATATTTTAAGTTTTAAATGCATGTTTTCCATTGGAATCTCTTTTTATCGCCCTCCCTGTATGTCCCACGAATAAATTCGTGGGGTGGGGCGAGGTGGTGCCTCCCACGGATAAATCCGTGGGTTGGCGGAGTTTAAAGATAGATGGTAGAATTTTAAGTGAGCCGGTTCTAAACCTTCTCAACTTTCTCAACCTTCTAAACTTACTTATAGCTTCTGCTCTTAAGCTCTACGTTTTCGAAGACCAGTTCTTCTTTGTTCAGCACGGGATCGGAATCCCAGCCGTTGTAGGCCCAGGCAGCAACGTAGGCGAAGTTGGCATCGTCGCGCAGGGCTTCACCCTCTTCGGTTCGGTGTTCTTCGCGGAAGTGGCCGCCACAGGATTCCTCACGGTTGAGTGCGTCCACAACCATCAATTCACCCATTTCGAAGAAATCGGCTACCCGGAGGGCTTTTTCCAGTTCTGGATTGTAATCCCCGGTAGCACTCCCTGGAACAAATACGTCTTTGTAGAACTCTTCGCGCAACTCCTGGATTTGACGGCGGGCGGCGGTCAGACCTTCGGCGTTGCGGGCCATGCCACATTTTTCCCACATGATTTTGCCCAAGCGGCGGTGGAAACTTTCTACCGATTGTTTGCCTTGTACACCCATCAGTTGATCAATGCGGCCTTTCACGTCTGCTTCAGCCTGCAAAAATTCTGCTGAATTTGGATCAAACTTCGGCGTACGGATGTCGTTGGACAAGAAATTGCCGATGGTATAAGGCAATACAAAGTAGCCATCAGCCAAACCTTGCATCAAAGCCGAGGCACCGAGGCGGTTGGCGCCGTGATCGGAGAAATTGCACTCACCCGCTGCAAACAAGCCAGGGATATTGGTTTCCAGATTGTAATCTACCCACAAGCCACCCATAGTGTAGTGTACGGCTGGGTAAATTTTCATCGGCATTTTATACGGGTTCTCGCCAGTGATCTTTTCGTACATGGCGAAGAGGTTGCCGTATTTTTCTTCTACCACATTTTCACCCAATTCGATCACCTTTTTGTGCTCGGGATTGTGGAGGCCCATCACGCCAGCCTTGGAGCGTCCGTAACGTTCGATGGCAGCAGAAAAATCTAGGTACACGGCCAAACCAGTTGGTGCTACACCCAAACCTTCGTCGCAGGCAACTTTCGCAGCACGTGAAGCTACGTCACGAGGCACCAGGTTACCGAAGGCTGGATAACGGCGTTCGAGGAAGTAATCGCGGTCTTCTTCAGGAATGTCCAGGGCATTTTTATGGCCGGAGCGGATTGCAGCCGCGTCTTCCTGCTTTTTAGGTACCCATACCCGACCATCGTTCCGCAGCGACTCCGACATCAGGGTCAGCTTGGATTGATAGTCACCACTCACGGGAATGCAGGTAGGGTGAATTTGGGTAAAACAAGGGTTGGCCATCAGCGCACCTCGGCGTACCGAACGCCAGGCCGCGGTTACGTTGCACATCATTGCGTTGGTAGACAAATAGAATACGTTGCCATATCCACCCGTCGCCAGTACCACCGCGTGGGCAGCGTGGCGCTCCAACTCTCCCGTAAGCAGGTTACGGGCAATGATGCCGCGGGCTTTGCCATCCACCAATACCACATCGAGCATTTCGTGGCGGTTGTACATCTCCACAGTACCCAGCGAAATTTGGCGCGACAAAGACTGGTAAGCACCAATCAACAACTGTTGACCAGTTTGACCCCGGGCATAAAAAGTACGGCTTACCTGCACGCCACCAAAAGAGCGGTTGTCCAACAAACCTCCATACTCGCGTGCGAAAGGAACCCCCTGCGCCACAGCCTGGTCGATGATGCTCGCACTCACTTCAGCCAAGCGGTAAACGTTGGCTTCACGAGCGCGGTAGTCGCCACCTTTGATGGTATCGTAAAAGAGGCGGTAAGTACTGTCGCCGTCATTGCGGTAGTTTTTCGCCGCGTTGATCCCCCCTTGCGCCGCGATGGAGTGCGCCCGGCGTGGACTATCGTGAAAGGTAAAGCACTTGACGTTGTAGCCCAGTTCGCCTAGCGAAGCCGCAGCTGCAGCACCCGCCAAACCTGAACCTACTACGATGATGTCAAGGCGTCTTTTATTATTGGGAGCTACCAGTGGCATGGAAGCGCGGTATTTTGTCCACTTTTCCGTTAAATTTCCCGCTGGAACTTTACCATTAAGAGCCATGATGTGTAATGTTTATATTGAAAAAATTCAATTTTCTGAAATTCGGGCATTCGTACGGGCAACTCTGTGTGGTTCCTCTTTTTATGCGGACAACCACACAGGGTTGTCCCTACCACCATCCCATGGTGTCTCCATAAACATATATTGGAATGAGCGCAAAACCTGCAGGAATCAACACTGAATACGCCTTACCCAATGCCTTGATGAGGGGCGTATATTTGCTGTGATTCAATCCAAGCGTCTGGAAGGCACTTTGGAAACCATGCCAAAGGTGGAATGCTATGGCAATCATGGAAACCACATAAATGATTACGAAAGTTGGATTGGCAAAGGCATCCATGACTGGATTGTACAAATCCTTCACTATTTCTCCATTTCCATAAGCTGCTCTTGGAACATTGCCCAACTTCATCTGTAACCAAAACTGGTACATGTGCAACAAGATGAAAATCAGCAGAATTGTACCCAACCAACCCATACGGGTGGCAGCACGAGCATTGGTGCCTACTGCACGGGTAACCTTCACCGCATAATTTTGCCCACGTGCGCTGGCGTTTTGTCTCCACAAGAGCAGCCCCTGAATCGCATGCAGTACAATCGACAGGTAAAGGGTGTAAGAGACTATTTTGATGATTTTGTTGTGCGTCATAAACTCCGCATACAGATTAAAATCACGTCCACCATCATCTTTCATCAAGTATAAATTACCTAACAAGTGAATCGGTAAAAAAGAGATCAGGAAAAGCCCTGTCAGCGCCATCAGTACTTTTTTACCAATGGAGGAAGTCAGGAACCCGCCAAACCAGCCCAGTCCTACTGGTGAAAGCGTGTTTGTCAGCCAACTCATGTGTTTTCGTTTTGTGTTTTGTGTATTTTTGTGCCGGCCACAACCATTGAAGTTTTTCAAGTGTTGTGCCGATAAGTAGTGGGGCAAAATAAATGTTCATTTTTTATCGCCCCTAAAACATCTACAAAGCTATATATTTGAGGCTAGATGCACAAAAGTGTGTGACGCAAGTTACCCCATTGGCTTTAATTTTGAACGAGTCTAAATAATAGCCACGTAATCAAAATGTTTAATTGATTTTTTGGACTTTTGTGGCATCAATTCGCGTTTTTTAACATGGCAGAAGAAATAAACATATCGCTTGCAGGTTTTCTGGAACAGTTTCCAGAAGTAAAATTGCCCATCACTTTGACGGATGAAAGCAGTCGCATATTCAGTCAAAGCAATGAGCCTTTTCCTCAACGCATGATCGACCAGTACCTACTCCCCCTGGAAGAAGAGGAAGTGGATGAGTTCACCGAATTTGTTCCTTGTTTTCGCATCCCGGAAACCTACGACTTTCATGCCGTAGTGTATTGGGTTGCCCATTTGATGAACTATCAATTCGTGATGCTAACCGTTGGTAAGGAAGGCCAGCTCATTGACAAACAAGTCATCGCGGGAACTTTCTACGACGGCAAAACGTTGACAACTACCGTGGCTACAATTGACGAAGATTGGACGATTTTAATGGTGTCTGGACAATCTTCATCCGACACCAACTACGACGCTTCCGGTACCCGCACTCAAAAACTAGAATTGCTGCCGGAAGGGCAGATTATAACCCATTAACCAAATGAGAAAAAGAAACCCTAAAAGAGGGAAAGAAGACATTCGTAGATTGACTACTAAAGACCTGCAAAAAAACGTATTGCTCCTCTTTCAAAAAGACCCGAAAAGACGCTTGAACCCCAAGCAAATTGCCAAAAAACTCAGCATCGACAACAATAAGGATTCCGTTCTTCATGCTTGTCAGGAATTGGTCAAACTCGGCTACATCATTGAGTTAGAAGACTTCAAATACAAACTACGCGGCACCAGCGGGGCCCTGCTGGGTCAGGATCGCAAAGTGCTGAATGGCACCATGGACATGACCCGCTCCGGCGCTGGCTATGTGACGGTAGAAGGCCAACAAGACGATATTTTTGTAGCAGCCAAAAACATGAACACCGCCCTGCATGGCGACAAGGTCAAAATCAAAGCCTGGGTACCCCGAGGTCGCAACCGCCCAGAAGGTGAGGTTTTGGAAGTTTTGGAACGCGCCCGCGAGCATTTTGTCGGTACCATCTGGATTCACCCCCGTTACGCCGTAGTGGTCACCGATCCACCTTCTTCCTTAGAGATTCTTGTTGATCCCGCCAAGATCATGAATGCCGTAGATGAAGACCGTGTAGTGGTCAAAATTGAAAGTTGGACTGGCGGACAATACCGCCAACCCATGGGGGTATTGACTTATGTACTGGGCAAAGCGGGATCGCACGACATCGAGATGAAAGGCATCCTGATCAACAATGGCTTCAATCTGGATTTTCCACCCGAAGTCATCAAGGAATCAGAAGAACTGGGCACCGAAATCCCGGAAGTGGAAATCGCCATTCGCCGCGACATGCGTAAAACGCCCACTTTCACCATCGACCCTGAAAACGCCCGCGACTTTGACGATGCACTCTCCTTCCTCTACCTGCCCAATGGCAACTTGGAAATTGGGGTTCACATTGCTGATGTGACGCACTACGTGCATGAAAACACGGCTTTGGACAAAGAAGCGCTGGCCCGTTCTACTTCGGTGTATCTGGTCGACCGCGTTTGCCCGATGTTGCCCGAAAAGTTGTCCAACGAGCTTTGCTCCCTGCGCCCACACGAGGATAAGTTGACCTTTTCCGCCGTATTCACCTTTGACAAGGATGAAAAAATTGTGGAGCGCTGGTTTGGCAAAACGGTCATTCACTCCAACCGTCGCTTTTCCTACGAAGAAGCGCAAGAAGTGCTGGACACGGTGGAAGGTGACTTTGCCCAAGAATTGAAAGTGCTCAACAAAATCGCGCACAAACTCCGCAAAGAGCGCTTCAAAAAAGGGGCCATTAATTTTGAATCGGAAGAAGTCCGCTTCCGCCTGGATGACGCGGGTGTACCCATCGAGGTGTTCACCAAGGAGCGCAAGGACGCGCACATGTTGATCGAAGACTTCATGCTGCTGGCCAACCGCGAGGTAGCCACTTATGTTTCCGAAAAAGGCACCAAAGAGGAAGCTGAAATCCCCTTCATTTACCGCGTACACGACGAGCCTAACCTGGACAAGGTGGAAGAACTCGCCCGTTTTGCCCGCCAAATGGGTGTGGAGATGAACGTGGCTACGCCCAAAGACATCGCCCGCTCCTTTAATAAGCTGGCCGAACTGGCCGAAGAAAACGAAGCCTTGAGCATCCTCGGGCCCATTGCCATCCGCACCATGGCCAAAGCGGCCTATTCGAGCGACAACATTGGGCACTACGGCCTGGCTTTTGATTTTTACAGCCACTTCACTTCACCAATCCGCCGCTACTCGGATGTGCTGGCGCACCGCATTTTGTTCCAAAACCTGAAGGCCACTCACCGGGTCAACAAGGAAAAACTGGAGGAAATGTGCCAACACGTGTCCAAACAGGAACGCCGCGCCGCCGACGCCGAACGGGAATCGATCAAGTACAAACAGGTTGAATTCATGTCCAAACACTTGGGCGAAGTTTTCCCTGGCTTCATCTCTGGCATTGGCGACCGAGGCATTTTCGTCGAACTACGCGGCAACCGCTGCGAAGGAATGGTGAGCTTCGAAACCATGAACGAACCTTTTGAAATTGACCCTGGCCGTCTTAGGATTCGAGGGGTGCATAGCAAAAAGGAGTTCACAATGGGTCAAGAGATTCAGGTGCGGATCGTGAGCACGAATTTGCAGAGACGGCAGATTGAGATGTTTTGGGAGGAGATTTGATTTTGCAATAAAAAAAGGCCGCCGATCCAGTTCCCTAGATCGGCGGCCCGCTGCATGTTGAAGAAAAATCTCGGTGTCAGATCAATACAAACTCACGAGCAGGTTCGTGAGACCACGAAGAATCGTGGGTTTCTGGTCATTTCAAAAGTAAGACCCGGCATACTTAAAATGTGCTGCCCGCCGATCCATTATTTTTTAAGGTTTAGCAAAATAAATGTACTTGTTGATCTTTTTGCGCAGGCCAAGCTGGATGCCCCAGTTTTGGTAACGCTGATCAATGGCGTAATCATTAGCCGTAAACGAACCGGAATGGCGCAATACATAAGGCTCCAGCACCAGCCGCAAGCGTGGGGTGATGGGGTAACTCGCGGCGATACTTCCGTAAAAAGCTAGGCCTAAACTATTGCGGAAAGCCGGATAAGCATCCGGCGTTTTGCTGGAAAAATCCAGTACTCTATTTAAGTCGGGCGACAAAAAATTGCCCTTTTGATTGAAGGTCATGTTCAGATACACCCCAGCATTGGCCGAAAGGGTAAACTTGCCCAAGTTGTTGCGCTCGTAACCTACCACAACGGGGATATCAATGGTTTGAAAGCTATTCTGTTGTGCTTGCTGTTGGTAAGTAAACGTTTCGCGGTGGTTGTTGTAGCTCAAGCCACTGCGCACCGCGATGCCATCAATGGAAATCATCGAAAAACGCAGCGCGGCTCGGTAGCCATTTTGCACCGCTTCACTTTGTTCCCGCGCTTGGCGGTACAGTTCAAATTCCGGTTCACGAGCCTGCAAACTACGGGTAGGCACATCCATACCCGCCATTAACTCGCCGTACACCCGCCAGCCGCGGGTTCTGGGTAGGTACAATGGTTTGGTACCATCCAGGCCAAGTTCGGTCTGGTAGTCCAAATTGGAATTGCGTAAATCCAGAAGATTGAAGTTTTCTATTTTCCCCGATTCTTCCGTTGCTAATGAAGTTGTATTTATTGCTTCTGCTTCCCCAGGTAGTTGAGCAGAAGCAGCGGTATTCAAATTTTGCGCAGCCGAAGTATTAAGTGGCGTTTCTTCCTGAACTGTCCCATCCAAAAGCCGATTTGGAGGACTAGCACTTGCAGCAGCCTGCTCGTTTCCTTTGGATGCCTTGTTGAGTTGCGCGGCGGCCCGGCTGTCCAGATTGGGCATCAATACCGCAGTTTTATAATTGCCAAAACTTTGTTCCTGGAATTTTTCTTCCATCCTTTGTTCCTCACTATTTGAGGCAGATTGGAGTAGCCCTGGTTCAGCTTTCGCCGCAGGATCTATAGCCACAATCGGCGTATCCGACTGAGCCTGTTTAAGCGGTTTGACCTGTTCTGGTTGATTGTTCATTTGCTCCGCCCACATCCAGATGGCCCCAGTCAAACTAAGCAATAGGATAGCCGCAGTCAGAAACCAGGCCAGGCGGCGACGTTGGGCTTCTTTATCTTGAGCGGTTTTCCGGGCGTCCAGTGCGGCCCACAAGTGCATAGGGGTTTCCATGCTGTGGTGGTACAACTTGTCCCGAAAAAGATCATCCAATGGATTGTGCTCACTCATACCGTAACTTTTTGTAGGAGCAGTTTAACCTTGATTAAACATGCTCTAAATTCATGACCATTGCCTGCAGCATCTTGCGGGCTTTCACCAATTGTGACCGGGAAGTACTCTCTTGAACGCCCAAGGTGTCCGCAATCTCGGCGTGACTGTAGCCTTCAATGGCGTACAGGTTGAACACGATGCGGTAGCCTTCGGGTAGGCGGGCAATCAGCCCCAAGAGTTCTGCTTCACTGAGCTGGGAAAAAACACTGGGTTCGGCGGCGGAAAAATCCTCCCTTATTTCCAGGCCGTATTGCTCATGTGTAAAACTTTTGCGGTCAAAGGTTTTCAGTGCAGTGTTCACCACCACACGGCGGATCCAGCCCTCAAAGGAGCCTTTGTTCTGAAACTGATGCAAATGATCGAAGATTTTGATGAAAGCGTCTTGAAGAACATCTTCCGCTTCCATGTGATGGCGGGCATACCGCATACATACCGACAACATCTTTCCAGCGTAACGCTTGAAAAGTTCCTGTTGGCATTCTCGTTTTTGCCGCAAACAACCTTCGATGATTTCTTTTTCCGTCACAAGTTTAACAGGTCTTATTGAATAGAGCCGACAATGGTCTAATTCGCTGCCTTAGAACTTGTTTAAGTTTTTGGGGTGAAGGCGAAAACGAGGCCATTTTTGACCAAATGAGGCACGAAAAGCGGAGTTTAGCAGCGCTAAATGAGCATTTTCGGAACGAAATTTGGTCAAAAATGGGCCGTTTGCAGCCCGATCCCAAAAACTTAAACAAGCTCTCTGAACTACTAAAACCTGTCGCGAAAATACAACAATAGTCCGTTAACGGTGTGAGGATGTTGAAAAAAGCCTGATTTCCAGCACTGAAAGGCTTCTTCAAGGGGCATCAATTCAAGATCGACTGCCTCACCGGTATCCAAATCGATGGCATGATTGGGTTCACAATCGGTGGCCAACCAGTGGTGGATGTAGGAATCCATAAAGACGGGATTGGAAGGAATACTGCCCAAAAAGGTCCAATTTTGGCTGGCATAACCCGTTTCCTCGCGCAGTTCGCGCTGAGCAGCAAAATGGTGTTCTTCACCAGGGTCGACTATTCCTCCCGGTAGTTCCAGGGTTTCAAAACCGATGCCCACCCGGTATTGACGGGCCAGAATCAGCTCTTGATTGGGCGTGATAGCAACCACATTCGCAGCATCCGGCGAGTTGAGGATGATCATCCGTTGGGTGATGCCATTGCGCGGGTTGGTCAGGTGGTCGAAACGCGCCTGGAAGAGTTTTAGATCGGGGCCTGGCTCGGAGTGTTGGAGTTGCCAGGAAAGTGGGTTGGAAGGCATGGGTTGTTTGTTGGGGCGCCCCTATGTGGGCGCCCTTGATACGGCGAATGGGCACCCACATGGGGGCGCAAATATGGGCACCCACATAGGGGCGCCCCTACACATCATTTTGCGTCATCAATAATGGCATCATCAATCAGATCATTGCCATCTTTGTCGCCATCTTCGAATCCGTGGGTTTTGTTCCCTTTGGTAGATTGAAAATCTGGGTCTTTGCTGATCTTGGTTTCGCTTGAGAACGCCCCACTGTCGCCATCGGCCCAACGCTTGGCTTTGTCAAAGAAGTCATCGTGTTTGCCGAGGTCGTTCTTTTTGGCATCGTCCATCACATCCATGAAGGTGCGGTCTTTGTCTTGGGCCTTCTCCTCAATTTTATCGCCCATTTCTTTGGCCTTTTGGATGAGGTCGTCCATGGAGTTTTGGTTTTTTTCCGAGGAGGCTTCTTTTTTGGCTTTTTCGTAAAGTTCATCGGTTCTAGTGATAACCTCGCCTTGCATTTCTTTCACCTTTTCCCACACTTCACCGCCCTTTTCCATCACCTTCTCTCCTACTGTTCCAGCTACTCCTTTCATCGTTTCAAAAACGGAACTGCCCACGTCTAGCAGTTTTTCACCTGCTTTGGCAGCCACTTCTTCTACTTTTTTACCAGCTTCAATGGTGGTATCCAGTACTTTGGCACCAATTTTTTCAGCCGTTGTTTTTTCCCGAGGAATGCTTGAATCTGCGCTGTCCAAGGTATCGAAATTGAGTGGGCGATCTTCCACAATCGGATTGGTCACGGGAGGTGGCGGTGGTGGTGGCGTCGTTTGTTTTTGGGTTTCTTCAAAAAGGTCATTGACGCTTTCCATTGGAGAGGAAGTTGGCGGCGGAGTGGAAGCTACCGGTGGCGTTTCCGGTTCCTTTTTGGTGCCCATCACGTCCTGGGCCTTGTCGATCACTTTAGCCCCCAGGTCTTCTACTTTATCCAGTGCATCGCTGAAGAAATCTTCTGCTTTATGGACGAATTCCCCCGAACGCTCTTTTATTTCTTGTCCAGCTTCTTTAGCGGTTTCAACGGCCTTATTGGCAGCCGATTTACCTAAAGACTGTGCGCCAAACAACACTTTTTTGATTTCATTAAAAAATCCCATAGCAATTTGGATTTTTGAGTTGGTTAAATTTTTGGGAAAGACAGGCTAAATATAATGGAAAAGCAAGGGGATTCCAACAATTGCTTCGACAATTCCCTCTTGGATATCGACTAAAGGTTTATTCAATTTCAGAGAGGAAACTTTTGATTTCCCTCATGACTACTTTGAGGTAACCCCCATAACTCCACATTACCAACATGCGATCCGTTTCGTAATGTGTCTTCAAATTCAGCCGGTCGTAGGTGTATCTATCAACAATAATGGTATCCACGTAAATTTTTTTCACGTCTGCCCAGCTTTTGGAATAGTGCATGCGGCGAAAAGGGACAAATACTGGACCTTCGTGCTTCTCAATTGTTGTTCGAGTAACCGTGATTTTAACCGTATTGTAAGATGAGGCCAAGGCCTTTATAACTAAAAAAACACCAATTAACAAATGAAAGAATCCACCAATAAATACGTACTCTTCCTGCTCGGCAATTGCAAAAATATAGATTATCAATACTCCTCCTGCCCAAAAAAGTGCAGCAAACCAAATCCAAAACTTTGATTCATTGGTAAATGGCAAAGTGAATTCCAAAGAATCTTCAGTCCGCTTGATTTCCAGGTCTTCAGGCACGGGTAGATCCAGCACTTGTTGATGTATGTTAGCAGGCATAAATTTGAATTAATGGGGTACAGCTCGATTTTCGATGCCTAAAAAAGTCTCAATCTCCTGTTCCAGATACAATGCATGCCCTGACTGAGAAAAGCCGCCAACCAAACGTTGACGCTCCGCACTGGTGGTTAGAGCCGTGACGGCATAGGTGTAATCGGGTTGACCATTTGTTTTACTAGGTACATATTCCTCGACAAACAACTGCTCAATATCCCTTACTGCCATGAAGCGATTGGGGTTAAAAGGAATGGGAATTGGGCCATTTTTGATGTCAACCCCTTGGCTGGTGACCACGATACTGGTTTTGTTGAACAACAAACCGAGTGTGTACAATAAAAAAGAAACTCCTACAATGAGGTGAAGGCTAGTAACCAATAAAATAATCCATTCACCAGTAGCGACGCCTACCACAACAAAGGGCGTTAGGATGGCATTCCACACAATAGTAAATAACAAAAAGAAACCCCAACGCCGGGTATTACGCCAGGGAATGATGAAGCGCAACTCGCCAAAATCGCGTTCGGTGATCACTCCTCTGGGCATTTCTATTTTTCGGCCATCACTGGGCCTTTGTAAGGTACCACCTTCCCCTCGATTGGCTTCCTTCATTAATGCCTGAACGGTCTCTAATATACTTGATTTAGAGGAATCTGCATTCGCTGGCACAAAAGAAAAAACAGCATTGCAATTGCGGCATTTGGCCACCATGTTTTGCAAATTGACATTCTCGGCAAGAATGAGTTGCCCGCAGGTAACGCAGCTCAATTGGTTGGACATAGGTTTAGGTGTTGGTCAGTGAATCGGACGCTTTAATAGGTGTCTTTACGAAAAAAGATGTTCTAAGTTAATCCTTTTTTCTTATCACCGCGTTTGAATAGGGCTTTTCAAGCCTAAATTTACGCCAAAACCATTCACAACACCTAATTATGCAATACCGACAACTGGGAAAAACTGAACTCCAGGTAAGTGCCATCTGCCTGGGCACCATGACATTTGGAGAACAAAACACCGAAGCCGAAGGCCATGCCCAAATGGATTATGCCCTGGAACGTGGCATCAATTTTTTTGATACTGCCGAAATGTATTCCGTTCCTGCCCGCAAGGAAACCCAGGGCAGCACCGAACGTATCATTGGTAGCTGGTTCAAAAAAACGGGCAATCGGGATAAAATTATCCTTGCTTCTAAAGTGACGGGCCCATTTAGCCTATATCAGTTGGACCGCGGCCCCTTTAACTTTTCGGCAGCACAAATCAATGCCGCTTTGGAGGGCAGTTTGCAGCGCCTACAAACCGATTACATCGACCTCTACCAACTGCACTGGCCGGAGCGCAAAATGAACATGTTTGGCAAACGGGGCTTTGTTTACGACCCCCAGGATCCCTGGGTTGACAATTTCAACGAAGTATTACATGCCTTGAACGAACTGGTCAAAGCGGGGAAAATTCGCCACATCGGGCTTTCCAACGAAGTACCCTGGGGGCTGATGCGCTTTTTGCAGGAATCAGAGCGGCACGATTTACCACGGGTTGTGAGCATTCAAAACCCTTACAATTTGCTGAACCGTTTGTTTGAAGTCGGTTTGGCCGAAATGGCGATTCGAGAAAAAGTGGGCTTATTGGCTTATTCGCCCCTGGGTTTTGGCCGTTTGTCGGGCAAGTTCAATCGGCCCGGTGAGGATTTGAGCAAGGCGCGAATCAATCTCTTCAAGCAATATACCCGCTACAATAGCCCGCAGTGTTTGGAGGCCGTGGAAAAGTATTTGCAGATTGCTGAAAAACATGGGCTCAGTTTGACACAGTTGGCGCTGGGTTTTGTCAACAGTCGCCCTTTTTTGACCAGCAACATCATTGGGGCAACGACTATGGAGCAGTTGAAGGAAAACATTGACAGTATTGAGGTGAATTTGTCAGCGGAGGTGTTGAGTGAGATTGAAGCGGTGCATGCGGCCATACCGGATCCGGCACCGTAAAGTTTTAAGCTGAGGTGCCTCTTCGGTGCCTTTGGTTTCTTAGGTGGTGAAAAAGAGAAACGTTCCTTCGTAGAAGGGACTTATTTTTACCACCTAAGAAACCAAAGGCACCGAAGAGGCACCTCAGCAATTAGGGCTTATGCATCGGAATTGTTACTTCTAACTCGTTACTCTTTGAGTCTTGCGACCCAACCATCCATCGTGGTGGTCAGAATCTCCCCATTGCCAAGTGGGACAACATTGTTGACCAGGGCATTCGACAATTTATGCGCCCAGAGTAGTTGCCGTTTTTCACGATCCACCACATAAATCACACCTTTATCGCTGGCAATGTAAATTTTGCCATCTTTTTCCACGGTGGGTGAAGGGCCAATTTCATAGCCAAATTTCAGGTTGAGGCTCCAGGCTTTCTCTCCCTTCAGGTTAAAAACGACTAGCGAGTCTTGCATGGTTTTGCTGTACAGTTCCTGGCGGTCGCTGGAGATGCCGATTGATTCACGGCCTTTGGCATAATTACTCCGCCACACTTCTTTACCTGTAGCGGCATCCAGTGCCGTAAAATAGCGATCGGGCGCGGCGATAAACACCTTGCCAGCCGCTACAACCGGGAGGCAGGCGGCAGGGGAATACAAGCGGGAACTTTGCCCATTGCTCCAACGCCAGAGGAATTTGCCCGTTTTTTTGTCCAAAGCATAAAAGAAGGTGCCCCAATCGCCGAAGTAAACCCGGTCGGCATCCACACATGGGGTACTTTCCACAAAATCGACCACCCCATTAAAAGTCCAACGGGAGCTACCGTCTTTCAGGTTCAGTGCCCGAAACTTGCCTTCGGAGCTTCCCAAGTACACCAGTTCGCCATCAATTAAAGGTGAAGCGACGATCGATTTTCCGGTCTTGGTTTTCCAAAGGAGTTTACCTGTTTTGAGGTTCAAACAATAAACATTGCTATCGGTGGAAGCGACCACCACCCGATCAGTTGCAAGGGCGGGGGTGGAGAATATTTTACCTCGGGTAGTGTAGTGCCACAACTTTTTACCCGTTTTTACATCCAGGGCTACAATTTGGCCAGCACTATTGGGATAAACGGCGAGTTCGGCATTGGCTACAATGCCTGCACCCACGTCGCTTTTGTCTTGAAATTTCCAAATGGTTTTGACCTGGAAAAACTTTTCGTTGACGGAAAAATCAGGCTGAGGCTGGTCGGTGTTTTCGTAGCGGTGTTTGTAGAGAAAAACTTTATGCCACACGGGCAAGGTTTCGCCTTCTGCTTCCACCACTTGAATGCCCTCTGGTGCCTGTGCACGCAGCGGGCGGCGTTCGGCATAATACAGGGTGTCAAACTGGACATTGACCAGGTTATACCCGCCCACGGGCTCCTTGGCACGCAAATTGGAACGCCCCATCACGTTGGGAATACCGGCTGCGTCCAGGAATTTGTTGCGGTGGCCATGCCCACAGAGGGCTAGTTGGGTATTGCGTTTTTTCAATTTTTCCAGCACTTGGTACCAATTGGCCAAACCTTCATCCAGGGGGTAATGGTTGACAAAAACGATGGGCTGTGTAGCTGGAGTTGCGGTAAGGATGGAATCCAGCCAAACCAGATCCTCCCGAGGCACCAAACCTGGGGCCATGCGCATATTGGGGCCACTGCTGCATCCAATGAAGCGATACCCGGCATGGTCAAAAACGAATCGATCGGCGCCAAAAATGGCACGGAAACTATTGCAACCACTTTCGGACCACTTGGTATCGTGGTTGCCAGGTACGATGTACAAGGGTTTGTTGAGCTGGCTAAGGATGTTTTTGGCCTGTTTTAGTTCCACATCCGACCCAAATTCGGTAACGTCCCCTGAATGAATGACAAATGCAATATCAGCTTGAGCATTGATGTCGCGTACCGTACGCTCCAGGTCTTCGGCGGCAGTTGCGCCGCTACCGATATGCGTATCGCTGATGTGGGCAAATTTGAAAGGTTGTGCTCCGAGGCAAATGGGCAAAAAAACGGCGAAAAGTGCCACGAATTTTAATAATCGTTCCATGGAATGTTATTTTTATCCAACATTTTTACAAAGAGCTTACTCAAACACTACCATTATGCAAAAGCTATTACCGTTGATTTTAGTATTGACAAGTTTTGTGGGGCTACGGGGGCAGTCTTGTGGGCTAAAAGTAGTCAATACCCTGGAGGGTTATCGCCAAAAAGTAGTAGAAAATCCCGAGAATGAATTGGTCGAAATCATCAAAGCCATTCCCTCCGTGAAACTCGACATCAAATACGCCACCAAAGACAACCTGGTGCACCAGCGGGTGTACAAACAGGCCCGGGCTTTTGCGCGTAAGCCAGTAGTTGAAGCCTTGCAAAAAATCCAGGCCGAACTCAATACCCAGGGTTTGGGCATCAAGGTTTTTGATGGCTATCGCCCCTATGCCGTCACTTGCCTATTCTACGCCGCCATTCGGGATACCACCTTTGTGGCTGCACCTTGGCATGGTTCAAGACACAATCGGGGTTGTGCCATCGACCTGACCCTGATCAATCTTAAAACGGGCAAAGAACTGCCCATGCCCTCCGGCTACGACGAAACCACTGAACGTTCTTTCCACGATTATGCAGGAGGCACAGCAGAAGAACGCAAAAACCGGGCAATATTGCGCGAAGTGATGACCAAACATGGTTTCGCCATTTACAAATACGAGTGGTGGCACTACGATTTCATTGGCTTTCAACGCTTTGACATTACGGACATCCCCTTTGAAGAACTCAGCAAATGACCCCCAACCCACGAATTTATTTGTGGGCAAACGCTCAACCATGCATCCTCAACTCCTAAAACGGCTCCTCATTTTTGCCAGTGTCTCCATGTTGATTCTTCTGGCCTCGTTTGCCCTCTCTTTTTATTTCAAACTTTACCGCCAGGTCAACCTCAACATTTGTGCTGGTCGTAAAGATGGGGAAGGTTACCATTTTGCACAAGCCATTAAAGTGGTATTGCGAGAACATTATTCCTACAAAATCAAAAGGTTCGACATCATTGAAACGCCTGGGTCGGAGGCCAATTCTGACTCAATTAGCCGCAAAAGTGCTGACTTTGCCTTGCTTCAGGCCGATGTAGAACATTTTCCTGACAATGGTGGTATTGTTGCTATTCTGTATGCAGATTTGTTTCAATTGGTGGTGCGCAACAACAGTGGTATTCAGCATATGCGCGACCTCAAAGGCAAAAAAATTGCTTTGCCTGAAAAAGGAAGTGGGCAGTACAGTTCTTTCTGGGCTTTGGCCCACTATTATGGTATTCAAGAATCGGACATCCAGGCCTTTCATTTGTCCAATCAGGAAATTGAGCAAGGGATGATGTTAGACTCGTTGGATGCAACCTTTGCGGTAAGAGCACTTGGCAATCATTTTGTGCAAGGTTTGCTGCGTTCAGGAAAAGCCAAACTGGTACCCATTGAAGACATTGATGCTTTTCGAATTGATCGACCTTCCTTAGCCGCAGGCGTCATCCCTCGCGGTGCGTATGGAGGCAGCCCCTATATTCCAGGGGAAATAACCCATACAATTGCAGTGCCTCGTCTTTTGGTGGCTAGAGATCAAACCGATAAGGAAGCTGTGCGCCTGCTTACCCAATTGTTATTTGAGCGCCGCAATGACCTGATCAAAGCGCTGGGAATGGAATACCAACACCTAAGCGGTTCAATCACCCAGCCTGATGGAAGGCAAGGCACCTTTATCCCACTTCATCCCGGCGCTCAAGCATTTTATGATCGGGAAAAGCCTAATTTTTTCAGCGAAAATATCGAGCTGTTTGGCATTTTGATCTCGATCCTTTTGCCCCTTATTTCTGGTGCCTTGGGCTGGTACACCAATCGGATTGAACGGCAGAAGAATACCGCAGATCAATATGCCAAGGAGGTAATGGCCATTGTCAATGATTTGCAAGAAACAAAAGACCTAGCAGGGCTGGATTTAAAACGAGAAGCCATGCTCAATGTACTGAATCGAGTAATGGAAGATTTGGACAATGATGTACTCAATTTGGAGGGATTCCACTTGTTTTCATTCACCTGGGAAATGGGCTATCAGGCTTTAAAAGAACGGTCAAGAGCACTAAAGCGAAGTTAAGCCCTGCCAAGATATTACATCGGGTTAATAACCACAAGGCCTGCAAAGTTTTGAAAGTCGCTTACATTCCTGGTGACTATTGCACAGTTGCGAACGATTGCCGTTGCTGCGATAATCGCATCTGGCAACTTAATTCTGCGCTGTTGCTTGATTTCAACTACTTTCTGGACTATAGATTCTTCGATGGAGAAACGGAACAAAACATCTAGTATGGCTGTGGTCTCTCGTTTTTCATTTTCATCAGAAAAAGGATAGCCCAGAGTCTCCATGTATGAAATGTCCGAAATAAAAAGCTCGTCCTCGGGCTGAATAAAGCCTCCAGGGTCTAATTGTTTTTTTGCAACATAAATAATGATATTGGAATCCAGCAAAAGTCTACGACCACTCATTCCTTTGTTGATTTTGCCATTCTACAGGATTAATAATATCCTGAAAAAGAGGGGAGGTCTGTTTTTTGAGTGTTTCTTGCAATAAGAACAGTTGACTATCAGAGCTAGGCTTTACCTCTTCTCGCTCTAGGTTAGGAGAAGGAACTTCTTCTTCAATTTTCACATAATCCAAAGTTTTTAAAAATTGAAGAATTAATCCATATCGACTTTCTTCTATGTTTAGAATGAGTTTTTGCATAAAAATCAATTAAAATGATTGTAAAACTTACAGTAGTGATGTAACAAAAAATCACTACTGTAAGTTTCCAACTACTTCACCAATTCAAACTTGTACTGCAACCTTTCGATAATTGGACTATCCTTCCCCGGCATGGTATTCTCCAGGATGATGTCCACATCGATGGTTTCACTTTCGGTTTTATCGGTGCTATCGAAAGTCACTTTGATTTTGCCCGACTCGCCAGGTTTCACTGCATCGGTGGAATAATCCGTTGTGGTGCAATCACAGGCGGTGATGATGGCAATTTTGAGCTCAGCATCCCCTTTGTTGGTGAATTCAAAGGTATATTCGCGTTTCTCACCCTTTTTCACTTTGCCAAAATCTACTTCGCGGATTTTGAACTGCATAACTGGAACCCCTTTGAGGTCTTTCGCATAATACAGCGTGGAGAAGCGGTGAATGGTATCTTTCACTGGAGCAGGAACCGGAACCGTATCAATCAACTTATTGCGGTTGGGCGCAGGTTTGGTGGTGGTCGGTTTTTTGCGCAATTCCGCCCGTTTGATCACAATTTTGGTCGGCCCCTTGATAATTTTGAACTCCGTACGGCGATTCAACTGGTGTGCAGCTTCCTGTTGTTCCTTGGTTTCCAGGTTGTCGATGAAGGTCTGGGTGAGGGTATCTTTCACGGTCATGAACAAGTTCTCCCCCGCCATTTTTTCATTCACAGGTTTGGGTTGAGCTTCACCATAACCTTTGGCCTGAATCCGGGTAGAAGCGATTCCTTTTGCCAATAACCATTTACGCGCAGATTCAGCGCGGCGTTGAGACAAATCCTGGTTGTAGGTATCCCGGCCCCGGTAGTCGGTATGTGAGCTTAGCTCGATGACCATCTCGGGGTATTTTTTCATCAGGTCCAAAACCAGATTGAGGTCGGGTTCGGATTCTGGCGTGATTTTATCGTCGTCGTAGCCATAAACGATGTTGTCCAAAAGAATGGGTTGCTCAGTAGTAACCGTATCGTATTCAGGTTCTTCTTTCACCTTGGTTTCGGGACGGGCTTTCAGGAAGAATCTTTTTTCCAAAACCTTAGTTTCTTTCAAGCCAATCGTGGAAACCTGCGCGCTATCGGGGAAATACCCGGGCACGGTCACTTTAACTTTATAGGCTTTGTCCAATGTCAAGGGGAAATCAAAGCGGTTGCCATCGGTATTGAGTTTTTGATCAACCGGGGTAATTTCGGTGGTTGCAACTGTTCCGAGGTTGGTGGTCCCACCTTTGAGTGGCTTTTTAGCGATGTCAAACACCCCAACTACCAAATCTGCCTTGATACGTGGCACTTCAAACTCATAGATGTCGTCGCAGCAGGTTTTGGCACGTACTGAGCGGTTGGTGCCAGGGCGATTGGAGGTAAAAAAGCCCTTGTACCCTTCCCGATCCAATGAGAAGTATTGATCATCGGTAGAAGAGTTGTAGCCATTGCCAAGGTTGCGGGGTTCGCTCCATACCTGACCATTCCAAACTGTAAAGAAAATATCCTGACCACCATAACCGGGATGGCCGCTTGAACTGAAGTACAGGGTACCATCAAAATAGAACGGCGTAACTTCATCCCCAGGGGTGTTGATTTTTGGGCCCAAATTGATTGGATCACCGTATACTCCTTCCCCTTTGTAAGTGGCATAATAGAGGTCTAAACCTCCTTGTCCACCATCCATATTGGAGGTAAAAAAGAGCACTTCTTTGCCAAACAGTTCGCCAACTATGGGGTGTAGTGACAAATATTCGCCATTAACACCGGTGCATTCCTCTGCAGCGCCCCAGGAGTCGCCGCCGCCCTGGCTGAAGAATATTTTACTTTCGGATACTTCATTGCCTTGCATTAACGCACGGGTGAAGTACATGCGACTGCCATCGGGTGAGAAGGATACAAAGGAGGTTTGGTAACCCTCGCGGTTGATTTTTTGATCCAACACTTCGGGTTTATTCCAGCCTTTATCCGTTTTGGTAGTTTTGTAAATTTTGGCCCCTTTTTCCTCCGCAGAATCGGAAGCAATCACCACCTCGTCGGTTTCAAAACTGACGTAATAGAGGCTACCATCGCGGTACAAGGACGGAGAATACTCCGAAAAAGCGTTGCTCACGTTTTTGTCCAAAGCCTTGGGTGTTACTTTAGCTTTGGTTTTGGACATGGCCAATTCACAGCCCGTCACTTCGTATTGCGCCAACTCCTTGAGTTTTTCATCTTTGGTGGCACCGATGAATTTTTGGAACTCATCCAGGGCTTCCTCACAGTCTCCGTTCATCTTGAGTGAACGACCAAATTTGTAGCGCAGCTCGACAAAGTTGTTCTGTTTGTCTTTGCGCAACAAAGCCCGGTAATAACGCGCCGCTTTGGTATAATCCCGCAGTTGGTAATTCATATCCGCCAATTGTGGTAGCAGCGACTCATCTTCTACTTCCTCGTAAGCCTTTTCCAGCAGGAGGACTGCCTGATAGTAATTCTTGTCCGCCATAGCGGCCTCGGCAGCTTCCATATTTGCTTCCCGGGAAGACTTGCGCAAGGGCTGAGCATGTAAACTAAGCCCAGCAAAAAGAAGCAACAACAAAATTGAAAAATAACTTTTCATATCAACTAAGGATATTAGACTTTATGCACAAAAGTTTGGTCGGCCAGAACCCTCTGTTCATAACGTCTATTGGCATACTAAATTTAAAGTCTTGGACACAAAAGTGAAGGTGGCACATTGGGCTTTTTGTACAACTTGATGATGTAGTTGGCCGCCAGTTCAAAACCACCTTTGATGCCCCGGGCGCTGGACAATTCGCCCAAACGCATGTCCCAGGACGCACCAATGCGCAGGTCTTTGTGGTCTACGCCCAACAGTAAGATGGCTGCATCCCCTACGCGGTAACCCAAACCCGCATTGAAACGAATGTCTTTGGTCCACTTGTAGCCACCCATTAATTCTGGTACAATCTCGGTAGAATTCGCTACCGACTGGAACAAAAGGGAGGGCGAAATGCTTATTTTATCGGTCAGGTTTTTGGTGTACAAACCATGAAAGATGGTTCGAGTTGGTTTTTTAACTTTGTTGGCCCGTTTACCAGTATCGGTGGTATCCCGATTGCCGAGGCCAAAGCCATATTCCGGGCCGTTGATGTGTGCTGCAGAAACCCCAAGCTCCAACAAATCACCTTCCTTATTGGTCGATTTGAACATCAAGCCAACTGAAAAAGTACGCGATGCCTGAGATTCGAAATAAGGGTTATCTGGATCACTAGAGCCTTGTCCGAAGCGTTGCCGATCAGAACTAATTTGTCCACCACCGCCACCAGGCCCCAGAATATCTTCTTCAAAACGCAAACTATCTGCCCGTACTGAATACTTGGTGCTCCCGGTTGAAATCCCCAGAGTCAAGTGTTGATCTCCTTTTTTGGTCAGTGCAAAATGGTAAGATGCGTTGATGGCACCTTGCTGCGCGGAGCCCAAACGAGAAGTACCTGCCCGGTCGCCATAAAATGAAAAGCCAGCGCCGACCCAGTCGTTGCGTTTTTTGCGAAAACCTTTGATGACCGGGGCATCAATAAAAAAGGAACGAGTGGAATAATCTTTGGGAAGAAACAACCACTGATCCCGGTAAATTCCACCGATCCTGGCAGTGCCAAAAAAAGCTCCGGCTTGGGCGGGGTTTAGGGTAAGGGGCGACATGTTGTACTGGGAAAAGTGAATGTCTTGGGCTCCCAGATGGACCGTAGTGCAAAGCAAAAAAAAGCAGCTCAGCCGGTAGAAAATTCTCATACGCTGGTTTTTAAACGGTAAGTTAGCGGTTATCTATCGACCGCACAAACAAATTAACGCAGATTCGCTGGAATTATGGATTGTGTAAAGCCCTTTTAGCGTTTTTTTTTATTTATTGTCACCCATCAGCTAATCTTGATAGGAATGAAGGGCTCGATCGCTAGAAAGATTTTTTCAGGGTCAATTTGCTCCATGCAATTAAAATGGCCCTTGGGACAGGCATCAAAGCCAATCTTGGAGCAAGGCCGACAGCTCAGGTTTTTTACCTCAACCGTAGTATTCTCATCCATCCCATCCGGGTAAAACGGAGTCATGCCAAATTCAGGGATGGTATTGCCCCACACCGAAACTATGGGCTTGCGCAAGGCCGCAGCGATGTGCATCAGCCCAGTATCGTGGGTGATAACTTGTTGGGCCTGGCGAACCAATGATGCCGATTGATGCAAGCTATATTGCCCACAAGTGTTGACAACGTGGGTTCCAGTAGCACGGGCAATTTGTTCTGCTGCCGGGCGATCATCGGGCCCACCCAATAGTAAAATCGGTAACTTGATGCCTTGGCATATTTCGATTAATTTATTGACGGGCAAACGTTTGGTAGCGTGGGCAGCGCCGATGACTAGGGCAATGTATTGACCTTGTTGCAGGGCATTGCGGAGTTCTGGCGAGAGGTTTTGGTCGGTAGCCAGATTGCGAAGGGGGAGTTCCTGTGCTTCTGGGATAAAATAATCCAGGCCTTGGCCGTCGTATTGAACGCCTAGTTTTTTGACCGTATCCAGATAGCGGTGGACGATGTGGGCGCGGGGCAATACGTTCCATTTAAAACGTACCATTAGCCATTTTTGTAAGTTGATTTTATCAAAAGAACGGTTGGCAACGCGCAACAAACGTTTGACTTGGAAACTGCGCAGGTTGTGGTGCAAATCGATCACCCAATCGTATTGTTCGCGTTTTAATTCCTGACTGATTTCACCGATTTTCGACTTAATCGCATAAACCTTGTCGACATATGGATTGGCGTCCAGGATGCTTCTGAATGGTTTTTTGGTCAAAAAATGTACTTCTGCCTGTAGTTGCTGTTTCAGACAACGCACTACAGGAGTAGTCAGCACAATATCGCCAATCGATGAAAAACGGATGATTAGAATTTTCAAGGGCACAGTGTACAGGTTTATGGAATAGGTTGCGGCAAAACTACTGAACTACTGAGAATTAAACCGTCAAATGAGATTAAATGATCTGCATCAATTCGTAAACTGGCAATAAACTTTCGCCCTGGTAATGTTTGCCTTCTTCCAGTCGCTCTCGGTGAGCAGCCATCAATTCATCATCTTTTTGCATAAAACCCCAAAGTGTCTTCACCACTTTGCAAAATCTTTCAAAATCGTGGGTAGCTGGCATATCCGGGGTGCCCAAGGCGCTGAGCAGGCGTTTGAAACGATCAAAATGATACAGGCTGTAGTGGTCCGGATACCGAAAAGCCAGGTACAGCGATACGATTTGGTAACCGTCCTGATGAAAATGTTTGCCTTCCCGGCTACGGGGGTGTTTTTCCAAAAATTCGGTCAACAATTCATCACAATAAAAAACAAAGCGCCCTACCCTGCCATCGACTTTTTTATTTTCATCAAAAAGGTCTTGAAACATCTGTTTGACAAAATCAGGCTGCATGCGCCAGAATTCCAACATCATCCGTTTGGGTTCGTAGTTCTCGCGGTTCCACAAACGGCGGGTTTGGGTATTGTTGAGGCTGCGATTGTACATCGACACTGGGTCGGTGGACTCCAAATTCCAGTTTTCTTGGAAGATTTTTTGCGACTCGTAAATGTAGAGGTGCTCCTCTTTGGCCTCGGAGGCCAGGTGCGTTTTAAATTGATCTAGTGCTTCTTGAATTTTTTTTAGTTGCATGGAAAAAAACGTTACTCGCCCGTTTGTCTATTGAACGAAAAAAATTGAACCCACAAATTTGGAAAAATTTTGAAAAAAGAAGCAGAAAAGATTCAGATTGTATTGATCCGTGGTGCATTAATTCATCGAATAGGTGCGTAAAAAGCGCCAGAGTCGATCGTAACGGTCGAGCACCAGTTCAGTTACCCCCAATTTTTTGAGTTGTTCGCGGTAAGCAGAGGCCAAACGTTCAAAGTCGGGGCGCAAGCTAAGGCGTGCAATGGCAATCGCGCGCATGCAACGGTGCAGTTGGTTGTGCAGGTAAAGGGTAGGTGTTTCCGGGTCGGTATTGTACAGATTGTCTACGTTTTCGAGGCGGGTGTAGCGCTCGAGGAAACTGATTCCTCGTGATAAAATCCCTTTTTGAATGGCGTTTACAGCTGGCAGGATATCGTCTTCACAACAAATTGAAAAGCGCTCAATGGGCTGCTCAAATAATTTGCCTAGTGGTGTAAACAAGGTGAAATTGTTTGATTGCAACTCGGGCAATCCTTGGGTAAAAGGATTGGCTAAGTCCTCCACGGCATCGTGCCTAACCGCCAGGTTTACTTCCAGAATCTGGATATTATCCCCTGGAATCCAATTCAATATAATGCATTGAAAGCCAGTTGGAGTAACCCGACGGAATTGATTGAGCTGGGGCACAAAGAAATAATCCCGTTCAGCCAGCCGTTTTTTCAACTCGTCCTGGATCTGATTTTTTAGCAAACTTGAGTGTTGTAAATGGAGACTACTCATGAGTAAGTTTAAATCCAAAACGAAGGTAATGCTAATTTTTTAAAGCTATGTTAACTGAGTGTAAATTTTCAGGTATATCCCCCTAAAATTTGCTTTAATATGCATATTTTCATGCATTTGCAGGCAAATAAAAAATTTCAATGCCATTTATTCTGAAAAATAGGGCCAAATAAAAAGCCAGGAGCGTCCCCCTGGCCACCTATAAAACCCGACTGTTATAAAATGCAAAAACTAAAAACAGGAAAAAAGACGACTGTAGTTCGAATACCTTATACTTTGATGAAACAAGCCAGTACTGAAGCGTTTGTACTCACTTTATCAAAACTTTAACTGGACAAAATCGTTTCTAAAATCAATTTTAACCGTCTAAATGGCGTTATCTGGCCGTAGAGACGCACGGCCGTGCGTCTCTACCATCCATGGGTTCACGTATTAATCTAAAAAAATGAAAAAAGTACTCTTGTTCAGCCTATTGGCCATAAACGTAAGCTTATTGAGTGCCCAAACCAAAACCAAGGTGGTCACTCCCCCCAAAGAAACTTCGGATCCAGCGACCAAAGTGGTACTGGAGAAAATGCGCTCCAAATACGAGGGCTACAAAACCCTTGAAGCTGATTTTTCACTGATTCTGGAAATGCCCGAACAACCCAAAGAAATTCAAAAGGGCAAACTCCTGCAAAAAGGCAACAAATACCGGGTGAGTTTCAATCAACAAACGGTGATCTCGGATGGAAAAGCAGTTTGGATCATCCTACCCAAAAACAAAGAGGTGCAAATCAACAACATGCCTGACCCCAACGACGATGAAAGCATTTTGTCGCCACAAGCCCTGTTTCGCATTTACCTGCGTAAAGACTTCCTCTATTCCATCACCAACGAATATGCCCAAGGCAAACGGGTGATCCAGGAAATTGAGTTCAAACCCACCGACAAGTATTCCGAATACTCCAAACTGCGCTTGAACATTGACAAAAAGACCCAGGAATTCATCGAGATGAAGGCTTTTGGGAAGGATGGCTCGCGGTACACCGTGGTCATGAACAATGTCATACCCAACAAACCTTTGGCGGACAGCAGTTTTGGATTCAACAAAGCCAGTTACCCGGGGTATCACATCGAGGATCTCCGAGAATAGCTATAAGCGGATTAATTTTAACAAGCAGGTTAAAAAAACGTCAAGTCTGGTGCTTTACGCTAAAACTCTTTACCGGTTAAAGCGTTTTTAAAGTACCTTTCGGTCGCAATTTTTAACCCATCAAAAAATCAAGCAATCATGGCTTTTGAACTTCCAGCGTTGCCCTATGCATTTGACGCACTCGAACCCAATATTGATGCACGCACCATGGAAATCCACCACGGTAAACACCACGCTGCCTATACCAATAACCTGAACGCTGCACTGGCAGGTACTGGACACGAAGGCAAATCAATCGAGTCCATCTTGGCCAATATCTCCCAGTTTCCTCCCGCTGTACGCAACAATGGGGGCGGTTATTTCAACCACAACTTGTTCTGGACCATCATGTCGCCCAATGGCAGCCCTACACCAGCAGAAGGCACTGCGATCCATGCAGCCATTACTGAGGATTTGGGTGGTTTTGACACCTTTAAGAAAGACTTCTCTGCGGCTGGCGCTACACGCTTTGGCTCCGGTTGGGCCTGGTTGAGTGTCGATGCCGATGGGAAGTTGTTCGTGAGCTCTAGCCCTAATCAGGACAATCCTCTGATGGATGTGGCAGAGAAAAAAGGAACCCCGATTCTCGGCATGGATGTTTGGGAACACGCTTATTACCTGAACTATCAGAACCGTCGCCCTGATTACATCGAGTCTTTCTACAACGTAATCAATTGGGAGGAAGTGAACCGTCGCTACCTCGCCGCAAAATAAAAAAGTTGAGAGGTTGAGAGGTTGAGAAGTTTAGGCTACCGCAGCGATTTTGACAATCTTCTTGTCTAAGTTTCTGCGGCAGCCTAAACTTCTAAACTCCTCAACTTTCCTCAACCTTCTCCAACTTTTTTTCCTCCCTCATATACTATTTTTTTCTCCCACCACGTTTCTCCCTCTACACACACCTACAATACACGGTGTGACCATTCAGGTGTACCTATCGCTTGTATTTTGACTTCACTACCGCTGACACTGACGTTTACCCTACACTGTATGTTCCAGCTTAAATCGTTTCTTTTTTACCCAAAACCGTCTCCCATGATCATCGCAGCTTTTTGCCTAGTTTTATTTCTCATTTTTGGTTCTAAGCTATTAGAAAGAACCTAAACACTTGTTTTAGAACAAATTGATAAATTAAAAAGGCCGCGCTCTTCAGACAGAGAACGCGGCCTTTCCATTGGTATCCGAATTTTTTAGAGCTTGTTTAAATATTTTTGTTTTAGGCGAAAATGAGGCTAATTTGGGGTGAATGAGGCACGAAAAGCGGAGTGTAGCAGCGCTACATGAGCATTTTCGGAACGAAATTCACCCCAAATTGGGCCATTTGCAGCAAAACAAAAAATTTTAAACAAGCGCTTAGTCCATTCCCAAATCCTTCCGCAGGGGTAGATCTTTCAAGTTGTTTTTTTGCCAATAAGCCTCTAGCAAAGTATGGGTTCTTGTAGCAATGGTTTGGCGCATTTGTTTATCCAACAAAGCCGGATGACTGTCCATCCAACCCTCGATCAGGAAAGGCTCTTTGTCCTGATAAACGATCTCCAGCTTGCGTTCCAGTTCCGGAAAATTGAGTTGGTATACCTTTAAGTTGTTTCCTTTAAATTCTTTGCCCTCGTAATTTTCCAGCTTTGCTTCTGCAGTATAGGCTTTAAAAGGTTTGTGCATCAGGCGGATGTACATGGTGCTGGGATAAACCTGCACCGTACCCAAAGGCAAAGCATCCGGCCCCATCCGCAGGCGTGTCCATACTTCATCTTCCAACAGGGCTTGTGGTAAACTCAGATTTTGATCCGCTTCGTTTTCAAAATAGGAGCGCAATTCTACCTTGTAATTTTCTTTGTCCGCATTGATTTGCATGAAGGTTTGGCCGCACCAGTCCTGGCTGCTGCTGGTCACTTTAAGCGAGTGAGGGAAACGTTTCAACTCCTCGGGGGTAAACACCGAAGTCATCACCGAATAGTCATAAATCCCGGTCGTGAAGCGTTGAATGTTGTTGAGTTTCAGTACAGTCGTGGAGTTCTTTTTTTGCCCTTGGTCATTTTTGACTTGTTTGTCGGTCAAAAAAGGCTCGGTCACGAATACCAGGACGGCCTCTCCCGGGTGGAGGTCGCGGTAGCGATTTTGAGATAAGGTATAGTGGTTGATTTCTGCCTTGCCTTCAAACCAGTAAGGACCTAAGCCAATTTTTCCTTCTTTTTTTACCGTACTCGATTTGGCTGAAAGGTCCTGCCGCCCCAATTGAGGCATACAAGTGAAAAAAAGGGCCATGAGCACCAACATCCATTTCATCAATTTCATAATGCTTATTTTGTATAGAAACAGCGGAAGTTCAGTTTTGCTTAAAAAACATTAAATTAAGCTACTATTTTACATTGTGAATGTCATAGACAAATGGTTTCACCCAAAATATACTCCGATGAAATTTATGTTTTCTCTCTGCATCGCCCTGGGGCTGGGCGCATTTTCCTGGTTTAGTCCCAAGTCCACCAGCAATCAAAGCCTGGAAGGTGCCTGGGACACCGGGCAAGGGGTAGTGATTTGCACCCCCACGTACTTGGCTTGTACCGATTTTTCGGTGCCCAACAAAAAATTCAAAGGCAGCTGGGGCGGGACCTACACCTGGGTCAAGGACAGCCTCAAAATCAAAATGGAATTTTCAACTTACGACAAGGCTTCGGTAGGTAAGGAAAAAGTCTTCCTGGCCAAATTGAAAAAAGACCTGAGCCTAAAAGACCCTGCCACCAAAACCGAACTAAGTTGGAAAGCCATTCCCGAAGATGGCCCCGCTGCCCTCGCCGGCCTCTGGCGCATCACCGGGCGCATGAACAACGGGCAACTGAGTGCTATGCCCTTAGCCGCGCGCAAAACCATCAAAATTTTCAGCAAAACCCGCTTCCAATGGGCGGCCATTAATACCCAAACAGGTGACTTCTCCGGTACTGGCGGCGGATCTTACACCCTCAAAGACGGCAAATACACCGAAAACATCGAGTTCTTTTCCCGCGATAGTACACGTGTAGGCGCATCCCTCGGCTTTGACGCCCTGGTGGAAGGCAACAAGTGGACGCATATGGGCAAAAGTTCAACCGGGAATCCGGTGCATGAGATTTGGGAGAAACAATAAAGTGAAAAGTGAAAAGTGAAAAGTGAAAAGTGAAAAGTGAAAAGTGAAAAAAATGCACTTCCCTTTTCATTCCAAATTTTAAGCAAAAAAATTGTACAAAACAGTTGAAAGGCTGCTGGTGTAAAAGCTTTTCACTTTTCACTATTCACTTTTCACTCCCTAAGGCAATTGGGTCAAGCGGAATTTTTTCCAACGCACCTTAATCCCCCCACCATCGTGGATTTGCAGGGCGATGAACCCTTCGCCCTTGCCAATTTTTTCGTCTTTGAAGTAGATCATCTGCTGGCCATTCAGCCAGGTGGTGACCTCATCGCCGATGACCTGGATTTTCATTTGGTTCCATTCGCCAGTTTTGAGGGCTTTTTCGGCTTCGGCAGTGGGTTGGATGAGCCAGCCACGGCCATAAGATTCGTACACGCCGCCGCTGTGGCTATTTAGTGGTGCCACTTCGACTTGCCAGCCGCTGATCTTCACACCCTCAATGCTGGAGCGGAAAAAGACCCCGCTGTTGCCGTTGGCTTCTTGCTTGAATTGCAGGCTGAGCACGAAGTTTTTGTATTTGCCAGCCGTGGAAAGATAGCCGTAGGCTTTGTCGGGGCCACTTTCACAGATCAGTTCGCCTTTTTCAACGTACCATTTTTCAGTACCATGGATGTTCCAGCCACTGAGGTCTTTGCCATTGAAAAGCGATACTTTTTTTTGTGCGGTAGCCAATAGTGGCAAACAAGCGATGCAAACGAGTAGGTAAGTAAATTTCATGAATGAAAGAGATTGTAAGTAAGGAAATGAATTGGATAGGGCAACCCTATTCACGGGTGAATATAAGTGGGAATGGGGGAAAAAACAATCTTTAGATTTATCCTTCTGAATACATTTCCCTTACCCAGTATACTTCTCCTCCAACACCTCCAACCACCCCCGATAAAATCGATCACTATACTTCAACAGATTCCCCGGCAAGGCCGCCAATCCGGCCTCAATCGCCGTTTTAGCCTCATTCAAATTCCCTTCGGCATACAACAAAGCCGCCTTCGCCAGCAAAGTATGGGCATTTTTTCCGCCTTGTCCCAATTTGCCCATTTTCTCCCAAATGCTGCGTGCCTGAACCGGATCATTTGCCAAAAAGGCATAGGCAAACACCAGGTCTTTTTGCAACTCCACCCGAAAGGTCAGCGGTTGATCTTCCAGCAAAGGTTCCATTTCCTGAGCTGCGGCGAGTGCTAATTCCTTTTCATCCCGATCCAAGCGGTGATAATAGTTCATTGAAAGGGCAAAAGCTTTCATCAAATCTGAATCATCTGTTTTGATCAGCTCGATTTGAGAGGGGTCAATATTGGAGTAGGGTTGATTGGAATAACTGTGCGCCAATACCTCTAATACTGCCTGCTCGATGGCCGCCGTTTTACCCCCACCAATCAAACGAAAAAAGCGCGCCCGATCGGTGAAAAAAGCGCCAGTACGGCCAGGAATGGTGGTAGCCAGAAACAAAAAAAAGGAAGTAAGCGCAAATATGAGCGAAAATACGAGCAAGGCTCTTAAGCCAGCATTGGACCCTGCGGCACTCAAATTCATGGTCACGAAAAACGCAGGTACGCCTACGAATAGTGCACCACCGATACTTGTCAACGGCCCGGCAGCCACTACAGCCGCCAGTTTTTTGACCAAATCAGGTGATTTTTGGGTGGGTAAAGTAGCGGCTACTCCGCCAAAAAGATTGGCATCGCGATTGAAATACCACTCAATTTTATCATCCAAAGGATTGCGGCGAACACCCAAAAAACCTGCTACATATAAGTGGAAAGTAAAACCCTGGAATAGTCCTGTCAGCAGGTGTCCCAACTCATGCGCAGCCAAAGCCGCCCAAATGGCTACAAAAACCAGGACTAATTTTAGCGGGTTTTCCCACCAAATGCCCCCGCTGCCTTTCAAGTTTTGGAAGATGAAGTCCGGCGTCCATTTTATAACCCCATACGCGAGAAAGAAGCCCACCGCAGCGCCTACTGCGCCACCGATGAGCAGTTGTATCGTTTTGTTTTGTTTCTTTTTAGCCATAAATTAGCAAATGCCAGTTTTGGCAAAAAGTTCATATAACATCAAGCAATTTATAGCCAATTGCTATTCCAATTTCCCCTTTAGCAAACAAGCCCTGCAAGGGCGACATCTCTCAAGAATGGGCAGCGCCCTTTTTTTGAATGACTCCCTTACTTCAACAGCACCGCTTCCCCACTGTACGATTGCAGCACCTGATCCTCGGTTTCCAGCTCCGCTATCCACACAAATGTACCCGGCGGCACTGCCTTCCCGCCATACGTACCATCCCAACCAATGGCTTCATCGTTGAGGGTGCCATTGCTGGCTTCGTACACGAGGTTGCCCCAGCGGTCAAAAATGCGAAACTGCACAATTTTCAGGTTCTTTTTGCCCAACAAATAAAAGCGGTCATTTTTGCTGTCGCCATTGGGAGAAAAGGCTGTTGGTGCATAAACCTGGTCTTTTTTAACCACAAAAACATTGAACACCGCCTGCGAGCGACAACCATTTGCACTCAACACCTGAACCTGGTATACGGTACTGCGCGTAGGGTTCACTTGAATGCTGTTGCAGCCATCACACGCAGCAAGATTGGTGCCCACCCATTGCAAGGAGGCCAAGCCTGTAGAGTCACCCAGAACTGCGGTCAATTGTAGGGAATCGCCCGGAGTGACTTCGTTGGTAGGCGCAGTGATGCTCACCTCGATGGGTATAGATGCCAGAATGGTCAAGCTGGTATCTCCTTCACATCCAGCAGCGTCTTGTACTTTAATGCGGTAAGTACCCGGCGCAAGGTTGTTGAAATTGCGTTGGCTAGCAAAAGTGCTATCCCGTAAGGAAAAAGTATAAGGCGCTACTCCCCCACTCACCAATTCGATGCCAATGCTACCCCGACCATCAGTGGCACATGGCGGCTGCTTCAAATTGATGCGATCAAACTGAGGGCCATCGGTATTGCCGCCCAATTGAAATGAATCGCTAAAGGTGCAACCATTATTGGCGTTACTGAGTACCACATTGTACTGTCCAGGAGTATTGACTTGTATTGTCGCAGCCGTATTTGCACCACTTATTCCTTGGCCTGACCAGGAATAAGTCACACTCGGCAACACATCCACAGCTAGGGCAGCCGTAGGATTGGCACAAGAAAAGGGCGTTTGTACCTGGATTAAACTGAAAGGGCGTAGCGTATCCGATTCCACCGTAGTGGTCAATCTTAAATCGCAGCCATTGACCGTATCCACCACCAAAAAGGTGTACCGCCCACCACTAAAAGCCGTAGTGCTCGCGTTGCGCGATAGGGTATCGAGCAAAGAAGGGGAAATCCAAAAGGTTTCCACTCGATTGGAGTTGACCGTAGCCCTCAATGCCGTGCTGCGGTTGATACAGGTAATTTTGCCCGTGGTATCCAGCATAGCTGAAGGTCGCAAGGTATCAGCGCTAATACTGGTGTCTTTACTGGCCTGACAAGCGTTGCTGGTACTGCGCACACTAAGCTGGTACGAGCCAGCCGTATTGACACGTAAGAATGAATCCTGACTAACCGTTCCTCCCATGCCATTGCGCCAGGTATAACTCAAGTTTTTGCTAGTACTGCTCGCATTCAAGAGTACCGATTGGGAGCGGCAATCCAATTGCCCTTGTCCACTCAGTTGAATGCTTGGTGCCAAGGTATCTACCACTACGGTAAAGTCGGCGTTGTTTTGGCAGCCATTGCTGGGTTGTACGACGATCAATCGATAGGTGCCTCCCACGTTGGTGGGTGCCAATGGATCAGGTAATGTATCGTTCTGGGGAGTAATCCAATAATATTCCAGGGTGTTGTTGACGGGCGAAAACCCCAACTGCACCTCTCGGCGCAAACAATTGATGCTATCTCCACGCAGGGTAGGTGCTACTGGTTGAGTTTGATCAAAACCGATCACAATGTCCAGTGGAACGGAGGCACACAATGAATCCGTGGTGGCAATCACCTGATAGCGCCCAGGGATAAAAGCGGTGTCTCTGGCCAGGGTAGAACTGTAGCCATTGGGGCCGCTCCAAGCATAAGTAGCCAATGAGTCAGAAGACTGAGCATCCAAAAAAACGAAAGGGTCCCGACAAGTAATGGTATCTGGTGTGGCCTGTACAATGGGTAAGGGTAAAATCTGGATGGTATTGCCAATCAGCACCGGAGGGAATTCCCGAATGTTGTTACCAACTTGATTGTACTGTGCGACTACTGGCGCCGTTTGGTCTCGAGGGTTCGTCACAAAACCCAAAGTAGCAGGATTACCCGGTTGTAAAGCTACCAAACGAAGCACAAAAATTCGGGTGGTATCTGGCAAGGTAGAAAAAGTGCCATCCGATTTAAACCAGGCGACGTTCACCCGCGTGCCTGACGCTGGAGCTGCAAAATCGAATTCGGTTCGGGGAAAAATACTATTGCTGATGCCCAAAAAACGAAACTGTCCAGGAGCCCAACTTATCGCAAATTGAAAACCCGCTACACGCCTGAAATGAACAGTGCGAACGGGTATCTCGATGGTGTCTCCCACGCAGACTTTGCGCGAAGTCAAAATGAAAGTTGTAGAATCAATCGCTCCTTGAGCGTAGCCCGCACTGTAGTTGAGTAGTGTAAACAGTACCAACAGTGCCAAAATGTATAATTTTCCCATACTTCCTTGAGGATTTCAAGGTTTAACCAGAATCCCAAAGCTAAATTTCACCAAAGCGACATTTTATTATCACAAAGAAAAAAACAAAGAGGACACAAAGAACACAAAGCTAGCTGTTGACGAAGGTAACCTCTAAATGAAAGATTCTGTCAACGTCTAACTTTGTGTCCTCTGTGCCCCTTTGTGCTTTCTTTGTGAAACAAAATAGTCGCTTTAGCTTTTTAAAGCTTCGAGATTCTGACCAAACCCCGAAATGCACTATGATTATTTCGTCAAAATCACCTTATCCGTCAATACGCCATAAGCGGTCAGGATTCGATAGTGGTAAACGCCATTTTGGCCCAAGGTGTTGCCATTAATTGTCCATTCTTGAACTCCTGCTGACAAATTGCGGGCTTCGCGGTATACTTCACGACCAGCAGCATCGATGATCGACAAAGTGGTGCGTGAATCCGTAGGCAGTTTGAAGCGAATCAAAGCCTGATCGCTGAATGGGTTGGGTTGTACGCCCAATGCTTTGATGGCATTGCGTTTGCCCAAATCCACTTTGAGTGCAGCATCGGTGTAGCGTGCTTTGATGACCTGTGCCTGCCCAGCCTGATTGACGGCCATGCCAGCAAATCCTTGTTGGTTGAGCCAGATTGCTTGAGCTACTTCACCTGCTCTGCGGGTGTTGAACGTAAGCCTGAACAATACGGGATTTTCGGCACTGCGCAAAGATGCTCCGGTTTGATACCACAGCGTTGGAATATGGCCCTCAGCTACGGCATTCAAATTGAAAGTATTGCGGTCTACTCCGGGCACATCACCCGCTTCTACCCCTACAAAATCGAGGGTTTCGCGGTCAAAGCCCAGATCGAACTGATACCCTGCATATTTACCCAGATCGCTGGCGCGTACATCAACTACCAGTTTTTCGCCGTAGTCAAATGCGCGGTTGGCCATCATGATTTCCATGGGCTCTTCGGCGCGCAACTGGGCATCTTTGCTCAGGTTAACATCACCTACTTTGATCCCAATGAAGTCATTGTTCAGGGTGTCCTTTTTCAAACCCGTAAAGGAGATCGAATCTGGGAACGGAACGGTCAATGGATTGGCCGCACTATCCGGAAACTTAAAGCTCACTGGCACAAAGCGCCAGGAGGGGCTATTGGGGAATGAATCCAGCGCACCCAAAATCAAACGACGGATGTCTAAAATGTCCGCTACAGTAACTGTTCGAGAACGGTTTACGTCGGCAGCAATCCACTTGTAAGGACTGTCCAAAGTGTCTTTGGCCAGAATATGTCGCTGAATCAACACGACATCCAAAATGTTCACCCCACCAGAATGGTTAGAATCCAAAGAGGGCCGAATGGTATGGTTCCGGTTGTAAACCAAGGAATCGAATGCATATTCGCCAGTGATCCCAGTAATGACCGAAGCCAGACTATCCGGACTGATGTCAACGGTTACAAATTTAACCGCAGTACTGTCCTCACGGTAAATTTTTCCAGCTATTCTAACTGGCCCAGTGGTATCTATTGGCGGAACTGTTGTTGTGTCTGGACATACTACTCCGTCGATGGTCGTTGGAATAATTTCGGTCAAAGAAGATTTGGTCGCAATGATCTTGGATGGTTCATTTTTGAACTGAACCGGGATACATTCTTTACTTGCCGAATCTCTACTGATTTGTAAGGTAAAGATGGTCGTGCTATCCGCCAGGGTTACACCATTAGACTGTGCGTCAAACCAATTGACTGTACGAACAGTAGAAGAGAACGCAAAATTCTCTACACCTCTGAGCGCCGCTGTGTCACTGATGAATCCAACAAAAGTGGCCAGACTATCCGGTATCGAGAGCGAGAACTGAAATCCTTGTACCGCGTCGAAATTAAGTACTTTAACCGGCACAGTGATGGTGCTGTCGGTAAAGGTCACTCCACTCGTGTCTATAAAGAAGGTGAGCGAATCGACTGGGATCGGAGTAATAATTGTGTCTGTTCCCAGGATTACTTTGAAGATACAAGAGTCAATAACCTTGTTGGCACTTGTATCCGTAAGAACGTACCTGATGCTGGTTGTACCCACTGCCAAGGTATCACCAGGCTCATAGTTGCTACTCAGTACCGCGGTGGTACTATCACAACCACTTGAAAAAGTAGGCGCGTTCCAGGTTACTACCGCCGAGGTTTGACCCGCAGGAGCTACCGTTATAATGTCAGTGGGGCAAACCGTAAACCCAACAGTTTGGGTACTGTCGATGAGCACTACGATGGCAGTCCGTTCCGTACTGGCACAGGTTGATGTCCCTGAAGAATCAATCGCTTCAACGTAGAAGGTATCTGCTTTTGACGGCTTAAAACTCAGCGTATCGGTGGCCAGCGGTGTACCTCCAGTAGGCACATCATACCAGTTGACGGTAAAAGCAGAATCTGCTTTTACGGTGATAACAGGCAGGTCTGTTGCTGAACATGCTCTGATGGTATCCGCCTCAATTTGAGGTTTGGGTGAAGAAGAACCAATCACTACGGTACGCGTTCCTTCACAGCCACCCGTGGTGTCCTTAACCATTACGGTATAGGTACCAGGGCCGAGCCGTACCGAATCAGTAGTAGCACCAGTACTCCAAATATAACCAGCACCACCTGAAATCGTCACTAAGGTGGAATCTCCATCGCAAATGCTGGTTTCGCCAGAAATGGTAACGCCTAACATGGGTTTCACTGCCAGCGCAAGTTGTACCAGACTATCACAACCTCCTTCCGTAAGCAGATTGACAACGTAAGTACCGGCCTGACGGAATACATTTTCACCCACAGTGTAGGTTTGTCCTTCACAAATGGTAGTATAAATTACGGTATCGCGTGGCGCAGTGGAAGTAGCTCTTACTCTGGTCACGATAATAGTGCTATCACATCCGCCAGCAGTCACCAGCTGAGTAGTGTCGATACCAATCGGACCAATACAAACGGCAATGGTACGGTTAATTACTGTATCTCTACAGGTAGGTGGTAGAGGTGGTGTGATGGTATCAGCAGTTATTTCAACCGATCCGGCCTCACCTTTGAATTCACGCTTCACACCTCTTGGGTTCAGTACCAGGGTGGTGTCAGTTGTGGAAAAGGTGATGGCTGAAGTACCGACTTTCAACGGTTTAAAGCAGAGTTGGTACAGTGTAGTACTGTCAGGAATTGTCAAGCCCGCAACACTATCAGGTCTGGAATAGACCAGAGCGATTGAGCTCCCATTGGGTTGTAGATTAAAATTTTCTTCCGTGAGATCGGTCAAGGCACTATCAGGGGCGATCTTAACTTGTTTGAATTGTAGAAAGGAAGTGTCGAATTTCACTGTGTACTGTAGGGCGGAAATGGTGTCGAAGTTAACGGAAAGGACGTCTACACAAACCAATGTGTCGATTAAACGGGCTTTCACATTCGCTACACTTACCGGGAAGGCCGTGCTATCAAGGGGCATAAAAAAGCTCAGATAGCCCGGCGGCTTGATAGGGTGGTTTTTGGGGCCATCCAGGGCAGATAACTGCCAGCAAAGCATGCTGGATAGCAAGAGTAATAAAACTGTTCTCATATGTCAATGGTTTTTTGCAAGGTTATGGGGGCTATGCCAATGGCAGTAGGACATAGCATGTTTGTGCTAATTCTTGCTTATGCTTCGTGGAATTTTTTTGGCTGGAAAAAATAGAAAAAGTGTCAGGCAGGCTGGATTTAATGAAATGTTAACGTCGTCATTTGTGTGAAAAGTATCTATGTATCGTAACAATTTTTACAAAATCATCGAAACTTCTCTTTTCGCCAATCATTGGGTCTTTGCCCAGTGACCCGCTTGAAGGTGCGGTTGAAATGAGGAATATTGTTGAAGCCCGTTGAATAAGCGACCTCCGCCACAGTACGCTGCTGTTCCTCTTTGAGAATCCGGCATGCAGCATTGATGCGGATTTCATTGAGAAAAACGGTGAAGGTTTTGCGGGTATGTTTTTTGAAATAACGGCAAAAAGCGGGTGGGGTAAGGTGGACTTGCGCGGCTACTTTTTCCAGATTCAGTTCATCGGCATAATGTTTGAGCAAATATTGGAATACAGCGCTCATCCGTTGGCCTTCACTTTCCGAAATAACAAATGGTGTTTGTTGACTCAGATAAAAAGGATTTTTTTCGGCATGTAGACACTCTAGTAGTTCTAGAAAAAAAGCCACCCGTTTCAGCGTATGAGCAGCCTGAATCCACAACATCAACTCAATGACCCGGGCTTTGGTGCTTTCGCCTACCTTAATTCCACGGTCGAATCCACTTAGCAATGCAGCCATTCCGCTCAATTCAGGAATAGCTTCTAGCGTTTTACCCATTTTGATTGGATCAAAAAATAAGGTGAGCGCATGAATCGACAACTTGGAATCTGCTTCAAAATAAACCGGATCGCTGTTGAACAAATGAGGCTGGTTGGCCCCAATCAAAAAGATAGCTTCTGCCTCAAAACGATGCACCTGCTCCCCTACCAGCAAATTGCCGTTCCCTTCCCTTATCCAAGTAATTTGTATTTCGGGGTGCTGGTGTAAATGGGGATAAAAATGAGGTTCCCGATCCTCCTGCACAATGATGGACTGTTCTCCACTCACGGGAATGGTAAAAGGGATAATTTTCAAGACAAAACGTTTTTTGCCAGTAAAATACAGTTAAGGAAGGATATTTGGTTAAAAAAAGTTAGTTTTTAGCAAATCTACATCAATCCCCCTATCCTTTCGGCCACTATTTTTGTCAAAAATTACCACATGAACGCATTTGAATGGAAGGGCGTGTTTCCGGCGCTTACCACCAAATTCAATAGTCAGGATGAATTGGATTTGCCATTGTTCGCCAAAAACCTGCAAGCACAGGTAGATGGTGGCGTAAATGGCATCATTTTGGGCGGCTCCTTGGGTGAAGCCAGCACCATCACCGAAGCCGAAAAAGAAACTTTGGTCAAATTTTCGTTGGAAAAACTGGAAGGCAAAACGCCAGTCGTGCTCAACATTGCCGAAGGCTCTACCCGCGAGGCAGTGCGCCAGGCTCAATTGGCCCAACAGTGGGGTGCCGATGGCCTCATGCTTTTGCCCCCCATGCGCTACAAAGCCGACGACGGCGAAACCACCGCGTTTTTCCGCGCCGTAGCCCAGTCTACCGACCTACCCATCATGCTGTACAACAATCCAGTGGATTACAAGATTGAAATCACGCTGGACATGTTTGCCGCTTTAATTGAAGAAAAAAACATTACCGCCGTCAAAGAGTCGACTCGTGATGTTTCTAATGTGACTCGACTGGTCAATCGCTTTGGCGATCGCCTCAAAATCCTGTGTGGAGTAGATACCCTGGCGTTGGAAGAACTCGTTTTGGGTGCCGATGGTTGGGTAGCTGGCTTGGTTTGTGCCTTCCCAGCAGAGACCTGCACCATTTATCGACTGGTGAAGGAAGGAAAGTTGGCCGAAGCCTTGACCATTTACCGCTGGTTCTTACCTTTGTTGGAGTTGGACCTCCACCCTAAACTGGTACAGTACATCAAACTGGCTGAACAAGAAGTGGGGATTGGCTCCGAATACGTACGCGCCCCCCGTTTGACACTAGAAGGTGCGGAAAGAGACCGCATTTTGAAGGTGATTCGGGATGGAATCGCGGCAAGACCATAAGTTCTAGTTGAGAAGGTTGAGGGAGGTTGAGGAAGGTTGAGGCTGCCGCAGAGACTTAGACAAGGACATTGTCAACATCGCTGCGGAAGCCTCAACCTTCCTCAACCTTCATCAACCTTATCAACTTCTCCTCAACCACCAAACTATGAACAAACAAACCATGCAACAAGCCGCCACGGCTTTCCCCATTTACAGCAAAAAAAGCACTGCTGAACGCGCCGAATTTTTGGAGCGTATTGCCAGTGAAATTGAGGCTTTAGGCGATACCTTGATTCAGACCGCCATGGCCGAATCCAATCTGCCTGAAGCCCGTTTGCTCGGCGAACGTGGCCGTACGGCCAATCAACTCCGGCTCTTCGCCAATCTGGTGCGCGAAGGTTCCTGGGTAGAAGCCGTGATCGACAGCGCCCAGCCCGAAAGAATCCCCCCTCGCCCCGATTTGCGCAAAATGCTCAATCCACTGGGGCCAGTGGTTGTTTTTGGTGCCAGCAATTTTCCCCTGGCCTTTTCTACTGCCGGAGGAGATACGGCTTCGGCCTTGGCTGCTGGTTGTACCGTGGTGATCAAAGGGCATCCCGGGCATCCCAAAACTTCGGCCTTGGTCTTTAGCGCGATGCAGGCAGCGATTGCCGCTTGTGGCATGCCTGAACATACCATTCAGCACGTGGAAAGCACCGATTTTGCCATCGGCAAAGCCCTGGTGCAAGATCCGCATACCAAAGCGGTTGGTTTCACCGGCTCTTTTGGGGGTGGTATGGCGCTGGTTGACTACGCCCGGGAACGCAAACAACCCATTCCTGTTTTTGCCGAAATGGGCAGCATCAATCCGGTGATTTTGTTGCCTGAAATCCTCTCCACACAACCCGAAGCGCTGGCCAAACAACTGGCTGCTTCTTTTACCTTGGGGATGGGGCAGTTTTGTACCAAGCCCGGCTTGATCCTGGCTCAAGACTGCGAAGCACTTGACGTTTTCCTGCGCACCATTGGCCACGAAGTGCCTGCTTTACCAACCATGCCAATGTTGCACGCAGGTATTCATGCGGCTTTTCAAAAGAACTTGAATACCGCCCTGGAACAACCCGGCCTGGGTGTTTTGGGCAAAACGGAAAAAGAGGTGACTGGCATCGAACCAACGGCAACCATTGCCCTGGTGGATGGCGAGACTTTTTTGGCCAACCCCAAATTGCATGAAGAAGTTTTTGGCCCTTATGCCTTGGTGGTAAAGTGCCAATCAAAAATACAAATTGCCCAAATTCTGGAGCATTTAGAAGGACAACTCACCCTAACCTTCATGGCCACCGAGGCTGACGCATTGGCCAATGCCGATCTGGTGGAGCTGGGCCAAGCCACAGCGGGCCGGGTGATTTTTAATGGGGTACCTACGGGGGTTGAGGTCGTGGCTTCCATGCAACACGGTGGCCCTTATCCGGCTACCACCGATAGTCGCTTTACCTCAGTTGGTTCCGACGGCATCAAGCGTTGGGCTCGCCCGATTTGTTATCAAAATTATCCAGCTGCCTTATTGCCCATGGAATTGCAAGACAATAATCCACTGGGGATTTGGAGATGGGTAGACGGACAATTTATAAAGTGAAAAGCGAAAAGTGAAGAGTGAAGAGTGAAAAGCAGATACACCAACCGCTTTTCATGGTGCAAATGAATTTCATTACTCTTCACTCTTCACTTTTCACTCTTCACTTTTCACTCTTCACAAATGAGGACTTTCTTCTGCATTGACGCCCATACCTGCGGCAACCCGGTGCGCCTGGTCGCTGGCGGCGGGCCCCAACTGGAGGGCAAAGACATGAGTGAAAAACGCCAGCATTTTCTTGCCGAATACGATTGGATTCGCAAGGGGCTGATGTTTGAGCCACGGGGGCATGACATGATGAGTGGCAGTATTCTGTACCCACCGCACGACCCCAAAAACGACGTGGCGGTGCTCTTCATCGAAACCAGCGGTTGCCTGCCCATGTGTGGCCACGGCACCATTGGCACCATTACTGCTGCATTGGAACATGGCTTGATCAATCCCAAAACGCCGGGCAAAATCCGTATGGAAGCGCCCGCTGGGTTGGTCGAGATCACCTACGTACAAGAAGGCAAAAAGGTCAAAAGTGTCCGTTTGACCAATGTAAAATCCTTTCTGGATGCCGAAAAACTCCCGGTGGAATGCCCTGGTTTGGGCCCAATTACCGTGGATGTGGCTTACGGAGGAAATTATTACGCGATTGTGGATGTGCAGGAAAACTTCCCCGGCCTGGAGCATTACCCTGCCGAGCAGTTGGTAGCCTGGGCACGTGAATTGCGCAAACGCATCAACGCCCAGTACAGCTTCGTGCACCCGGAAGACCCTACCATCAACGGTTGTAGCCACATCCAGTGGACAGGCAAAACCATTAACGCCAATGCCACCGCCCGCAATGCGGTTTTTTATGGCGACAAAGCCATCGACCGTTCCCCCTGCGGCACGGGTACTTCGGCGCGGATGGCGCAGTGGTACGCGCAGGGCAAGTTGCACAAGGGCGATGAGTTTGTCCACGAAAGCATCATCGGCTCCCAATTCATTGGCCGTATTGAAGAAGAAACCAGCCTGGCGGGCAAACCAGCTATTCGCCCCAGCATCGAAGGTTGGGCACGGATTTATGGCTACAATACCATTAGCATCGATCCTGAAGATGATCCGTATGCGTATGGGTTTCAAGTAATTTAATGGTTGAGGGAGGTTGAGAAGGTTTAGGAAGGTTTAGGCTACCGCAGCGACTTAGACAAGGACATTGTCAAAATCGCTGCGGTAGCCTAAACCTTCCTAAACCTCCCTCAACCTTCCTCAACTTTCCTCAACTAAGAATGAAAACAGCAATAGTCATCGGCGGCGGCATCATCGGCCTTAGTTCCGCCTACTACCTGAGCCGCGCGGGCTGGCAAGTAACGGTCATCGACAAAGGGAACCGCCGCAACAACTGTTCTACGGGCAATGCCGGATACATTTGTCCCAGCCACTTTGTGCCCTTGGCTACGCCGGGGATTGTGTCGCAAGGTCTGAAATGGATGCTCAATTCACGCAGTCCATTTTATGTGCAACCGCGTTTGAGTTGGCCACTGATTCAATGGGGCATCCAGTTCATGCGCAGCGCTACGGCTCAGCACGTGCAGGCTTCGGCACGGCCCTTGCGGGACATTGCCTTGTTCAGCATGGCCTGTTATGAGGACTTGAAAAAAGAACCTGGGTTCGACTTTTTTTATGCCCACGACGGCATGTTGGAAGCGGTACAAACGGCTGAAAACGTCCACCACGCCAAGGAAACCGCTGCCATTGCCCGCGATTTGGGTCTCGACGCCGAATGGCTCGACAAGGACGGCGTAAAAGCCATCGAACCCGATGTGGAAATGAACATCCTCGGGGCCACCTGGTTCCGCTGCGATGCGCATTGCAATCCCGAACAATTGGTGCAAAATCTGGAAGAATACCTGCTAAAAAATGGGGCAGAACTACAGGCAGATAGCGAGGTGACCGGCTTTACCAAACAGAACGGGGTCATTACTCAGGTACAAACCGATAAAGGAACGCATAACGCCGATTTGGTGGTATTGGCTACAGGTTCCTGGAGTCGGGAAATGGCGGCTAAACTGGATTTGAGCTTACCACTGGTCGCTGGCCGGGGATATTCTTTTTTGGCCAATGCCTCCGATTTCCCGTTGCGTCGCCCGGTGATCCTTACCGAAGGGCGGGTGGCAGTAAGTCCTTTTGAAGAGCAGATTCGTTTTGGCGGCACCATGGAAATTACCGCCATCAACACCCCACCGCGTTACAAACGAGTGGAAGGCATCGTACAATCCGCACGGGAATTTTTCCCACAATTGAAATTGGAACAGCCCAAAGCAGAGGATATTTGGTACGGCTATCGCCCTTGCTCGGCGGATGGACTGCCTTACATTGGGCGGCTACAAAAAACGCCAAATGTGATCGTGGCCACTGGGCATTCGATGTTGGGTTTGAGCCTTGGGGCGGGTACGGGTAAGTTGGTGGCGGAATTGGCGGAGGAAGAAAAGGTGAGTGTGGATTTGGGGATGTTTTCGCCGGAGCGGTTTGGGTGAAAGGCTTTTTTTGATTTGATGCTTTATTGATAGGATAAATTTTAATAGTAAACTACTTGCAATCATTATACAACAAAGCTATATTTGTTGACAAATGGATTAGATTATACATTTAAAACCTAAAATAGAATTATGGAAACTATTGATGAACAACAACGCCAGTTGGACTTCTGGGGCGAAGGCTCCAAGCTCTTTGGTATTTTTATTGTGAACATGTTGCTGACCCTTATTACCCTCGGGCTATACTACCCTTGGGCGCGTGCTGCAACAATGAAATACCTTTATCAGGAAACTGAGTTTGAAGGCAGCAGGTTCACTTTCCACGGCACTGGAAAAGAAATGTTCCTCGGATTTATCAAGGCATTAGGCATTTTTGGCGGCCTTTATTTGATTTTATTTCTATTTATGTGGGTGGGAAATCCATTGTTCACACTTTTGGGATTCCTGATTTTCTTCACTGGTATATCGTTGTTAACGCCCATAGCCATTCATGGCGCGCTCCGCTATCGGATGTCGCGCACGTCCTGGCGGGGAATTCACTTTGGCTATCGCGGAAATCTTTCTGAACTGATCCGCATTTGTATCATTGGCTTTTTGCTGACCCTGGTTACTTTTGGCATTTACAGCTTTTGGTTCGAGATGAAAGTACGGCGCTACTTGATCCAAAACATCCGTTTTGGCAATGTGCAGTTTTCTTTTAGAGGAGATGGCACCGATTGGTTTGGACTCAATCTGGCGGGCTATTTGCTGACCATAATTACCCTGGGAATTTATAGTTTCTGGTGGATGAAAGACCGCCTGAAGTTTCAATTTTCCAACATCCGTATTCACCAGGACGATTCGACGATCAAGGTCAAAACAAGCTTCACTGGAGGAAATTATTTTGGTTTGGTCATTGTCAATGGCATTTTGATGGCGATTACCTTGGGGCTTGCCACACCATGGATCATAATCCGCAACATCAAATACATTTTTGACAACATCGTGCTGGATGGCGCATTCAACCCTGAAGCCATTCAGCAAACCGAGGAAGACTACCGCGATGCCACTGGCGATGATTTGATGGATGCATTGGACATGGGCATGATGTAATCGTTTGATATGTACGAATACGAAGTAAAATATTACGATGGCCAATCTTCTCGCAGCAGGAATGCTTTTCTCCTGCTGCGAGACAGCCATTGGCAACTGATCTTTCGGGATGAAAACGGTGAAGAACAGTCCACCCGTTGGGAAATTGATCAGATCAAGCAAAATGATACAGGGAGTGCGCTAAATACTTTCCATTATGGCGATTTTCCGCACCAAAGCGTTGAAATTGAAGACCCCACGTTCATTGATGATTTAAAGCAAAAATATCCGAACCTGGAATTTGTCAACAAAAACTACCATCGTGTACTGACCGGAGGCTGGAAAGTGATGGCTGGTTTGGTGGCATTGACGGTCCTCTTGTTTGCCTTGTTTGCCTTCGTGATCGTACCCAACAGTGCATCTTTGATCGCAGGGCAAATACCCCGTAGTTTTGAGACCAAGCTGGGCGAGAATGCCTATCAAGTTTTTATGACTACCGCTCAGGAGGATGCTAAACGTTCTCTTCTCGTCAATCGTTTTGCGCAGCAGGTAGATTTTGAAACCGACTATCCGATCAGGATTACCGTTGTTGAGTCTGCCGAAGTCAATGCATTTGCCTTACCGGGTGGCCGCATTGTCATTTTTTCAGGCCTGCTGGACAAAATGGGATCTGCCGAAGAACTAGCCGGCTTGCTGGGACACGAAGTAGGACACGTGAAGCTCCGCCACAGCATCAAAGCGCAAATGCGCAGCCTCTCGACCTACTTGTTTGTTTCCTTGCTCCTGTCGGACGTCAATGGCGTCACCGCAGTACTGATGGACAATGCCAAAATGCTCAGCAACCTGAGTTACTCCCGCAAATTGGAGCACCTGGCCGATGAAGAGGCATTGGCCGTGCTGCAAAAAAACCACATCTCGCAATCGGGCCTGGTTGATTTGTTCCGCACTCTGCAAGGCGAAGCAGGAAAAGAACCCCAGTTCCTGAAGTTCCTGAGCTCACACCCCCTTACGCATGATCGATTGGATTTTGCCAAAAAAGCAGCGGCAAAACAGCGAGGGGAAAAAGAGAATCTGGAATTGAAGGAGATTTGGGAGCGCATTGAAACCGAGGGGAAAAAAGAATCGAAGCTGCCTGGCTAATTTATGGTAAAAAACAAACACAAATGAGCAAAGAAGAACTATCTCAATTAAGCGACGAAGAGCTGCTAGAAGCAGCAAAAGCGAACAAGCCATCGCCCATGATCGATGCATTTTTCATTGGATTTTTAGCCGGAATAATAGTTTACAGTATCGCTGCGAACGCTTGGGGTTTTTTCACATTGATTCCTTTGTATTTGATTTATCTTTTTTTGAAAAAACCAAAGCAATATGAAGCGCTGAAGAAAGAATTGAAAGAACGAAATTTACAGTAAATACATGGCGAGGTTTGAGGGGCAACATTTACCAGAATTGAAAAAACAGCACTTAAAGCTTTAAATCCTTATCTATGCACAAAGCAATTTGGAATAATCAAATCATCGCACAAAGCGACAAAACAGTAGTAGTCGAAGGGAACCATTACTTTCCAATGGAATCCGTCAGACAAGAATTTTTAAAAGAGAGTAGTCATCAATCACGTTGCCATTGGAAGGGGCTTGCTAATTATTACTCGTTGGAAGTCGATGGCAAAATAAATGAAAATGCAGTTTGGTATTACGCCGAGCCATCAGAAGCGGCAAAAGAAATTAAAAATCGTGTTGCTTTTTGGAAAGGTGTGCAAATCATTACGGAGGTAGAATGATAAGCAATCAGTCACAAGATTAAAATAAGATGGTATTTACAATGGCAGTCGTAATGACTAAAAAGCAAAAAATTATCAAATCCAAGAAAAAAGATTGGATCAGCAATGCCTTTAAAAACAATATCTAAAACTTTCTTGAGGCATGTCTGCCTTCCTGTGTCAATGAGCGAATCTTGAAAATATCACTACTTGTTTTTAATCCACCCAATACGCATCCAACAACTGGAAACCAGATTCAGGGTTTAATGCTTCGTTTAACCAGATTAAAAAATAGAACGGTTTTCCATTCCGATCTTTCAGCTCCGTCCATTTACCATCTCTAAAGGTAAGTGCGGTGATTTTATAACATTGATCATCTGAGCAATCTAACCCTGTCAGTTCTTTGTTTCTTTGGACTAATTTTTTTAAAATTTCCGTCGAAAAACCGCTGTCAATCACTAGAAAATCAAGGCATTTATCCCCGTTAACATCACCATATCTGAGGCCAGTTACATCTTCAACATTGGTAAATACCTGTAAACTGGTGTCTTGCCCAGTGATTGCAAAAACAGGGTAAGAAAGTACCCGACACATCCTCCCTATACAATTATTCATGGGTACACCCAATCGATAGATAAACTTGCTGTGGTTGAACGTAAACTCAGCATTTTCCGGGAACTCCATATGAAGCTGACAATGCCCCGCCCATTTATGACTACCAAATTGTAAAACACTATTGCAACTATCCGCTGTATTCTCAAAAGGGCCCCTTTTTTCCCAATCATAATAATGGTAGTATTGCCTAATGTCGCCTAGTGTTTTAACGATGCGAAAGTTGTTATTGCCCAACGCAAAGGTATCCGCGCTGCACAATGGATCAGTTTGCGCATAGGTGATGTCCGAAGTTTGGACGAGGCTATCGAGGAATTTTTCAAGTGACTTGTGCCTGGTAAAGATTAGTGGCGGTGCGGGAGAATCGGTGAGTAGGCCCTGTTTTTTGGGTTTCTCACAGGCAGTCAGAAAAATGAAAATAAACAGGAAAAGATTCTTTGCCATGACATTAGTTGAAATTGAATTCTGATTTTTTTGTATTAAATATCAATGGATTATCATGTTTTTTTGTAACTATTTAGCGCCCGAAGGGCGCGACATATATTTGGGTGCTGCAAGCAGCACGAAGTTCATTGAAAACATTGAGTTGATGCTTACGACAGGTACTAATGAAGCCTTGAATTCGGGCATAGGTTTCAGCACCC
>NZ_JBGSLK010000005.1:0-24925 GCF_041740695.1 Haliscomenobacter sp. | reverse complement strand
TTTTTACTGCTCCTAGGCCAAACCTAGTGTACAATGTTTTAAATTTGCGTAGGTGCGAGGGAAGCATACGTTCTTAGCGTCTTGGTAAACTCTAATTTCGCGCTTTTCCTCGCATTTTTCAAAAATGTCCAGTAGTATGGTCAACGACACTCAAATAGATAGTTTACTACCACTAGAGAGACTACAAAATTTAAAAACCCTTAGAGTCTACAATACTAATATCAAAAGCTTAGACCCAATAAAGAACCTATTTAATTTAGAGAATCTATATGCACACAATACCCAGATAATCAATTTAAATCCATTAAAAGAACTATTAAACCTAAAAGATTTAGCTCTGGATGAAACTAAAGTAGTTGATTTAACCCCGTTAAATGGCTTGAAAGAATTAAAAGAACTTTCTATCAATGATACATCTATAGAAAATTTAAAACCTATTGAAAAATTAACCAATTTAACTTTACTACATGCTGATAATACTTATATAAGTGATTTGTTGCCTTTGAAAAATTTGCTTAAATTAAGCATTATTCTCCTTAAAAACACTAAAATTAAAAAACTGGAAGGACTAGAGAATTTAGAAAAAATACATATTTTAGATATTAAAAACACGCAAATACAAGATTTAACTCCTTTAAAAAAATTAATAATGCTTGGGCTTAATGTATATTATGACAAACCAAAAGTTCACGGAAATTGTGTTTATGTAGAAAACACTCCTCTTAGTAACCCACCTATTGAAATTGTTAAACAAGGAAAATTCGCTATTTTACGCTATTGGAAAGAACAAGAACGAGTAGGGAAATCGAAAATAAATGAAGCTAGGCTAATGCTTCTTGGTCAAGGTGGTGCTGGTAAAACAAGCCTTCAACGCAAATTAATTGATAAAAAAAATGATTTACCACAACTTGAAGATACTACGCGCGGAATCAATATTGAAACAATTGAAATACAAACCACTGATGGAAATCCTTTTACTATCAAAGTATGGGATTTTGGGGGACAAAATATTCAGCACTATGCTCATCATTTTTTTATGTCTGATTCAGTGGTATATGCAGTATTGTCAAATACCCGTGAACAGAATGACAATTTTCATTACTGGTTGAATATCATTGAATTACTTGGAAAAAATAGCCCATTTTTTATTGTCCAAAATGAACGCGAAGGACATAAAGAGGTGCTGCACGACCTAGTCAAAATTCAAGAGCGTTTTCCAATCACCTATCAAGGTTTGTTCCAAGTGAATTTGAAAGAGGCGACAACCGACCCACGTTTTGAGACAATGCGGCTGCAATTGCTGCATGCCACAACCCAATTACCCCATACTCAGCGCGAAGTGTTGACCTCGTTTTTCAATGTCCAGCAAAAACTTAAATTCCGTGCCGCGACTGAACAAACATTGCAGTTTCGAGAGTTTAAAGAACTTTGCTCCGAAGAAGGTATCGAAGACCACAAATTGATGACCGATTACGCTCTATTGATGACCCAATTGGGCATCGCATTGTATTTTCATGATGATAGACATCTCAACAAATTAATATTTTTAAATCCTAAATGGATTATTGATGCACTTTTTGAACTTCTTTATCACCCCTTAGTTATTGAACAAAATAGAGGTCATTTTAGCATTCAAGAAGCGAGGGAAATTTGGGTTGCTCAAGAATACTCAGATATGGATGACATCTTGTTGGACTTGATGGTAAAGTTTCGACTTTGTTACGAAGTAAAACGAAACGAGCACTACATCGTGCCGCAGCGTTTGCCCGCTCGCAAAACATTGTTTGTGCCACCCCCTGATGCCACACACTTGATTTACAAATATAAATTTCTGCCTTCAGGCTTACTTACACAACTCATTTGCAGCCTCTATGAATGGATTGAAAGCGAAAGGGTATGGTCAGATGCAGTTCAGTTCACAACCCAAAACGGCAAAGGAAGGGTTTTTGCGCGTGAAAACAGGGAAGAACATAAAATTGAATTGTTCGGTTTCGACGATCAAAAATCTGATTTACTTGATCGAGTTGTAGATGCCCTTGATTCGATTCATAGGGAAACAAAATTGAAAAATTTGGTGGTGGAGAAACTCATCCCATGTCCATGCGAAATATGTGAACAAGCTGTTAAGACAAACAAAAAGCAGCACTTTTTTGACTATAATTTGATGATTGACTTGTTACTAGAAGGCGAATCAGAAGAACGGTGCCATGTTAGTCGGAAGAAGATATTAATTCACCGTATTCTTAAACATGCCAACATTCAGATTGTCAAAATCAATGAAATTCGCAATTTGATCGCTCAAAATCGACTTGAAGAAGCCCTGAATTTATTGAGGGGGACATTTCCCAATGAAAATGAATTATTCCTGCAATTGGGACGTTACAATCACTTAATCATGGAGGACAGAGTTGGCATAATTGAACGCGATGGCAATAATTCAGAATTGGCTAGATTGAGAAAAGATATATTAACTTTAGCAGAAACGCTTTTTGCATCTTGATAAAAAACTTTACTGATTTATAATGGTTCCAACCATATTCAAGCATCTGTCAACAAGGATAGCCTAGCAGAATTTTTTCCTGAAAAATTAAAAATCAAGGGAAAAAATTAATTTTAGAGAAAGATTAAAACAAAAAACAATGGACTTGTCTGAATATAAAACATATTTAAAGAAACAGCTAGTGGTTGATAAGTCAGCTGTTTTGGCCAACCTACTAGAGGCTATCAAACAAAATTCCAACTTTTATGACGAACTGATTATCATTCAATCTAGTCTAAATATGTTTAAACGAAAGGAAATGACCGGGCAGTTAACAAATGAAGAAGAAAAAACAACAGAAAATAAATTAACAGCTGGAATTATCAGCTTAATCAATTCACTTGATCAAAAGGATCTAATTGAGCTTGAATGGCTTAACAAAGAAAAAATCAGACCACGTGAAATTGTTGACATACCTAACCGAGATTCTTTAATTGAGGAAAAATTCCAAGAAAAAAACCAATGGGAGAAATTAGAAAAAATTGGGAGATGGCACTTCAATGTTGAACACGGAAAAATATTTGGCCAGGGTGTTTATCAATTCCTCTTGTCATCAAACTATTATGGAGATAAAAATTTCACCATTTTCACGAAAATAAGATTTAATAACTATGAAAAATTCTCCTCAAACTTTCTTGACAATGCCAATGCAGGCATAATTTTAGGTTGGGTTGCCAACAATGACATTAGACGATACTACAATATTTTACTCACTGGCAAGGAAATCCTTTTAGAAGGAGTCGGGTTGCATGGTGGGGATGATTATAGAGATTTTGTGCATTTGGATGTCGGAACCAGTTTCTCAATTACTGATGATCAAGAATTTGATTTTACCATAAAAATAAGTAAGTCAAAAATTGATGTATTTGTTGATGATGAACTCAAATATTCTGTTAAAAGGCCAGATGAGCTAACTGGAAAAGTGGGGCTTAGGCCATGGAGATCAAAAATAGAATGCAGCTATTTTGAAATCGTTGAAGATTAAATCGACTTCAAGTAATGTCAGTGTCAATCAATTAAAAACCCATGCCACACCCACTCCAAAAAAACATCGTCCACGGCACCATCCACGCCAACGGCAACGTCCACATCGGCGACATCATCTACAACATTGCCCGCGATTTCAAATCCGGCAGCATCCTCTTTTTGCGCCTGGACAAAAAAGACGGTACCCATTACGAAGCCAACCTATCCATCAAAAGCAAACATAGCGACCAGGGCAACCTGGCTAGCTCGGGCGAAAAATGGTGTGAAAACATTGAGATCGACATCCCCACTTCTCTATTTGATGAACTCGCGAATTTTCAAACCATGCGGCGCAGCATCAGCGCCCCCACGCGGATTGACCTGGGCTTTACGCCCAATGGCAATATTGTCGCAGCTGCGGAGCACCATTTGAGTACCCTCATTTACAATACCTTCTTTGCAGGCCAAATTGGAGCCGCCTGCACCGCTTTCATCCAACTACTCGAAGAACAGCGCATCGAAGAACTGCTCCTGGCCATTTCTGCCGACGACGAAACCATCGTCAATCTGCCTTTTGAAATGGCCTTGCCCCTGTTGTTTCCACCTAAATTGGGCGAAGCCAAAAAGAGCCTCGCCATCAGCAATTTTGGCCTGGTGCGCACCAAAATCAGCTCGCTCGAAGCCTTCAACCTGCAAGGCGATCACGCCAGCGCCGCGCCGCTGAAAATGCTCTTCATCACCGCTTTGCCCGAAAACCTGGACGAACACGGCAAAATGTTACAAATTGAAGAGGAACAAACCCGCCTCATTCGCGCCATCGGTGCCCTGGAAGCCACGGGCGACAAACAACCCAAAATCGTCATCGAGTTTTTGGAAAATGCCTCCCTGACCGAACTGGACAAAGCCCTGCATGCCCGCCAACACGACATCGTACACATCAGTGGCCACGGGGCCTACCACGCCGCCCAAAACAAAGGGGTGTTGTACTTTGAAAATGAAGACGGGGATGAAGAACAGGTCAGCGGTGCCGCCCTGGGCGAAACCCTGCGCCAGCACGCCTGCGTCAAACTCCTGATTTTGAGTGCCTGCGAAACCGCCATTGCAGGCAGCGAAGGTGGGGTGACCGAACAAGTGGCCGCCTATGGGATACCGAGCATCGTGGCCATGCGTTTTGCGGTGACCGACGAAGGGGCCAAAGTCTTCACCACCGAATTGTATACCCAATTGGCCAAGGGCCTCTCGCTCACCCGCGCCCTGGCCTACGCCCGAGAGGCCCTGCTCCAGGATATTGCCCAACGCCGGGAACAAGCCCCACACATCCTCCACATTGCCGAATGGTTCACTCCTGTGGTGTATCAAAATCAGGCAGTCGGAGCTTTGATCGATAAAACGGTACCCTACGATGCTGACTTGCTCAAGAACTTCTACCCCCTCAGCAGTTTTCTCAAAACCCGGCAATCCCGCCTGATTGGAGAAGGTTTTATTGGCCGCAAACGTTATTTGATCCAACTGCGGCAGGCCTTCCGGGCAGGGCGACACGTGTGTTTGTACGGCCTGGGCGGCTTGGGTAAAACCACCCTGGCTGAAGCCTTTGCCCACAATTATGACAACCACAGCTATACCACCCTGATTTTTAGAAAAGACCACCAAATCAATGAAGCGCACATTCTCCAGATACTCAATAAACGTTTTGCCAAAATCAATCCCGAGCTGGCCGAACAAGTCCAGCAAACCATCGACGACCCCCAAACCGAGGTATTGGAGAAACTCCAACTGCTGATCGACAACTACCTCCTGGGGCGCAAAACCATTTTGATCTTCGACAATGCGGAAGATGTACAAACCGACGAGGGCGGAGCCTATCAGCGCAGCATCGGCAGCGAATCTTTGAGCGCTTTTTTAAAGCATTTGTGTACCAATACCCCGGACAATTGCCATATCCTGTTCACTACCCGCTATAAAATAGAAGACCTGGCTGATGTGCTAGTACACCTGCCCCTGGATAAAATGGGCTACGCAGAACAGTATCGCTTGCTCAACTACTCCGAAACCCTGAGAACTATCCCTTTGAAAGAGCGTGACGACGTATATAAACGCCTCGATGGCCACCCACGCGGCTATGAGTATTTGGAGGCTTTGTTGAAAAAGGACAAAAGCTTCAGTTGGCAGCAAGTGAGCCAAGCCGAAGCCGAGGTGTTTGAAAATCTCTTATTGGCCAAGGTGTACGAACGTTTGACGAAGCGGGAAAAGGCAATTTTCCAAATGGCGGCGGTGTTTATCACCCGAAGCCCTTTGGCGGCACTGGCGGCGGTAAGCGATGAAGTGGAGGTGGATTTAATCCCCCTCTTACAGGCCTTGCAAGATTGGTCTTTGTGCTTTGTCGAAAAAGACGGACGTTTTGAAGTGCATCGTTTGACGCGGGAGTGGATGGCGCAGCAAGTGATTGATCCGGCAAAAGTAAAGGAATGGGCATTGCAAGCTGGGGAGTACTTTAAATCGCAACTTACCTTGATTTTAGCCAAAAACTATTTTGAGCTAGCTGAAGCCTGGGAGCAGTTTGCCGACACCTCTTTCAGCATACAAGCTCATTATCAACTCATTGGACTATATCAGCAGGCTTTTGAACTCAATCAAGCGGTTTTGGAGAAAAACATTGATGCCAAAACTAATGCTATTGCCTTGAATAGTAATGGGGCGATCTTGTTTAGGGTAAGTGACTATGATACTGGACTGCCCTTTTTGGAACAAAGCCTTGACATAATGCAACAAATCGGGGACCGGAAAGGTGAGGGCGTAACTTTGAATAATATCAGTCAATTCTATTATATTAAAGGCGACTATGATAGCGCCTTGAACTATTTGACACAGAGTCTGGCCATTCAGCAGCAAATTGGTGACCGGCAAGGTGAGGGTGCAACTTTGGGTAATATTAGCAAAATATATGATGCCAAAGGCGATTACGACAGTGCTTTGCTCCATTCAGAACAAAGTTTGGTCATTACCCAACAAATCGGTGACCGTCAAGGCGAGGGTGCAGCTTTTCATATTATTAGCCAAATCTATGGAGCTAAAGGCGACTACTACACCGAATTGTACTATTTGGAACAAAGTCTAGCTATTCAGCAGCAAATCGGCGACCGACAAGGCGAGGGCACCACTTTAAACAACATTGGCGAAAACTTTAAACGTAAAGGCGATTACGAAAACGCCTTTCGTTATTTGGAACAAAGTTTGGCCATAAAGCAGGAAATCGGCGATCGACAAGGTGAGGGGCTAACCTTGAATAATATTGGCCAAATCTACAAATTTAGAGGTAACTATGACGCTGCCTTGAACTACTATGAACGAAGTCTAAAAATAAGGCAGCAAATCGGCGATCTGCCAGGCGAAGGCACCACTTTGAATGATTTAGGGACGATTGCCCTTGCCAAAAGTAACCTCGACACAGCCTTACTCTATTTGGAACAAAGTTTGGCCATAAGACAGCAAATCGGCGACCGTCAAGGCGAGGGCACCACTTTAAATAATCTAGCGGCAACTGCTCTTGCCAAAGGGAACCCCGACAGCGCCTTGAACTATTTGGAACAAAGTTTAGATATCCAGCAGCAAATCGGCGACCGACAAGGTGAAGGTGTGACTTTAAATAATTTAGCGTCAACTGCCAGTGCCAAAAGTGACTACAATAGCGCCCTGCTTTATTTGGAACAAAGTCTGGCCATTCAGCAGCAAATCGGCGATATAGCTGGGTTGGCAGCAACACTAAATAATATGGGTGCCATTTTTCTGAATCAAAAAAATGATGTAGAAAACGCAACTATTGTCTTTTGGCAGTCCTACAATATATGTCAAAGGCTAGGTTCGCCAAATATTCAATATCCAGCAACTTATCTTCAAGGCATCATCAAGCGCATCGGAGAGGCAAAATTCCAGGAAATCATCTCCAAAATGCAGTAATTTTAAACCTATAATACATCAATCCATGGCCCTTTTAGAAACCGCCCTCGACTACATCTTCGGCATCGTCACCGAAAACGAAACCGTCAAAAAATTCCCCAAAGACTTCATCACCGCCTCCACCCAATGGATCCGCTCCTGGTTTTTAATCGATGATCCCAAAACCGCCGCCAAACTCGCCGACCCACAGCGCAACATCGAAAGCAAAAAGACCCTCATCGAAGCAAAACTGGAAAACTTGCTAGACAACGCGGTATTTGTAAAAGAACTGGAGGAGCGTTTGGCCGCTTTTGAACAGCAAAAAAGCAGCCTCAAAAACGTAGTGACCGATGCCAATATAGAGGCCAAAGGCAATGTCCACATCGGCGACAAAGGCCATTCCTCTGGCGACAATTACGATCAAAAGAACGTTATCCAGGGTGGCACCATCAAAGCTGGTGGTGATTTTCGTTTGGGGGATGATGTGGTCAATGGCAATGAAAATGTACAGATTGTACACAACTACTACAGTGGCGGCAAAGGAAAAGGGCCCCTACCCTCCTCCCCCGCTGGAGATTTAAAAGCGGAGCTGAAAAACCTGTTGCGGAAAGAAAAAACCGAAGAAGTGATTGAACGTTTGTTGGACTACAGCGAAGGCAAGGATGAAGAATTGAACAACAAGGTCATGCTGCTCTCCGCTCGTTTTACCCGCATCAACAACCAGGAGCACAAGAACGTCATCAGCAATGCTGAGGCGGGGATTGAGCGGAATAAAATCAATGAGGCTTTGGTAAGGTTGATTGATGAGTTGGGGAAATAAAAAAGGCCTGGAAATTCCAAGATTGTTTGGTTCACTTCTGTATATTGCTTCTTATTGTTGGTTACAAACGAAAATATGAACAAGCTCGATTTCTGGATTAACTGGTACAATAAAGAAGAGGAAAGGAAACATTCTCTTGAGAATTCACTAAACACACCAATTGGCGTTTTAATTGTAGTGTTTTCTGCCTTGTTTTTTATGTTTAAAGAATTTGATTTTGAAAATTCTAGTAATACCCAAAGTATCTGCTTAGCAATATTTGCAGGAATATCTTCCTTGGCAATAATGATCGCTACATATTTTATAATTAAATCGTATTACGCTAAAAATTACCTATACAAGCTACTTCCCTCTCCAATAATATTACTAAAACACGAAAAAGATTTAATTGATTATTATTCAGAAAATAAAGATTTTTTTGAAGGAGTTGATGCAAATGATAAGTTCAATGAATATCTTATCGAAACATTAGTGAATTGCATTGATGTTAATTCAAAAAACAATGACAAAAAATCAAATTTTATTCACCTCGCGAAGAAGTATATTTTTTACTCCATTATTGCATTAGGAGTAGGGTTTATTCCTTTCTTTTACAACTCCATCACGAAGCCTGATCCAATTCAAAACATGGAGATTAAGAGCTTAGACCTCATGCTAAAAGAAATCAAAACGTTAAATAAAAACCTAGAACATGGCAGAAGAGACAAAACCAAAATTGACACCCCCTCCGCCACCCCCTCCTCCACCACCAAGGGTAGTTCGAGGAGATGATAAACCTATTAAACCATCTTCTCCTCCGGGGATAAAGACAAGGTAGGACGTTAACAGTGTCGGGTTTAGTGAATAATACCTTCCGAAACCCGATACTAATTTCTATGCGAGTAGGCTCCCCCCCTTTTTACCGCCCAAGCAGCAAAAACCACCCAAAAATCCCTCCCCCCTTGCTTCCTACCACTTTTTCCCCTATTTTTACCGCCAAAGCAGTAAAAAATGAACACCACTCAATTGGGCGAGCTAATTTTGTTTCACCGCAAACGAGCCGGTTTATCCCGCGAAGCTTGCGCCTTATTGGCCGGAGTGGGCAAAACTGCGGTATATGACCTGGAGCATGGCAAGGAGACCATTCGTATGGATACCCTGCTTAAGATACTACAGGTCCTCAACATCAAAATGCAATTCATCAGTCCATTAATGGAAGAATACAACCATGAGCAAAGCGAATATTTTGAACAAGCCATCCAAAACAGTCAGGCCACCCAAGAACAAAGTGACTAACTGTTGTTAAATTGTATAGCTTAAAAAAGGGAAAAATTCATTCGTTGACGGGGAACTTTTCCCAGCAGATATCAATTAAATACACATCAATAACTCGAAAAAAATTAGGTTATGTTTTACTCACATGTATATGATTTATTCGCTAAATTACTAATATTTGCAATATTGGTGGCAACCTTATTCATTTTGCAAGTTGATAAATGGCAATCTTTGATGATTACCCATTGGGGACTTAGAGAAGGGCAAATTACTTTTTTCATTTCATTGGCATTGGGTTTGTTTGCCATCCCACTGTTTTTATTTCTCTACTTGCCTTTTTTGTCTCCAGCAGCAGCGTGGTGCTATTTGCGGTTTTCATTAAAAACACCTGTCTCCTGGGCAATAGCGAAAAAAACCGAATCCATGTTTCGTCCCACTTTAAAAAGGTTAGAATGGCTTCCACTGACCGATTTAAAAAAGCTACCAGAAGAGGAACGGGAAGCTACACTGATAAGGGTCTTTGAAGATTTTCAATTGAATCAAGATCAATACAGGCATAAACATGTTGTGGATGATTTTTTGCGTCACAACCTGAGCAAAAATGGGTACATCGCCTTCCAGATTTTGGTTGGTTTGTTGTTTTTATGGGTTGGCTATGATACTTTAGATCACCGCGGGGTGCCCAATTGGCTAAACCTTCTTCAGGCTAAATACCTGTTTGTGGGCAATTATTATCCTGCACTCAGCTTCGTATTTGCTCTTGTTTTAGGTTGGTTTTTGCTGGCCGGGCTTTTTGTGCTGATAAGCCGAATAGTCAAGTCAAAGGAAGATACACTTTGATCTTCAAGTCTTTAGAGCCATACTGACGTAAGGTTCTGCCAACACAGAACCTTACACCAATACAAACCAGGAATCTTTGAATCACCCTAAAGCGACCCTGACCAACAAATTTTCCCCATCACCACCGATTTGAGATGGTTTTTCTGAGTACTTTTATTATTTACCCTCAGTATCAATCTGATATACGACCAACTCAATTTGGCACACAGTGTGTGCCCAATCTCTTCATCTGGAAAAGCAACGTAAAACTGCCTATATCGGCACATTCCTCTTAAACGCACTCCCAAAATCCACCAGCGATTCCGTCTTAATCACCCCTTTAATGTGGTCTATCTTTTCATACAACAACTTCCGCATGTGCTCGCTGCTCCTGGCCACAATCCGGATGTACAACGCGTAACTCCCGGTGATGTAATAACACTCCGTCACTTCCGGGATTTTTTTCAATTCCTCAATGATTTGTTGTGAATCAGAGTCATCCCGCAGCACCAGCCCGGTGAAAGCGCTCCACTCAAAGCCCAATTTTTTTTCATCCAAAATTATGCTTACCTGCTTCAGCACCCCCAGGTCTTTGAGGCGAGCTACCCGCTGGTGCACCATGGTGTTGGAGATGCCCAGGTCCTGGGCAATTTGGGCATAAGCCCGGCGGCCATCCTGCTCAAGCGCCTTGAGGATTTGCCGATCGTGCTCATCGAGGTAGGGTAACTCGTGCATAGGGATTAGGCTTGATTTTTAATTGATTATCAGGTAATTGATATAATGTCTTATGATTTCCATAAAAGGCTATTTGAGTGACGAGTTCAGAGTACATGACTTACGAGTTTAGAAGTGGGCTGCCGCAGCGATTTTGACCAAGGCTATGCTTAAGTCACTGCGGTAGCCCACTTCTAAACTCGTAAGCCATATATTCTTAACTCGTAACTCAATAAAAACCAAGAAAATCACCAAATTTACTTGAAATTTAAATCTACCGATTGATCACATTTTTAAACTTCGGCCTTCTCGGCGTAACATCCCCCAAACGTTCCTTTTTCAAACGTTCAAAGTCCGTATAGTTCCCTTCAAAGAACTCCACCGTAGAGTCGCCCTCAAAAGACAAGATATGTGTAGCCAGACGGTCGATGAACCAGCGGTCGTGACTGATCACCAGCACGCAACCCGCGAAGTTGTCCAAACCATCCTCCAGTGCCCGGAGCGTATTGATGTCGATGTCGTTGGTCGGTTCGTCCAGCAGCAGTACGTTGCCACCTTCGCGCAGGGTCATGGCCAGGTGCACGCGGTTGCGCTCACCGCCGGAGAGGATGCCCAATTTCTTTTGTTGGCCATCGCCACTGAAGTTGAAGCGGCTGATGTAGGCGCGAGAATTGACGACGGCTTTGCCCACCGTGATGTTGTCGTTGCCCGCCGAGATGGCTTCGTAGACCGTTTTATCCGCATTTTGCAATTGCTCATGCGATTGGTCCACGTACGACAGTTGCACGGTATCCCCGATGGTCACTTCGCCAGCATCCGGCTTTTCTTTGCCCATGATAATTCTGAACAAAGTCGATTTACCCACCCCGTTGGGGCCAATGATGCCCACTACGGCGTTTTTGGGGATGGACAAAGACAGGTTTTCGAACAAAATCCGGTCCCCAAAAGACTTGCTCACGTTGTTGATGTCGATCACTACATCGCCCAGGCGTGGGCCGGGTGGGATGAACAATTCCAGGCGGGCTTCTTTTTCTTTGACTTCCTCATCAGCCAGTTTTTCGTAGGCACTCAAACGGGCCTTACCCTTGGCCTGACGGGCTTTGGGGGCCAGTCGAATCCATTCCAATTCGCGCTCCAAGGTTTTGCGGCGCTTGGACTCGGTTTTTTCCTCCTGCTCCAGGCGTTTGGCCTTTTGCTCCAACCAGGAAGAGTAATTGCCTTGCCAGGGAATGCCTTCGCCGCGGTCGAGCTCCAGAATCCAACCCGCTACGTTGTCCAGGAAGTACCGGTCGTGCGTCACAGCGATAACCGTGCCGGGGAAGTTTTTGAGGTATTGCTCCAACCAGTCTACCGATTCGGCGTCAAGGTGGTTGGTCGGTTCGTCGAGCAAGAGGATGTCGGGGTTGCTCAGCAGCAGGCGGCACAGGGCCACCCGGCGGCGCTCCCCACCAGAAAGTACCTTGATGAGCGTGTCCCCCTCGGGGCAACGCAGGGCATCCATGGCGGTTTCCAACTTATGATCGAGCTCCCAGGCATTGGCGTGATCGAGGTATTCCATCAGCTCGCCCTGGAGTTCGATGAGGCGCATCATTTCGTCGTCGTCCATGGGTTCGGCGAGTTTGAGGTTGATCTCCTCGTACTCGGCCATTTTGGTCACGACTTCACTGACGGCTTCTTCTACGGTTTGGCGCACCGTTTTAGACTCGTCCAGAACGGGTTCTTGCTCCAGGTAGCCAATTTTGTAGGTACCATCAAAGGTGATGCGGCCTTGGAAGTTGGAATCCAAGCCTGCAATCAGCTTCAGCAAGGTCGACTTACCAGAGCCGTTGAGGCCCAAGACGCCAATTTTTGCGCCATAAAAAAAGGAGAGCCAAATGTTCTTCAGCACTTGTTTTGAAGGGGGGAAGATTTTACTGACCCCTTCCATGGAAAAGATGATCTTTTCGCCTGCCATAGGTTGTTGTGGTTAAATTTTTTGGACTAAGAGCTTGTTTAAGTCTTTTGGGTGGGCTACAAACGGCCCATTTTCACCTAAATTTCGTCCCAAAAATACTCATTTAGCGCTGCTAAACTCCGTTTTTTGTGCCTCATTTAGGTAAAAATGGTCTCGTTTTCGCTTCACCCAAAAAACTTAAACAAGCTCGTAAAGATGGGAAAATTTGGGGGAAAATTGGGGGATTAGCAGAAAACAGTTTTAGCAGGTTCCAGGGTTCCTAAGTTTGTCGCCCGAATCTAAATTTATAAAGTTGTTGCGACAAAAAGTTATACAATTTGAGCCTTTTAGTGTTTACGACCAGCGGCAGAGCCGCCAAACGTCTGTAGCGTTTAGATCAAGCAGTGCAGTTAAGGTGCGTAGCACCGGAACAGAAGAAAGTTGCGGTGCTACGCACCTTAAAATCTACCTTCGTTCCCTTACCCCTACAGACGTTTGGCGGCTAATGCCGCTGGCCAATTCATTTGGGATTATTGCATGGATATAACATTTTGTCGCTTTGCCCTTTAAAACTTAGAGTCGAGCGACATAGTTCCAGGGTTTCTCGCGCCTCACTCCACCAAATCCCTCTCCCGATACCCCCTTTGTAAGTTTCGCACATACTGATTTCGGAAAGGAAAACCCCGCAGTACCCCAAACACAAAGCCCCCAATATGCGCCCAATACGCGATCCCATCCGTTTGGGCTGTTTCTACCTGGAAGCTGCCGAGGCCGTTTTGGAACTGTGAAAAAATCCAGAAGCCCAGAAACAAGAGCGCTGGAACCCGAAACGGAAAAATCAGGAACAAAACCTTCACCTGTGACTGGGGAAACATGACCATATACGCACCCATCACCGCCGCAATGGCACCACTGGCCCCAATGGTAGGAATGGAACTATCTACATTGAAAAAAATATGTGCTGCATGAGCAATCAGCCCGCCCGACAGGTAAAAAATCAGGAAGCGTAAGTTGCCGATCACCGCTTCGATGTTGTCGGCAAAAATCCAGAGGAAAAGCATGTTACCTACGATGTGCCCGATGCTGCCGTGCAGAAACATACTGGTAAAAAGTGTATACAAACGTTGTCCTTGCGTAATTTCGGCCGGGATAGCCCCGTAGTTCATGATGAATTGTCCGAGTTGGTCACCCTGATTCATTTCCAGGATAAAAACCAATATGTTCAATACCAGAAAAGTATAGCTAACAATGGGGTAATGTCCACCTTTAACATTGTCGTCGCCAATTGGGAAAAGCATAATTGTTATTTTTGTCGTATGATAAGCAAGGTAAAGCTTTTCGAGAGGAATGGATTGCAAAAAATAGATTTATTGCTACAAAAAATAGACGGGTATGTGGAGTCAAAGAATAGGTTTGGGGGTACTGGGTGTTTTGCTGCTTTTTTCTTCCCTGCATGCCCAAATGCCGACGCGAGTGGATACATTGTACGGTTCAGAATGGATTGTAACGGGGCAGGTTTATTACAAAATCAAGATCAGTGAAGATGGTGTTTACCGCCTCAGTTACAGCAGCCTGCAAACAGCGGGGGTTCCGCTGAACAGCCCGGGTAGCCAATACCAGCTTTTTCAGCAAGGCAAAGAAGTACCGCTCTTCGTTTCCACCGGGGCTTCCCCACTACAAGCCAATGCCTATCTGGAATTTGTAGCCCAAAAAAACCGGGGCGAGCTGGATCGTTTTTTATTTGAACAAGCCGATCGCGACCAGTTGAACCCACAGTACAGCCTGGTTTCCGATACTGCCATATATTTCCTCACCATTGCCAGCATTGGCACCCCCACCCTACGCTACAGCAATCACGTCAACGATTGGACCAACCTGCCTAGCAAGGTATTGGCCTGTCGGAAAGTAAGCAGCTCCGTATTTTCCGAACAATTCAACCATACCCGCTACGATTTTGAAAACCTGGTGGCCTATTCCAGCTACGACATGGCTGAAGGTTTTGGGTCTGCATTTAGCGCCAATCGCGATGTGGATTTTAGTTTGGACAGATTGCCTGTAAATGGCTCCACTCCTGCTCAGGTTCGCCTGCGCCTTTCCAGCAATCAGGCCCTCAGCCACCGCCTGCGCCTGCGCTCCCTGCGCACCGACGCGCCGAACAACCCCGATGGCCAATGGCTGCTCAACGATACCCTGAATCGCTACGAGGTTGCCGCCTACACCGGCGCAATTGCCAGCAATGCCCTCGCCCGCAACATGAAAGTGCGCATCGAAAACCTGCAAGGATCAGGCGCAGCCTTTACCATAGCCTTTGTGGAACTGGAATATTCTGCTGATTTTAGTTTTAATCAAAACATAGTAGCTCGCTTTTGGGTAGAAGCACAAGCCCAGCGCAGTTATTATGAAATCACCGATTTTGACGGCGGCGATGCCCCAATTTTGTACCTACAAAACCCCCAATTGCGTGTACCCCTAGAAGCCCTCGGCAATGGGCAATACCGTTTTACTTTGCCTGCCCTCGCGCAAAAAACGGAGCTTTGGCTCATCAACCCGAGCAAGGCGGTAAAAGAAATCACCCAACTCAGTCCCCGCAGTTTTGAAGATTACCGCAATACCCGCGCCAACTACATCATCATCTCCCATCAGAACTTGCGCAAAGACGCCCAGGGCCGCGACAACGTGGAGGAATACGCCGCTTATCGCCGTTCGAGTACCGGCGGAGGATATCAAGTGTTGATCGCCGATGTGCAGCAAATTTTTGACCAGTTCGGTTATGGGGTGGCTGATCACCCCCAAGCGCTGCGCAATTTTGGTGCTTTTTTAAAAAAATACAGCCAACCCAAGTACATGCTGCTCATCGGGCACGGCATTGAATACAACCTCTTGCGGCAGCGCAATACCGAGATGCGGCCTGAGCATTTTATCCCCACCTTCGGCACACCGGGATCGGACAATTTGTTGTTTGCCCCCAACGGCAAACTGGCTTCCTTTATCCCCACTGGGCGACTCGCCGTGTTGGAGCCCAGCCAAATTCTCGATTACCTCAACAAGTTAAAAGAATACGAACAAGCCCTGGATGGCCCGCGGGATGCCCAGTCTTTGGCTTGGCGCAAACGGGTTTTGCACATCTCAGGCGGCAATGTTGGAGGCAATGAAATCAGTACCTTTCAAGCTCGGCTCCAACGTTCTGGCGCAGTATTGAGCAACAACGATTTTGGTGCAATCGTCACCACCGTGAGCAAACAAAGCGCTGAAACAGTGGTCACCTCTACCGCTGAAGAAGTCATCAATGCCGTCAATGCGGGAGTAGCCATCAAGGTTTTTTTGGGCCACGGTGCGGTCACCAATACCGATTTTGGGCTCGACGATCCCTTCTTGTTCAACAACGCCGGGCGTTACCCCTTGATTTTTTCCCTGGGTTGCCTCACCGGCAAATTGTACGATCGGCAGAATAGCCTGAGTGAACGTTTCACCCTGACTCCCAAACACGGAGGCATTGGCTACATCGCTTCTTCGGGATACGCCAATGATGGAGCACTGGAGTTTTTCCTGACCCAATTTTATCAAGCGCTGGGTGGGCCCAATTACCTGGATGGCGTGGGAGACATCACCAATGTGGCGCGGCGGAGTTTGGAGGGCATCAATTCCTTTATTTTCCGCAGCATGGGCGAGCAACTCAGTTACCACGGCGACCCAGCCGTTAAACTCAATCACTACAAAGGGCCGGATTTTACGCCGGATCTGAGCAGTTTCCGCCTACAGCCCAGCAACCCGACGGTGGATCAGGACTCTTTTTCTGTCGCCTTTTCTATCCTCAATTTGGGACAAAACTACCGCGACTCCCTGCGCGTCAACCTCAAGCGAATCTTGCCCAGTGGACAAGAGATCAATTATTCTTTTCGCTTGAACATCCAGGGATTTGCCGACAGTATCCAACTGCGTTTGCCCGTTTTGGGCAAAAGTGGAGAAGGAAAGAACCGCCTATTGATCGAAATTGACCCCAACAATCGGGTCGCCGAAGTACCCAGTCCTGCCGCCGAAAACAACAACCGTTTGCTCAGCAGCAGTGGACAAGAGGGCCTGGAATTTGTGGTTTTGGCCAATGATTTTGCGCCCCTTTCGCCGAGCAATTTTGGCATCTATACCCCTAGTCAGCGCCCACCAGTTTTGTTCGCGCGTGCGGGCAATCAGGATCAATTGTACCGCATGGAACTGGATACCACGGCTCAATTCAATAGCCCGGCCCTAGTGGCCAGTTCAAGGCGCTCGGAAGCTGGTTTATTGGCCTGGTCTCCGAGGGCTGGCACTTTCCAGGCTGGCCGCGTGTATTACTGGCGGGTTCGACCCGATACGGCCACCAGCGCCGATGCCTGGCGGCGAAGTTCCTTTTTGTACCAGCCTGGCGGAAATGAAGGTTGGAACCAATCGCACTATTTTCAGTTTTTGGGCAATGCCTTGCAGCAAGTCAACTGGAATGACGCCCAACGCAAACTGGAATTTCAATCGAAACTCAACAACATCATTGCTGAATCGGTCCCCACCAGCAGCCAAACCAACACTGTACCAACTCGTTACCTGTTCAACAACAACCGCATTTTTCGGGACTTTTCTTCCCAAGGGGTAATTGTGGCCGTTTTTGACCCTTTCACCGGCCAGCCCTGGTACAACTCGGATGGGCCACAGCGCTACGGCAGCCAAAATGGCAATGATTGGGCCTTTACTTTCCCTACCAACACGACCGATCAGCGCAAAAAAGTGATCCAGTTTATGGACGAAGTAGTACCAAAAGGGCAGTATGTGCTGTTCATGACAGTGCACAATTTGGGGCAATCCTTCCAAATAGAAAAATGGGCCGCCGATTCAATTGCACTGGGTACCAACCTGTTCCAGGTTTTGGAACGCAATGGTGCCCAAGTGATTCGCGATATGCTGCCATTTGGAAGCCGACCTTATGTTTTTGCCTACATCAAAGGAGGAGAAGTGCTGGATGAAGCCCTCAGTGTTGATCCAGAAACTCCTGCTTTGATTCGTTTTGATTTGCCGGAAAAACTACGCCAGGGCAGCATGACCTACCAGCGGATTGGGCCAGCTAAAAGTTGGCGAGAGGTAGTATGGGTAGCTCAAAACGATTCCCCCCGCGATAGTTTGATTTGGCAAATTTCCGCCCTGGATGCCAGTGGCAAAGTAGGGAAAGTGGTATTTGCTGGCAGCAAAGTGCAGAATAACATCGCCTTAAATGACCTGGATGCTGCCCAATATCCCTATCTTGAACTAAAAGCTACTTTTCAAGACAGTACTTTGCGTAGCCCAGCGAAACTGGATTACTGGCGGGTGCATTACGAAGGTTTGGGCGACGCGGTAATCCGACTTGGCACAGCGGCCCTACCCGATACCATTGAGCAAGGGCAGCCTTTGAGCTTGCGTTTGCCCGTTTACAACCTGGGTAATGGCAGCATCGATAGTGTACAGATTGTCCTTACCCTGACCGATGCCCAAAACCGCAGCACGGTTCAGCGCTTCAAAACGCCGCCCATTGCTGCACTGGATTCTTTTTTGCTCAGCACCAACATTGATTCACGCAGTTTTCAAGGGCTGTATCAGGTGCAGGTAGAGTTGAACCCCGAACGTACTATAGTTGAACTGAACTATCAAAACAACCTGGCCCTGGGCTCCTTTTTTGTGCGTACCGATCGCGCCGCACCGCTGGTGGATGTCACGTTTGACGGCTTGCGGATTCTGCACAAAGACCTGGTCAGCGCCGAGCCTTTCATCAATATCGCACTGCGCGACGAGAACAAATTTTTACTCCTGGAGGATACCAGTTTGTTTGAGGTCCGCATCCTTCCACCGCAGGGTTCGCCCATTTTATTGCGTTTCAATCAAGGCAATGTGCGGTTCATCCCGTCTGAAAAAGCGGGGCAATCGGCTCGAATTGAGTGGCAGCCCCAATTTGTACTGGATGGCGAATACCAACTCCTCGTGCGCGCCCGCGATGCCAGCGGCAATCTGGCGGGGGGCAATCTGTTTCAGGTGAGTTTCCGCATCGTGCAAGAGCAAAGTTTGAGCCAACTGTTGCCTTATCCCAATCCCTTTACCAGTTCCTGCCGCTTCGTCTACACCCTCACGGGCAAAGAAGAACCCGCTTATTTTTCGATCCAAATCTTGACTGTTTCCGGGCAAGTGGTGAAAGAAGTGAGCCAAACCGAGTTTGGAGCCATGCGCATCGGCACCCACTTGTCGGACTTTGTCTGGGATGGCAAGGATCAATACGGCGATCAGCTGGCCAATGGGGTATACCTATACCGAGTGGTAGCCAAAGACACCCAGGGCAAGTCGATCAAGCTGTTTAGCTCTGCCGCGGATCCCTTTTTTGACAAGGGTTTTGGCAAAATTGTCTTGCTGCGATGAGTGCGATCGAGGAATACCGAGTCTGGGCGGCAGCGTGCATTCACCTGCCCTTGTTCTTCCAACCTTGGTGGCTGGATTCCGTTGCTGGGGATACCTGGGCAGTAGCACTAGCCAAAAACGCCGAGGGGAAAATCATCGGGGTCTTGCCTTATCTGTGGCGAAAAAAGTGGGGGATCAAAGGTATGGACATGCCCGCACTCACACCTTACCTAGGCCCCTGGTATGATTTCCCGGAAGGTTTAAAACGAGCCAATCGGTATGCGCTGGAGCATGAAGTGCAGGCTCAATTGTTGGCGCAAGTTCCCAAGGCCTGGTTTTTTCGCCAAAGATGGCACCCTCAACTGAGCAATGCCCTGGGTTTTCGTTGGCAGGGTTTCCAATTGGACATCAAGTATACCTATTGTATTGACCTCCGACATGCGGGATGGGCAGATCATTACACATCCGCATTGCGCAACAAGCTCAGCAATGCCCGCAAGTTGTATCAGATAGAAAAAGCTGATTCAGCGGAGGGTTTTTATGCCTTGAATCAATTGACTTTTGCTGCGCAAAAAATGAAAATGCCGTATACTGCTGAACAATTTGAAGGGCTATTTGAAGCCTGCCAACACCACCAGGTTGGCGCTTTTTACTGGGCAGTTCAGGAGCAAACGGGGGCTAAAGAGGCTGCCATTTGGGTGCTCTGGGATCAACGCTGGGCTTACCTCTTGGCGAGTGGGCGTAGCCGCGATGCCCACAACGGAGCGGTTGCCATTTTGATTGACCAGGCCATCCAAGACGCAGCGGCCAATGGCTTACAGGTTTTTGATTTTGAAGGCAGTAGTTTGAAGGGGGTGGAAGGTTTTTTCCGGCAGTTTGGGGGGGAGTTGAGAATGGGGTTGGTGGTGAAGAAATGGCGTATTTTTTAGATTTCGAAGCTATTTGGGATCTTTGGTACGGCGACCAGCGGCAGAGCCGCCAAAACGTCTGTAGCTCAAGGAACGAAGATAGATTTTAAGGTACGTAGTACCGAAACACTTGTCTTTTGTTCCGGTGCTCTGCACCTTAAAAGCCTTGCTTGGTCTAAATGCTACCGACGTTTTGGCGGCTCTGCTGCTGGTCGTTGATCCTAAGTTTACAACTTACTAATTATCAATTCGCCTCAAATCTATAGAAAATCTAAAACCTAATCTCGCTCCACCCGAGGATAAATCAGTCCATCATTTTTCAAAGTACTGCCCGCCTCCACAAAACCCCGCACCGGGCACAGCGGGTAAATCACCGCACCGCGCCCCACAATGGTACCCGGAAACAGCACGGCATTGCACCCAATTTCAACATGATCCGCTACTAATGCACCGAACTTATTCAGACCCGTGCCCATTTTTTTTCCTTCCAAATACACGTTGATCTCATCCCCTGTCGATTTGAAGTTGGACAAAATGGCCCCAGCCCCCAAATGAGCACGATACCCCATGATTGAGTCGCCCACGTAGTTGAAATGCGGCACTTGTACTCCATCAAACAGAATGGCATTTTTGAGTTCGGTAGAATTGCCTACCACCACCTCATCCCCAATGATCACTTGTTCCCGGATGAAGGCGGCATGCCGGATTTGGCAATTGCGCCCAATAATGGCCGGGCCTTGGATCAGCGCCGTTTTTTCAATGTACGTGCCCTCTCCTACCCAAACCTGCGGGGCAATTTGCACATAATCTTTCGGCAACTGAGCCACCAACTCCTGGATGTATGCTCCAATCAAGGGCAAAGCGTGCCAGGGGTAATCTACCCGTTCCAAGAGGGGGGCAGCGAGGCTGTGCTGAAGGTCAAACAATTGGGCGGTTAATGCGTGGGTCATATTTTTGGGGATTTTGGCAATCATCTGGGGCGACCACATGTGTGGGGCGACCACATGCTTGGGCGACCACATGCGTGGGGCGATCACATGCTTGGGCGACCACATGCTTGGGCGACCACAGAGGGTCGCCCCTACTGGTATTTTCTGATTTTGATACACGATGGACTCGGAATGCCTTCGGTTACACTCATTTTGGTCAACATTCCGGTTTGTATGTCCCGTTTGAATACAACAATGCTGTTGCTGTTCATGTTGGCCACGAGGAGAAATTTGCCCGTCGGATCCATGGTAAAATTGCGCGGGTGGTTGCCCAACGTTGGCTGATAACCCACATTGGTCAAAGTTCCCTTGCTGCGGTGGATCGCATAAATGGCCAGGTTGTTTTCATTGCCCCGATTCGATGCGTACAAAAAACGACCGTCCGGAGAAGTATGGATGTCGGCACCACCAAAGCCGGATTGGAGCTCCTGGGGGTGCGCCGAAATATTTTGGATGGAGGTGAGTTTTCCTTTTTTGTAGCGATAAGCACTTACTGTACCACTCAACTCTTCAACACAATAGGCGAATTTTTGATTGGGGTGAAAACTAAAATGTCGTGGGCCCTTGCCCGCTGGAGAGGCTGTTCCGGCAAGCTCGCTTAGGGGTTGGGTGGCTTTGGCATCAAAATGATACATTCGGAGTTTATCGGCGCCCAAATCGGGCACAATCAGTTGATCGTAATTGGGTGAAAAAACACAGGAGTGGGTATGTGCAGCAGCCTGTCGATCCTTCACGACGTTGCTGCCCTCTTTGTATTCAAACAATTGTGCCGCAGGATTCAAGCTACCATCCGCGTTAACGCTGTACGCCGTTACACTGGCTTCCGTGTAATTGGTATTCACCACCCATTTTCCGCTGCGGTGCACACTGACGTAAACCGGATTTTCGCCACCACTTGGTTGTTTGTTGAGGAACGCAAGTTTGCCGCTGAGGCTATCAAAGGCGAAGCTGCTCACATTGCCCCCTTTGGGTACCCGCGCTTCGGTGCAAGCGTAAAGGTTTTTTCCATTCGGACTGAGATTGAGGTAGGTGGGATTGAGCAGATCAGGACATACGCTTTTGTGCTTCAACTCGCCACTCAGGGTATCCAGTACATACACATTGATGCCCTGATCGGCTGCTTTGGGCACATAGCCGCCTACAAAAACGTAATAGGTTTGGGCCTGCAAGAGCAAACTCACGATGAAACAGATCGAGAACAGGATGGATTTTAGCATGGCGTGCGGTGTTTTTTGTTTGTACAGCAAGTATAAGTTAAAATCCGGGCACAGTTGAATTTTCCATCTTAAACCATAATTGGGGAGAGCAAAATCAGTATAAATTGAATTTCAGCAAAGCCCTATCTCATATTTTGGTAAAAGTCCACACCACCTACCTCCACACCTCCTTAAAGTTTGTACCTTCAGCCACGCTCATGCGTCCCATATAAAAAAATATAACCTATTCCGTCAACGTTTATACACAAAACCGATTGACCATGCAGCAGCGCTACCTTATTTGTACACTTGTATTGATTTTAGGTGCATTAGGACTTTTTGCACAGGAAACACTCTCTGATAAAAAAAAGCAAGCCACCAATTATTACTACCTCAACAAATACCAGTCTGCACAAAGTGTACTGATTGGCATCAAAAAAAACCGGCAGGAAGACAAGGAAACCAAACTCCTGTTGGCCTTGTGTTATTACCACCTCAACCAACTCAAGGAAGCGGAGCCGATGCTGAAGCATATTCTGGAAACGGAGCGCTCACCTTTCCCGGAAACCTGGTTGTACCTGGGCAAAATCTACCACGATCGGCACGAGTTTAACAAAGCCATTGAGTATTATAAACTCTACCTCAAAGCCATTCCCAGCAACCATGCCAATCGGGCCACCATTCGAGAAGACATTCGGCGTTGTGCCACTGGCCTGGCTTTGCAATACAAAAATCCACGCGCGATCGTAGAGAACCTGGGCAATACGGTCAATACACCTTACGACGAATTTGCGCCCATCATGAGCCCCAATTTTACCGATCGGATTTATTTTTCTTCAGTACGCCCGGGCAATGTGGGTGGATCGCGCAACAATTTTGGGCAACCCGACGAGGTGATGGGCCGCTTCTACAGCGATATTTTCACCTCACAAGTCAACAAGGGCATTTGGACTCCGCCGCAGGCCATGCACCACTTGCTCAATAGCCCGAAACACGAAGTACTGCACGACTTTAGCGCCAATGGCAAAGCACTGTTTTACTTCAAAGGCAATTCTTACACCCAGGGCGAAATCCTGATCGATACCTTCCGGGTAGGCAGTCGCACCTTGTCTTCCGATCCCTTTATTGGGCCAGTGGAAGCTACAGCGGGGCTGAGTTCGGCCCAATTTGTGGGCGACACCTTGGTTATTTTTGCCAGCCAACGCCCTGGCGGTTACGGAGGCATGGATTTGTACAAAACGGTGTGGGTGCGCGGCCGCTGGAGTGCCCCGGTCAATTTGGGGCCAGACATCAACTCCACTTTTGATGAAACCACCCCTTTCCTATCGCGCAACGGACAAGTGCTTTATTTCAGCTCCAATCGCCCTGATCAAAGTATGGGCGGCTTCGACGTATTCCGTTGTTTGCTCATTCCACAAATCAACCGCTGGACCAATGCCGACAACTTGGGTGTGCCCGTCAATTCGGCAGGCGACGACACCCATTTCCGCCTTTCTCGCGATGGTTATACCGCTTATTTCGCCTCTTCGCGCAAGGATGGCTTGGGCGAGCGAGACATTTATGCCGCTTATTTTTTCGATTACCTGCACGAAATGTCGGCACCCATTACCAACACAGCACCAGTCTATGTACAAACCTCAGCACCAACCAAAATGCCGCGTACGAACCCCGATGGTAGTTTGGCCGAACCCGACCCAAAAGAAGAAGTAGCCCCCCGGGGCAGCCTTAGCCTCAAACCTTTTTACTTCAACCAGGATGGGCAATGGATGCAAAACACTGAGTCCAAACAATTGGACGAGTTGACAGAGACTTTGAAAAAAAATCCGCAGATCCAGCTGATCATAACCGCTGCTTCCAGACAGGAAATGGCCGTGAGTTCTCGATTGTACGGAGGGCTGAGAAGTGCTGAAAACCTGGCACAATACCTCATTGGCAAGGGGGTTTCGCCAACTGCTTTACAATTGCACAGCATCCCACCTCCACCCGATTTTACCACTAATTTTAAAACCCTCACCTTCCAGTTGAGCAGCTGGAGTGAGTCACCTGTCAGCAGCAAAACCGAGCCCTGGCTGAGTGGCTACACTGAAGACAGCGGCCTGATTTTTCGCATTCAGGTCGGTCAAAGTACCAGTGTACTGCAAAATCCACTTTTGAGTCAAGACAAATACGCGATGGGTGAAAAATCCCTGTCAAATGGCACCTATTTTTATACCATTGGCCGATATAATGGCTACACTGAGGCAAAAACTGCACTAAGCAGGCTGAGTAACCAAACTGGTTTTGCTACCTTTGAGCTCGTTCCTTACGTCAACGGTATCAGACTGAGCCGCGAAACGGCGGGCAGCCTGAGCAAAATGTACCCCGATGTTTTGACCTGGCTGGAGACGAAAAACTAAATTTATACAATAGGTTGAGAAGGTTGAGGGAGGTTGAGAAGGTTGAGGCTACCGCAGCGCTGTTGACATTGTCC
>NZ_JBGSLK010000004.1:0-6504 GCF_041740695.1 Haliscomenobacter sp. | reverse complement strand
TTTTTACTGCTCCTAGGCCAAACCTAGTGTACAATGTTTTAAATTTGCGTAGGTGCGAGGGAAGCATACGTTCTTAGCGTCTTGGTAAACTCTAATTTCGCGCTTTTCCTCGCATTTTTCAAAAATGTCCAGTAGTATGGTGAAAAAATTAATCAATGCCATGCCCAAATGGTTTCCAGGACTAAACGATGATTTGCCAGTCTCGACTTGGGTTCGATTGCCAATCACTTATTATCGCCCGGTAATAAAGGGTAGAATCGAGAGCGATCATGCTCAAATCAGTAGCGAAATCCGCCAATCTCTCTATTTTGATATCGATTTTCCGGGAGCGGTAACGAAGGCTACTTTCCCAGGAGGTGCTTTAGGCCTAAAAACGTATTTGGCCAAAAACCTGCAATACCCACAGATTGCTAAAGAAAATGGCGTAGTGGGTTCCGTCTTAGTTCGGTTTACGGTCAGTAAAAATGGGACTCCAGAAAACTTTTTGGTGGAACGAGGAATTGGCGCAGGCTGTGATGAAGAAGCGATCCGCCTGCTAAAAATGATGCCCAAATGGAAACCAGCTACTTTGGACGGAGAACCAATTGCGGCTAAACAAATGATTTATGTTCCGTTTCAGTTGGAAGAAGACGAATTTGCTGATGTGTATAAAGTGGTTGATGCAATGCCTTCTTTTCCTGATGGGCAAGCGGCATTGCTGCGCTATTTGGCGGAAAACATTGACTACCCAACCGATGCCAAAGAAAAGGAGATACAGGGCATGGTAGTGATTGGCTTCATCGTTGAAAAAGATGGGAGCCTTTCTCATTTTAAAGTTGCTAAAGGAATTACCAAATCTTGTGATGAAGAAGCCTTGCGCGTAATTTCGCTCATGCCACCTTGGATTCCTGGCAAATTAAAAGGACAAGCGGTACGCGTCTTTTTCAATTTGCCAATTCGATTCAAACTGGGATAAAAGAGCAAGTCAGCTGACCATGAATTGATTTTGGAACTAAATAACTGTTACAATATGGAACACCTAATACAAGCACACCAGCCAATTTCAGGCGCATTTGCCAATTGGAAATGCAATGCCTTTCAGGTTTGTCTATTGCTGTTTTTTTTACAGTACAATCTTACCGCAAAAGCAAGTGCTCATCGAGACTCCCTTCCTGGAGAAATTCACCGCAAGGTGGATCAATTGCCCAGTTTCCCAGGCGGGCAGCAGGAACTTTTTGCTTTTTTAGCCGAAAACCTCAATGTCCCTGTTTCTCCCCAAGCGAACAAAACACTCGGGCAGGTAGTGGTGAAATTTATAGTTTTTAAAGATGGTACAATTGGAAATGTCGGCATCATGAAAAGCCTGGCACCAGCAGCAGATGAGGAAGCCATACGTGTAGTCAAAGCAATGCCAAAATGGATTCCGGGGAAACTCAAGGGCGAAGACGTCAATGTGGAAATGGGCTTACCTATTCGTTTTGACTTTCTGGCAGAAGCAACCTTTGTGAAAGGTAAACTCACCTGTGAGGGAGTAGATAAAGTAGCCAGATTTCCAGGCGAGGGGGAGGCTTTAATGAAATACATTGGCCAAAATTTAGTCTATCCTAAATCAGCAATACGTGATAAAATCCAGGGTGATGTATTGGTTCAATTTTTCATCGAAAAAGATGGGCGTGTTACCCAACCTATCGCCACGCGTGGATTAGACTCAAGCATCGAAAAGGAGATCTTAAGATTGTTTGCTAAAATGCCAAAATGGGAACCAGCCCTACTTAATGGAGAACCCGTGCGAACCGTAGTACGCGATTTTGAAATCGTTTTACGCATTTATTGATCTTGACTGGAACTCTGAATTGATTAAAGGATGGTTTATAGTTGATGGCTTTTTTAGTCACATAGATTGTTGCCTAAAAGAGCCATTTTTTCAATGGATATAGAGCACTTTGAACTCAAAAACCAGATTTTCCAGAATAATCCATAACTTCGGCCAAACTGCCGAACCAAGTGAATCGCGTCCAATACCTGCACAAACTCCAAACGGAATCCTTCGACATCTGCATCATCGGCGCGGGCGCTTCAGGCGCCGGATGTGCCCTGGATGCAGCGTTACGCGGCTTCAAAGTCGCCTTGATTGAAAAAGACGATTTCGCCGCTGCCACCTCCTCCAAGTCGACCAAACTCATCCACGGCGGCGTTCGCTACCTGGAGCAGGCTGTCAATAATTTTGATTTGGGCCAACTCAAACAAGTGCGCCACGGACTGGAAGAACGGCATATCGTGATCCAGAATGCCCCTTTTTTGGCCCATCCACTGCCCCTGCTTACCCCCTGTTATTCCTGGGTGGAAGGCTGTTATTACGCCATTGGCCTACGTGTTTACGATGCCTTTGCCAAAGGGGACTCCATGCCCAAAAGCCGCTGGATCAGCAAAAAAGAAGTTTTGCAACGCGCCAAAGGCCTGAGCCCCAAGTTGCACAGCGCCGTGTTGTACTACGACGGCCAGCTCGACGACGCCCGCTACTGCATGCTCCTGGCCAAAACGGCAGCAGAAAAAGGGGCCGTCCTGGCCAACCACCTCCCCTTGCTCGGTTTTGAAAAAGACGAGCAGGGCAAACTCCTCGCCGCTCAAGTCCAAGATGAGTTGAGTGGAGAAAAATTTTCCATCCGTGCTCGTTTGTTCATCAACTGCACGGGAGCACACGCGGATTTTGTACGCCAACAGGCCAATCCAACGCTAGAGGCACGCATCATTCCCAGCAAGGGTGTGCACGCCGTTTTACCCCTCGAAGCGCTGGGTAGCACAGAAACAGCACTCTTGATCCCCAAAACCACCGATGGCCGGGTCATCTTCGCCATTCCCTGGGAAAACAAACTCCTGCTGGGTACCACCGACACGCCCTACCCCAGTGAAGAAGAACCCGTTCTAGAGCGGGCAGAAAGTGAATTTTTAATCGAAAACCTCAACCGCTATCTGGCCCAACCCATCGGAGTAGACCAGGTCCAAGCTGGTTTTGGTGGCCTGCGCCCTCTGATCGCCTCCGATCCCAGCCGCTCCACCAAAGCCCTGGTACGCGACCATGAAGTGGAATGGGACGCCCAGTCGGGACTACTCAGCCTCTTGGGTGGCAAATGGACCACTTACCGCCTAATGGCCGCCGATACCATCGATGAGGCTTGCCAACATTTGGCCAGTACACAAACCTGCAGCACGGCAGAACAACTACTCGCCGGTGCCGAAGCTTACGATCCGCTAGCCTGGAAAAACTGGACTACCCAGTTTGGCCTGGACGCCGATGTTTGTGAACACCTTTCGCTCAAATACGGTAGCCGCGCCATGCAGGTGCTGGAATTGTTGGGGGAAAATGCAGCATGGAAGACCCGTTTGCATCCCGCCTACCCTTTTATCCAAGCGGAAGTCATCTATCAAGCCCGCGCCGAAATGGCAGTGCACCCACGAGACGTACTGGCCCGTCGCCTGCGCTTGGAGGTGCTGGATTGGGCGGCAACAAAGGAGGTGACGCCGCTGGTTACGCAATTGTTGGGCCAGGAGTTGGGCTGGTCAGCTGAGCAGGTTCAAAATGCGGCAAGCGCTTATCAGGGCTTGATTGCTACCTTTCAGTCAAAGGTCTAGACACTAATATTTTTTCTTATTTTCGCCCAGTTTTAGCAGCAATCGATTATGGAAAAGAACACCTTTGTTCGGGCCTGGTTGGTGATTGTATTGGCAGCCCTGTGGCTGTTGACTTACCCCTCTGTGCACGATCGAATCCCCTGGTTAAAAGAACACTTGCGCGGCTACAACTTTTATGAGTCGCTGCGCAGCACCCAACCCAAAAACAAACAGCGCGACGCCGCCAAAGCCAAGGCCAAAAAACCGGCTGCCCCGGTCATCAACCCCGCTTCCGAAATCCAGATCAGCGCCTACGACGCCAATGATCGGTACCATGGCTTGACCTATTTAGCCAATTTTTATGAAAAACTGCGCCAGCGCAAAAGCCAAATCCGCATCGCCTACTACGGCGATTCCTCCATCGAAGGCGACCTCATTTGCCAAACTTTTCGCGATAGCCTCCAAAAACGTTTTGGCGGCAAAGGGGTCGGTTATGTTGGCATCGACAACCCCATTCCGGGCTTTCGACAGTCGGTGCGTTTGAGTTTTTCCAACAACTGGCAACGCAAAACCGTGATCGACAAAGACCCCGGGCGTTTCCCTTTCGGGATTTCGGGTGAAAACTTTCGAGCCTTGTTCCCCCGCTTGATTGTCCCCAAAGACACGACTGGAGAACTAGCTGCCATTGACACCGCGCCCCCACCCAAACCCATACCCGTACACCATTGGTCAGAATGGGGCGCAAGCAAAAGTTTTTACGGCACCCGGAGTTTTTCCTCGGTACGTTTGTTTTACGGCCAATCCCAGGGGGATAGTTTGGCCCAAACCATCCGCAAAGTCACCAGCACCTACAATGGCCGCAGTCGCGAAATCCTGCTGGATGGGCGCGAAATCCTGAACAGCATCACCTTGGCCGACTCCATGACAACCAGGGTGCGGGCCGATTTTAAAATACCAGGATCATTGCCCTTGTACGGTGTCAGTTTGGAAACACCAAACGGCGTCATTGTGGACAATTTTTCGCTGCGCGGCAATTCTGGTCGGAGCCTGATGCGCATCAGCCAGGAACAACTCAGCAGTTTTCAAAGCACCCTGGATTACGACCTGATCATCCTGCAATACGGCCTGAATGTGCTCAATGCCAAACTGCAAGACTACAGCTGGTACACCCGCGAAATGAATCCAGTGATTGAGCATTTTCATAAGGCCATGCCTGGAGTACCGATCCTGCTGATTGGCCCCTCCGACAAATCGATCAAAACTGGTGCAACCATGCATTCCGACCCCAGCGTTTATCGGATCACGGAAGCCCTGCGGCAATCGGCGATGGACAAAGGTTGCGGTTTTTTTAGCTTTTATGAAGCAATGGGTGGCGAAGACTCGATGGTGGATTGGGTGGAAAGGCGTCGCCCCAAACTGGCCAACCTCGATTATACCCACTTCAACAGCAACGGGGCCAAAATCGCGGGCAACTTCCTCCTGACTTTTTTGTTGGGTGGGCACACTGAATACGAACTTGCCTACAAGCAACGGCCTTTGTAACTTACGAACGTTCTTTACGATATTAAACTTGGATCATGCCAACTGACGACATTTTAGACCATTTTGACTGGGAAGAAGAAGCCGCTGCTGACCGAAAACTGGACGAGCTATTGGAACAGGCCTTTACACCCGATGTCGAAACAGTCCGCATCCAACGCTACGCGTTTAGTTGGCAAGCGGAACTGGCCAAGGTGATTTTGCGCAACCAGCAGATTCCCAGTTTTATCACCAATACACTAACCAGCAACATCTTGCAACTGGAATGGGCGCAGGTGGATTTGTACGTACGCGCTGAAGACGCAGAGCAGGCCCTGGCCATCCTTGAAACAAACAACGACACGGAAGAGCCTGAAGAAGTTGGAGCATAGCCTTTTTTATTTCAATAAAAAGCATCGCTTGAAGGAATGAAACACTGCTTAACTCAACCTTCTCAACTTTCTCAACCTCCCTCAACCAAAAAAATATGGCTTTGATCAAACCCGTAAAAGGTATTGCCCCTCAATTCGGCGACAATTGTTACCTGGCTGAAAACGCGGTCATCGTAGGTGACGTGGTGATGGGCGCTGATTGCAGCGTCTGGTTTCACGCCGTCATCCGTGGCGATGTGAACGCGATTCGTATGGGCAACAAAGTCAACGTGCAGGACGGTGCCATCATCCACTGCACCTACCTCAAAGCCGCCACCACCATTGGCAACAACGTATCCATCGGCCACCGCGCCCTCGTTCACGGCTGCACCATCCACGACAATGTACTCGTGGGCATGGGCGCCATCGTAATGGATCACGCCGTGGTGGAAGAAAACGTGCTGATCGCCGCCGGGGCCGTAGTCCTGGAAAACAGCCGCCTGGAAGCCGGACACATCTACGCTGGCGTACCCGCCAAAAAAATCAAGGCCATCAGTGCCGAAACGTTTAAGGATACCATCGAGCGGATCGCAAACAATTATGTGATGTACGCGGGATGGTTTAAGGAGGAGTAGGCCCTACTCCTGGTTGAGCAGGCGGAAAAAGTTTGAACCGCGGTAGGCTCCAAAGCCTGCGACCGTCGAGCTGACGCGCAGCGTCATCAAAAGATCGACGAGCGCCCACGTAGTGGCTCGTAAAATCTTAGACCAGAAAGACAATCTCCGTTAAGTTTAACTCCCTACCCACCACTTCGTGGGCGCTCGTCGGTCCCTTAATGCTCGCTGCGCGAGCGGGCTCGACGGTCGCAGGTGCCTAGATCCTACTCCTGGTTGAGCAGGCGGAAAAAGTTTAAAGCACGGTAGGCTCTGAGACGTGCGACCGTCGAGCTGACGCGTAGCGTCATCAAAAGATCGACGAGCGCCCACGTAGTGGCTCGTAAAATCTTAGACCAGACAGAAAATCTCCG
>NZ_JBGSLK010000003.1:0-66197 GCF_041740695.1 Haliscomenobacter sp. | reverse complement strand
CCTGGAGGTCTCTATTTTTAGGGAAGGATTGAGCGTCTTGACCAAAAAGTGTTTTTCCCTCCTTGAATTTTTAAGGCATGTCTTTAGCTTGTTAAAACCGCAAAGGAAGCCTTTTTGTAAAAATGTCCAGTAGTATGATGGTGATGTGTAAGTGAAAATCAAGCTATATAGCGTATCAGCATTTAGCTAATATGCCGTTGGAGCTTGTTTTGTACAGTTCTTATTATTTTCCTTTCATAAATATGCTCGTAATGTTATTGAAATTCTCTTTCCGTCATATTTTTTTAAATTTGGTATTTCATGTGTCCATTCCAAATTTGTATTCCAAGGAACAACTATAACTTCTCCATTTCTAAATGTAATATCTTTAAAATCTTTTTGTTTATATCTACGCATTCTAAAAATTCTTTCTTGACCAAGTGAAATGGTCACTATAGGGCTATCTTCAAAAAGGTCTCTTGTGTCATCTCTATGCGCGCCTATGTAATGTCCTTTTTGTCCATCATACCAATTCAATAGTAAACCATTTAATCGATTATCAATATTCATTTGAGACCATTCTAAGAATAGTTTTAAATTGTTATGGATTGGTAGAGCATTGTTTCTCGAACCAGTATAACTATAGTTTTTCCCATAAGCTTGTTGCCATCTTGGTGTTGGAATTTCTTTTCCGTACATGTTTATTTTGTGATAATCTTCAGGATGTTGATTCCATATTTCTGTGAATTTGTCAAAGTCAAAATTAAACTCTTTTATCACATTTGAGCTGTAGATTACAAACTCTTCATCTAATTTTATTGTCTCAAATATTTCTTGATTCATTCTTCTTTTTTTCTAATTGCGCACAACATGTTTTACCCACAACCCATCTTCCTCTAACCAACACCTTACCCTATTTCAATTGACGTTAAGCCGCTCAAAGCTACCAGAAAACTAGCATGTTAAGGTAGAAAATCGTTATATTTTTTCATCAGCAGTTTTGATTTTTTAAATCAATGATGAATAACCCTTTTAGATCAAGTTGAGCAGCAGTTTGTAAAGTGGGCAGATACCATCAAGCCAAAATACGTTTGGCTCCTTCACTCATTTTTACCTTCAATTTTTTTCGCCCGTTTAGGTGCACGCTTTTTTACCAAAAGCTGTGCATCCTGCAATTTTCTACCCAACTCATCATTGCTTGCGAGGGCCAATAAGTTCCGCTCAAGCCCTAGAATAAATAAAACTTGTACATAAGCTCCCATGGCAACGGAAGGCGCGCCTTTTTCGATTTGCCACAACGTAGAGCGGCTGATGCCTGCACGCTCTGCTACCTGCGCCCCACTTAACTTTCTGCGCAATCGTGCCAACTTGAGGTCCTCACCTAGTTGGCCCAGTGCTTGTTGAGCAGTGGGAAGTAGAATGGTGGTTTTCGATTTCATAATGTTTGATATTATGGACAAAAATAGCTTAAAATATACATGATATCAAGCATCATGGAAAAATAAACCATTCTGACTTATTCATCGGACTTGCTATTTATTGAATCAATGTGTATATTCACCCTAAAATAGGTGTACACATGAGAACCAACATAGTCATTGATGACCAATTGATGGATCAAGCCATCAACCTCAGTGGACTTGATACCAAAAAAGCAGTGGTAGAACAGGCATTAAAGCTGTATGTCCAACTGCTACAGCAAGCTGCGCTACGTGAATTGCGTGGGAAACTGCGTTGGGAAGGAGATTTAGACCAAATGCGACAAGACCAATGACCATCGTAGATTCCTCTGTTTGGATTGACTATTTCAATGGCAAAATCAGTCGAGAAACAGAGCTCTTGGATCAATTGATGGGACGAGAGCCATTAGGAATATTTGATCTGATTCTAACCGAAGTACTGCAAGGATTTACAGGAGATGGGGATTTCACTTTAGCAAAAAATGCATTGAATGCGTTGACTTTCTATTCAACAGGAAATAAATCTGCTGCAATACGCTGCGCAGAAAATTACAGGGCATTAAGAAAAAAAGGAATAACGATTCGAAAAACAATAGACGTTATCATCGCTACCAATTGCATCGAATTGGATTTTCCTTTGTTGCACTGCGACAGGGATTTCGACCCTTTTGTGGCACATCTTGGATTGAAAGTCCTTTGAGTACTTTCCCCCTACAAATGCCGCTCCGCATGATAACTCGACCGCACCAGAGGGGTCAAAATGGCCAGTCCATCAATGATAAAATGGCACCGTATGTGGCGGATGAAGTGCAGATTTGTGGGGTAGTAGAGCAGTAGGACAATTGGTATGTTGTGAAGGCAGCGGAGTACAAGCAGTTGATGCCGTATTGGGGAAGGAGATGGTGATGTGTGAGTATAAATCAGCATTTTGCTCTTCCATTTTTTCATCCGTTTTAAAGACTCTTATCGAATGGCAGTAATTTTCTTTATACTTTAATTTGTAAAATTGAGTTGCAATCTTTAAATTTGTAGAAACCCTTACAATTTAATGATATGAAAAATAAAATTAAACCCTCTGTTGATGCCCTGTCGCATCTTAAACTGTTCTTTTTATTGGGATTGGTAACTATATTTACTACCCAATGTGCCTTCCTGGAAAAATTATTTAAAAAGCCATCAACAATCACTTTTTCTGAGCCAGTGAAGGCACCAGTTGCTATAGCTTTGATCGATGCAAATCGGTTCTTGAATACTGCGATTCATAAAGCTAAGATTACTTTAATTGATCCAGGAGGAAAGGTGGTTACTGCAAATGGAATACCTTTTTCAACCATTTACATTGAAGGAGGTGTAATGGATTTGGCATTGAAACAAGATGCAGTTTATGATGTTCAAAGACCTTATCGTTTTACCATTAAAGTTGAAGCTGACGGTTATTCAAGCAATCTCCAAAACATTTTGGTAACTTCAGATAAAGGGCAATACGTTCCGATATTTTTGGCGAAACTTGAAGAACCACCTGTAGGAGTAGCAACTGTTGTTGATTCTGTTGATTTGACTAATGGTTTGCTAGGTACAGCACGAGAAATTATACCAAAGAAATCAAACGGAATTTCTGTTGAAAACATAAAGCTTGAAGTACAAAAAGGAACCCAATTTATTTATTGCAATCAAGATCCTTCAAAAAAAAGGACACCGAAAGAGCTAAAGTATCGTGTTTTATATGCTTCACCCAGAAGTTTAGCTGCTAGCAGAACTTTTCCCGGAGGGGCTTTGATTACCGATGCAATCGGAATTGATGGTTCTAGAGTGGCTGAACCCAGTTCGCCTATTTTTTTTGAATCTCAAGGCTGGATGACTATTGAAATGGATGCGGATGGTGAAGAAATTAGTGGATTTAGTAAGCCCGTCAATATCACTATGCCTGTCTCTGATAGTTTGAGGCACCCAACCAAAAACCGTTTTATCCGGGCTGGGGACACCCTTATTACCTGGAGCCTAAATAACGTTGGAGAATGGCGTGAAGAAGGAATTTCAATCATTGAGGGCGCACCCAGATCTTTGGTTGCCAAATTTCAGATTACCCATTTATCAACCTGGAATCTTGATTATAAATTGGATGTTTGTGGGAATGGAGCTACAACCGCTAGGATTAATTATACGAATCAACAAGCCGTTTTCAACCAAGCTTATACTGAGCTTCTAAATTCTGCAGGCACCGCTTTGCGTAATACCAGATTAGACTATATGCAAGGTATTGGTTTTCACACAATTAGAAACTTCCCCGATGCAGGAAACTTTTCCCTTCGTGTATACCAAAATGGGCCTGGGACACCAGAAATCGCTACTTCTACTTCTTTCAGTTGTGCACAGGCTACACCTTCAGCAAGCATGACCATTCCTGGTGGTGGTAATACTACTATTGAAATAAGAATTGCGGTAAGGACAACTAATATGGGCGATATTCCACTTTGCAACCACACTGTATGGTACAGGCCATGTAGTAGCTGTACTGCTTCAACAAATGCATGCAATTCAACCAATGGATTTCAATTTGGTGGCATACTTGATGAAGAGGCTGATCCTAATTATGGTCGAGTAATTATAACAAAACCAACAACAACTAGTATTTTTGATATTCACTGTATCCGAATTTGGCAGGCTGAGAATATTAGTGGTACACCAACACAGGTTGCCATAGATATTCCATTGGATTTTTTAAATTTACCTGCAACTAATCCAACAGCGATCCAAGGTGTTACAAAAACCATTTATTCACCAACTGCTTCAACAGGAACTGCACCAAGCATTACTTATGAAAATCTTAATCCTACTGGGGGAACTCCTACCTTTTTATTTATTATCGATGGTGCTAGCTTTACCATGACTCCCTGTCGTTAATAAGGTTTACCTGAAAAAGGCTAAATACTGATTGACACCCACTTGGCCTTTCTCAGGTAAATTCCTTGTTATCAACTGGCAAATAAAATTTTTCCTAACTGATGATTTTTGCAATTTCCTTGAAATATGCAACATTGAAATAATATCAATTATACTTAATAGAATAAATTACATTTGATTTTTCATCTGACACATATATCGTTTTGTTTGATTCGTCGAGTGCCACACCACCTGGAGTTACAATGCCAGTCAATTCAAGGTAATTATAACGGTTATCAGGATAAACGACTACAATTTTTTTCATTCCCTGATCCAAAACAAACAATGTTCCTTCACTATCCAGTTCAGCATCAATTGGAATACTATATATATTATTGCTTAAAACATCAGGTGTGTTTCTATAACCGCCATTGATTGCTAAGTTTAGTAATCTTCCGGAGTTTCCATTAGCCAAAAATAACGACCCCAAGGCAGCCGTTCTTTTTTCAGAAAATGCAATTCCAGTAGGAAGATTCAATGGTGAACCAGTAAGTATTTTGGTCACATTACCATTATTTTGGTCTATATATTTTACTCGATTTCGGCTCGGTTCGGTAACAAAAACCTTCCCTTGTTTATCAGTTGCAATACCTTTGGGATAAATAAATTTTGCATTTGCAATTGAGGTTAAGGCAGGATCTTCATTAGATGGGCTTGGGCGCATTCGGTCTCCAGATAATGTAGAAACGCCTTTGTTTGCATCGTTATTAATTTTTCGGACACAATGGTTCCCTTCGTCTGCAACGTAAATCTCGTTAACAGCACCTACTGCTACATCGCTGGGGTTGGTGAATTTAGCTGAAGTCCCGACAGAACTGTCATAATACCCCATACTATCAAGTACTCCTGCAAGGCGGTTTATAGCGCCAGTGGACAAGTTTACTTGCCTCACAACATGTCTTGAGTAATCGGCAACATACAATATTGCTCCCTGGATATCCATTCCTCTGGGCAGGCTGAAACAATCATTACAAGTTTTATCACCAACAGTACCCGCAAATTTAGTCAAGGAAGAGGCAGTACTGTAGAAATATCTAAAATTTACTTGGCTAGTGACAGGCCCGCCGCAGGAGTTATTCCTGCTAACATGAACCGGTCCACTTTTTATGCCCAAAGGCACTTGAAAAACAAGGGTAGTGTCATTAGGCATACTTTGGATTGCAATAGCCTCTCCTCCAATGGTTAACGTAAACAAATGAGGATAATCAGCAGTAAAATTTTTACCAGTTAGAGTTACTCTAGCTCCTGCTTGTGCGCCATTTGGAGTAACGCTTAATACTTCAGGACAATCAGCCTCCATCCGATCCGGCGTCCATAAAGTACAGCGAGAAAGCACTGTGGTAAGTAAAAGAATGCCAATAATTTTAAAAAAATGGAGTTTGTTTTTCATGGTGTTTAATTTTACATGGTTAAAAACGAAGGGCAAAGCCGATCTGAGTTTTTTGGGCATAGGGGTCGGAGAAAATGATTGGTGCGAAACCGAGCCTTCTCATTTTCTCCAACTCTAATCGTTGCTTTTTCTTTTCCACTTCTTTACAAATGAACCAACCGATAAATGCGCCAATACCAAGCCCCGCAGCGCTGGTTCCAGTGCGCAGGAAGGTCTTTGAATTATCGTAGGCGGTTTCGCGATCCGGGTTCAGCTTATCTTGGTAGTCATTCCGATGTCCACTGTAAATGATATAACTTACTCCGCTGCCAACAACCAGACCAGCCCCGGTATACAACAACCAGCTACACTTCGATCCATCCTTTTCCAAGGTAATATCCACATATTCCAGGCGTTCTTTGAAGGTGTGGTTTTTAGGAGTTGTGCGGTAACCCGGCTTGGAAAAAGTGAATATTTTATCTTTTCCAGGTTCGGTTTTGATTCGTTGTACCAACTCGCCTGACTCCGGGATTAGGAGGGTAACGTTCTTATTGGAATCAACATCATCGAAATAGGTTATTCCGACATTGGGGAGCGGCTTCCCTTTACTGTTGTGTACTTTGAATCCTAAAGGAATACCTTCAGCAGTCCATTTTTTAATTACAAAATTTACACGGTTCTCAGATAAGGTAATCGTATGGCGCACCTCTCCCGCTTTATAACCTGGTTTTTCGGCCCGAATGGTAATTCCATTTCCCGGGATAAAAGAGTTGGGTACATCAAAGTCAAATAAGCCTCTGGAATTGGTAAGGACGGCATCAACAAAGGGGCCTTGTTGGCTTTGATAGGAAATTTGGACATCGGGCACTACCTGGCCAGTGGAGCCATCAAGAACAGTGCCAGCAATATAGGTTCGCATGGTTACCACGAAATCCAACACCATATCCTTTGATTGATCAAATACAATTAATTTTGATTGGTCAACAAAGTTGAGCTTATGAATGATTACCCGGATGCGATCTCCTCTTTTGAAAATGGATTTAGAAGCGTATTCACCAGCTTCATTGGTTATACTGATTGCTGCTGGATCATCTTCATTTCCACGGTAAAAAGTGACAGATACATCCTTAAGATACAGGCCCTGGTCGGATCTTATCACCCCGCTGATCCGAAAAAGTTTTAGCGGAATCAGTTTGATGGTATTGGCTGTATTTCCAGTATTGATGGTATATTCTTTTGTCAAAGGTTCATAACCGTCAACACTAATTTGTACCCGGACTTGTATGCCTCTTCTCAATACTCTTGGGGAAGTAAAAGCACCATTTGAACCAGAAACGCATTGGGTCAGCAGCGCTCCGGTATTCTGATCGTAAATTCTTAATTCTGCTGATGGGATGCCATTACCCTGTTCAGACCATACAGTGCCATAAAGCGAAATCTGTGCATTTAAAGTTGAGCCAAAAAAGCTGCAAAATGCAAGAGCAAGCAAGTACTGGGATGTTTTAAGATTATTCATGTTGGTTTAGTTTATTTAAATTTATCTGGTAAAGTAATCTGTCTTAACTTCTGAACTTCACGTTTACTGTTATCTGTTACCCCCTCTTTTTCAAAAACTACTGTTACCAGAGGATTCTTCAGAAAGAGGGATTGAGGAATGTTAAAAACCTGTTTTTCTCCCTGGACTTGAGCTTCAATATATTCCCCATTGTAATCAAACCACACCTTGATTCCCTTCGGAATGTTGATTATTTGGGTATAGTTTTTTTCCTTTGACTCAGGTTGAACTGGAGGTGGTTCCGGCTTATCAATGGACCTTTCTTCATCAGAATCATTAGTTTCGGGTACTTTATCATCCTTTCTCTCTGTGCTGTTGGTAGTTGGTTCTTTCTTCTTCTTTTCAGTCGTATGATTATTTTGCTCGGTGGTATTCGAATGAATGGAATCTTTCCCCTTTGCGACACCACCTTCATTAGATTTGTCCAAAGTATCGAGGGGTTCAATATTGGACTCTTTAGCATTGGAATTTGCGATTTTCACGAAGTAATAACCACTGAATAATACGGCGATCAGCAGAATTCCTACAACAAAGTATATCCCTTTGAAATCAAATTTCTGTGGGCTATATAGTATGTTTTCAGGATCATGATCAATATCATTGATAACGGCCTGTATGCCTGAAATAATTTTATTAAATGCTACCTCATATTCTTCTCTACTTAATATTCCCCTTAGTTGCTCTTGTTTTAAACCTTCCCATTTAGCTTTTAGCATTAATGCATTATCACGTTCTCTCCGACGAGGAGTATTGCCTAAAGCAGAAAGTAAGGTTGAGAGGCATTCTTCTACTTCTCCCTTTCCAAGATGAGATTGAATTTTTTCTCTGATTTGTTTGGCAGTCATCAGATCGTGTAAAAGTTTTTAGAAAATTATTAATGCAGAAATGATGTTGCACTTGGAATCAAGATGATTCTGAAATTTATTTTCGATAGAAGCCTATTGTGAATTCTTAATTTCTTGCTCAGAATTGGAAGTTTTGGACACCATTGTCCAAATCACAAATATTCAAAACAAGAAAATACCGGCTATCAGTCAGTAGTGAATATAAAACTCTTCGAGGATGCCTAATTTGTGTTTTTGGCTCAATTTCAAAATTTCGCTAATCATTTCGGATTTCGTCGCTGAACTATCACTAAGTAAAAGTCGTAGTCGAGGCTTAGCTCATTGTAAGTAACAGATCACACACTTTCTACATTTAGTAGGTATTATTTGATTCTTATTTCCGGATGTTCTTGTAACGTGCAAAAACATCGCTAATATAACTATATTATCTGAGAGTTGGTTCCAAAATTCCCTCTTTTATTAAAAAAAATGGTAGTTCCTATGTTTTAGGACTGATTAAATTAGAAATACTCATCAATACTCCATTATGACCATCATCATTGGGGCATTCAATACCTCATGAAAACTAATCCACTACAAATGCCGCTCCGCATGGTAACTCGACCTTACCAGCGGCCCACTCTCTACAAACTTGAAGCCTTTCTGCAGGCCAACTTCTTTGTACATGGCAAACACATCCGGGTGGATGAACTCTGCTACAGCGATGTGCATTTGAGTAGGTTGTAAATATTGCCCGATGGTGAGTACGTCGCAGTTGTGTGCTACGAGGTCATCCATAATTTTAAGCACCTCTTCTTGCGTTTCGCCCAGGCCGACCATGATGCCCGATTTGGTGCGTTGGATTTGCTCCAGACTGCGTTGGTATTTGGCTTGGGGGCGTACTTTGCGGTAGAGGCGTTCTACGGTTTCCATGTTGTGCGACACTACCTCTTGTCCGGCGGAGATCATGCGTTCCAGGGCTTCCCAGTTGGCTTTGGTGTCGGGGATGAGTGTTTCTATAGTGGTGGAAGGAGAAGCTTCTTTGACCAGGCGAACGGTTTGGTGCCAGATTTCAGCACCCCGGTCGGCCAGTTCGTCGCGGTTGACGGAGGTGATTACGGCGTGTTTGACCTGCATGAGCACGATGGCTTCGGCTACGCGGCGGGGCTCATCGGCGTCGTATTCGTTGGGGCGGCCCGTTTTTACGGCACAGAAGGAGCAAGAACGGGTACAAGTGTTGCCCAGGATCATAAAGGTGGCCGTACCTGCGCCCCAGCATTCGCCCATATTTGGGCAATTGCCGCTTTGGCAAATGGTGTGTAGCTTGTACTCGTCGACCAGGGTCCGCACCTTGCGGTAGTTGGGACCAATGGGCAACTTGACCCGCAACCAGTCTGGTTTGCGCGTCCGGGTATTCTCAGTACTTTCCTTGCTGACAACAGGTAGTTCAACCATAACTTTACTCCGCTTTTACAAGCTGCAAAATTGAGATAAATTCCAGAATAGTACAGCAAAAGGTGGGAAAATGTTTAGGGGAGTGAAAAGTGAAAAGCGAAAAGTGAAAAGTTGGGCTACCAAACTGAGCGGATAGGGTAGTTTTTGACCAATGTAGCCGAGTCTACGGTATTTTTTTTCCAGGTGCTTTTTTGCCAAAGGAGCAATTCGGCGGATTCGGCCCATTTTTCTTCGACCTCATCGTTGGTTGAAAGAGTGGTACTGTGTTCGATGGTACGGCATACGAGGTCATTGTTCCCGTCTCCATTGTAGTCGAAGAGCCAGGAGCCGATCAGAATTTGGCCACCTTCGCCACCATACCATTCGCCCACGGTGAAACGCTCAGTGAAGCGCTGGGTTTGTTTATCAAAAAGTAAAACGGACTGATGTTTGAACCAATTTTGGGTGAGGTGCACCAAACATCCATCGTAACGCTCATTCAGCGGAAAGCGCTGCAAGGCGACGACTACACTGGAGGTAGAATCGACAATGTAGTCCACCTGCTGCATTAAAGGCCCCAGGGTCCGAAAAAATAAAGTGGTGGGGATGGTATCGCCGGCAATCGGCGTCAGGTTTTCATCAGGTAGCTCCAGATGGGTGGTATCGCTGAGTGTAGTTGGTTGAAAGTAGTTGGCTAGGACTGCGTCGGCACTGGGAGGAGTGTGGCGGGTACACGTCATGGACAGACTGATAAAAAACAGCACAACAATGGAAGCTGAACGGGACATGTGGCTATAGTTTTAGGTGAAAAAAGTTGAAAAGTTGAAATGTGGCTGGCAGCGTGTTAAAACACTACAGTTTTTCCCCCTGATTTCAAAAAAGCACTGCTCGTTTCGGAAATGGTTTGGCCAATTGGTGTATACTCAAATTGGAGTAAATTTTTGGATTTTTCATTTTCAAAAACATACTCCAAAGCGGCTTGACGCATATTTTCTTTGGTGATGATTGGCGCTTTTCCCGTAAACAGGGTTGGAACCAAGGCCAAGCGCCAGGCTAATTCGCGCAGGAAAGGGGTAATGGTGATATTGGGCTTTCTCGCTTTCAATTCCTGGGCAATGGCACCAAAAAATTCCCGGTAACTCATTTCGCCCGCATTGGCGATGAAGCGTTCTTCAGCGATGTCACTTTTGGCCAAAACCAGCAACATCCGTGCCACATCGCGCACATCGACCACGCTGATTGTACCAGTAGGGACATAGCTGAATCCTTTGTGAATGTTGGCAAAAAACTGCCCGGTGCCCTCGTGCCAGCGCCCAGCGCCCAGGATCACCCCAGGGTTGACGATGGCCGCATTTAGCCCTTCGGCAATGCCACGCCATACTTCCTGTTCACCCAAAAATTTGCTGATCCCGTATTCGGTATTGTAAGGGCTGGTTTGAAAAATGTTTTTTTCATTCAGCACCTGGACGGGTTTGGTGCGGCCTACCGCGGCTATCGAACTCACGTGCAACAACTTCTCGACCCCTTCATTCAAACAGGCATCGACGATGTACGCAGTTCCTTCCGCGTTGACGGACTGCATTTTTTTGCGGTCCCGCTCCATGAAGGAAATGATCGCGGCGATGTGGAAGACCCATTTTTTGCCCTGGATGCCTTCAGCCAGACTATAGGGGTCATTCAGCTCCCCTTCGATCCATTCTACCCGATCGGCAAAATCACCAGCCAGATCAAAATTGCTGTTGCGGCGGCGCAGCGCGGTGATGTCGGTATACCCTTCCGCCAACAAATGTCGAATCAGGTAAGAACCCAAAAAACCTGTACCACCAGTTACAAAAATGGACATAGTAGAGCGGAAAAATGGATAAATAAAGAATTAGGGAATGGGCATATAGTCCATTCCCTAATTAACCACAGGCTGTTTTAACGTTTTTTGTTTGAACAGCTCCGCGTTATTCTTTAGTCAATTTCATGGTGTACGCCGCTACAGCTTTGATTTTTTCTTTGTCAAGCAAAGCTTTAAAGCTGGCCATGTTGTTGCGACCATTGGTGATGACTTTGATGCGTTCTTCCACCTTTAGTTTGGATTCAACAAAATTGGCCGCACCAGATACGCCCATGTCGCCACGCAAACCATGACAGGTTACGCAGTACTGCTTGTAGATTTTCTCACCATCAGCTTTTTTGGGCTGCACGTTATCAACAGTCATGTTGGAGAAAAGTAAGATCATTGCCAAAAGCGATCCAAATGCCAGTAACTTTCTCATCGCGTCGATTTTTTTTTAATAGAGAAATGCGGTTGCAAGGTAAAAAATTTCGCATCAATCTGTTGCCTTCTGAAGAATTTCATCGGTACAATTATGACGCAATTTTTTTTCTAAGTCAACTCTAATAACGGCGAAATAGCCACAAAATGGCTTTTGTTTGTGTTAATGATCTTTAAACATTTGCCAATGATTCATCATTTGAATAACAAATAGGCATTTGGATCCAATTTGATGTCTTTTGGATAACCTTGAATAGGAAACGCAAACTCCTCTTGTGCCTTACTGATGGATAAGGTTTTTTCCAGGATTACCTTTTTATTTTCATCCAGGAATTGGATGTCCAGTGGAAAACTAAATAGATTTTTTTGTACTTGTTTGACGGTTAAGGCTATGATCTTTTCTCCACCATCATAGCGGTAGGGGGTTTGTATTTCGGGCTGCCCAGCCTGAAATACCCATTGTTTAAAAAAGGTACTTAGTGATTTACCCGAGGCTTCTTCCATCACTTTTTGCAAATCGGAAGTCAGCGCGTTGCTGCCTTGATACTTTTGATAATATGCGCGATATCCTTTCCAGAATGCGGCATCGCCAATCTCGTGGCGCAACATGTGCAACACCCAGGAGCCTTTTTGGTAGGAGTTGGTATTGAGCACCGTGTTGATGTCGGTTACGGTGGTATCTACAATGGGTGCCAGTTTGCGCTCGGCATAACGTACTACGGTGAAGCGGTCTTTGCGCATCCGTTCGGCCAGGGAGGCCGCACCGTACTTGGCTTCGTGGTAAAGGTGGGTGCTATACGTAGCAAAACCCTCGCTGAGCCAAACGTGGTACCAGTTGGCCTCCGAAGCCGAGTTGCCAAACCATTGGTGCGCAATTTCGTGGGCGATCAGGTCTTCCCGTTCTTTTTTGCCATTCACCGAGTTTTCAAAGTAAAAAATATTGCTGGCGTTTTCCATGCCGCCGTAGCGGGTTTTGGATTGTACATTGGCCAATTTGCGGTAGGGGTAAGGAGCGATGTTTTTGTGGAACCACTCCAATACTTCCACCGCTTGACTATAATCCGCAAAACCCTCAGCTCGGTTGTCGGGGAAAACCCAGGAACTAACTTGAATACCTTGAACCTCCCCAGCGAGCTGCACCGCAAAAGGCGCCACCCCAATGACCATTACTTTGGTGGGCAGCAATACGGTTTCTTTCCAGTGGGTGCGGCGTAAGCCTCCATCCAGGTTGGTTTCTTCAATTTGGATGCCATTGCCAATCACCTGATAATGATCGGGCGCGGTGACGATGAATTCCACCGAAGCCTTATCGGAGGGGTGATCCACCGTCGGCAGCCAATGATGGGCGCGATTGGGCCAATTGTCGCCAAAAAAGGTGCGGTCACCAAATTTGTTGGCATCGATGACGAGGCCATCTACGGGGACACCAGCGTATTGTACACTCACGGTGATGGTTGCTCCCGCCGGGATGGTATTGGGCAAAGTGATGCTCAAACGGTCATTGCTATGGCTGAATTTTAGGGCTGCGTTGTTGTAATTTACTGTGCTGACTTCCATTCCTTTACCCGCTTTGGTGTTGGTCAAATCCAGTGCAAAACTGTTGCCCGCTTGTTTGAAACGCAGAGTGATTTCGGCCTGGCCTTCGATGCGATTCGTTTCGTCCTTGAGCGTCAGGCTAAAGCGATAGTGCTGCACATCGATGCTGTTGATCTGGGGGTTGTAGGCAGGGGATTGGGCTGTAAGTACTGTGGTAACGAACAGGAGGAGGAACACGGTGGTTAGGGACTTCATGAATTTGATTTTTTGAAGCCTGAATTTAGTACGAAACATTAATTATTTGGCTAAAAAATCGCATTTAACCCCAATCCCAACCAATTGCCCCGCCGGATGGCACCTACATTGGCTTGTGTAAAATAGTCATTTACCGTAGCTCCATCGCCAGCAGCACCGGGATCACCTTTTCTCCAGATGTAATGCAGCATCAATTTTAATTTTCGTTCCTGCAAGTGCCAATTGATGCCTGTGTCGCAGTAGGTTTCAGTTCCCGCAAAAGTATGTACTGCTAGGGCGTCAGCTTGACCCAAAGGATCGGTAGCTCCTTTGTATTGCATCAGGGTAAAGGTTGGTTCCAGGAAAAGTTTTTTACCTGCAATCCAATTGTAGCTAAAGCGAAGGTGTTGAACTGAGGAGGTATAATCAAAGTTGCGCAACCCCGCATTATTGGGCAATTGGCGGGAGCCACTGCGCAGCATTCGATGGTATTCAGCATCTACATTCAAGGCTTTCCAGTTGAGTAAAACATCTGCTCCAATGGAGGTATTGCGGCTGAATAGATCGGTCTGCCCCTGGGTACTGCCATCCAGCGCCAGAGAAATACCTTTGCGTTGGTTGAAGTAGTTTTGTAAATAACTGATTCCGTATTGTTTGAGTTCGGGATCTCCGAGAGCTAGTACAGTTCGACCCACCAAGAGTGGTGAAAATTGGCTGCCTACGGAGTTGTTGCTGTAGGCATAGAAACCCGGGTTGAATACGCCCAGGTTGTAATTAAGACACACTTTTTCCGTTCTGTTTTTTAGCAAACCACCCAGGTTGACCCCAGCAGTTCGTCCGGCATTTATCCCAAGGATGTGTTGCCGCAGGTAGGTCTGAGTGGCTGACTTTTCTAAACTGCCCACCTGCCAGGCTGGAGTGATGCTTTCTCGGCTGATTTGAGGTCGAAAATAACCAGCTACCAGAAAGAATTTTTCACTTTTGGGCTGCAGACGCCATTCCAGAAATGCATCAAATAGGCCAACTGAAGGGATAGCGCCATTGTTTGCGGCCCCGAAATTACCACTTTGCACATCCCGACCGATGGCGTCAAAAGACAACATCACGGTAGCTTTCAGGTTGTCAAAAGGTTGCATCCTGAAGCCAACCCGACCTCGGCGGATCAAAAAATTGAGTCGATCTTCAACCTCATCGTAAACCCTGGTTTGGGGGTTAAATACTTTTTGGTTACTGCTGTAGACGCTCCAGAACTGGAACTGTAAAAGGGGCTCAATTTTAAAACCTTCCCGGTTTTTGAGGAACCCCTGGAAAGGCTCCTGGGCAAAAAGTGGAGTCCATAACAGGAAAATCCATGCCACAAAAGAGATAGAGAGGGCCGGAGCCCTCCAGCCCCAGTTATTGGAAGCCATAGCCATTTATATTATTACAATAAATACGATCGATAAACTAGAGAACAAAGCTAGATAGATTTTTTCGTTCCTTTGCTTTTATACTTTAAAAAATAGCATTTATCCCAAGCCCGATCCAATTCCCTCTTCTAATGGCACCTACACCAGATTGATAAAAGTATTCATTGACCGTAGCTCCGTCACCAGCTGCTCCGGGGTCACCAGCACGCCAGGTGTAGTGCAGCAACACTTTTAATTTTTTTTCATTCAAATACCAATTGATTCCAGCGTCATAAGCACTTTCAGTACCGGAAGAAGCTTTGACTAGCGCAGCATTTGCTTGACCCGCTGCATCTTTAGCCCCAGCAAAATGCATGTACATCAAGCTCGGTTCAATAAAGTATTTTTTTCCTACCGCCAGGTTGTAACCAGCCCGGGCATGCCCTACGCGAGAAATGTAGTTGAAGGTTTTGGGTTGCTCATCGCTATCATTGCTGTGACCTTGGCGGTACAGTTGATGGTATTCAGCGGTGACATTCAGGTGGTCATAATTGAACAATAGATCGGTCCCCAAGGTGGCCGCACGCTGAAAAATATCGGTTTTCCCTTGTCGGGAGCCACTTAAGGCTATCGATATTCCTTTGCGTTGGTTGAAATAATTCATATTGTAGGCAATCCCATATTGTTTCATTTCGGGATCACCGAGGGATAAAACGGCACGCCCGGTGAGCAAGGGGGCAAAATGGGTGCCCGCTGAATTCCCGCTGTTGCTGGTGTAACTTGGATTGAATACGCCCAGGTTATAATTGAGTACTACTTTTTCAGATTCACTTTTTAACAACCCCCCCAGGTTGACACCCACCACGCGCCCTGGGCCTACTCCGGTAGTGTGCTGACGAACGTAGGTTTGAGTGGCGGATTTTTCCATGCTAGACGTTTGCCAGGCTGTGGTGATACTTTCCCGACTGAGTTGTGGACGAAAAAAACCAGCGACCAGGTAAAATTTTTCACTCTTGGGTTTGATTCGCCACTCCATGTAGGCGTCCAAAATGCCCACTGAGGGAATACCTCCATTGTTTGTTGCACCAACAGTGCCTGCCTGAACATCCCGTCCGGTTGCATCATAGGCCAGTACTGCATTGAAACGGAGATTCTCGTAAGGCTGCATTTTAAACCCGATCCGAGCACGGCGAAACAGGAAGTTCAGTCGGTCGTCGACAGGTTCGTATTGTTTGGTCGTTGTGTTGTACAATTCATGATCCAGGCTGTAGGTACTCCACAGTTGCAACATGACATAAGGCTCGACTTTGAATCCTTCTTTGGGCTTCAAAAAACCTTCGAAACTACCGTGTTGAGCAAAAAGAGCTGGCATACAAGTGGTAAGGGCAACAAACAAGGCGAGTTTGTGCCAAAAAGTAGTGGTGTTCATTCCGATTGGGTTGTAAAAAAATCGGGTTGGTGCTTAAAGGGACGAGCACCAACCATTAATCCATGTTTATTTATACGTTTTGGTCAATCACTGCCGCCAACTGATGAGCCGACTGCATACCCGAACGTTGCCACTTGATGTCGCCATTTTTAAACAGCATAAAAGTAGGTACACCCTGAATGCCCATTTTTTTGGCCAGCGCTGGATTGCGGTCAACGTCTATTTTGATGATGGAGGCTTTATCTCCAATTTTTCCAGCTAAATCTTGCAAGATGGGTGCCATCGCTTTACATGGGCCGCACCATTCAGCAAAAAAATCGACCAGAACGGGTTTGTCCCCCTGGATCAGTTCATTGAAAGAGACTTTCTTTTCCATGGTATTTCTTTTTTGTTCTTCACCGGACAAAAGTACCGCCTAAAACAGGGTAGATGACGTGATCCAGATCACATTTACCAAAAATAATGTTTTCTTTGAGTTTCTCTTATTTGATTCATGGTATGAAAGGCAATTTAATGGAAGAGACGCCCTTCTCTTTTGTTCCATATCAGGGTGAGCAGTTTGAGCCAGCAGAGATGCTCAAACGCAGCGAGGCATATTACCAATGGATGAACCAGCGGCGCACCCTTCGCGAATTCTCTGATCGACCAGTGCCCTTAGCAGTGATCGAAAATATCATCATGACTGCTTCGACCGCTCCCTCCGGTGCACACAAACAACCCTGGACTTTTGCCGTCGTAGTTGATCCCGCAATCAAGGCCCAAGTCCGCCAAGCTGCCGAGCAAGAAGAACATGAAAACTACCATGGCCGGATGTCGGACGAATGGCTCGAAGATTTACAGCCCTTTGCTACGGATTGGCATAAACCATTCCTGGAACTTGCTCCGTACTTGATCGTAGTTTTCCGCAAGGCTTACGACTTATTGCCGGATGGCACTCAGCGCAAAAACTATTACGTGCAGGAATCCGTAGGTATAGCTTGTGGAATATTGTTGGCTGCAATCCATCATGCTGGCTTGGTGGCACTTACCCATACCCCCAGTCCGATGAATTTTTTGCAAAATATTTTGCAACGTCCCGAAAACGAAAGACCTTTCCTGCTCATCCCGGTGGGTTATCCCGCCGATGATGCTCAGGTGCCAAACTTGCAGCGCAAGGAAAAGGCGGATATAATGACCATTTATTAATCGTACGGGCGACCCTACGTGGTCGCCCAATGAAGGGCGGCCACGCAGGGCCGCCCCAACGGGCCAAACTTATATATGTGCACGGTGACTTATATTTCGCCCGCTCCCGGGCAGTTCATTCTTACCTCTAATCGCGATGAAGCCCCTTCGCGGGGGGCCACCCGTTTGGCAGCAGAGGAAAGAAATGGTAAAAAAATCATCTTCCCCCAAGACCCTGCTGCGGGAGGCACTTGGATCGCGGCGGCCAACAGCCAGCGTGTGGTTTGTTTGCTCAATGGAGCTTTTGAAGCCCACAATCGCCAAACTCCCTACCGCTTGAGCCGGGGCATCATGGTCTTGGAAAGTTTTACCTTTCCCAGTGCCACTGCCTTTTTCAAACACTACAACTTTGAAGGAATCGAACCTTTTACTTTCATCGTGTATGACCGGGGCACCTTGTGGGAATTGCGCTGGGATGGACAAGAACAGTATGTCAAAGCACTCGATCCACAGGGAACCCATATCTGGTCATCAGCTACTTTATATCCGGCTGATGTGCGGTTCCGTAGGGAGCAGTGGTTTGCCCGTTGGCTGGAAAATCGAGCGATGTTTTCAGTCAATGCCATGCTGGATTTTCACCAACATGCCGGAGATGGCGATACCTGGAATGATGTTGTAATGAACCGTGGTGACGTGGTAAGCACGGTGAGTATTACTTCCATCGAAAAAACCGAATCCAATCTTAAATTTAGGTACCTGGATTTGCTCACCGCCAATGAACAAAAGGCACAAATGGAGTTATCGCGTGAAGAGGTGGAGTCTAATCAATAATCCGGCTTGGATCAAACTGTGGAACTGGGAATACTGGCCTACCTTGGCTTTTTATTGGCCCATGTTTGTATACGGCCCGCTTTTGGCCTTGCGTTCCCGCCATGCCTGTTTTTTTACGGCGGCCAATCCGGGAATTTTGGCGGGTGGCTTAGGCTTGGAATCCAAATATGCAACCATTCAAAATTTGCCGGCAGCATTTTGCCCCAAATCAATTTTAGCTCCTCGCGGACAGGATTTGGCCCTGATTCTGGAAGAAATTCGCCAGGCCAAAATCGAATTTCCCCTCATTGCCAAACCTGACGTTGGCTATCGCGGTTTTTTGGTCAAAAAACTGGATACGCCGGACCAACTGCGGGCCTACCTGAGCCAATACCCGATCGACTTCATCATCCAGGAATACCTCAATTATCCAGTAGAATTGGGCGTTTTGTATTACCGCTTGCCCAATGTGGAAAAAGGTAAAATTACTTCCCTGACTTTAAAAGACTTTCTGCATGTGACGGGCGATGGCAAATCGACTGTCCTGCAATTGATCGAAAACACGCCGCGGGCTTTGCTGCAACTGGATCGGCTACAAGAGACCCATTGGCAATTGTTCAAAAACGTGCCTGCCGCAGGTGAGCGCATCAGCTTGGGGGTAATTGGAAATCACTCTAAAGGTACCCAGTTCATCAATGGCAATCAGCACATTGATGCTGCCTTACATCATACTTTTGATGCTATATCCATACAAATTCCAGGCTTTAGCTATGGCCGTTTCGACATCAAATGCAATAGTTTAGAAGATTTGAAGCAGGGCAAAAATTTCAAAATCATTGAGTTGAATGGCGTTTGTTCGGAACCCACCCATATTTATGATCAAACCTTGGGCAGCTATTTCCGAGCGGTAGGAACGATCATGAAACACTGGACAATTGTAAGAAAAGTAGCTGCGGCCAATCATCGCAGAGGTGTCGCATATGTGCCTGAACCGCAGATGATTAAAATGTTGACAGGGTTGCGAGATTATCACCAGAAAATCAAAGCTGCACTAAAAGTAGAGTAATTGTGGCAGAATGCGATGTATTGTCGACAATCACCTTTCTGATTGATTTTATTCACTGATTTCGTTGGGTTTCTACTGCATCTTAGGGTTTGTAAAGAACAATATTCCTTCTGGATTATGTAGATGGAGTCAATTCACCAATACTATTTTATCGCTTCCTGAAGCGAAGAAAATATTAATCGGTTAGTTTAAGAGACGATTGGAGGGCCACCAAGGAGGTGGCCCTCTTTTTTATGGCTCCATTTCATTTTTTACCTTTTCACCAACATATTCGCTGCTTTGGGGAACTTTTTGTAGCCCTTTCACCTTTATCGCTACATTTGCAGCCTAAAGTCCGACTGAAATGTACCCGAAACTGCTCTGGAGCAGCCTCATCCTTACCCTGCTCTCCACTACATTCCACGCGCAAGAAGCGCGCAACGACATGCAAGCCCGTTTTCGGCTGCAAGGTAAAAAGACCAGCCAACCCATTAAAATTGACGGCAAACTCGACGATCCCGCCTGGCAGAATGCCGACACGACGAGCCATTTTTGGCTAAAATGGCCCATGGATGGCCGTCCAGCCAACGCTCAAACGAAAGTACAATGCGCCTACAATGAGCAGTTCCTGTACATTGCCGCCACTTGTTACCAAGACTCGGGAAAATACATCCTCCAGAGCCTCAAACGCGACGTAGGATATTGGGAATCAGATGGTATCGCTGTGGTACTCGACCCCGTCAATTTGTCCAACAACGGTTACTTTTTTGCCCTTACCCCCGCTGGCGTTCAAACTGAAGGGCTGATTGCCGCCAGTAGTGGCAGTCAAACTGATGAAAGTTGGGACAATGTATGGTGGGGTGAAGTACAAAATTACCCCGACCACTGGACCGCCGAGTTTGCCATTCCCTTGCGGATCCTACGCTTTAAAGACGGCCAAAAAGAATGGGGCATCAACTTCATTCGCAACGACGCCAATCGCGGGCATTTCAGCGCCTGGGTACAAATCCCGCTACAATTCAATGGCACCGACCTGGGCTGGACTGGGGCACTCCAATTTGATGAAGGGCCCAAAAATGCTTCGCGGAATTATGCAATTATTCCCTTTGTGACCGGAGGAACCGATCGGGATACTGAAAATGGTATACCTACGCGAACCTACGGCGACATTGGTCTGGACGCCAAAATTGGCCTGGGTTCTTCGCTCAATCTCGACTTGACCATCAACCCCGATTTTTCCCAAATTGAAATTGATGAGCAGGTCATCAACCTGACTCGTTTTGACATTCAATTGCCCGAAAAGCGTACTTTTTTCCTTGAGAATGCCGACCTCTTTGGCAATTTTGGTTTTGACCTGATCCGACCTTTTTTCTCCCGCCGCATTGGTTTGGATGACAATGGCAATCAAATTCCCATCTTGGCCGGACTGCGCCTCACGGGTAACATCAATCCTGATACCCGAATTGGGGTGCTCAACATGCAGACGCGTAAACATGACGCCCAAAATCCTGAGAATTTTTCGGCGCTGGTGTTTGATCGGCGTTTGTTCGGTCGAACCACGCTGCGCGGCTATTTCCTCAACCGACAGGAAACCGGGAACCAGGAACTGAACGCCCAGAATTGGAGCCGAAACGCTGGAGGAGAATTTTTGTACATCTCGCCCAAAGGCTCCATGCAGTCTTGGGTGGGCTATCATAAATCCTTTAAACCCGAGATCAACCAGCAGGATTGGTGGGGACAAACGGGCTTTGAATACACGGGCCGCAACTTTGAATTCATAGCCGATTTTTTACACATGGGGCCCAATTATTACGCGGACATGGGCTACGAACTGCGCATCGCCAACTACGATGCAGCCCGGGACACGACCCTGCGCATTGGCTACAATTTCAAATACCTAGAAGCGACCTGGCGCATTTTGCCAAAAAAAGAGACCAGCAAGTTGAACAGCACTGAAATCTCGGCCAGTAGTTTTATGGTGCTTAATCCCAACTTTAGCATCAACGAATACAATGGTGGAATCAACCTGGAACTCAATTTTCGGAATACCAGCCAGTTCGCTCTGTACACCAACTTTAACTACGCCAATGTACCAGTGAGTTTCAAGTTTGACGATGAACCGATTGAGGAATATCCAGCACTGCCCTCAGCGCGGTATACTTTTTCCAATGCCCGGATGGAATGGACTTCGGATGTGCGCAAAGCCTTGAATTGGAGTGCCGGGTTTACAGGTGGAGAATTTTACAATGGCCTACAGTGGTCGACAGACCTCAGCGTTGGGTTGCGCGCGCAACCTTGGGGGAATTTTCGGGTGGCGGCCAGTTACAACAAACTGGACTTTCCCAAACCTTATGCGGATGCTGAAATTTTGGCGATCACTCCCCGCATCGAATTCTTTTTCAACCGCAATTTGAACTGGACCACCTTTTTGCAATACAATACCCAAGCCAATAATTTTAACATCAATAGTCGGATTCAGTGGCGTTACCGCCCCATGAGTGACCTGTTTGTGGTGCTGACCGACAACTACTTTGCCCAGGGTTGGGCGCATCGGAATCGGGCGCTGGTGGTGAAGTTGAATTATTGGCTGTAGGAAGGGGTTGAGGGAGGTTGAGAAGGTTGAGAAGGTTTAGGCTACCGCGAGCGGCTTGGACAAGGTCTTTGTCAAAATCACTCGCGGTAGCCTAAACCTCCCTCAACTTTCTCAACCTCCCTCAACTATTGTACGGGCGGCACCGGAGAAGGCACCAAATTATCCACCGGCGGCAGTGACTTCAAAAACGCAAAAATCGCCGTCAAATCTTCATCCTTCATGTTGACGTAGTTCTGCCAGGGCATTGGGGGCAAGAGGGGGCGACCTCCATCCAAACCTTTGGATTTACCTTCGGTGATGGCTTTTTTGAACTGCTCAAAAGACCATTCTTTGATCCCCGTTTCATGCGGGGTCAGGTTGGCGGAGTAAGTGGTTCCCCAAGGGCCAACTGAAGCCGTGGTCATCGGGTGAAACAAAACCCAGGGCCCAACGATGCTGGGGTCAGAGATAGGCGCAAGTTTTACACTAGCTGGGTGACCGGACATGCGCAACTTAGGATCAGGAATTGGACCTTTGTCAGTCATCACTTTTGGTGAATGGCAATCTTCACACCCACCAGTAGTGACGAGGTATTCCCCTCTTTTGACCAGATCTTCTTCGGATTCAGCAACGGGTGCTTCATTGGTTTTTGGCGCTTCCTGCGCACATTGGAAAGTTAGAAAAGCCAGAGCTAAGGCTGGCAGCCAGATCAGCATTTTTTTCATACAAGACGTGATTTTAGGTAAGGGTGCTTCAGATTATCCCTCTAATGAAGCTTCAAAATAGTAAATAAAATTTGATCAGAAAGAAAAAGCACACAATAATCAACATATGAAAGTGTCAATTTGGTGGACGCCTTATAAAAGCATGAGCGACATTTTTTAAACACAAAGGAAAAAAAAGAGGACACAAAGGACACAAAGCGAAGCGTTGTCAACGTCTAACTTTGTGCCCTTTGTGCTTCTTGGTGTTTTCTTTGTGAAAAAAAATGTTGCTTTAGTTTACCCTAAACAACATGGTGACTCATTACTTATTGTTCCCATAAGCCCGATCCAAAAAGCGGTACCGCCCATCATCCTTCGCCTTCACAGCTTTGGATTCCACATCGATCACCATTACATCGGGAGCGTTGTCTCCTTTTTGCGCAGTAGGCCATTTTGGCAAACTCCCCCCATTGGGATTCCCAGAAATGATGAAATTGGCAAAGTAGTTGAGCATGGTTTCCGACACTTTGTAGTCATCCGGCGTCCAGGCATAATCCGTGACCAAATGCAGATTGCCCATGCAATATTCGATTTCACAGGCATGGGAAGCACCAACGGGTTCTGGTGCTTTGGGGGCATTGGGATCGCGCTGCATGGTACCTCCAGCCAAACCAGAAACCAGGTTTTGATCCACCAATGGTGGCCGGATGCGGCTGTACAAATAGCGGTATACGGGTTGAGTGCTGTTTTGCACATGTAAGTCGCCCCATTTCCAGGTGCTGTAAGCAATGAAACGGTCGGCAGCCAAGGCAGTTGCAGAGAGCTCGATCTCCTTGGTCGAACCATGTGGATACAACTTCAGTACTTCCTCATGGTCGTTGGGGTAAGTCTCTTTAACCTTTTTGACATAAGCCTCTTCCGTATATGGTTGCCCTTGCATGAAGGCCATGCCGGGGATTTCGGCAGAGTTCCAGCCTAGCAACAATGGCACCATGGCCTGTTGTTTGGCGGCAAAAATCTCCGGGAGAGTTTTGGGGTAAAAATAGCCGTCGATCACGGTTGGGAAACCAAATCGTCTGGATTCGGTGTAGATTTCAAAAATTTCGCGGGTACTCAGTTTGCGCAATTCCGCCAGGGTAGGATAGCCCGCATTTTTGGCAAATTCGAGTCCGGTTTTTTCAGCTTCAGCCAAAGGAACTGGGAAAAGCGTAGGGTTGATCCCCGCGCCACTTTCACCAATGGCACCTGCGATCAGCCCTTTGGATAGGGGAGAGGCCATTTGGGCACTTACGGAAATAGAACCTGCCGATTCTCCGGCGATGGTCACCTTTTTGGGGTCGCCACCAAACGCAGCAATGTTTTTTTGCACCCACTTCAAGGCGGCACTTTGGTCGAGCAGACCATAATTGCCCGAAGCTTTGTAGGGCGCTTCAGCACTCAACTCAGGGTGTGCAAAAAAGCCGAAGATGTTCAATCGGTAATTCACGGTAACCACCACGATGCCTTTTTTGGCCATACTTTCGCCGTCGTAACGAGGTTCAGAACCATCGCCAGCCACAAAACCGCCACCGTAGAAATAAACCAATACGGGTAGGTTTTTGTCGGTACGTTTGGCAGGGCTCCAGACGTTGAGATAAAGGCAATCTTCACTCAGGCCTTCGGAGCGGAATTTCATGTCGCCAAAGATAAAACCTTGTACTGCGCGGGGACCAAACTTTTTGGTCATTTTGACTCCAGTCCAGGGTGCCAGCGGTTGTGGGGCTTTCCAACGGAGTTGGCCAACGGGTGGCTTGGCGAAAGGAATGCCTAGGTAATATTGCATACCCGTGCGGATATCGTAGTTGCCTTCAATTTGGCCGTGTTCTATTTTGGTTTGAACCGGCATGTAGAAGTTGGTTTGTGCCAGCGCTGAAAAGCCCAGCAGCAGTAAGCCGAAAAGGAATAGCGATCGATACATAGGATGTGATTTGATTTATTGTCACAAAGTGAGACAATAATAGGAAGAATTTTGGAGATGGAAAAGGGAATGTAAAAATAAGGGAGCCTGATAATTTATTAGGGGCGATAAAAAAATAAGTGTTCATTTTGCCCCACTACTTAGCTTTTTTCCTGAACCTCTTTTTTACCAAAATACCAATAAATAAAGACTAAAATTGCAGCGAAAGATAAAACTATAACCAACACCCTACCCGATTTCAACTGCTCCAACAACCAATTCGTAAAATAATACCCCACGCAGCCATACACCGTCACCCAAATGCTGGTACTGAGCAGGCTGAACAACAAAAAGCGGCGGCTACTGAGTTTACTTGCGCCAAATAACAAAGGCAATACAATGCGGAATCCATAAATAAAACGGTAGGATAAAAGCAGAAGGGTACCATGACGCGCCAACAAATGATCAATCCTGGCAGCCTTGAGCTGAAGTTTTTCGTTGCGCTCCAGGTAACGGCGACCTTGTTTGCGTCCGGTGAGGAAATAAAACCAATCGGTACAAAAAGTACCCAAAAAAAAGGCCGCGATGGCCCCATATAAATCCACATACCCTGCCTGTGCAGCCTGGATGGCGCTGATGTACACCAACTCGCCTTCCAGGACTGCACCGGCAAAAATGCTCAGGTATGCGACAAGATTCACTTATTTGACTTTGAGCCTTACAATCGGGCAAATCATCTCTTCAAGCGAGATGCCGCCATGTTGGAAGGTGTTTTTGTAATAGTTGTGGTAGTGGTTGTAATTGTTGGGGTAGAGGAAAAAGATGTCTTCTTTGGCAAAAATGTAGGAAGAACTGATGTTGGGACTGGGCAGGCGCGCCTCCTCTGGCTTGCGAATTTCCAGCACATCCTTTTTGTCGTATTGCAGGTTGCGCCCCATTTTGTAGCGCAAGTTGGTGGTGGTTTCGCGATCGCCGACCACTTTAGATGGCGTATTCACGCGGATGGTACCGTGGTCGGTGGTGATGATTAGCTGAATGTCCTTTTCTGCCAACTTTTGCAAGGCCGCCCACAAAGGTGAATTTTTGAACCAGGTGAGGGTCAAAGAGCGGTAGGCCTTTTCATCACCTGCCAGTTCTTTGAGCACTTCCATCTCGGTGCGTGCGTGCGAGAGCATATCGATGAAGTTGTACACGATGACGGTGAGGTCATTTTTGACGTAGTTGAGCACATTCTCCTGCAATTGGCGGGCCTGGGCTACCGTGGTGATTTTGAGGTAATCGTGCTTGATGTCTTTGCGCAAGGTGCGTCGAATCTGCTCACTCAGCATGTCTTTTTCAAAGAGATTTTTGCCACCTTCCTCGTTGTCATTGCGCCACCAATCAGGGTGGTGTTTGTCAATTTCGAGGGGCATCATCCCCGCAAAAATGGCGTTGCGGCTGTACTGGGTAGCAGTGGGCAAGATGCTGCAAAAAGTATCCTCTTCCTCCACCCGATACAATTCACTCAGCACTGGCTCGATGACCTTCCACTGGTCGAAGCGCAGGTTGTCGAGCAACAGCACGAAGGTAGGCGTGGTATTGTTGAGCAGTGGGAAAATTTTGCGCCGAAACAACTGGTGCGAAAGTACAGGCCCGTCGCTGTCGTGCTGTACCCAATTCAGATAGTTTTTGGTGACGTATTTGGAAAACTCGGTATTGGCCTGGTTTTTTTGCATGGACAGGATGTCGCCCATTTCCGTGGAATTGGCCTGATCGATTTTGAGTTCCCAACTGATGATGCGGCGGTACACCTCCACCCATTCCTCAAAGTTCAAGCCGCTGTTGATCTCCGTAAAAATCTGCCGGAATTCCTGCTGGTAATCCGATGAAGTTTTTTCCCGCACCAGGCGGTCGTTATCGATGATTTTTTTGAGGGACAGCAGGATCTGGTTCGGGTTGACGGGTTTGATGAGGTAGTCGGCAATCTGGGAACCCAGGGCTTCTTCCATCACCGTTTCGGCCTCGTTTTTGGTGATCATCACCACGGGTAAGGCCGGATTTTCGGCCTTAATGCGGGTCAGGGTTTCCAAACCAGTGATGCCTGGCATACTTTCATCCAAAAACACGACGTCAATGTTGCGGTTTTGCTGGCATTCTTCCAGGGCGTCGTGGCCATTGGTGACCGTGATGACGGAGTAACCTTTTTTTTCCAGAAACAAAATCTGGGGCCGGAGCAGGTCGATTTCGTCATCGGCCCAGAGTATGATAATTTTATCCATGCGAAGGGTTTTTTCCCACGAATGAATTCATGGGTTAAGACTTGTGGGTTGTGTGATTACACAAAAATCAGTTTTTCTGGGTTATTATTGTTCAGATGGGGAGGGAATTTGAGAATTAAGGGAAATTATTGATGTGAGGATAAAGAAGCCCCAGTGATTGTCAGTTTTTAAGCTAAAAATACTCCTTGCCCCACTCCCCAGACTTTCCGACCTTTGCCCCAAATTGTCACCATGCCACGCCACAAAATTTTCAACGACCCCGTTTACGGCTTTGTCACGGTGCCTTATGGCATCATTTTCGACCTCATCGAGCATCCTTATTTCCAACGTTTGCGGCGCATCAAACAAGTTAGCCTCACCCATTACGTGTACCCGGGGGCTTTGCATACCCGTTTTCACCATGCGTTAGGGGCTTTTCACCTGATGACCGAGGCCATCGAGGTTTTGCGTTTCAAAGGCGCGGAGATCAGTGAAGAAGAGGGCGAGGCGGTGCAAATTGCGATTTTGTTGCACGATATTGGACACGGGCCTTTTTCCCATACCCTTGAAAACACCCTCATCAACGTCCACCACGAGCGACTTTCGCAACTGTTTATGCAAAAATTGAATGAGGAATTTAATGGTGCCTTGAGCTTGGCCATCCATATTTTTGACGATTCTTATCCCAAAAAATTCCTGCATCAGTTGGTCTCCAGCCAATTGGACATGGATCGTATGGATTACCTGAATCGAGATAGCTTTTTTACGGGAGTGTATGAAGGGGTGATTGGTTACGATCGCATCATCAAGATGTTGGCGGTGCACGAGGGGGAATTGGTGGTAGAGGAAAAAGGCATTTATTCCATCGAAAAATTCCTGATTGCCAGGCGTTTGATGTATTGGCAGGTTTATTTGCACAAAACGGTGTTGTCTGCGGAACAAATGATGATTCAGGCCCTGCGCCGCGCCAAACTGATCGCCAAACAAGGGGTAAAACTCTATTGCCCGCCCAATATGGAGTTGTTTATTTACAACGATTTTGCGGAAGCTGACTTCCTTTCTCGCCGCGATGAATTGCTGGATGCATTTGCTGGCCTGGACGACGCGGACATTTCCGCAGCACTGAAAGGCTGGATGAAAACCGAAGACCGGGTTCTGGCTTTTCTGGCCACCGGATTGGTCAATCGAAGACTATTCAAGTTAGAATTGGTAGATCAGCCCTTTGAAACAAGCTATATCGAAACCCTGCGCCAACAAATCGAACAGTGGTGGCCTGGCCCAGCGGATGAGGCCACCTACCTGCTACTGAGTGGCCAGGAAAGCAACCATGCTTACAATCCGCAAAGTGAAGAGATCAAAATGTTGTTTAAAAATGGGGTGGCCAAACCGATGTCGGAATTGTTGGAGCCGGGGCTGCATTTTAAAAATGTGACGAAGTATTATTTGGGGTACCCAAAGATGGGGTGAGTGGGAAAATACTCCCAAAAAAACTTGCGCAATAAAAACTTTTTGTTTATTTTTGTCTTACGTTTCAAACATTACACTCAAAGTGGTTTTTATGGGCAAGGTGAACAAATATCTAAAGAAGAATTGGCTCAAAGTGGCCATTGTGCTGCTTTTGGTATACGGTGCCACGCGTAAAAACCTGAGTTTGCGGATCAACATGAACACCCCAGTCAAGTCGGAGGAAAAACTGCCCGTTCTACCTGCTGCTCCCATTAAAGAAGGGTATACTGACAATCGCAATGCCCCAATTCCAGACAACAAGTTTTCCCTTGATCCATTTCCCAGCAAACAATCCGCTTCAAAACTGGCCGAAAAACTAAGTCAAATTGATGACGCTGCCAAAGCCACCTTTGTACACCGTTTTGTCAAAGTTGCCGTCAATGAACAGCACAAATTCGGCATCCCTGCCTCCCTCATTTTAGCCAATGCCCTGCTGATGAGTCAGGCGGGCCAAAGTGCTGGGGCACAAGCCGCCAACAACTTCTTCAACCTGCAATGCACCAGCGATTGGCAAGGCCCTACCTTTGCCAGTGGCAAAACCTGCCTACGCAATTACGAAACAGCCTGGATGAGCTTCCGCGACCATAGCTATTACATCACAACAGGTACATTCTCTCCGCTGCGAACAAAAAGCACAACCGACGTGAAAGGCTGGGTGGATACATTGCAAGAACTAGGTTTTTACCCCACAAAAGCGGATGCAAAAGCAGTTCTGCTCATCATCGAACAATACGAATTAACTGCTTGGGATAGCCGTTAAAAGAAAAAGTAGATTGACCCCTGCAATTATTGCCAGGCTTTTGTATTTTTATTTTTGTATTTTTGCTTTGTTTACACGCCTTACATAAAATATCAACTGTTATTTCTGGGCTGCCCAAGGTCAGGCTATTGTGATTCATCGCATTGGCCTACTAACCAATTGGGAAATCAGCACATCAATCAATCTGAGCCCGGGTGCTTGCGGCGGTAGTAATGTACTCCTGCGCCAAAAACCCAGCCAGCGCGACCTTTCCGGGTTTGGACTTTGATCCAAGGCTCGGTCACCGTTTGTTTGCCCAAATTGACCGTTGTGGTCGAGTCACTCACGGCGTTGAGGAAATATACTTCTTCAAACAAGGGGAGGGTTTCGAGTATCTCCGCACCCGTTGAAGGGCTTTTACGCACCTTTAAATTTTCGAGGCAGACGTACAAACGGGAGAGGGCAGGAGCAGTACTGACAGCAGGGCTGGCAACTGGGCTGGTTTTTGGGGTATCACTTTTGATGGCCTCAATTTTTCGGCCCAAACTGTCTTCCAAATCCCGTAGGCGGTCACGTTCTGCTCGATTGACGTATTTACTTTGGGTGTCGGAACATTTGTTGACGGCCCAAAAAGCGAAGCCGATGAAAAAAACGGCAATGATGATGAGTTCCAAGCTGGGCAGGATTGAACCTTTTTTTTCGCTCATAGTATTGAAGTTGAGAAGGTTGAGAAGGTTGAGGAAGGTTGAGCATTACCACTAGAGACTTAGTCAAGAATGCTTGTGGCAACCTCAACCTCCCTAAACCTTCTCAACCTCCCTAAACCATAATCTACAAAGATATTTCTTTTTGCAATGGAGCATTTATTTTACCCAATTGCCCTGACAAAAATCCCCAAGGTAGGCCCGATTACGGCGCGTACCCTGGTCAGTTATTGTGGTAGCCCCGAAGAGGTGTTTCGCAGCAGCGCCAAAGCCTTGCTCAAAATTCCCGGCATTGGTGCCCAATTGGCCCAACAAATCAAATCAGCTGAACCCCAAGTGGCTGCGGAAAAAGAGCTTGCACATCTGGAGCACCATCAAATTCAGGCTCTTTTTTACCTGGATGAGCAGTATCCTAGCCGTTTGAAACATTATCCAGATAGCCCACTGTTGTTGTACCATCGAGGCAACGCCAACTTGAATGCCAAACGTATTGTTGCCATCGTTGGTACCCGCAAACCTACGGTGCAAGGCACTTCCTTTTGTGAAGAAATGTTGGAACAACTGGTGCCCTACGACCCGCTCATCATCAGTGGCTTGGCCTATGGCATCGACATTTGTGCACACCGCAAGGCGTTGGAAGTCAAACTGCCGACGGTTGGTGTGTTGGCTCATGGACTGGCTCATTTGTACCCGCCTGGACACCGCTCCGTAGCGCAAAAAATGCTGGACAATGGTGGGATACTCACCGAATACGGCTTTGAAACCAATGCCGAAAAAGAGCATTTCCCCCTGCGCAACCGTATCATTGCTGGGATGTGTGATGTGCTGGTCGTAGTCGAAACCGCCCGTTATGGCGGCTCCATCATCACAGCCAAATATGCCAATGAGTACAACAAGGACGTGTTTGCGGTACCTGGCCGGGTCAAAGATCCTTTTTCGGTAGGCTGTAATGAATTGATTAAAAACAATCAGGCGCACCTGATGGAAAGCGCCGAAGACCTGGTACGTATGCTGCGTTGGGATTTGCCTCCCTATACTTATGGCGTTCAACAACAGCTTTTTATCGAATTGAGTACAGAAGAAAAAAATATTGTAAATTTGTTGCGTCACGACGAAGAAAAGAACATCGACGAACTGACCTTTGTAGCGCAAAAGTCGAGCAGCGCAATGGCGGCCCTTTTATTGGAATTGGAGTTTAAAGGAGTCATCAAAGCCTTGCCCGGCAAACGATACATCTTGGTGTAAGTACCAGCTCACAATTAATGATCTGTTGCTTAGTTGCTTCGTTTTTTATTAGAGAACTACCACAAAGATTAGATGAAAAAACTCTTGATCATAGGATTGACCCTACTGTTGTGTGGGCCAGTCTGGAGCCAAAAAAAATCAAAAACAGTCGTTGCAGCTACACCGTTGCGCCAGGCTAAAAATGTCATTTTACTGATTGGGGATGGCATGGGGTTGACCCACATCTCGGCGGGTATGTATTTCAACAACAACCAAAGCCAGTTCGAACGTTTCCCCGTGGCCGGTTTACACAAAGCCTATTCCGCCAGCGACCTCATTACGGATTCGGCAGCAGGAGCTACGGCATTTGCCAGCGGCATCAAAACCTACAATGGCGCGATCGGGGTGAACACCGATAGTATGCCCGTCAAAACCATCCTGGAACAAGCTGAAGAAAAGGGCTTGGCCACCGGGATGGTGGTCACCTCCACCCTCACCCACGCTACCCCGGCTCCCTTTGTTGCCCATGTGCGCAACCGGAAGTTCGAAGAAGAAATTGCTACTTTTTTCCTCAAAACCGAAGTCGATTTTTTGGTTGGTGGGGGAAAAAAATTCTTCGACCAACGGGCTACCGATGGTCGTAATTTGGTCAAAGAACTCCAGGCCAAAGGCTATCAAATCAACGACTTTAGCCAAAATGCTGAAAGTGCCACTCCGCCCGATCCAAGCAAAAACTTCATTTATTTCAGCGCCGACGGCGACCCAGCCAAAGCCTCGGAAGGCCGAACCTACCTGGCACCCTATAGTGTTGCTGCCGCCAAACACCTCAAACAACGCTCTGAAAAAGGCTTTTTCCTGATGATCGAAGGCTCTCAAATCGATTGGGGTGGTCATGCCAACAACTCGGATTACATTGTGAGTGAGGTAGTAGATTTTGACCAAACCATTGGTAAAATCCTCGACTTTGCCGCCGCCGATGGAGAAACCCTGGTGATTGTAACTGCTGACCACGAAACGGGAGGCTACGCAATCAATCCGGGCTCAGAATTGGGCAAAATCCGGGGGGCGTTTACGACCAATCAACATACCGCTCAGTTGGTGCCAGTGTTTGCTTTTGGTCCGGGAGCAGAGTTGTTTGCGGGAATTTATGAGAACACGGCGATTTATGAGAAAATGAAGGCGGTGTTGGGGTGGTGAAATAGAAGGTTCCAAAGTTCCAGGTTCCAAAGTTCCAGGGTTAAGGCAAAACCTGAGAATTGTCGATCGACTCACCTCAAATCTATTGTAAGTGTAGGCGGTATTGATTTGGAGTCAGATTGGTGTGTTTTCTGAAAAAATTGTAAAAATTAGCCAACTCCGTAAACCCGAGCTCATAAGCAATGGCTTTAATAGGCAGCTTGGAAAATACCAATTGGTTTTTGGCTTCAAGGAGGATTCTGAATTGAACCAAAGCGTTTGCAGAGCACCCGAGTTGCTGCCTCAAACTTTTGTTTAAATATTGTTGAGATACGTTTAATTCAGTGGCGTATTCCTGAATTTGCATACGGGGAGCACTTGAAAACAAGAGATCCAAAAATCGATCTACCATTCTAGGGTACGCTTTCTTGTCACCATTAAGGGTATCCCAATAACGGTTTTCGGCTTCCAGCAAGGTTAACTCACTCCAATTTTTTACCTCAGACACATGAATCCAGGGAATCATCCTCTGGATCGGAATAGACCAAGTGTCATTCCATTCTCGTTGAAAAACTGGGCATTTATGGATGCGATTGGTATACAATACCGTTGGAAATGTTAAGTCTTGTACCCACGAAACCTCTGATTTTACCACACAGTGAATTGCTTGCTTTGGGGCAAGGTTCATCAGTGTGATTTCTATTGGTTGGTTTTGTTTTTCGTATGGAATCGGATTGTTTTTAAGGGGGGGGTAAAATCAGCATATAGCATTATAGGGTTATTTTTGGGAATTGGGAATACTACATTTTACAACAACAAAAATACCAATACTGATGCCAAAAAGCTACTTTTTTAACTTATGAATAGTGAAACCAATCTTAAAATTTATGGAAGCGAAGGTTTCAAGTTCGCTTCCATAAAGGTCACTGTTTATTTTTTCTTCAAAGCCTCCACTTCTTTTTGTAAGGCTTCGATCAATGCTTGTTGCTCTTTGATGGCTTCAACCAAAACTGGGATCATCGCTGTGTAGTTGACAGAAAGGTATCCCTGACTATCTGGTGAAACCAACTGTGGCAAGATTTTTTGTACTTCTTGAGCGGAAAACCCGATCTGCTCTTTTTGTGGTTTGGATTCTTCTTCCAGGCGTTTACGAGCTTCCTCGATGCTTTTTTGCTCTTTTTCATTACTGGGCTTAGCATCTTGCAAAAACCTCGCTCGATTGGGGTCGACAGGACGGTTGAAATCGTACTTAATGGCCTGGAGTTGCTTCACTATGGAAAGCCCATCATTGAGTTTGACAACATTTGATTTTAAACGAATGTCTGAAGTTAAGGTGACGCCATAAGAACGAACTTGCCCCCAAACATCTAATACCCAGGCGCTACCCAGCCAATTGAAGGCCATGCCATTGGTAATACGGTCGCCATTTACCATAAAGTGGAAGCCATTTTTTCCGCCCAATTCCAGTTTATCCGAATCCCCGGTACCGTATTCGCCAAGATACACATTTGCTCCTCCACCAGATCCAGCTCCGTAATCTCCAAAGCTTAACTTTGAGCCAGTGCGATAAGTATCGGTCCCTAAGCCCAGTATTTCTTGAGTTACCTCATTGTTGTAGTCGTTTCCGGATCTTTCGTTCCCCAATTTGACCTTACCAGTCGTTTCTACTTTGACCTGTGCAAAAGTACCTGGGATGAAGCTAGACATAAGGATTGCTAGCACGAAAAATGATTTTACCATTCTCATGTTGATGACAAGTTTATTTTTGATGAAATGAATTGCAGGATAAAATCGACCTGTTGCCGATTTTTTGTGAAAGTATTTTGTTGTGGATTTTAATGTACTGCTTTTACACTGGTACTTTCTTTGCCAATGCTCACGCGGCAATTGTAAATGCCTTTGGACCAACCTTGGGTGGATACAGAATAGTTGTATTTTCCGGCAACTTGAATGCCCGGCTGGTACTGCGCGATTATTTGGCCAAGTACATTGAAAACATGGATTTGTACCAAAGCTTCGTTTTCTACTTCGTATTGTACATTCAGCGCATCTCCGATTGGGTTAGGAATGATCTGAATTTTGGCATTTGTTTCGGTGTTTTTGGGGATGTCTAATGCAGACAGTTCTGGTGTACTTTGGCTAACCAGGGTATTGGAACTGAATCCGCAGGGAGTTGTAACACATTTGGCGCTAAAGGCAGCTCCTTGTACGGTCTTGAAACCACCCATGAGGTAGATTGCTTTGCCAGCACGGAAGTCGACGGTTTTGCCACTGGGAATTTGGAACCCACCCTTATTGTCTGTTACCACATTGTCGCTGGCATCTCGTTTCACATCACCAGCATAAATGGTGCCTTCTACGGTGGAGCCGTTCCAGGCGGTGTAGCAGTAAAGTTTGTTGGAATTGGGGACAAAATCTGAAGCAGAACCTAAATACCCACTTCCATCTAGCAATAGTTTTTTATTGTATGCATACCATACATCTTGACCCAAACCGGGGATATTTTGCAAGAACCTGGAGTCAAGGACTACATCAGGGGGAATATCATAGTCCCCCGTTGTATTTCGTTCTGAAAAATCGGATTGTTCACCGACAATTTTATCTTCCCATTCCTGCCAGAGTTTATCAACCATTCCATGATGCAAATAAAATAGAGGATCCCAAGGAGAGTTTGGACCGCTCATCGCTCCATCTACTTCTTGATGTCCAGCTGCATGTACTGTATTTTCTATTCCACTTTGAAATCCCCCGAAGAAATTGGAATTGAGTGCATTGTTAACCCTAGTTAAAACGTTAAGAGGAAATACGCTGTTATTAGTATTCAAGTTCCCTCCAGAATTCCAGCCTCTTTGTAAATGCCTCCAAATGGTGCCAGTAGGGTCATCAAATTGTCCTAAAAAAGAAGGTTCTTCCCAGGTAGAAAGAGCAGCTGTAGGTTCTATTCTCCAGTCCCAATAGGGAATTGAAAGATTTACACTGCCTACACTCGTGCGTAAAACTGTTTCAGCATGGTATTGGAAAATGCGATGCCAAGGAAGAAAAAGTTCATTAAAGTGCACGTTTTCTAATGGAATTGGACAGATCGAATTCGTCTCGCTAAAGTGACACTGATGATGAAGTCCCTCGTTCTCAAAGTAGACCCTATTCTGTTTTACAGCCGTAGCATAAAGTGTTTTTTCAGTAGGAGTCATCTCACGATGATCTTTTCTGATTCTTTGTCCCATCACTTGTATGGAAAGGCCAAATAAAACCAATAGGAGTAAATTCGTTTTAATTTGTTTTGGATTCATGCTTTTTTTTAACTGACACAAAGGTGAAAATTCTTTTTTTTTGAGGAATTATCAATTCTGAAACTAAGTATTATGAATAATGAAGCTTGGCTTTAATACTCACCTTATTGTTCTTTTCTTTGAGAAAAAAATCACCATGAACAAGATTTCAAGCCTATTTTTTTTCATCCTGTTTAGCAATTGCATAAGCAGTCAAAGCCTCAATCTAAGTTTTGAAGACTTGGACGAAAGTGGAAGCCCTAAAAGCTGGTTGCCTCTATCTTACCCTAAAAATTCGACGATCACCAGTGATTCACATCATGGTAAAAATGCGGTAAGGATCAACAATTATTATGGCTATGTTGCAGGAAGTTTGTACTTGGGGGATATTAACCAAAAAGTAATCGTTACTGACATAGTAGGAGAGCAAGGCAGCCTGGGTATGCCAATTCAGCAGAAAGTACTTAGCCTCAAAGGGTGGTACAAATATGAGCAGGTTGATCCGAATAGACTTGGAAAGGATTCTGGGCAAGTAATCATCATATTGAGACGATTTCTGGAATTGGAACAAAAATCGGTTGTAATTGGGCAGGGTTTGCTCAATTTGGGGGCTAAGGATCAATATACGGAGTTTCAAGTGCCGATAAAATATTTAAGAGATTTATTACCGGATACAATGAGTATTTTTTTTTCAACAACGTATGATCGCCATAAATTGAAACCTTCAGGTGGCATAGAACTTCTATTTTCTCAAAACTCACAGCAATGTAATACACTAGGCCAAACCTGCTTTTACCTCACCATCGACGACCTCTCCCTCCAATTCACTACCCCCACCAAAAATCCACGCATAAACTTACAGCTACTCCAAATCAGCCCCAATCCAACAGACGATAAAACAGTCATCACCTGGGAACTGCCCACACCATCTCGCAATGTTGAACTAAGCATAACCGATGTTTTGGGGCGAACCTTACAAAGAGTTCAAACAGATCAAAACCAGGTTGAAGTAAATACAATTGATTTACCTAAAGGAATGTATGTGGTGTATTTGCGTCAAGCTGGACAGCTTCTTGGCACAGAGCGATTGCTCATTGCAAAATGATTTCCATTCTTTGGCGTATCATATTCCCGTAATCACCATGAACAAATTTTTAACCTTGCTCTTTTTTGCCCTCATTGGCAACTACCTCGTCGCTCAAGACTTAAATCTCAGCTTTGAACAGGCGGACAGCATGGGTTTACCGAATAATTGGTTTATTCATTCTTTTCCTAAATCATATTTTTTAGCCAAAGATACCCACCATGGCACTAAGGCAGTTCAAATAAACACGTCGTACTTTTATGTGCCGGGTAATTTATATCTAGGAGACGTGTTTAAGCAACAAACATTGACACTTACAGATTTAGGAGAACAAGGCAGCTTTGGTCTACCAATACAACATAGAGTAAAGAATCTAAAAGGTTGGTACAAATATGAAAAAATAGACACCAATCAAGTAAATATTGATTCTGGACAGGTAATTATTTTGTTGCGTCGTTATCTTCAAGCTGAGCAAAAAACTATAATTGTTGGTCAAGGCTTGCTTAATTTAGGCAAAGCAGATTTTTATACGGAATTTACTGTACCCGTTCATTATGTAAGCGATTTAATACCTGATACCATTAGCATTTTTTTTTCTAGTGTGTCGAATAGATATAAATTAGTCCCACAGGGAGGAATAAAAAAATTGAATGTACCATCTAGGCATTGTGCTGTTGAATTTGGAAGTAATTGTCATTACCTCACCATCGACGACCTCTCCCTCCAATTCACTACCCCCACCAAAAATCCCATTACTCCCTTACAAAAACTTCAAATCAGCCCCAATCCTGTTCATGACCAAACAATCATCACCTGGGATATTCCTAATCCGGCCAAAGCATTCGATGTGAACATCACTGATGCCTTGGGGCGGACCGTGCGAAGCATCAAAACCGCACAAAATCAAGCTGAAATCAATACTGGGGATTTGCCCAAAGGCGTCTACCTCGTATACCTGCGGCAAGGAGCACAATTGATAGGGGTAGAAAGATTGGTAGTGGCTAGATAAAATTGGAGTGAACAAAGTCACACCCACGTAAGTATGCAGGCTGAATCGACCAGCGGCAGAGCCGCGCAAGGTCACTAGCAATCAGACAACGTGCATTATTCTAAAGTGTTTAGGACCGGAACCATTACCCTTTGTTTCGGTGCTACGCACCTTAAAATTCACCTTCGTTCCTTTACTGCTATCGGCGTTGCGCGGCTCTGCCGCTGGTCGACTGATTTGGGACAATTGCTTGAATGTAAAATTTGTCGCTTCGCTTAAATAAAATTGAGGTCGGGCAGCCACAAAGGGCTGCCCCTACGATTACTTTTCCCCCACCCGGCCCTGCTCCTCTGAAGCCCCGCTTTTTCTCCGAGCCCCCTTGTTCAAATACTGATTCCCAAAATTGTAGGTAAAGCTCAGGTTCGCAATGCGTGTTTCCCAGGAAGACACGATGTTTGCCTCAAAAGAAGCGTGATCAATCCGGCCATGCCAGTAGCGGAACAACATATCATCTAGGGCCAAGTTGAGGGTGCCCTTACCTTTCATTATCTTTTTCTGCACCCCAAAACTTACCCCGTACAAGTGCTCCGAGGTTTGAATGCCTTCGATACCAGGGCCGGAGTACCAGCCATTCATTTCAAATTTCCAGTCTTTGGGCATAGTATAAGTTGCATTCAAAAAAGCCACCACATTCCAGCGACCCTGGTTGAACTGTTCTTCAAAAACCTCGGATTCGTAGCGGTTGTAAAATACCATCACGCCGCCGTACCCTTCCAGTTTTTTTACAAATTCCAGGGGGAAGAACAAACTACCACCGTAGCGTTCAAAAGTAGCAAGGTTGTCGTCTATCCCAAAACCCACCCCGGTGGCATCGTCCTGCTGCGTAACCATCTGAATCACATCCTTGGTGCGGGTATATTCCAGGTTGAAGAAAGGTTGTTTGTCGTAGGTCAAAGACATCTTGTACGAGTCGGTGATCTCGGGCCGCAGGAACGGGTTGCCTTTTCGGTAGGTGTAAGGATCAAGGAATTGCACAAAAGGATTTAAAGATCCATAGCTGGGGCGGTTGATGCGATTGCTGTAGGCTGCCGACCAACCCAATTTGTCGCCCAAAGGCGCAGACAAGCTCAAGCTAGGAAAAAACCGCGCAATCCGCCGTTGTTGGGTGCTGTCCAAAGTTACGGAATAACCCGTGGATTGGGAGTTTTCGTAACGCAAACCCGCCTGACCTTCGATTTTACCCAAGGTGAAATTGGACGACACATAAGCCGCCGCAATTTTTTCCGTAAAAACGAAGTGATTGCTAAAAGTGGGGTCATTTACCCAATTGTTGTCACTAAAAATACTGGCCTGGAGGTCATTGTCCACAATGGCATGGCTATATTTAAGCCCCGACTCGATTTGGAATTTTTTGCTAAAAGGTTTGGTATAGTCCAAGCGATAGGCTTCAATTTCGGTATCGCCTGGTTGTTTTTGCAGGCGATTGTTATAGGTTTCATCCCCGCTCAGCACCTCGGTACGCAGCAGGTTGCTAACATTGCGACCATAACGGTTGATGCTAAAATCGGCGTTGAGTTTTTGGCCACTGGTGTCCAGTTTGAATTCGTAGTAAGCATCTACATTGACAAAACCAGTGCGGCGGTCGGTTTCATTGTAGGTCAAAATTTCCGCCCGGGCTTTTTGCAGGGCATCAGGCAAAATGGAGGTGGTACTTTCATTCACCACCTCACTGGTACTGCCCAGGGCATTTACCGAAACACCTGCTGTTTGATTTTTACTGATGTAATAATCCACCCCCGATTTGATGTTCAAAGAATAAGGCAAGCCGGGTTGAAAATTGCTTTGTTTGTACAATTCCGTGCCAACTACCCGCTCGAGGTTCAGTTGTTCGTACCAGGTGCGGTGGCTAAAGGCCAGGGAGTTGGTGAAATTGAATTTTTCGTTGCGGAAGTTCATGGTGCTCGAAGCGCGGTATTTCCAAAATTTTCCTTTACCGGCTCCCAGGGTAGCGGAGCCATTGAGGCCCAATTTCATGTTGCGCTTCAGGATGATGTTCAATACCGCCCCGGTACCCTGCGCATCAAAGCGAGCTCCAGGTTGGCTGATCACCTCGATGCGGTCGATGTTGGCCGAAGGCATGTCTTTCAACAGGCTTTGCATGTCCATGTACTGGGTGGGGCGGCCATCGATGAGGATGGTCAATCCTGTTTGGCCCGCCAAGCTAATGCGATCATTGACCACAATCATGCCGGGTACTTTGCGCAACACATCCAAAGCACTCCCGCTGGCACCGGTGATGCTATTGGCTACATTGACAATGAGGGTTCCCGCCTTTTGTTCCAAAAACGGCTTGCGGGCGGTAACTTCTGCGGTGGCCAGGGTTTTAGTCTGATTGAGTAGCGAAATGGTCGGGATATTGAAGTTTTCTTTTAAATCAGAGATGGTTTGAAAGTGATCTTCAAATCCCAACATGACTACACGCAGCAGGTAAGATTTTCCGGTAGGCACTGCACTGAATTCAAAACTGCCGTCGTCCGCAGTAATGGCCCCTTTGACTAAACTCGAGTCTTTGACTTCGAGCAGCAGGATGTTGGCGTAAGGAATGGCCTGGCGATTTTCATCTTGGACTTTACCATTCAGGTTAGCTTGGGCATTGAGCGATAGGCAAAACAATGCCACGCTCCCTAAGGTGATAAGAAGTTTCATAACAGTCAGGTGATAACAAAATGTGAATGATTAGGGGCGATAAAAAATAAGTGTTCATTTTGCCAAAGGATTAGATAAGTAAACGGTTCATTCCAAGTGTCTTAACTAATCCTTTGGCTCAGGAAAAATGAACACTTATTTTTGCCCCACTACTCTTAGTAGATGCGGAGGGAAATAAATTACCCCTATGCTGGCAAAAAAATTATTGATTTTTTTGTGGTACATTCCAACGGGTGCAACGTTCAGTTTTTTCAATAATTTTTTTGACCAGAGCAAAAATGAACTTAAAAAAGGAAGTGAGGGTGGCAAATTATAATTTGAACCCTATTTTTCACCTAAAGCCTCGCTCAAAGCTTCGCTCAAATATCGGAAGGTAAGCACCGTAAAAAAAATAGCTAGACCCGGGAAAAGCGCCAACCACCATTCAATTTGGTGCTGACCACGCAGCTCGCCCAAAATGGAGCCCCAGGTGACCCGATCAGGTGCACCGATGCCCAGGATGGACAAGGTCGACTCCGTGACAATGGCCGCAGCCATACTAAAGGAAAGCAAAACCAGTAGTGGCCCTAGCGCATTGGGCAAGGCATGCCTAAACAACAAGCGCAGGTGGGTAAAACCCAATGCCCGACCGGCTTCCATGTACGTCTGTTGTCGAACTTTCAAAAACTCGGCCCGCACAAAACGCGCTACCGAAGCACTACTCACGATACCAACCACTACCATCATGTAAGTTGTGGTGGGCTGTTCCAAGGTAGCAATGAGCGCTAAAACCAGGATAATGCTGGGGATGGCATCCACAACTTCGAGCAAACGCATCAGGAGCGTATCAAGCGGGACGACATAGCGCCCCAACTTCGGCAACATTAAACGCAATAAGCGATCCAGTGAAAATACCAGAATCAGGTACAAAAAAAGATAAGTCAACTGATGGAAGCCGTGTGTCCAGGCAGAAGCCTCCTCAGGAACACCGGGCAAGTAGGCCAGGTAAAAACACAAAAAGGGCAAAAACAACAAAATGGCCCAAATCCTGGACTTGGAAACAATCAAACCCTGATCGCCAAAATACCCAGCGATGCCTCCCAAAAATAAGCCCATTAAAATGGCAATTCCCACCATAATGGAACCCAACCAAAGGGCCATTCTGGTACCATGCAACATCCCAGCTGCCACATCTCGTCCACTTTTGTCGGTGCCCATCCAGTGCCGAAAGCGCCAGGATTTGATCCTCTGCTGTTCAAAAGGTCCACGGGCATTGAGATTTTTGTGGTCAATCGACCTTGGGGAGTACGGAATCAAGGTAAATACGATTCGATCATACGTTTTATCCGCCCAATCTTCAGCGGGCATTAGGGCAGTTGGCCATTTGGCTACGCCCAGGTCTACCAGCAGACCTTTGAGCAAGGGTGAATAACTTTTTCCTTCCACTTTGATGTACCAGGGGCGCTCATTGGCAACAAATGGGCTACTCAGGGCAATGATGACAAAAAGCGTCAAACTGCGCAAGGCCAATCGGCCCGCGCCACGCGTACGAAAACGCTGCCATACATTCCTCCAGTAACTGTTGATGCCTTGTCTTTTTTTCATGCCGATGTCGATAGATTACTGCGATCAAAACGAACCCGGGGGTCGAGCCAGGCATAGGCCAGGTCGACCAGCAACAATCCCACAATGCTCAACAAAGTGCCCAGCAACATGATGCCAAATACCACTGGCCAGTCCTGTGACCCCATTGCGTAAATCAACAAACGTCCCATGCCGGGGATGTTAAAAATGGATTCGACCAAAATCGAGCCAGCCACCATTTCGGGCAATAAGGAACCAAAAGAAGTGATCAGGGGAAAAGCGGCGTTGGGAAAGGCATGGTTCCAAATTACCTCTTTTTCAGCCAAACCTTTGGCCCGAGCCGTGCGTACAAAATCCTGATTGAGTGCAACAACCATGGCACTGCGCATTTGGCGGCTCAACACAGTCATGGCCGGATAAATCAAACACAGGATCGGAATGATCAATTGCCGGAAACTGACGCTAATCCAGGTTGCCCAGGATGAATCTTTATCCAAATCCATCATACCGGTTATGCTAATAAAATTCATGCCCCAATCGGGATTGGAAAAAACAACCAAAAGCACCAGCGCAACCCAAAAGGCGGGCAGGGCATACAAACCGAACAAAACGGTATTGGCCCGCTGATCAAATCGAGATCCCTTGCGGACTGCCATCCGTACCCCAATTGATATCGCCAACAAATAAGCAAGGGGCAGTGCAAAACCGTTGATCAATAAAGTCCAGCTCAAAGCGCGCGCAATTTTTGCACTTACGGGTTTGGCATCTTCAAAAGATTGCCCAAGATCGCCTTTTAAATAGCCCAAAAAAGTGTGGTGAAATTGATTGTCAAAACCATGCCAAACCAGGCTAGGGCGATACAGTTTGGCTTTTTGGGGATGAGTTAGCAAATAGTCAAAAGATTTGCTCAATTGTTGATAAGCGGAAGAAGTCTGCTGTTGCAGTACTGAATCCTGAGGAATCAGTGCTGCAATTTCGCCAATTTGTAGCTTGGCTACTGCAAAATTACTGCTGAATTGCAAGTTATTGACTGCCTGCCCCAGGCTACTCCGTGCATCAGAATTCCATTGAACTGGCATGGCCTGAAGTACTTTTTTTAACTTGCCTAAAGATTCGTAGTAACGTTCAACGGCTGGCCAATTGCCATTTTGCCGTAGGAGTGCAATCAAAATTTCCCGGCGATAGCGAAATGGGATTTTGTGGAAGGTGTCGGGATAAGCCGCAGGCTGGAAGGCACAATAAAAAACGGGTTTATCCAAGTCCATGCGCGTGGATCTGCTTCGGTACATCCGCAATAATTCGGTTTCACTTTGGGTGGATTGCTCAAATTCTTCGGCATTGGCTTCCTCCACAGGGTCGCCAGGCACCAAACGGCTCAGGCCAAAGGTGAGCACCAGGGCCACCAGTAGGGTAGGAGCAAGCAGCAGCAGACGTTTGAGAAAATAGCGGAGCATGGGTAACGGTTCCATGGTTCCAGGGTTCCAGGTTCCATCCTGGTCACTGAGCGTAGTCGAAGTGCAGGATGGAACCTGGAACCCTGGAACCCTATAGGTTATTTCAGTTTGAACTCGGAAGGAGCAAAACCTGGGGAGTTTTCCATGGGTTCCGCTTCAAAACGTTTGTGTATCGCGATACATTCTTTGAGGGTAAACAAGAAGATTTCTGCTTGTTCTTCGTAGATCATTTCTTGCAAACGATGGTACATTGCCCGGCGTTTTTTTGCATCAAAAGTAACTGGAATTTGATCGATCAGCGCATCTGTTTCAGCATTGCCAAAGCCACTGCGGTTGTCGGAATCGGTGCGCCAGTTTTGTTCTGGAGACCAGATTGGTGCCAAACCTCTCCCCGCACTCAGTAAATCAAAATCGTGACTTGCCCAACGACCCATGACTTCACGGCCCTCCAAGGCCTGGGGTTTGATTTCAATCCCCGCTTTTTTAGCATTATCCTGGAACAGCAAGGCCATTTGTTGGGAAGTCTCTCGGCCTGCTGCATAAAAATAGGTCAAACTCAACTCGGTGCTTTTGCCATCGATCATTTTGTCAACAATGCCATTGTTGTTGCTGTCTTTCCAGCCTGCTTCAGCCAAAAAGGCTTTGGCTTTGTTGATGTCAAAAGGAATAGGTTTTAATTTTTTGTTGTAATCTGGAGAGTTGAGGGGCACTGGGCTACAAATTCTTTCTCCAAAACCTAAATACAATTCCTGAATCAATTCATCCACATCCAATACATGTGCGATCGCTTTGCGCACCCGTTTATCTGCCAATTTGGGATTGCGCGTGTTGGTCGCGACACAGAAATAAGTCATCGTAGTAGGATTGAGGAAATTGTAGCGCTCATTGACCGCCTCATTTTGCTGCAAAGCCGTAAAATCCTCAGGAGCAAGGCGGTTGGTCGCATCAATTTCTTCGTTTTTAATAGCAGCCGTTGTTGCAGCGGGGTCGACGATGATTTTAAAGATGATTTCGTCAGGGAATGCGGTAAGTAGGGGATGGGTTTTGACTATTTTATCGCCCCACCAGTCTTTTTTCTTTTTGACCACAATCTTTTCACCTGCAGTCCAGGATTCGATGCGGTATGGGCCACAACCGACCAGGTATTTGGGGTCATTGGAATAAGGTTGAGAGCTGAATAATTCAGCAAATTCGACCACTTTGGGGTTGGCTGCCAATGCATCAGCTTTATCAGGATTGCACAAGTCGCTAAAGGGAATGCCTTTCATCAAGCCCTTGGGGTCCAGGATATGTTCCGGGATGACCGAAAAGGAGTTGGTCGCATAATCCAGGGAATAAATGGTCTTAGGACTCATCACGACGGTAAAACGTTTCGGATTTTTAGGGTCAACTTGAACATCCTTGATCTCTTCCACAAAAGGCCCAATTACGGCTTCAACCTTGGGGTTGAGGATGGTTTTTAGGGTAAACAAATAATCCTTGCCCGTTACAGGTTTGCCATCATCCCATACGGCCTCATCCAGAATTTCAAAAGTATAACTCACCGCATCGTTGGGCAAATCTTTGATGATGGGTTGGGCTTTGACCAGATAAGGTACCAATTCAAAAGAATCGTTGTAGGTCATCAGGTTCAAATGGGCCAGATCAGAGGGAATACGCCCGTATTGGGTTTGGGTTAAAATGGTATTCAAACGATCGGCATCACTTTCGAGGCGCACGATTACGGAATTCCCGGAGCGTTTATAGTCTACAGATTTTGTACAAAAACTAGCACTGCAAAGCACAATGACCAGGCAAAAAAGAACGGTTTTGGAGATGTTCATGTAAAGCATTACTTTGGATTAAAGGTTTCAAAATTTTACTACACCAATGAACGACTGATTAAATCTGGTGTTACAAACAAGCTTCATGAGCTTCATGAGCTTATTTGCTCAAAATTAAACATTATACAACGGAAAAAAAATTATCCCGACATTAGCTGTTGTATTTTAAAAACAAACACGATGAGTATTGTATTAATTGCCGGAGGTACAGGTTTAATTGGCACCCAGTTGAGCAAACTGTTGAGTGAGCAGGGTTTTGAGGTTCGGCAGCTCAGCCGAAATCCTAGCCCAGATGCGCTTTATCCCACCTATGCCTGGGATGTGGACAAAGGCACCATTGATACCAAAGCCCTGGAAAATGTCGATTACATCATCAACCTCGCCGGAGCGGGAATAGCCGACAAACCCTGGACGCAAGTGCGCAAACGCCTCATCATCGATAGTCGGGTGAAAAGCAATCAACTGCTCAAGCGCCAGATCCTGGCTATGCCTCAAAAGCCTAAGGCCTTTGTATCTAGTGCCGCAGTGGGTTATTATGGCGATAACCCCTCTGAGCAATGGGTCAACGAAGAGGCTGCACCCGGCAAAGGTTTTTTGCCTGAAAGTTGCATTGCTTGGGAAGCCTCCATTCGCAGCTTGAACGAAACAGGCCTGCGGGTGGTTGGACTCCGTGTTGGCATTGTGCTCTCGACCAAAGGTGGCGCCTTGCCAAAACTGCTCGAACCCATGAAATTTGGTACTGCCCCTTATTTTGGGAGTGGCAAAACCTGGTACCCCTGGATTCACATCGACGACCTGTGTCGCATGTTTATGTTTGCTTTACAGGATGAGGACATGCAAGGATTTTTCAACGCAGTAGCACCCAATCCAACCCGCAATCTTGAATTGATCAAAACAGCGTCAAAAACATTTGCACCTCGGGCCATCAATATCCCTGCTCCTACCTTTGCCTTGCGCTTGGTATTGGGTGAACTGGCGGATGCCATCCTTACCGGGGTAAGGGCTTCATCCGCCAAGATTCAAAAAGAAGGATTTGATTTTGATTATCCACAGCTGGAAGCAGCTTTGCAAAATTTGAAAGACACTAAGTAGTGGGGCAAAAATAAGTGTTCATTTTTCTTGAGCCACAGGATTAAATAAGGCACTTAAAATGAACCGTTTACTTGTCTAATCCTGTGGCAAAATGAGCACTTATTTTTTTATCGCCCCTAAGGCCAAATGACCAACTTGCCGTTTTCTTTGAGTTGATACCGTTGGCCTGCTTTGACTTTTTTGAATTGTTGTTTGGCCCCACTAGGCCATTCGACGACCAATGCATCCACTTGTTTGGAATTGGCTAGTCCGAAGTGTGCCGTGAGGCTGTTTTGCCCCGCATAACCAGTTTGGGCCGAAATTTCGCGCATTTGCCAAACTGCTTTGCCATTGATGGTACTTTTTACCCGCAATTTTGCCCCAATGGCCGCTTGATTGGATTTGGTCCCCGACAAATGAATTTTCAACCAGGTATTTTTGTTTCCCTGATTCATAAAGAGCAGGTTGCTGGGCTCGGGGTCATTTTGGCCATTTTTACAAGTGGAGACCACCAAATCCTGAAATCCATCGTTGTTTAAATCACTCCAGGCGCTGCCAAAGGAACAGGGCGTGCTGAAATTGGGTAGGCTTTGTAGGTCGCGCTCAAAGGTGCCATCGCCTTTGTTGCGGTACAAAAAATTCACAATTTCGCCGGAGCAATACCCATTGCTGACAAACAAATCAAGGTCGCCATCATTGTCGTAATCCGCAAAAGCACTGCCGAAACTACAACCGCCATCGGTTTGAATGGGCCCGGTAGGTGCCGGGGTAAATCCACCCTTGCCATTGTTGAGAAAGAGCTGGTTGTTTTGCGCTTTTATGAACCCCGCATTGCCCACAAACAAGTCCTGGAACCCATCATTGTTCACATCGCCCCAGCTGGCCGTAACAGCGCTAAACGTGTCGCGCACTACGGGATCGTTGCTGATTTTTTCAAAATGCCCCTTGCCTTGATTGCGGAAAAGGCTGTTGAAATTCACTTCTTCATTGGCCACAAACAAATCAAGGTCGCCGTCGTTGTCGTAGTCCGCCCAATTGGCCGAGCGGCTGGGCAGGGCTTCACTCAGCCAATCGAGTTGGATGCGCTCGAAGTTGTTGTTGCCGGTATTGCGGTACAGCAGGTTGCGTTTGTCGCCTGCGCTGTTGGTGATGTAGATGTCGACGAGGCCATCATTGTCGTAATCGCCAAAAGCGGCGGTTTCGGAATAGGTGCCCATTGGGCCGGTAATGCCCTGGCCTTGGTGGGTGAAATTTCCTTTGCCATCATTGGTGTAAAAAAGGTTGGGGCGGCGGTACCAGGTGGTGACGTAGGCATCAAGGTCTCCGTCGTTGTCGGTATCGGCAAAGGTGGCACCATCGGAAGGGCTCATGTCCAGGGTGATGGAATCGGTGGTGACTGCCTGGAAATTGCCTTTGCCCAGGTTGAGGTAGAGGTCGTTGTTTTGCCCACCTTTTAGTCCTTTGGAAATGAATACATCGTCCAGGCCGTCGCCATTGACGTCTACCAAGTTGATGCTGCGGCTGTCACCGGGTTTAGTGACCAGAGGACCGTTTTTGACTTGAATGAATTGTTGGGCTTGTAAAAAAGGCAAAAAGCAGAGCCAGCTGAATAGGGTGAGCGTCGGTTTCATCAATCAGGTTTTGAGTGTATCATTAGTAAGGAGTAAAAAACAAAAACAAAGATGCTTGTCACACCCGCTTTTCCAGGAAAAAAAAATCTACTTGGTAAGCCGATGTACAGAAATATGGGCAATTTTCCTCAATTTTAACTCCAAATCCATACTACTGGACATTTTTGTTATTCATGTCCTCCGAGCAAAATGTCCAGTAGAATGCATCAAATCAAATTGCACAAACATTATGGAAAAACTGCTGAAAATCAAACTACTGCTCTTTTGTTTGCTCTACCTTACTTTGAGCTACGGTCAAAATAGACCCAATCCCATTCGCCTGGATTCGGCGTTAAATGCTTTGCATCAACTCCAGTTGTTCAATGGCGTAGTGCTCGTGGCACAGGAAGGCCAGGCGTTGTATAAAAAAGCCTTTGGGGTAAACGATGCAGGTGGAAAAACCCTATTGAGCACCCAATCCTCTTTCAATCTCGCTTCGGTGTCCAAGCAATTTGTGGCCATGAGCGCGATGCTCCTCAAGGAAGAAAACAAACTCCAATACGACGACCCGGTGCAAAAATACCTACCGAGCTTTCCTTATGCCAATATCGTAGTCCGACAATTGTTGACCCATACTTCGGGTCTGCCCGAGTACTTTGACCTGGCCCAACGCCAACTCACCTTGCTCGATACCCTGACCAATGACGATCTTTTGCAGTTGTTGGCTCGGCATAAACCCGCCCTGGAATTTGAGCCCGGCAGCCAATGGTCGTACTGCAACACGGGATATATACTCCTGGCTTCGGTGGTTGAAAAGGCAGCTGGAAAACCTTTTGCCCAGTTTTTTGCCGAACGGATTGCCCGCCCCTTAGGACTCAATCAAACTTTTGTTTACCATTTTAAAGGTCCAGCTGCTCCGGCTCAGCGGGTGATGGGCATGCATCGGGAAGGAGGGAAATTGCTACCAAATGACCTCATTAGCATCGATGGGGTAGTGGGCGATGGCAACGTTTACAGCTCTGCCGAAGATTTGCTGCGCTGGGAACAAGCCTTGTACACCGAAAAATTGGTAAAAAAAAGTACGCTGGAAGAAGCTTTTAGTCCCGTAAAGCTCAATGATGGCAGCACCTATCCTTATGGCTTCGGATGGGCTGTGGGCAAAGAGGGCCGGGAGTTGAGTCATACGGGCGGTTGGGTTGGGTTCCGCACTTTGATCCTGCGAAATCTGGATCAAAAATCAGCCTTGATTGCGCTGGACAATTCTGGCCAAGGTTTTGTCCAGCAAATCGTAAGAGCCTGGTCTGAAGGCAAAGCTTTTAAATTTCCCAGTTCCACCCTAATCCGCAATGTGCAAATCGTGGATGGCACGGGGAGCACGGCTCGCTTTGGCGCAGTGCGCGTACTCAACAACCGCATTCAAGACATGGGCGCGCTCAGTCCTTTGCCCGGAGAAAAAGTAATTGATGGACTGGGAAAAGTCTTAGCCCCTGGGTTTATTGATACCCATAGCCACCATGCTGGGGCGATGGAGGAAAAGCCGGACATGTTGGCCGTCGTCAGTCAAGGCATCACCACAATTGTATCAGGGCAAGATGGGGAATCAGAACCCATGGACAGCCTGGCGCTATGGCTCCAACGCCGCCCCATCGCAGTCAATCTCGCCTCTTACGCCGGGCACAGCACCCTGCGCTTGCGGGCGATGGGATTGAGCAGTTTTCGACGCCAAGCCACGGTAGCAGAAATAGAAAAAATAAAGGAATTATTGGCTGCGGAGTTGAAAGCTGGGGCTTTGGGCTTGTGCTCCGGTCTGGAATACGAGGAAGGTTTTTATTCCAATCGCGATGAGGTGATCACCCTGGCCAAAGTGGCTGCTGCCGCTGGCGGGCGCTACATGAGCCATATCCGTAGCGAAGACATCCATCTGGACGATGCACTTGATGAAATTATCCAGATTGGGCGGGAGGCCAAATTGCCCGTGCAGATTTCCCATTTCAAAATTGCGCTCAAAAGCAAGTGGGGGCAAGCGCCCCAACTGTTGGCTCGCCTGCAAGCTGCCCGGTCTGAAGGCATCGACATCACGGCGGATGTTTACCCTTACGAGCATTGGCAATCCACCTTGCGGGTGTTGTTCCCGAAAAAAGACTTCGACAACCTGGCCAGCGCCGAATTTGCAGTCACCCAATTGATCGACCCTACCCGCAGCATTGTCTCCCGCTTTGGCGCTCAACCAGCCTACGCGGGCAAAACCCTGAGTGTCATCGCCCAAATGCGCGGCGAAGCAGTTGCCAAAACCTTGATGTACCTGGTAGCCGAGGCGGAACGTACGGGTGAAACGGAATCGATCATCGGTGCTTCCATGGCGGATCAAGATGTCATTAACTTATTGCGCTGGCCGCATACCAATGTGTGTTCAGACGGCACCCACCGCAGCCATCCACGGGGGCATGGCGCCTTTACGCGGGTATTGGCGCGTTACGTGCGGGAGAAAAAAGCCCTGGGCCTGGAAGAGGCCATTCACAAAATGACCGGCCTTTCGGCGGAGCACTTGGGCTTGAGGGAACGCGGTTTGATTGCTCCCGGCTATTTTGCCGACTTGGTGCTGTTTGACCCCCAAACGGTGCAAGACAATGCTACTTTTCAAAACCCTACTGCATTGTCGACGGGTATTGAGCGGGTATGGGTGAATGGCAAGGTGGTTTTTGTAGGAGGGAAGAGTACAAAGGAATTCCCGGGGCAGTTGTTGCGGAAGTAAGTATAATTCGATTAGAAAACCGAACCCCGAAGGGGTGAAATAATTATAGAAAATTGGAAAGACAGAACGATTTTTTAGAAAAACCCCGAAGGGGTGGCATTTTAAAGATAAGAATAATGCCACCCCTTCGGGGTTTCTCTCTTTGAAAACATCTCTCTTTGAATTTTCTATAATCATGTCACCCCTTCGGGGTTTTATGAAAGTACTAACTTGCTGTTAACTCCAATTCCCGCACCGCCAACCAGGCCATCAATCCAGCCCCCACTTTCAACGCCTCCTCATCAATATCAAAAGTATCGGAATGCACCGGTGAGGTGATCCCCCGCTCTACATTCCCCGTTCCCAATCGATAAAAACAGGCCGGCATCTCTTGAGAGTAGTATGAAAAATCCTCAGCGGTGAGGCGCACGGGAAGATCAACCACATTTTCTACTCCAAGGTAATCCTCAGCAGATTCGCGCATCCGCAAAGTCAGCGCTTCATCATTGAGCAAACAGGGGTAACCCACATCGATGAAAAAATCAATTTTGCCGCCCATGCCTTCGATCAGGTGTTCGGCCATGTATTTCATGCGGCGGTGGGCTTCTTTGCGCCAGGTTTCATCCATGGTGCGGAAGGTGCCTTCAATTTTTACCTCTTTGGGGATGATGTTCGTTGCACCACCTGTAGAGTTGATTTTTCCAAAAGTCAATACGGTGGGAATGGTCGGGTCGTTGTTGCGACTGACGATTTGCTGCAAAGCAGTGATCATGTGTGCGGCCAGCAGAATGGGGTCAACACAGTCTTGAGGCATGGCCCCGTGCCCCCCTTTACCCGTAATGGTGATGTACAACTCATCACAGGAACCCATGTAGCGACCTGGGCGAAATCCCACTTTCCCGGCAGCCAAAGGCGGATGAACGTGTTGGCCCGCAATGGCCGTGGGACTGGGATTTTGCAAAACCCCTTCTTTGATCATCAAAGAAGCGCCGCCTGGCAGGCGTTCTTCAGCGGGTTGAAAGATCAGCTTTACACTGCCTTCCCAATCCTGACGGGTTTCCTGCAAGATTTTTGCGGCACCCAGGAGGGAAGCAGTGTGTACATCGTGCCCACAGGCATGCATCACTCCTGGGTTTTGGGATTTGTAAGGCACCTCATTGGCCTCAATGATGGGCAAGGCATCCATGTCGGCGCGCAGGGCTACCGTATTTTTGCCAGGATTTTTTCCTTCGATTAAAGCCACTACTCCGGTTCCTGCAACGCCTGTCTGATGGGCAATACCCCATTCTTGCAGTTGCGCAGCGACGTATTTTCCGGTTTCGTGTTCTTCAAAAGAAAGTTCGGGGTTTTGGTGGATGTGTCGCCGTAGGGCTACTATTTCAGGGTGATAAGCCTGGGCGAGTTTTTGAATGTTGTCCTTCAATGTCATGGTGTGTACTCTTTTTTCCGCCGCAAAGATACGGACTAAAAAAACAGCGGCACCACCAATTTACCAAAGATCGTCATCAACACAATCGACAACAAGTTCAACCAGACCCCCGCACGCATCATCTGAGATACCGTTAAATGCCCACTGGAAAACACAATGGCGTTCGGCGGGGTAGACATGGGCAACATAAACCCACTACTGGCCGCCAGCGTAACGGGGATACACATCACCACTGGGTCGATATTCATAGCCTGGGCAACCGCGCCGATGACCGGAATGAACACCACCACCAAAGCGACATTGGACAACAACTCGGTCAAAAAAACCGTCACTGTTACGAGTGCGAGTAAAAACAGCCAGGAGCCCCCATTGCCTCCGGCAAATTGCTGGCCGATCAAACCGATTAAACCAGTTGAAGACAAGGCTGAAGCCAAGCTTAACCCACCCCCAAAAAGCAACAAAATGCCCCAGGGCAATTTTTCGGTATGTTTCCAATCCAGGGCAAAAGTGTAGTTTTTCAAGCTGATTGGCACCGCAAACAACATCAGCGCGGCACAAATGCCCACCACGGATTCTTCGATGACCAAGCCTGGAATGGCCTTTTCGATTGGCAATTTAAAAATCCAGCCTGATGCAGCCAGAAAGAAGACCAGTGTGGTTCGTTTTTCTCCCGCACTCATCGGGCCGAGTTTTGCCAATTCAGCGTCCATACGTTCTCTGGCCCCCTCGATTTTGCCCAAACGATTGGGATAGGCCCAGCGCACAATGATCCAATAGCCACCCAATAACAGCAAAATAGAATAAGGCACCCCTACTGCCATCCATTGCCCAAAAGGGATTTGTTTGTCAAATAACTCTTTCATCTGTGCCGCAAAAACCACGTTCGGCGGCGTGCCAATCAAAGTGCCTACCCCGCCAATACTGGAAGCATAGGACACCCCCAACATCATCGAAATCGCAAAGTTGCGCATCCCGGGCAAGGGATTTCCTTTTTCATCTTTTTGATTGACCAAATCAATGACCGACAGCGCCATCGGCAACATCATAATGGTAGTCGCCGTATTGCTGATCCACATGCTGATCAGAGCAGTGGACAAGAAAAAACCGAGGATAATCCCATTCGCATTGGAGCCAGTCATGCGCAAGATATTCAGGGCAATGCGGCGGTGCAGGTTCCAGCGTTCCATGGCCAGTGCAATGGTGAAGCCGCCCATGAAGAGGTAAATAATGGGGTCGGAATAGGGTGCCATGGCTTCCTTGACCGTGGCCAAGCCCAAAAGGGGTTGGATGACCATGGGCAGGAGAGCGGTTACAGGGAGGGGTAAGGCCTCGGAGATGAACCAGGTGAGCATCCAGGCGGCCATGGCGATGGCTTTCCAGGCCGCAGGTTCCAAGCCTTCCGGCGGAGGAATGAACAGGAGAATGGTGAACAATAGTGGACCAAGGACAATTCCGATCTGTTTCGCAGTCATGGATTTAGGTGTTTGCGTGTAGGTGTTGTAAGTTAGAACCGAAGCGGTATTTTTTTTCACAAAGAAAACACAAAGATTCACAAAGGACACAAAGAATCGTCAACGTCTAACTTTGTGCCCCTTGTGAACCTTTGTGTGTCCTTTGTGAAAATCAAGTCGCTCTTAGTTCCTTTGGTTATGGTCGTTTATTACTTAGGGGTTTGTCGCGATTCATCTGCAAAATATCCGTGCTGTCTTCATAATCTCCCAGCAAATGTTTGCAAAAATAATCCGCGCGCAGCCAGAAGAAGTACTCATTCATATCCGCATAACCGTGCCGTTGCCCAGGAAACATGAAAAAATCAAAACGTTTGTTGGCTTTAATCAAGGCATTGGCCATCCGAATGGTGAGCGCTGGATGCACGTTATTGTCGATGTCGCCCGTACAAATCAGGAGTTTACCCTTCAGGTTTTTGGCCAAATCGGTGTTTTTGTCGATGTCGTATTCAAAAGTAATGTTGCCTTTGGCGTCCTTCACTTCTTTGACCCCATCGTGTTTTTCACTCCACCAACGGTTGTAGATGTTGTTCTCGTGGTTGCCCGAGGAAGAAACCGCAACTTTGAAAAAATCGGGATACACCAACATCGCAGCAGTCGACATAAAGCCGCCCCCGGAGTGCCCAAAGATGCCCACCTTGTCGAGGTCGATGTACTTGTGGCGGTCGGCGAGTTGTTCGGCGGCTACTTTTTTGTCCTCCAGACCGTAATCGCGCAGATTGCCGTAGCCATAGTTGTGGTACCACTTGGAGCGGCTGGGGTGCCCGCCCCGGTTGCCGATGGTGATCACGATGAAACCCAGTTGCGCCTGCCGATCGGTGCGATCCATGCCGGCTGAGAATGCCTTGTTCACCGCCTCGGTTTGTGGGCCGGGGTACACGTATTCGAGGATCGGGTATTTGAGCGTAGAATCAAAATCAAAGGGTTTGTACATCACGCCATACAGGTCGGTGATGCCGTCGGCAGCTTTGACCACGAAGGGCTCCGGGAATTTGTAGCCTGCGGCAAAAAGCTGGGACAAATCGGCAGTTTCCAAATCCATCAGCTTGGTGCCCAAATTATCCAGCAATTCCGACTTTGGTGTGGTATTAACGCGGGAATAATTGTTGACAAAAAAGGTATTCACGTCGTTGTTGGACGTGGTATGGTTGAAATCCCCTTTGCTCAGCAGTTTCAACCCTGTTCCATCAAAATTGACGCGGTAGAGGTGGGTCAAATAAGGGTCTTCGCCGGGCTCCCGACCATTCGCCAGGAAGTACAAAACCCGGTTTTTGCTGTCGATCGCTTCGATACTTTCGCAGTGGAAAGGACCGGAAGTGATCTGGTTTTTCAGCTTGCCCATTTTGTCGTGCAGGTAAAAATGTGCCCAGCCGTCGCGTTCCGACCAATGGATGTATTCTTCGCCGTTGTTGACGAGTCCCAGTGGACGGGTTTCCACGTAGGTATTCAGGCGTTCTTCGATCAGGGTTTTGGACACGCCGGTTTTGGTATCCGCTACACAAACATCGATACGTTTGAGGTCGCGGCTGGTACGGCTGAAGTACAGTTGATCCGAGTTGGGGGCGAGCCACAAGTTCGGTTGGTGGTCATCGTCGCGGTTTTTGGCCAGGCGTGGGGCACGCATCAGGTTCAAATCCTGGTCTTTCATGGTTGTATCAACCGCTACCTTGACCAAGGCTTTACTCGGAAAATCAACCAGCCAAATCTCCTGTTGCGGGGCCCCCTTTTCGCCAGGCATGTGGTATTTGTAGGTCTCCAGGGTAGGACGGGGCTCCGCGATGGAATTGATCACCCAGAAGTCTTTGACCTTGCGGTTGTTGTTGCGAACGAGCGCGAATTTTTTGGAATCGGGGGAAAATAGGACACTGGCCCCCTGGCGTTTGCCTTTGTTTTTTTCCTTCTCCAGGTCGGTTTGACCAAAAACGCCGCTGTGGTACCCGTAATGTTCTTCGCCGTCGGTGGTCAATTGGGTTTCAACAATAGTGGAGTCCTTCTCCTTTTTCACGGCCTTCAGGAAATTGGCTTTGTCCATCCAGTAGAGGTTGTAGTTTTTGGAAAAAACCACATAAGAGGAATCAGGAGCAATGCTGGCCCAAGTGGGTTTGTCTTTAGGCTTTTTGTAGTCTTCAAGGAGTTTGAGTACACCCGTGGTGAGGTCGTATTCAAAATAAAAAGTGCGCTTTACTTTTTTGGGCGGCGCGTCCGACTTCTTCTGTTTCATGTCGTCCTCTTCCTCATCCTTCTTTTCATCTTCTTCCGCCAATTTGCTCTTGACTTCAAAACGAATCGCGGTTTCTTTGTTGATGAATTTGAGGCTGGTGATGTCGAGGTGCTGTGCATCGAAGGGATCGCCAGTGAGGCGCGATAGATCGGCGGCCATTTTTACATTGTCGAACAACAGCTTTTTGAGCTTTTTGGCGGGATCCACCAGGTAGTAGCTGCGGCCTTGACTGGTTTCGTACTGGTACCAGAACCGTTCCGATTCTTTGAGCCAATGCGGGCTTACGCTGGTGGAAAAGACCATTTTTTCCACTTTGGGTTGGGAAAAACGGGCGGCCAGGTCATAATTGGCTTTGGGTTTGTTTTGGGCCATACCCAAAGTGCTGCAACCCAAAACAAACAGGGCAATAACGAGTTTTTTCATACTAGTCCAAAATTTTGGAGGGAAGATAGGAAAATGCTGGAAAAAGGAAAGTAGGGGGATTGATATGGTGGTTTTTTGACGACGGAGGGCGAAAAGGGGGAGTGATGCGGAGTTTGGAATGCTTTTGCTGAACTTTGCCCAACTCGTGCCGAAGGCGCGAGAAAAAATCCGCGTAAATCCGCTTTATCCGCGTCCTCCGCGCTGCAATTGTGTCGCTTTTGTGTCGCTTTTGTGTGTCGCTTTAGCCTGCCCAACAATCAAGCTTTCACCTGTGGTGGCAAATTCTTCCGATCATTCGCGAATACCTTCTGCACAAATTGGTGCTCTTTCCCGAAGTTCTAGCTCCGGTCAGCGACCTATACCAAGTCATGACCACTTCATAATCAAGTTACAACCCATAAAAAATCAGCCCCGCCACTGACTTTAGTTTTTCCAACAATGCAGCAAATACCAACAACTTGAGGCATCAAACGCATCAACACCATGAAAGAACAAATTCAACGCCACGCCTCCAGTAACCCGATTTATGGGATGGGTTTCATCGGCGCGCTTGTCTATTACATTTCCCATGCCACAAGCTTCTGGATGGGTCTTTTAGGGATTTTAAAGGCCATTTTGTGGCCCGGGTTCTTGGTGTATGAAGCCTTAAAAGCCTTGGGAATGTAAATGAGTGAACTTCTCCTAAACAACCTCCCAAAGTTGATCCACCAAACATTTACTAATTTTTGTAATTTTGCGCCTCATCCGAATTAGCAGTAAGAAACGAGGCGCACCCAATGAGCAGAAAGATCGAAATACTGGCTCCGGCCAAAAATCTATATCAAGGCATGGCTGCCGTCAATGCGGGCGCAGATGCCGTGTACATTGGCGCGCCGCTGTTTGGTGCCCGCACCAATGCCACGAACTCCGTGGAAGACATAGCCGAATTGGCCCGGTACGCCCACTTGTTCAAAGCAAAGGTGTTGGTGACCCTCAATACCATTTTGTACGAAAACGAGCTGGAGCCTTGCCGGCAACTCATCTGGGAATTGTACCACATTGGGGTGGATGCCATCATTGTTCAGGACATGGGCATCCTGGAAATGGAGCTGCCACCCATCGCCATTCACGCCAGCACCCAGGCCAACAACCGGGATGCCGGCCATGTGAAATTCTTGGGTGATGCTGGCATCAAAAGGGTGGTGCTGGCCCGGGAACTGAACCTGGACCAGGTGCGGGAAATCCACGAAGCCTCAGACGTAGAACTGGAGTTTTTCGTAACTGGCGCACTTTGTGTCTCCTTCAGTGGCAACTGCTACATGAGCATTGCCAACGGCGAACGTTCGGCCAATCGGGGCTCCTGCGCCCAAAACTGCCGCCTGCCCTACCAACTGATCGACGGCAATGGCAATACCCTCATTGAAAGCAGCCACCTCTTGTCCATCAAGGATTTGGACCTGAGCGATGAGCTGCCCAATCTGATCCAGGCTGGCATTTCTTCCTTCAAAATTGAAGGCCGCTTGAAAGATATTGTTTATGTCAAAAACAATACCTCCTACCTGCGCCAAAGACTGGATGCCTTCCTGGAGGCCCATCCCGATCAATACCAAAAGGCCTCTTCGGGCCGCACCTTTTACAATTTTGAGCCTGGCCTGGATCGCAGTTTCAACCGGGGCTACACCGATTATTTTGTCAACCAGCGCCACAGTAAAATCGGCTCTTGGGAAAGCCCCAAGTCCCAAGGCCAATACATCGGCAAATTGTTGGAGCAAAAAGCGAATGGCTACCTGATCGAAAACTACGAGTTGCTCAACAACGGCGACGGCCTGTACTTCCTCAACGAGCAGGGCGTGGCCGATGGCGTGCAGGTCAACATCATCGTCAACGACATTGTGGTGCCCAATACCTTGAAACCCCTGCCAGTCGGCACGGAAATCTACCGCAACCACGACGCCGAATTCAACCGTATGCTGGAGAATGAAAACAGCGCCGTGCGGAAAATTGGGGTGACCATGCAGTTCAGCGAGACGGAAACGGGTTTCACACTGCGGGTAGTAGACGAGGATGGCCACGAGCATGTGGCCAGCTTTGACATGCCCAAAGAACTCGCCAAAAACGCCGAAGGGTTGATCGACAACATCAAAAAGAACCTTGCCAAAACGGGCAATACGCCTTTCATGACGGATGAGATAGCGGTGGAATTTTCGCAAAACTGGTTTTTGCCCAATTCAAAGGTGAACGAAATCCGCCGAGCGGCCCTGGAAGCATTGGCGGAAATCCGCATTCGGGATTACCAGCGGGATGAACCGCAGATCGTCAAAACAGAACACCCTTATCCAGTGCAGACGCTCGATTTTACCTACAACGTGTCCAATAAACTAGCCAGGGCATTCTACCATCGCCACGGCGTCACCGACATTGAAAAGGCTTTTGAGTTGCAGTGGGACCCCGGCAAATCGCGGGTGATGGTGACCAAATATTGCGTGAAGTACGAACTGGGTAAATGCCCCCGTTACCAACGCGCAACTATGGGCACCAAAGTGGCCGAACCACTTACCTTGAAGCATGGGGAGGTGGAGTACAAGCTCAAGTTCAATTGTAAGCCTTGTGAGATGGAGATTTGGGAGAAGGACGCGGAATTGGTGCTGGAGGAGGATGGGATGGAGTGAGCCTTCCTTCCATTTTGAGCCAATTTGAGCCAATTTGAGCCAGTTTTTTCTATTTTTGAGCCAATTTTGAGCCAATTTTGAGCCAATTTTTATACTTCTGTACCTTTTGCTCGGAGGACATGAATTGCCACGTGCTTTAGCGCGTGGGTCAGGATTGCTTTTCCAATTGGGCTTTAGCCCAAATTTCAAAACTAAGTATTTTCCGCTCTATTTTATCGATATCTTATCTGCAAGTTATCGATATCTGAGGGGGATATCTAAATGTTATCGATATTTTATCGATATTTTTGGGTTCGGTGATGTAAAAGGTTCTTGCAGAAACGTTGTGGCCAGCTTTTGCGGTCATGCACGTTCCATTTGTTTTTAGCTGTGATTTTTTTCAATGATCATTTGAATCTCATCTTTGTCAATTCCAAACATATCTTCTAAACACTTTCTGATTCCTAGGTAAACGATTCCATTTGTACTATCCACAAAATGAACTCTTTTTTTTGTTGCTCGAAATTCCAACGACTGAATCTTCCAGTTTTGACAGAACAATTTAATTGAATTAATAATTATTCCACGAGAAATCAACTGTCGTCCAATTTGGGCAATGTTTTCTAACTTATTAAATCCAGTTGTTAGGCTTTTGAGGATATCTTCATCTTCTTTTGAATCCAAATATTGAACAGTATTTCTACATTCTTCTTTTCTACACGCGGTAATTTCAAAATCGAAAAACGCCATTGGCTTTCTTACGAAGAATTTTGCTTCGTTACTTATAAGCGTCGATTCTATTTGTTCAGTAATTTGTTCAACATAAAAGAAGCTTTCTTCATGAATCTCAACAGCATATGCAGAAATTGAGTTGTAATCTTCTTCAAATAGATAAATTGGACGTAGGCCCGAATTCAAATTCAAATTAGACCAATTGTCTACTAACTTTTTTTGCATTTTTTCAACATGCTTTTCCATTGATGTAGAATCTAAATTCTTTTTCAACTCTCGGAAATAAATACTTTTTGGAATTATGCTTCTATTCATTGGTTTCAATGCATTTGTATTTTTTATTTCGGGATGGTAAGATACTGTTGCGCTATGTAAAACATTGCAGAGACGCACTGCCGTGTGTCTCTACCGCGCCAGATCTTACTTCTAAATCCAGAGCTGATTTATTCCTCACTCCCCCCCTGCAAAAACGCCAACAAATCCCCCATCTCCGCTACCGTCAACGCATTTTCAAACCCCTCCATCATCAACGAAGTCCCCATTGAGCGAAACGACTTCAACTCCTTCTTAGCCAAAGTCACCTTCTCACCTCCCATTTTTAACAAAGTCACGTTCTGATCCGTTTCGGCGGCCACGATGCCCAGGTGGCTCAGTCCATCTTTGGTTTCGAGGCGGTGGCTGATGTATTTGGGGTCGGCGGCGGCGTTGGGATCGAGGATGTCGTGCAGGAGGGTGGCTTTACTTTTGCGGGATATTTCGGTCAGTACCGGGCCCACTTCTTTGCCCGTATTGCCGTAGCGGTGGCAATTGGCGCAATGAGTAGCAAATACCATTTTCCCCTTTGCCACAGTGCCTTTGAGCATCAGGGCGGGCTTCATTTTATCGATGGCCGCTTGCCGAGTCACTACGGCGGCGTCGCTGAAGAGTTTTTCGGCGCGGCGTTTGGTGTTTTTATTGTCGGTCCACCAGAGCAGGGTGCGGCGGCGTTCGAGGTCGAAGTTCATCTCACCGATGTTGATCTGGCCTTTTTCCAGTCCAGTTAGTAGAGCGTCGTGGTGGATTTCGCGATCCAGCAGCAGGTCGCCCGCGTACTTGCGGATGTGTGGCCCCAGCTCTGCCCATAGTTGGACGAGGCGTCGGCCGATTTCAGGCTCGGCGGAATTGGCCAATTGCCGCAGGGCTTCTTCCTGTAGCTGGATGGGCTGGCTATTGGGCAGACAGGCAAAGAGTACTTTTGATTTTTGGGCATAGGGTAGCAAAGTCAATAGAGCAAGTTGCTGCACGCGGATGGAATCGGGAAGGGTGGCGTCGTTTACTTTTTGCAAAGCGTTGCGACTTAGGGTTAAAAACTCGGGGGAGGGCGACAAGTTCAGGCGTTGCCGCAGAGCAGCTGAAGCGGAAATCAGGCCGAGGTCACGGGATTGTTCCAGGGCTTTGAGGGCGGGTTCGATGGTGGCCGTTCCGCTGAGTTTTGGAGCTTCACGACTGAGTTGTTGCAGGATGTTCTGTCGAGTCGCATTGCTTATTTTTGGCGCAGTCAACTGTTGCAAAACACTTTGCAAACCCTGGGTTGATTGCGCGGCGCTTTGGGCCAAAGCCGCCAATAAGTCGCTGTTGCTTGGCTGAGTGGATTGAACGAGGCTGGCAAACAAGTCTGCCGCCGATCCTTGCGCTGCTAGGGCAATGGCGTAACTGTTCCAGGTATCCATGCTTTTTTGGGCGGCCGTGTTCAATCCGGTGAGAATGGCGGTGCGCTGCTTTTGGTAGGCTGCACTGGCTTCATTCAGGGTACTTAAACTCAAGGCGGCTTGCATCCGTACCCGTTGATCCTGGTCATTCAGGAGTTGGATGCATTGTTGGAGCAGCGTTGGGTCATTGCTCAAGCTGCTTTCTGCCAATTGCAATGCGGTCTCGCGGATCGGTGCCACCTCATCGGCTAATGCCGTGGCGAGTGCTGTGGAGTTCAATGCACCTTGAGCGGCAAGGATGTGCAGTGCGTGTACTTTCGCAAGTGGATTTTTGTCTTTCAGCAATCCTTTTAAACCATGCATGCTGGTTTGTCCCAATTTTTGCTCCATCAACAAGCGATGAGCCGTTTTGCGCACCCACTGATTGGCATGGGTTAGCGCCTGGACCAGACCAGTTTCTGTTTTAAATTGGGCTACATCATAGGCTATGGCAGTACCTTTGCTGATCCGATAAATCCGGCCCTGATCCTTGCCCGCTTCCAGGTCGAGCGTTTTTTCGATGTCATCGGGAATCCATTCGGGGTGTTCAATTACTTTGCGGCACATGTCTACGAGGTACATGCTACCATCGGGTCCGACGTTCATATTGACGGGGCGGAAGGCACGGTCGCTGCTGGCCAACAAGTCGCGGTTGTCGAGGTGGCGCTGGGCAGCGAAGGAGGCACCCTGGGCTTTGATCTTATCCACATGGATCAGGTTGAGCACCACATCGGCCACCCAAACGCTGTGGTCGTATTCCTCCCCAAAAGCACCGCCGCCGTAATAGGTGATGTCACAGGCGCCCGAAAAATACCCCGATTGCTCCGGGTGGTTCACCCGCGACTCCTGTTCGCCGATGGGGTAGATACGCGCCAGACCATTTTCTTCGTGATTGGAGGCATTTTCAAGGGTACTTTTTTCCAAATGATCCTTGCCTTTGAAATAACGAGCCGGGAAAACCAGGGTGGAAATATGGGTGAGGTTGTGGGTTTCGTACAAACGCCCGTACTCGCCCATAGCTAGGCCAAACCCACCGGAGGATTCGCCCAAGCGCTCCAGAGTGCGGGTCTCCAGATTAAAACGAAAATCTTGTCCACGCAAATCCAGTGCGCTGTCGGGATCGCCCCACCAGTAGGGTTTGCCGTCGTTGCCGCCATTGGCCGCGTAAATCCAGTTGTCCAGGCCGTAGGTGAGGCCGTTGTAGTTGTGCTGTAAGTTGCCAGTGGAAAAGCCGCCCATGAGGGTGTCCACTTGGTCAGCTACGTTGTTTTGGTCATCATCGTGCAAGAAAAGGAGATAGGGTGGGGCAGCCACCAGGACGCCTTTTTTATAGGGCAAAAAGGAATTGGCGAGTTGTAAACCTTCGGCAAAAACCTTGGAGTCATCGTAAGTGCCGTCTTGATTTTTATCCTGAAGTACGAGCAGGCGGCTTTGGCGGTCTTCGAAGGGGTAACCGGGCATTTCGAGCACCATCGCCTCGCCGCGTTCGTTGAATTCCAGGTCAACGGGGTCTTTGATCAAAGGCTCGGCGGCAACTCGTTCGAGTTTGAAACCGGGTTCGATTTGAAAGCCTTTGGGTGTTGCCGAATGCTGACAGGCAAAAGTGCCTAACACAAGCATCAGAAATAAAACGGGAGCGTTTTTTAACACAAAAGTTGTTGTTGCAGCTTGCTGAGTCTGATGGCGCATAAGGAGGTCTGGGCTGATGGTGGATAATGAATATTGCTGCAATGAAGATAATAAAAAGGCTAAACAAATATGATCGGGCTGGTTTTGCCACAAGAGTTAAACCTGTTTATTCCTTAATGATGCTTTCCAGAATCTTTTTTGCCGTTTTATTCAGCAGATTTGGCGTATCTGGGCCGCTTTGGTTGGTGATAATGGATATGCCCAGTTTGTATTTCGGAAAAATGAACAACCAATTTTGAGTACCGCTCGTCCCTCCGTGATGGTTGTAAGAGGTGCCATATTTGTCATTCCATACCCTCCAAAAATAGGCGATTTTTAGGATGTTGCCCTCTTCATAAAGCACTTTATGGGATTCAGCGACAATCGGGTCTTCGCTGTTTAACTGTAAATCCATATAGTGCAATACATCGGTCATGTTCATTTTTAAGCCACCTGCGGTTGCCCATAATTTATTGAGTTGGTTAGGGGAGGGGCTTGTATTGCTCATCCAATATCCACGCACCAGTTTTTGCTTTTGGGTCTCGTTTAACTCAATTGCCGTGTTGACCATCGCGTATTTTTTCAAAAAACTTTCTTGCAATAATTCATCGATGGTTTTTTCATAAACCGTTTCTAAAACATACCCGACTAATTCCGCTCCAACATTAGAATAAGCATACTTTGTTCCTGGCTCAACAGCTAGAGAAACGTTTTTCAAATCGCTTAAAAATTGTTCTTTACCATAAGATCTCTCTAATTCATAATAATCGTTAGGTACATTTTCATTGAGCTTTTCAAACACTCCATTCATTTCTTTCGGCAAAAATAGTGGCAAGCCACTCGTATGTGTAAGCAAGTGTTTGATAGTGATGGGCGTTTGATTGTATTCCAGGTTTGGATAAGTTCCCTTTAAATACACTCTAACATCCTCTTCTAATTTGATTTTTTTCTCGAGGACAGCCTTAGCCACCAAATAACCCGTTACGGTTTTGGTCACCGAGGCAATTTCATAAATGGTCTCGTCATTAGGCACATTCCCCTTGCCTTTTTCAATTTCGCCAAAGTGTTGGGTGTAAACTTCTCCGGCTTTAAACACACCTATGGAGACTGAAGTGATGTCTTTATTTTTTAAAAAAGATTTTCCATATTTCTCAATTGCCTCTGAAACAGGGTTAGTGTTGCTTTTTTCTTGTGTATAGGCGTTGGGGGATAAAAGAATTAAACCTGGAATGATTAAATATAAAAAAGGCCTCATCTTCTTAAATTTTGGATGAGGTCCAAATTTGCGAAAATTTTGTCGCTAATTCAATGCTTTGCTTCAATGAAGATAAGGTGGCTAAACAAACCCGGTAAGGTTTGTTTAGCCTGATGAATAAACAAATGCCCTTAACTGTTATTCCTGGTGTTGAGTGACAAAGCCGACAACAAACCTACTTCTGGCAGTACGGAATTCAGCACCACCAAATCCCCCACATCCCCCAAAATCTCATCCACAATGCCAAAATCCTTGGCTTCCTGAGCATTCAAGTACTTGTCGCGCAGGAAAAACTCTTCCACTTCTTGGCCGCTGCGCCCGCAGTGTTTACCCAGGAGGTGAAAAATCTGGGCCTGGATGCGATCCTGTTCCCGGGTGGCAATGCGCACATCTTCGGTATAGCCACGTGAACCGCCACTGGTAGGGTGGTTGTGGATGGTGGCATGGGCCAGCGCATAACGTTTGCCTGGGGTGCCCGCACTGAGCAAAAAGGTGGCCATACTTCCCGTAAAGCCCACGGCAACTGTGGAGACTGGCGTGCCAATCATACGAATGGTGTCGTAAATGGCCATACCCGAATACACAATGCCGCCCGGACTTTGGATGTACAGGTTGATCTGCTGTTTGGGGTCGCGGCTGCTGAGGTACAACAATTGCGCGACCACGATATTGGCCATCGTATCGTTGATTTCGCCCGCTAAAAAGACAATACGTTCCTTGAGCAGCAGACTGTAAATGTCATACACTCGTTCTCCGCCACCGTCATTGTCAATGACCATGGGGACAAGACTTGCTCGAACCATAGGTTTGGAGTTTGAGGAGGTTGAGGAACGTTCGTCATCCCGAATTTTTGAAAAGTCAAAATCGGGAATAAACCTAATCGCTCCGCGGTTTGTCATCCCAAAAATTCGGGATGACGAACTGTCTCTCAACCCTTATTAAAGATGTGGTGAATGTTTTCCCGAAACTGGGTTTTGTCCGGGTTGCTGAACAATTCCTCGTGTAGCACTTCCAGTTCTGCTTTAAGCTTTTTGCGGTGGTACAATTTGACCAGGAGGTGCACCTTTTTTTGGAAATACACCCTGAGCCGCAGGCGCGGACTTTTTAACAAACGCGCTTTGAAGTTTTGTTTTTCCAGCGGCAGCAGCTCTCCCCACAGGTAGCGTTCGATCAGGATGGTTTCACTCATGGAAGTCTTCATAACGCAGGGATTTTTGCTGAATGCTGTGGCGAACCTTTTCGAGGCACTTGTATTTCTGGACGCTGACGGAATGCTCGTTGGCGTAACCCTGGGTTTTGACGATGTCCTTCAGAGCCGTTTTTTGGAAATAAAAACTGCGAAGCAGTTCCAGGCATTTTTGACCCACAGCTTCCAAAAACTGCAACAAACGTTGGGTGTGCAGATTCGGAAAATAATCAGTAGGGATTTCAATCTGTTGCTCAGCCTCGCTTAAGGGCACCAGTTTCCGTTGGCGGTGGTGTTGTCGAATCCAGAGGTGTTTGGCAATGCCGAGCAAGTAGGCACTGGAGCTTTGTTGGAGTTGGAAATTGGGCTGAGTTTGGCGCTCCTGGAAGATGACCAGGGCATCGTGGAAGATGTCTTTGGCGTCTTCTAAGTTGCCGCCCATTTTTTGTACGAAGCGGGCTACGTTTGGAAACGCCGCTTCGTACAGGGTTTCGATGGAGGAATCAGTCTTTATTTTTGCTGGTGCTGCTACCATGATCGTTGCGTGTTTAATGGTAAGTGCAAGTTAGGGGGGAAATATCACCAGGTGCAAGAGATTTTTTTGCAAAAAAAATATAAGGGGTGGACCAATTTTGCTACACAAACATGAGTCATTACCCGAAAAACAACACAAAGAAAATTAGCACAAAGGAAAAAAAAGAGGACACAGAGGACACAAAGTTAGACGTTGACGGTCTTTGTGTCCTCTGTGGTTCTTTGGTGCGCCACGAGGCGTGCGGTAAATATAATGCAAAAAAACCTAGTGGATGGAAGAGCCACACAAGCCAAGATGCCGATCAGCTTGAAGCCGTTGTGATTGTGCTGGAGGAAACGAAAGTGCAAAAGCTCATGACG
>NZ_JBGSLK010000002.1:0-2756 GCF_041740695.1 Haliscomenobacter sp. | reverse complement strand
GGCACCAGTCGGCGCCGTACATGACGACCCGGTGCTGTGGGTTGATGCCGAGCAGTTCGGCGAGTTTTTCCTCGGCGGGTTCGGGGTATGCCTTGCCCTCCCAAACGAGCGTTGGCACGACGGGCTTCCCTGTAAGGAATTCTGCAATCTGCCCCGTTGCTTCTTTCGACACATCCACGTTGACGTACTCGAATGGGATGTTGTGTTTTTGCAGGAATACTTTGGCCTGGAGGGTGTTGGGACACCAGCCTGCGCCGTAAAGGGTTGGGTTTTGCATAAAGGATTGTTTTTTTGGGCATTGGTAGTCGTTTTGTCCATATACTGACAACTGCCTTGAAAAAATGTCTGTTTCGGGAAACAGACATCCTTTTGTCAAAAGATATTTTATACATTTGTAATGTTCTCAAAACTCTTTGAGGCCGCCATCCGCCGCCATCCGCCGTGGGTAGCCAAAGGGGAAGGAACAGGGATGAAACACTAAAGGAAAAATAGGAAAGATTTCAGAGGTATATTCACAAAACAGGCAAACGCTTTTGCGTACTGCCCTCGTTGAGTTTAGCTATTGAGTGTTGAGCGCCCACATTGAAAAGGAAAAAAGCCAAAGCCGTTCTTTTTGGACGAGAGACGGCAGTGGCTCAATTATAAAGAATAATTAAAGCACAAATTTATGAAAAAGTCAAAGACTTTTGTTTTTCCTGCAGCCGCATCCCTTGCGGTCGCCCTTCTCCTGCTTGTTTTCACTCCTTCTTGTAAAAAAGAGGCGGCGGCACAAGCTGACCAAGACAGCCTTTCACAAGGCTGCGACTTCCAGTACGGTGTAAACGGATACATCGTACAGGAAGATGGCATTCTCAACTTTCAAAATGCCACCACGTTTTCTGCCTTTGTTGACACCGTGCCCACATGGAGCGACAGCGCATTCGTGGTGTGGGAGACCTCAATCGGCGCAAACACGGCTTATGGCACTACATCGAAGCGGATAACGCCCTGACCGCTTTTATGACGCCGTACGAATACGACACCGTTACTACGGAAGCGGCTTTTCAGCCGACATTCAACGCCTTTGCACAAAGCAAATCGCACCTGGCGTCCATCACTACGGAGGGGGTCGAGCCGTACTTTTCTTTCCCGTTCTACTACTTCGTGAGCCAAAGTGGCATCTATCGGATTTGCAGCCAGGAGTACAGCGTTCAAGGCAGCCTGCTCCTTTCCTACCCCGTCGGAAAACAGGATTTGGTGAAGGAGTGGAACGGTCAGGTCGGCGATTTTGGCGAACTAAGTGTTCAGCAGATACAAACGGCCCGGTCAAGTGAAGAAATTCAGGAACGGGATGAGGAACTACATCAGACCTGCACCGCAGAATACAACGATGGCAAAAAGCGGATAAAGGTTTGGTGGGATTCAAGTTCATGGCATGAATACAATATTCCTGATGCCCCTGACGGTTCATCTTCAGGTGTGGACGCTTATTGGTGGACGCATCAGGTTGAAATAAAAGCCCAAAAGAAATGGTTTGGGATTTGGTGGAGCGATACAAGGCATATTGCCGTGGCTGTCAACGGGACAATTACGAATAGGCACCAACACGAAGCCATCAACTATTCGAATACCGTTCCCATTAATTTTTTTAGATGTAAGCGTGCGCATAGCATCAAGGAAAAGTTCGCAAGTGAATTTCGCAATTCCTATACCCAATCGACACTGAACAATTTCGCAATGAACTTGACTGTGACAGGCACTAACCGCCGGACAGATTGCATAGAGATACAAGCAACCTGTACCATGAATTTAGTCAACCTTTAAAAAACGAAACCGTGGGCACGAATAGAAAGCCGTCCAATTTCTTTTGTGCTCACGGTATTGTTTTTTTACTTACACTTGTGAGATGAAAAACAGATTTCTCCTTATTTTTATGGTGCTGTATTCTCAGCATTTAATCGCACAATCGTTCTTCACCGTTGGTGCGAACTACGCTGTCTTATCCTATTGGCATTCCTTTCCATTTGGGGAACAAAAACCGGAGAATTTCAAGTTGACACCTTCTTTAGGATACGGCTATCGTTTCAAAATCAATGATAGGTTGACCTATGAACCCGGAATTTCTTTGGGCGATTTGGGCGGTATAAATTATCCTCATAAACCAAGGACAGTTTATGCCATATATGCCCTTTCATTAAACCAGTTTGTTGATTTCAGGCCGTTGAAGTGGTTTTCATTTGGGCTTTCACCATCCGTCAATTACAATATATACGCTGGAATAACAGGTAAAAACCTGCATGTTGGTTCAAACGGTGCCGTTTATTCTGATGAAAAATTGATTAATTGGAAAGATGGAGCAGAAAGTTATAAATTGAACAGGTTTGTTTTTTCCATAGTGCCACGTATTTCTTTTCATTTAAAAGAAAGGTGGAGCATGGACTTATTCTACAGGTTTGATTTGAATTCTGTTGGATACCCCTTAAGGGTCTTAAATAATAACCTAAGAGGTTATGGCGTAGGAGCCAATTTGAGGTATCGCTTGAAAAAAAGCAAGCACTCCTGAGTATTTGGTTCTCTATACATTGCAATCACTAAAATCGCAGTCTAATCATGAAAAAAATCAAGCGCGTTTTTTTATTACTAGAGTTGTTCAAGCCTAAGTTGTTGGTTATCAATGATGAGTTGTTGTATTTTTGCCTCAAAAACAGATGAACATCCACTATCAAGACTTAAATACCAACCGGAAGTGGAAAGCCACTACCGGGGTTAGCCAAAAA
>NZ_JBGSLK010000001.1:0-119817 GCF_041740695.1 Haliscomenobacter sp. | reverse complement strand
TTTCAAGACTAACCTTTAAGTTTTCCACATTTTTTTGTGGAATTAACAAAAGAAAAAAGAACCAAAAAAGAAAAACTATACATGATTATTATCTTAATGTATAAACTTTTTCTTTTTTACAAACCTAAAGGTCGTCGTGTTTATAAAAAAAGCAGCGAAGCTGCTTACTTCGTAATGTGAGTTAAGTAAAAAGTGGCATCGACTGCTGATAAGCCTGCCCATTTTTCAAGTGCATCAAAGCCCCCAGCGCGGTGGCCTGGTGGAATTCGAGCGCTTCAATTTGTTTGTTGGGAAAATCGGCGGCCAGCAGTTGCATGAAGATGGGATTTTTGGCAAAACCACCATCGACATAAAATTTTGGCACTCCATTGTCAACCAGCTCAATGGAGATTTTTAACAAATCCATCAAACCGCGCATCAGGCTGTGATAGGCAGTGATCGCATCAGCGCATGTCGAAAAATCCCAAGTGCCGTTTTGCATGCCCAGCACCGGCCCCGTGCCTTCCATACAAGCGGGCACAAAACCAGATTGGATGCTGACCTGCTCACGACCACTGAGTTTTTTGTAAAAACCAGCCTCCACGCGGTAATGCTTGGCAATCCGTTCGACCTGGTGATCGTGCTCCCGCCCAAAAAAGACGCGGGAAGCTTTCACCGGATTGCCTTTGGGCATAAGGTAGGCCAGACAATCACAACGCAGCGCCTGTGGACTCAGGTGCTCCTCGTTAAAGGGGTTCAGGTTGATGCACCAAGTACCTGTAGACAGGAGCAAAAAGGGTTCTTTTCCCCGCAATAAATAAGGCAGTAATGCTGCCGAACTATCGTGCAGGCCCACCCCAATCATTACCCCATCCTTCACCGTAGCAATGGGGTCTTTGGTGATGGGAGCCAGTTTTTCTTCAATCCCCCAACGTTTGACCCAAGGATGGTAAGCCCCCGCCTGAAAATCCCACAGGGCAGTATGGCAACCAATGGAGGTGTAATCGCTGAATTTTTCTCCCGACAACAAATAGGACAGGTATTGCGGCAGGTGTAGGGCCGTTTTGATTTGGTGGAAAGCTTCTGGCTGAGTGCAGGCGAGCCAGTAGAGCTGCAAGCCAGAATTGAGCATACCCATGATGGGCGAGCAGGTTATGGCAGCAAAAGCGTCCTGGTCTTGCCCATCGTGTTGCTGGATGTCGGCATAAAACTGAGCTTGCAAGTCTGCGGACAGCGGCTTCAAATAATTGTACACCGGTCTAATCGCCGTACCCTGGGCATCCAGATGGACAAAACTTGCCCCGTAGGCGCTAAAATTGACTCCTTTGAGCAAGATATCCGAACGCAAACGCAGGTTTTCCCAATGATCCAACAACCAGGAATTGAGCAAACTCAAATCGTCGCAAGGGAAACCATCGGCATCACTGGTTTCAGGAAAAATTTGGCTTTGCTCTTCGATGGGTCGAAATTCCTCATCAAAAAGCAAGAGTTTTTTGTTGGTTTTCCCTACATCAAAAATTGCAAATGCCGCTGTTTTCATAAGCCCGTTGCCGTACTGAATTTACCTCTTTTTTCAATCAAATTGGACCGAACTTGAGCCGAGCGGAAAGCGCCCAGAGGGTCAATAGCCCCGCCGTCCAGGCGCATGGCTTCGGCAACGAGCGGGCGCACATCGGTGAGGAAAGCGTCGCGCAGGAGTTCTTCAGCTTGTACTACATCATTTTCTTCCTGGGCCTGGCTCAGGGCAGCGCGGTCTACCAAAAGTGCCCGAGCGTAAGCTGAGAGGATGCCATTGACCGATTGCAACAAGTCTTCGATGGGGTCTTTGGTGTTGTGGCTGGCGTCGATCATCCAGGCGATATCCGGATTTTTGACCGTGGGGTCGCTCATGCCGTCGACCAGTTCGTTAAAAATCAGGAACAACTGGAAGGGTTTGATGCTACCCGTGGTCAAGTCGTCGTCGCCGTACATGGAGCCATTGAAGTGGAAGCCACCCAGGCGGCCAAAGTGCATGAGGCGACCTACAATTTGTTCAATGTTGGTATTGGGCAGATGGTGCCCCAAATCGACCAATACCTGCGCATTTTTACCCACGGATTGGCACAGGGAGTAGGAGGTGCCCCAATCGGGGATGATCATGGAGTAAAAATTGGGCTCGTAGGGTTTGTACTCGATGAGCATGGTCCAGTCGTCGGGCATGGCGCTGTAAATGTCGGCCAGGGACTCGGAGGTGCGTTGATAGGCGCGGCGCAAGTGGTGCTGGCCTGGGAAATTAGAGCCATCGGCGAGCCAAACGGTCAATACTTTGGAATTCAATTGTTTGCCATACTCTACACATTGAATATTGTGGTCAATGGCCTGTTGGCGGACTACACTTTCCGTATGGCAAAGGGAGCCAAATTTATAACTATAGGCCTGATCTTTTTGGTCTTGAAAGGTATTTGAATTGACGGAGTCGATGGTCAAACCATGTTGACTGAGCAATTTTTTGAGCGCGGGTACATCCTTGGGAATGTCCCAGGGAATGTGTAAGGAAATAGAATTGGCCGAACGATTGAGTTGGTGGATGAGGCCCACATCTTCAATTTTTTCCTCCAAATTGCGTGGCTCACCACCGATGCTGAAACGCCCAAAGCGGGTTCCGCCGCTGCCGAGCGCCCAACTGGGGATGGCAATTTGGAAGGCCCGGATTTTTTCGACAACTTGCACCACATTGAAGCCCTTGCGCTCCAGCACCCCTTCGATAAAGTTCAACCGGGTTGCATGTTCAGGCAATTGGGCCTGGTTATGGTATTGGATTTGTTCGTTTGCGATCATTGCAGCGTAGCTCATTTTGTTTTGCTAAAGATAATGTTTACAAATTAAAAGAATGATTAGAGGATTGGTATCCTGTGCTCTCCTGTTGCAAAAATTGAAATATTTTTGATTAGAAGGGGCATCCGGCATTATTTCCTTAGCTTTATGAACCAACAACCAATATACCTGTAAATCGACACTGATTTCTATGCAAACATCGATCATCATCATCATCATTGGCTTATTCATTTTCTGGGGGCATTACCTCAACGGGATTTTTGAACGCAGGAGCATCCCGGATGTACTGGGTTTGATGCTGATTGGGATGTTGTTGGGCCCGGTTTTTCACCTCGTTGATCCTACTTCATTTGGCCAATTTGGCCCCTTGTTCAGCAACCTGGTGCTCATTTTTATATTGTTTGAAAGTGGTACCGATTTGAAGATTTCCGAGGTAAAAGCCTCTTTTAAAGAATCGGCGGGGATTACTACGCTAGGCTTTTTGGTCACCTGGGTTACCGTGGCGGTCATGTGTTATTTGATTTTGCATTTGCCCATTCTGACTTGCCTGTTTATCGGAGCTACCTTAGGTGGAACTTCCTCTGCAGTGGTGGTTGGCCTGGTGAAAAAAGTGGCAGTGAAGCCTAAAACAGCCACGACCTTAATCATGGAATCAGCGGAAACGGATGTATTTACCTTAGCCATTCCACTGAGTATTTTGGGTTTGATGATGAGTGGAGAAATTCGGGCAGAAACTGTGTTGTCGCAGTTTATTGCTTCGCTGGTCATTGCGTTGCTGATGGGGATTGGCGGGGCGTTTTTATGGTCTTTTATCCTCAACAAAATTCCCAACCTGAAATCGACCAAGTTTTCTACGCCGGCTTTTCTGTTTATTTTGTACGGGGTCACCGAATACCTCAATTACAGCGGCCCCATTACGGCCTTGTCTTTTGGAATCGCCATTGGCAACCTGCAATATTTTGAACCTAAATTGCTGGAGCGCATTATTCCCAATCAAAGCATTGTCTTGTCCCAAATTGAAAAGGATTTTTTCAGTGAGATGGTCTTTTTGTTGCGTACTTTTTTCTTTGTGTTCATTGGCATCAGCATCCAAATCAATCGTTTGGACTGGCTGATGTGGGGCGCAATCATTACGCTGGTACTATACGCTTCCCGCATCATCATTGTACGTTTGATTGTAACCAGAGATACTCCGTTATTGGACAAGTCCATCATGTCCATCATGATTCCGAAAGGTTTGGGGGCGGCGGTTATCGCTACCTTGCCACTACAACGGGGACATGCTGATGGAGTGATCATTCAGTCGATGTGTTTTGCAGTGATTCTGTTTAGTACCTTGTATTGTGTGGCCTTGTTTTTTTTGGTGAAAATTGGGTTCAGCTTGCCCTTTTATCGTTTGTTTTTTGGAAAGGACCAGGTTGTTGTTGAAGAATTTGAGGGCGAGGGAACCAATGCAAACGCTTAATATTAAGGCTGAATAAATATTTTTTTACCGCAGAGTTTCGCGGAGTACACGCAGAGTTTCACAGAGTTAGTTTTTAGGAGTTTTGCCACCTTCGGTGGTTCAAGGCCAGACCACTATTAAATCCAATCTTGGGGATGCGCAAAAAGTAAACGCAAAAAAAGTTCACTCCTTAAGGTGATCTTAATCCATTATTAACAAGAAATGTGCAGGAGTGATTTCAACTTTACACGCCGAAAAACGCAAAGTTTGGTCGCTTAGTTTGTTTTGCATTCAAATTGTTGAGCATGGATGCTTGAATGTAAACTAAGCACCGGGTAAAGGACAATTTTTACCAATTTCTGTGCTAAAACATTAATCAAAGCCTTACAATTTCTTATTCCGTTCTAGCCAAACCTAGCCTTTTATCCCTCCTACCTTTGTGCGGAAATCTACACAAACACACTATTCTACTTTAAGATTTTTTAAACAAATTCACCACTATGAATCTTGCACGCCGTAAGCGTCGACGCTCCAATTTGCAGACCATGAGTCTTTGGAGTTTCGCCATGATCTCGTTTTTGGGGCTTAGCCATCCCCTTTTTTCCCATCCTTCTTTTGGTACCAATAAAGCAAGCAATGCATCCATGGAAATTGCCATTGCCGAAGAAGTCGTTGAAGGGAAAGTTACCTCCGAATCGGGCGAACCCTTGATTGGTGCCTCGATCCGAGTAAAAGGTACGGACAAAGGCGCAGTCACAGACATCGAAGGTAATTTTTCAATTGCCTTATCGACCGAAGAACCCTCTACTTTGATTGTTTCGTACATTGGATATGAAGAACGAGTCATCATTTATACTGCAAAAGCTGGAGAAAAGAATACGTTGTCCGTCAACCTGAAAGCTTCTTCCACTAACCTCAACACCCTTGTGGTTACTGGTTATGGGGTAAGGGCCAAGCGTGACCTAACGGGTTCGGTTGCTTCGGTACAGGCCAAAGATATCAAAGAACAGGCCGTAACCTCATTTGATCAAGCCTTGGTGGGCAAAATGGCAGGTGTGAACGTCATTCAAACCAGCGGTGCACCGGGCGGCAATGTATCCATCCGTATCCGTGGGGTGAGTTCGATCAGTGCGGGCAACAACCCCTTGTTTGTGATCGACGGGATTCCCGTGACCAATGATACCCGCAGTGCTTCCAACGGTGTGAACAGCTACGAGCAACCCTTCAATCCCCTGGCTTCTTTGAATCCCAGCGATATCGAATCCATCGATGTATTGAAAGATGCGGCTTCTGCGGCAATTTATGGTTCCAGAGGTTCAGGTGGCGTGGTACTGATCACCACCAAAAAAGGAAAATCTGGCCAGCTCAGAATCAACTACGACGGTAGCTACGGCCTACAGGAAGTCAACAAAAAAGTAGATTTGTTGGACGCTTACGAATACGCTCAAGTGGTATACGACGGACACAACAATGCCTATTTTGATGCGGTGCCTACGGGTAAACCAACCGACCCCAACAGTGTTCGTCCAACCAACCCTGCCTTGCGCATTCCACATCAAATTGCTCCTTACTTGGCTGGCCAGCAAGGTTTGACCAACACCGATTGGCAAGACGAAATTTTCCGCCAGGCACCGATGCAAAGCCACACTTTGAGCGTCAGTGGAGGTACAGAAAACATCACGTTTTTGTTTTCAGGCGCCTACTTGAACCAAGATGGCATCGTGATCAACAACAACCTGACCCGTTACAACACGCGCTTTAGAGTAGATGCCAAGTTGAATAAATTCAGTTTTGGCGTCAACATGAGCCCTTCTTTCTCCACCAACCAGGTGGTGAATTCTGAAGGACCTTGGTTTGCGCCCAACTCAGGCGTCATTTCGATGGCCTTGGGTTATGCGCCAATCTTCCCGGTATACAATCCAGATGGTTCCTTTGCCGACTCGGTAAACGTATGGGGTTTTGGACAAACCAACCAGCTGAACCCAGTTGCCGTAGCGAATTTGACCAAAGATCAAATCAAAAACTTCCGCCTTTTGGCCAACTCTTATGGCGAATACGAAATAATAGAAGGTTTGAAATACCGTTTGGCTGTTGCTACCGACATCAATTCCTTCCGTCGGGATTATTATCGCCCTTCTAACTTGCCTACCCAAGGTGTACTTGGCCGATCGGTGTCAACGGGTTATTCCAATACCGATCAATTTTCCAACTGGTTGGTTGAAAATACTTTGACGTATTCCAAGCTGTTTGGCGTGCACAAATTGGACTTACTGGCGGGGTATTCTGCCCAAAAAGAAAACCAGGATCGCAATACCTTGACCGCGAATAACTTTCCAACGGACGCCGTATCCACGCTGAATGCGGGTCAGATTTTGTCGGGTAACTCTTCTTTGCAGCAATGGAGCTTGCTTTCTTTGTTGGCCAGAGCGCAGTACAACTATGCTGGGAAATATTTCCTTTCGGCTTCGGCTCGGCGAGATGGTTCTTCTCGTTTTGGTGCCAACAACAAGTGGGCCTTGTTCCCATCAGTGTCTGCTGCCTGGGACATTGCCAGGGAAAACTTTTTTGGAAACTTAGGATTCATCAATGCGTTCAAAATTCGCGCCAGCTATGGTTTGACGGGCAACTTTCAGATTCCCAACTATGGCTCACGCGCCCAGTTGAGCAACAACAACAGCAACTACATTTTTGGCAACTCCGCCTTGAACAACGGGATTTCCATCACCACCCCGGCCAACGATAACTTATCCTGGGAAAATACCGCCAGTACCGATATTGGGGTGGACATCAGCTTTTTCAAATCAGCATTGAATTTGACGGTTGATTACTACAATTCCAACACCAGCAAACTACTGTTGAACCTGCCAGTACCCAGTGGTTCAGGATTCAGCACCTACCTCCAGAACATCGGGGAGATGAACAACCGTGGAGTGGAAGTGTCCTTGGGGTACAACAAAAGACTGAGCACCAATTTTGCCCTGGAAGGTAACCTCAACTATTCGACCAACCAAAACAAAATTACCAAACTGGGGCCATCTGGTGCGCCAATTATCCAAACGGGTGGTACAGGTAATACCTATTTCATTACCCAAATTGGCGAAACGATTGCCTCTTACTACCTTTACAATGTGATTGGCATCTACAAAGACCAAGCGGATCTGGACGCTTCGGCGAAAACCAGCAACCCGACCAAAGTTGGTGACTTCAAGTTTGAAGACGTCAATGGAGATGGAAAAATTGATGCCAACGACCGCAAGATTCTGGGCAACTTCCAGCCCAAGTACACCTTCGGATTCAGCAACACTTTCCGCTACAAAAACTTTGATCTGAACGTGGCCGTACAAGGCAGCCAGGGTTTCAAAGTAGTAGCGTTGCTCAACCGTTACTTTGCCAACGTAGAAGGAAACTTCAACAACACCCGAGAAGTATTGGGTTATTACAAGTCGCCAACTGACCCAGGCAATGGTTTGGTCAACCGCGCCAACCGCTTGGCTACGGGTGGCAACGGGATCACTTCAAGCTGGCACATCGAGGATGGCTCTTACGTACGGGTTCGCAACATGACCCTGGGCTATACCTTCAACAGCGAGTCACTGGCTAAGGCTAAAATCGCGGGGGCAAGAATTTACCTATCCGTTTTGAACCCGATCACCTGGAGCAAGTATCCTTACTTCAACCCCGAGATCAGCGACCGTCCTGATAGTTCATTGACTACTGGCGAAGACTACGGGTCGTATCCCTTGGCGCGCACCTACACTTTTGGCCTGAATTTCAGTTTCTAAGGAACTTGAATTTGTTTTTTATCAAAATGAAATGAACATGAAAAATATACTTATTGCGTTGAGTTTGCTCCTGATCGTGGGCACTTCTTGTCAGCAAGATTTTTTGGACCTGACGCCACAATCCACCATCTCCCCGGAGAATTTTTTTAAAACCTCATTGGACGCAATTGCTGCCGTAAATGGCTGTTACAAGTCACTGGCCGTTGGTGGGCAGTACGGGGGTACTTTTCAGATTTTGATGGAGCACCGTGGCGATAATTTTTCGGATCAGGATCCATCTTCTGGTGCTGGACAAAATTTCCAGATTAACCGCTTTTCCGACAACCCCGGAAATACCAACTTGTACAACAGTTGGACGGCCATTTACAGCAGCATTTTTCGTTGCAATACGGTGATCGAATCGGTTGAGCCGATCAACATGGACAATACCCTAAAAAACCGCATCAAAGGGGAAGCTTCTTTCATTCGTGCACTGAACTATTTCAACTTGGTGCGTCTTTGGGGTGCCGTTCCATTGGTAATCAAAACGATCGACCCTTTGAGCGCTGCCAGCTTGAAGCGCGATGATGTTGCGGCAGTTTATGCCCAAATTGAAACGGATCTGAAGTTTGCAGCGGCCAATCTTCCCGCCACGTACCCTGCGGCCGATTTGGGTCGGGTTACCCAAGGCGCGGCCAAGGGGCTCTTAGGCAAAGTGTATTTGTACCAAAAAAAGTACAACGACACCCGTACCGTGTTGGATGAACTGATCAATGCCAAAACTTTTGCATTGTTGCCCAATGTGGCCGATGTTTTCAGTGCAACCACCAAGTACCACGCCGAAATTTTGTTCGCCATTCGGTTCACCAAGGGTATTTCTGGTCAAGATCATGGATTCTGGTATGCCAATACTCAGGTAATCGGGATCGATACCACGATTCAGAAGGCTTACACGGAAGAAGGTGACTTGCGCAAAACCTTGGTTGATGCAGTAAGACCAACCGGAAGTAGCCTGATCATGCCCCGGAAGTTTCTCGACATACCCGTCAACAACAATTCAGGTACCGACTTCCCAATCTTGCGGTATGCCGATGTTCTGCTGATTCAAGCCGAAGCGCTCAATGAAATTGGGTACAACGCCAGCACGGCTGCGGGTACTGCGTTAGCACACCTCAATGCCGTGCGCAAACGCGCTGGATTGAAGGAACTAACAGGCACGGATTTACCCACCCAAGAAAGCTTCCGTGCAGAAATTTACAAACAAAGAAGGCTGGAACTGCCTTTTGAAGGCGACCGTTGGTTTGACTTGGTGCGCAGAGGTACGGCCATTGCCGAAATCGCAGCCAATAAAAAAATCACCATCGCGCCATTTCGGCTCCTGTATGCGATTCCTCAACAGGAAATCGACATCATGAACAACCCGACAACTTTTGGCCAGAATCCTGGCTACTAATCATTACTGTACTGTTTTATGATCATTTTGAAGGTAGCATCGCTGAGGGGCGGTGCTACTTTTTTTTTGCTAGCAACGCTGATTCAAGGTATACGCATAATTTTTGTCAATAGCCACCACGAAAGCAATTTGCTAACCTGCAATGAAACGATAGTGGTCTGCGTTTTAGGAAGTGATGATATGCACCTAAATGCCTTGTTCAAATTGCTTAGCAAGATATTTGCAAGTAAAACACTGCCTGCTATACCCCGCGTGGGGTATAAAACAAAGCATTGCAACAGTCTCCCTCCAAATGGAACATCCCAATTATGGCACATCGAAAAGTACCGAGGAACACCTTGTAGATGATACGTTTATAAATCCGCTGCCCCGGACGGTTTTACGCTCTAACACGCCTATACTGCTTGATGGGGAGTGGCGTTTTGCTTTAGACCCCGACGATAAAGGATTATTAGAAAGCTGGCATGTAGGGCACACTTATACTTCCACTGCCCATTGGCCCGGCTCAATAGAAGATCACATTATAGCGGCAAGAGAACCATCAGGCAACGCAGCATGGCAGGATAAAGTGGTGGCGTGGTATGAGCGTGAGTTTCCTTTGCCTGCAATGCTGCATCGCGATGGCGTCCACTCCATGCTGCAGCTTACCTTCGGTGCCTGTGGCTACGAAACGCGAGTGTGGCTCAATGGCATCCAGCTCAGCACCATAGAAGGTGAACAGGTGCACCTTGGTGAATACACCTCATTTTCTTATGAGCTTGATGAGTCTATTTTAAAGCCGATCAATCGCCTCACGGTGCGCATCTGTGACACTATGGATGCCGACCAGCCGCGGGGCAAGCAAGAGTCTCACATCTTTAAGCGTGGTGGCATTTGGTACCAGACCTATACTGGTGCTGTGCGAAGTGTGTGGATAGAGCAAGTGGAGCGCAACAGATTACGGGTAGTTTCTATTGTTGAGGATAAGCTGGTGCGGTTCAACCTCACCACACGTATTCACGATCCCGGCTTCTATACCATACGCCTTAAAGTCTTTAACCGCAAGCAAGACGGCACAGAGCCTATTGCTACTTCCGATTTTCCCATCAGGTTGGAGAATGGGCAAAAGAGACAGCGGGTGGTGGTGGAAGTGCCCGATGCGCAATTATGGTCGCCTGCCGATCCGCATCTTTATCGTCTTGTTGCACAGCTTATAGATGCGCAGGGCTACACTGCAGAAATAGAAACTTACTTCGGCCTACGCAAAATTGAATCACGTGGAAGTTTTATTTACCTCAACAATGAGCCCGTTTATCTCGATGGCATATTGTACCAGCCCGGCACTGCCACCTACGAACAAATCAAGCTGCACATTCATGCAATGAAAAAGCTTGGATGCAATCTCATCCGTATTCACATTGCAGGTGTCGACCCGCGCATTTATAACCTTGCTGACAAGCTGGGCATCCTGCTTTGGGTGGAAGTGCCAAGCCCTCATCAGTCTACTGTGATAAGCCGGCAAAATCACCGAGAGGAGCTGCTGCGCATGCTTGCATTGATAGAAAACCATCCTTCTGTAGTGATCTGGAGCCTGTATAATGAGGACTGGGGTGCGGAGGATATTGCCAGTAACCCGGAAACACGCAAGTATGTGACGGATACCTTTCACTACATGCATATAGAGCATCCGCAGTTTCTGGTGGTTGACAACGATGGCTGGAACCACATCTCTCACGAAGGCCGGCTAAGGTCTGACCTGCTGACGGTGCATCTTTACAACCCTGATTTATCGATGTGGTGTGAAAAACTGGACAGAATGATCGAAGGCGAGTTGGAAGATGTTACAGGATTCCCGCTGGTAATTGGTGACCCGTTTTTCTTTAGAAAGCAAGTGCCGCTGGTGGTAAGCGAATGGGGAGGCTTTGGCTTTGCTCATTATGGTGGACCGAGGGCTGCAGAAGAGCGGGCCAAAAAAATAAAAGCATACAAAGCAGAATTGCGCAAGCGCCCCCTGATGGGCGACATTTATACCCAGGCAACAAACATAGAAGACGAAGTAAACGGCTTAATAGATGCCGAAACAGGTGAGCTGACAGTCCCTGAAGGGTTGTTAAGCAGCGGAAGTAAGGAAGAATAAGGTCAAACGAGCGAAGTCAAAACGGGGATTTTTTTTTCTTGTTCCTAAATGAGGCAATTGTCCCTGTTTTATCCCGCCAAAATTTATATTTGCAAATCAACTCCAATTTGCAATCCAACATCAGACCAACGCGGGAAGGAACCAAAAAGAGATCAAACAGAAAACTTATTTGAATTTCGTAACTTTTCATTTGATCTACTTTACCATTGAAGGCTTGCCTTATTTTACCTTTGCAGGCGCTGCGGAAGCATACATACCATCGTAAATGAGTCAAAAATATACCCTTTTCGGAGCCATCAAGCTCTTTTTTTTATTGTTTGGAGGAATCTACGTCAACCCTAGTTTTAGCCAAAGCCTGTCGCTCAAAGCGGCCATAGATCAGGGTGTGGCCAACTATGGCATCCTCAAGGCCAAAAAGCGCTACGCACAAGCTGCCTCGGAAACGATTGTTCAGGTAAAGAGAGAGTACCTACCCAACCTGAATCTTTCTGCTCAACACAACTTTGGGACCATCAACGGCCAAAACGGCCCATTGTATGGTTTGGGCGGTTTGGGGGTCGCTTCCTCCGGACTTCCATTGGACCAACAAAGTTGGAATGCTGCTTTTGGCGCCTTGTATTTGGTCAACGTAAATTGGGAGTTTTTCAATTTTCATCGCACCCAGCAGCGCATCAGTGTGGCCCAGTCCGAGGTCGAGCGTTTTCAAAAGGATTACGAGCAGGAATTGTTCCAACATCAGGTAAAAATTGCCGCCGCTTACCTCAATCTCCTAGCCAGCCAACGCCTGCTCATTTCGCAGCAGAAAAACCTGGAACGCACCCAAGTGGTGTACCGCAATGTGAGCACCCGGGCCAAAAATGGCCTATTGCCTGGGGTGGATACCACCATCGCTTTGGCCGAAAATTCCAGAGCCAGGATCACCCTCAATCAGGTCAAAGAGCAGGTCAAAATTCAGAACAATGAATTGGTGATTTTGCTGGGCATCGCGCCCCAGGATTTGCGAATCGATACCACTTTTATCAGCAAAATCCCCACGGCAATTGCTGCAGCTGAAGCAGCGAGCGACAGTCTCCAGCACCCCAGTCGGCAGTTTTTTCAAAGCCGCATTGTACAAAGTAAGGAACTGGAAAAACTGTTCAAAAAAGAATACATGCCCACATTTACTGCGTTCGGCATTTACCAAACCAGAGCTTCGGGTTTCCGCTCCGATTATGCACAAGACCAAAATTCTTTTACCCAAAGCTACTTTACGGGTATCCTGCCAACCAGGCAAAACTACCTTTTCGGGGTAGGAGCGGTGTGGAACCTGACCAGCATCAAACGTGCGGAAAAGAAAATAAGTTACCAAAAACTGCTGACACAGGGGTTGGAAGAAGAATACAAAGCCCTTGATTTGGAGCTGCGCGTCCGGGAAGATGCCGCCAATGCCAGGCTTGGATACGCTTTGCAAAATTTCCGCGAAGCCCCCTTGCAGGTCAATGCCGCATCGCGGGTATACCAACAACAGCTGGCCCGCTACAACAATGGCCTGGCCGACCTGATCGACGTCACTACCGCTTTGTTTACCCTGAACCGCGCTGAAACCGACCGGGATGTGGCCTTCACCAATGTATGGCAGGCATTGCTGATGAAAGCGGCTGCAACGGGTGATTTTGGCTTATTCATTAATGAATTTTAATTTGCTCTAGGCGATGAATTTAATCCGTTTTGCGCTGCAAAAACCCATCTCTATCCTGGTAATGGTGGCTGGTCTTTTTTTCTTTGGCGTTCGGGCAATCCAGGAAATAAAAATCGACATCCTGCCCCAAATGAACCTTCCGGTGATCTACATCGCCCACCCCTTCGGCGGCTACACCCCGGATCAAATGGAGGCTTATTTTGCCAAAAACTACATCAATATCCTACTGTTTGCCAACGGGGTAAAATCCATCGAAACCAAAAACTTGCAGGGGATTACCCTGATGAAACTGACCTATTACGAAGGGACGAATATGGCCCAAGCTGCCGCAGAATTGACGGCACTGGCCAACCGGGTGCAAGTAGCTTTCCCGCCAGGTTCTCAGCCTCCTTTTGTCATCCGTTTTGATGCTTCTTCCTTGCCAGTTGGGCAATTGGTTTTGAGCAGTAAAGTTCGCACCAACAACGAGTTGCAGGATTTGGCAAACGTCTACGTGCGGTCTTCTTTTACCGCCATCCCCGGTTTGTTGGCGCCAGCACCCTTTGGCGGTAGCCCGCGAACCATCGAAATCAACATCGATCCAGCCAAATTGCGCGCCCACAACCTCAGCGCCGATCAGATTGTGGAAGCCCTGCGACTGAATAGTCAAACCGCCCCCTCGGGCAACGTAAGGGTAGGGAACTTCAATTACATTACACCCACCAACAATACCATCAAAAACGTAAAGGACTTTGAAAAAATCCCCCTGTTTAAAGGCGGCGTGGGAACGGTAACGGTGGGGGATGTGGCTACGGTAAAAGATGGCGCAGACCTCGTTCAAGGCTATGCCCTGGTCAATGGAAAACGCTCCGTTTACGTCAGTGTGGCCAAAGCTGCGGATGCCTCCACCTGGGAAATTGTGAAACAACTGAAGGCCAACCTGCCTAAAATCCAAAGCACCCTTCCCGAAGATGTGCAATTGACTTATGAATTTGACCAATCGGTATACGTCATCAATGCAGTAAAAAGCCTGGTCACCGAAGGGGGCATTGGCGCGATCCTGACCGGCTTAATGGTCATTCTTTTTTTGGGCGACCGCCGCGCCGCGCTGATTGTGATTTTGACCATCCCTATTTCGTTGATTTCGGGCGTATTATTCCTGAAAATGTTGGGTTTTACCATCAACCTGATGACTTTGAGTGGCCTGGCCTTGGCCATCGGCATCCTGGTAGATGAGAGTACGGTAACCATCGAAAACATCCATCAGCACCTGGACATGGGCAAATCCAAGGCCAGGGCCATTCTGGATGCCTGTGCGGAAATTGCCCTGCCCAAGTTGCTCATTTTGCTGTGTATCCTGGCCATTTTTGCACCCGCCTTCACCATGTCGGGCATACCGGGTGCCTTATTCCTGCCCTTGGCCCTGGCCATCGGATTTTCCATGACGACTTCGTTTTTGTTGTCACAAACCTTCGTGCCTGTCATGGCCAACTGGCTGATGAAAGTACACCCGAAAAAAGCCCACATTCGGGACAAAGAAGAGTTGTCAGAAAGTGAGGATTATGACGACAATGGAAAAATAAGCCCCTTTGAAAAATTCAGAATGGGGTTTATGAAACTCCTTGAAAAATTAATGCAGGTGAGAAGAATCGCCTCAGTGAGCTATTTGGTGATTGTTTCGGCGCTGGCCTTCCTGCTGATCAATCAAATCGGGCGCGACGTTTTTCCCAAAGTGAATTCCAGTCAGTTTCAGCTGCGGCTTCGTGCACCGGAGGGCACCCGCTTGGAACGAACGGAAGAAATGGCTTTGCAGGTTCTGGAAGAACTAGAGGATTTTGTAGGAAAAGAACACATTGGCATCACCTCAACCTACGTCGGGATGCACCCTGCCCAGTTCTCCATCTCACCCATTTATCTGTTTATGGCGGGCGGGCACGAGGCGGTGTTTCAAGTGGCTTTGAAGGATCTGCATCTCGATATGGATGCATTCAAAGATGCCTTGAGGGCAAAAATTATCCAACGTTTGCCCCAGGTTAAACTCTCTTTTGAACCCATTGAACTCACGGATAAAATCCTGAGCCAGGGTTCACCGACCCCCATTGAAATCCGCTTGGTAGGCAAAGACAAAAAACTCAACGCAGAGTACGGAAGAAAACTGGTGACCGCCTTGAATGACATCTCCTATTTCAGGGATGCACAAATTGGCCAATCGATCAATTATCCTGCCCTGAATATTGAAATAGACCGCACGAAGGCTGCGCAAATGGGCCTTGACGTGAACCAGATTTCCCGCTCACTCATTGCTTCTACCTCTTCCTCGCGGTACACGGAAAAAAACACCTGGATCGATCAAAAAGCTGGCTTGTCCTACAGCGTGCAAGTCCAAATTCCACTGAGTAAAATGGAGAGTGTGCAGGAAATCGGGGCTATCCCTTTGTCTAGCAACAACATTAGACCTATCCTGAGTGACGTTGCGACCATCACTCCTGGAATTACCAATGGTGAAAACGACAACCTAGGGGCAATACCCTATCTTTCCGTAACCGCCAATATTGACCACATCGACTTGGGCACTGCGGCCAAAGACGTGGAAAAAGTTATTGCAGACCTGGGTGAATTGCCGCGTGGTTTGACGGTTGAACTGATCGGCTTGAGTAAGGTTCTGCGCGAAACTTTATCGAGTTTGGAGTCGGGATTGTGGGTGGCCATCGTGGTCATTTTTTTGATGCTTGCCGCCAATTTTCAATCCTTTAAGGTTTCTTTGATCATTTTGACCGCCGCCCCAGCCGTGGTATTGGGCTCCTTGCTGATGCTCCTGGCCACGGGCTCGACCCTCAATTTGCAATCTTACATGGGCATCATTTTGTCGGTCGGGGTTTCCATTGCCAATGCGGTACTGTTGATCACCAACGCCGAACAGTTGCGCAAAAAAAATGGCGACGCCTTAAAATCAGCCAGAGAGGCTGCTTCCATTCGTTTGAGGCCAATCATCATGACCAGTATGGCCATGATTGCGGGCATGCTGCCCATGGCCATCGGCCATGGAGAAAGTGGGGAGCAAGTTGCGCCACTGGGTCGGGCGGTCATCGGCGGACTGTTGTTTTCTACCTTTGCGGTATTGGTCATTCTGCCACTCATCTTTGCCTGGGTACAGGGTAAAACCACCACCCAATCGGTTTCCTTAGACCCTGACGATGCGGAGAGTAAATTTTTCGAACCTTCAACATCCTTGTAATATGCACAGCCAAATAGTTAAAACAATCACCGCATTGAGCCTTTTGTTGGCCATCAGCGGCTGCAACAATGAAAAGCCAGTTGAAAAAGCACCTCTCGCAGCAGCAGCACCCGTGAAACTGGAAACTTTTGCCTTGCAAAAACAAACCTTAAGTTCCGAAATGCTGCTCCCAGGGGAATTGTCGGGTTTTACCGTAGTAGAGCTTTACGCTAAAGTGAACAGCTATGTCAAGTCGCTCAAGGTGGACATTGGCTCAAATGTGAAAGAAGGCCAGTTGTTGATCGAATTGGAGGCGCCCGAAATAAGTTCACAAATAGCCGCTGCATTGTCCCGCCTGCACGCCCAGGAAGCCATCTATACGGCCAGCAACAGCACCTATCAGCGCCTGTTGGAAACCAGCAAAGTGGAAGGTACGGTGTCCAAAAATGACCTGGAAGTAGCCTTGTCCAAAAAAAATGCGGACCACGCCCAATGGGAAGCTGCCCAGGCCGGCTACAAGGAATTTCAAATCATGCAAAGTTACCTGCAAATCAGAGCGCCCTTCAGCGGAAAGGTGACGGCGCGCAATGTCAACGTGGGGGCTTATGTCGGCCAGGGGGCACAGGCACCTTTGCTTACGATACAAGATCAGAAAAAGCTGCGCCTCGCTGTAGCCGTACCCGAGGCTTATTCGGGCTACCTAAAAGTTGGGGATGAACTAGCGTTTAAAGTGGCCGCCCTACACGGCAAAACCTTTAAGGCAAAAATTGGCAGAAAGTCCGGTGCGCTCGACCTCAAACTGCGCTCCGAACGGGTTGAACTGGATGTCTTCAATCCCAGTGGCACACTACTGCCGGGAATGATTGCCGAAGTTTTTTTTGCTTTAAAAAGCAAGGAAGGTACTTATGCGGTGCCTAAATCGGCTGTGATCTCTACCAGCGAAGGGGTTTTTGTCATCAAGGTGGTCGACAAAAAAGCCCAGCGTATTCCGGTAGAATTGGGCCTGGAGGCAGAGGGGAACGTGGAAGTTTTTAGCGCTTTATTGCAAGAGAACGACTCCTTGCTGATGAAGGCGAGTGAAGAAATCCGGGATGGGGCGGTGATTGAGTAGGCCCCGAACTCGTATTGATCACTTCCTTCCAAAATCCGCCGGAATCTCTCCCCAATCTTCCGTTTCCCACTTGATCATTTTGTTGCTGTAGGTATTGTCGTGCAGCCATTGTTCGGCGCGGTCAATCACATCGTAGAGATCGGCGGTTTTAGCGTTTTCGACCAGGGTCGTTTTGCATTTTTTCAGTTTGACCCACTTCATCGCGTTGACGGAGTCGGAATAAATGGGGTAGTTCCAGCCTTTTTTTTGGCAAAGCGCCAGGGCGTGCACCAGTGCCAAAAACTCGCCGATGTTGTTGGTGCCCAGGGGGAATTCTTTGTGAAAAATCAGTTCTTTGGTATCCGTCCAAACCCCCTGGTACTCCATTTTGCCGGGATTTCCACTGCAAGCTGCATCCACGCTGATGCTGGTTTTGATGATGGCACTTTTGGAAATGGTAGTGCGGGGCGCCGTAGATTTGCTACCTGTACCTCCTGCTTTGGGCTTGAAGTTGGGTGCCCCTTTTTGATAGGCAGCTTCCGCTTCGGATTTGCTTTCAAAAGACTTGTACGCTGCTCCGGGGAAGCCTTGGATTTGCGCCTGGCACTCGGGCCAGCTTTCGAATATGCCAGGTTTGGCGCCTTTCCAGACTACGTAGTATTTTTTTGCTTTGGCCATTGGGAGTGCTTTGGATTTGGAGCAAAATTACAAAAGTTGGGGGAGAAAATGGAGGGAAATGTGGGGGGACGTGGTCAACTACTTAAGCTTCTACTCTGCCGCCGTAAACAAATAAATTGCCCCAGTTTGTGGCCTTCCTATTAATACCCCATTGTCATAGGCTCTGACGACGTAATAATAAGCTCCAGGCGGTAAAAAGGCACCATTGTCCTTACTTCGCCCTCGCCATGGATTGTTGTTGTCATAGCCTGAACTTTGGTAAACAAGGTCTCCCCAACGGTTCGTAATGCTAATCTCCACTTTGGTGAAACCCTCCAGCCCTTTGATAATAAGTGTACCATTTGCACCTGGATCATTCAATACTAATCCTTCGGTAGGTTTCGGATAGTTCAATACTTCGATGAGTACAGTCGCAGTATCGCAGGGGCTTGCGCATTGGGCTTTTCCATCGCAGACGATGTATTGGTATTCCAGGTTCCCTCTAAAAAAAACATCAGCGGTGAAGCGAAAACTTTGATTGAAGGTTAAGTATTCAAATTGCCCGTTTTGGGGAGCGTTTAGCCAAGTCAGTACTGTGTCAGAAACTCCTTTAAGGTCATCGTTGAGCAATACGTTCATGACTGCGGCTGATTGTGCGTGTTCAATGGTATACTTGTCGTTTCGTAAGCGAGGAGGGGATTCCACAAAAATAGAAAGGGTATCCAACGCGGCCTGTTCGCAGCGTCCAAGTTGAACTTTTAAGACCAGTTTGTTGTCTCCAATGGCGAGGTTTTCAGCAACAGCACTCAGCGATCTGGGGTTTTGTAAGCTAATTTTGTTGTTTAAAGGAATCCAGACAGGGTTGCCTTGAGCTGCTCTGCCACGAAGTTGAATGGTATTGCCTCTGCAAATGACGGTGTCTTTTCCCGCATCAAAATTGTTTGTAGAAAGAGAAACCACATCCACAAAGACAGGCCCAAAGGCACCAGATCGGCAGCCGCCCGAGTCGCGGGCTACCGTATATTCGCCACTATATGCGCTGCTGTTGGGGGTCAATCTCAAGGATGAACTGCTCGTGGTGCGTTCCTCTCCATTGGGTAATTGCCAAATGTACCGCACAGTTGGATGAGGAAACAAATCGTCAGCACGCAGGGTGAAGGCTGTATTCCCACAAACTGTATCGGGAGCTACCAGGCCATACAGTGATTTGGGCCGCCTACTATTGCTTTCGAGGTCTACCAATACCGAATTGCTGCAACCGGCGGCATCACTCACCTCTAATTGGTAGATACCAGCGGGTAATTCGGTGATTTCAGCGGTGGTTTCTCCATTCGACCAACGAAAGCGGTAGGGTGCTTGCCCTCCAGATACTGTTGCACGGATGCTTCCATCACTACTCTCTGGGCATTGTTCATTGCTCGTCTGTATAGAAATCACAATAGTACTACACGATCTTTCTACCCCAATATTTAAGGAGGCTTTACATCCATTGGCGTCCTGAACCTCCAATTGGTAAGCGCCTAGCGATAAGTTATTGAGATTAGCGGTACTTGCACCGGTACTCCAGCTGAATTGATAAGGGGCTGTTCCTCCTGTAACTTCCACTTGAATTGAACCATCTCGGGAATTCACTCCGGTTTCGTTGCGGACTGATGGATTCAGGTTTAATGCAATTGGGGCTACTAGGTTGACCTGCGCCATATTGCTGCACCCATTGGCATCCGTTGCCGTGAGGGTGTAACTGCCTACGGCCAAATTGCTGACGGCACTGGTCGTAGCGGCATTGCTCCAGAGATAAGTGTAGGGTGCCGTTCCGCCGGAGATGCTACTGCCGATTTGGCCAGAGTTTTGGCCATTGCACAAAGGGTTGATGGGGCTCAAAGTGAGGTTGACCGCGCTTGGCGCAGTGAGGTTGACCTGTGCTGTATCGCTGCAACCGTTGGCATCGGAGACAGTTAGCGAGTAGCTTCCGACAGGCAAATTGTTGATCACACTGGATGTGGTATTGTTGCTCCAGCGGTAAGTGTAAGGTGCGGTTCCGCCAGAAATACTGCTGCTGATTTGCCCAGTATTTTGGCCATTGCACAATGGATTGATGGGGCTCAAGGTGATGCTCAAGGCATTGGGTGCGCTGATGTTGACCTGCGCGGTATTGCTACAACCGTTGGCATCCGTTGCCGTGAGGGTGTAACTGCCTACGGGCAAATTGCTGATCGCGCTAGTGGTCGCACTGTTGCTCCAAAGATAGGTGTACGGTGCCGTTCCACCGGAGATGCTGCTGCTGATTTGGCCGGTGTTTTGGCCGTTGCACAATGGGTTGACGGGGCTCAAGGTGAGGCTCAAGGCATTGGGTGTAGTGATGTTGACCTGTGCGGTATTGCTGCAACCGTTGGCATCCGTTGCCGTGAGGGAGTAACCGCCTACGGCCAAATTGCTGATGGCGCTAGTGGTCGCGGCATTGCTCCAAAGATAAGTGTACGGCGCGGTTCCTCCAGAAATACTGCTGCTGATTTGTCCAGTGTTTTGGTCGTTGCACAGTGGGTTGACGGGGCTCAAAGTGATGCTCAAGGCGTTGGGCGCAGTGATGTTGACCTGTGCGGTATTGCTGCAGCCGTTGGCATCCGTTGCCGTGAGGGTGTAGCTACCGGCGGCCAAATTGCTGATGGCGCTAGTGGTCGCGGCATTGCTCCAGAGATAAGTGTACGGTGCCGTTCCGCCAGAGATGCTGCTGCTGATTTGGCCGGTGTTTTGGCCATTGCACAAGAGGTTGATGGGGCTCAAGGTGATGCTCAAAGCGTTGGGCGCAGTGATGTTGACCTGCGCGGTATTGGTACAGCCGTTGGCGTCTGTTGCAGTGAGGGTGTAACTGCCGAGGGGCAAATTGCTGATGGCAGTTGTGGTTGCGGCATTGCTCCAAAGATAAGTGTACGGCGCGGTTCCTCCAGAAATACTGCTGCTGATTTGGCCGGTATTTTGGTCGTTGCACAGTGGGTTAACGGGACTCAAAGTGATGCTCAAAGCATTGGGGGCAGTGATGTTGACCTGCGCTGTATTGCTGCAGCCGTTGGCATCCGTTGCCGTAAGGGTGTAACTGCCTACAGCCAAATTGTTGATGGCACTAGTCGTTGCAGTATTGCTCCAAAGATAGGTGTACGGCGCTGTTCCACCGGAGATGCTGCTGCTGATTTGGCCAGTATTCTGACCATTGCACAGTGGGTTAACGGGGTTCAAAGTGATGCTTAAGGCGTTGGGGGCGTTGATGTTGACCTGTGCGGTATTGCTACAGCCATTGGCATCCGTTGCCGTGAGGGTGTAAGTGCCGACGGCCAAATTGCTGATGGCGCTAGTGGTCGCGGCATTGCTCCAAAGATAGGTGTAGGGCGCGGTTCCGCCGGCGATGCTGCTGCTGATCTGGCCAGTGTTTTGGCCATTGCACAAAGGGTTGATGGGGCTCAAGGTGATGCTCAAGGCGTTGGGTGCAGTGATGTTGACCTGTGCGGTATTGCTGCAGCCGTTGGCATCCGTTGCCGTGAGGGTGTAGCTACCGGCGGCCAAATTGCTGATGGCGCTAGTGGTCGCGGCATTGCTCCAGAGATAAGTGTAAGGTGCGGTTCCACCGGAAATGCTGCTGCTGATCTGGCCAGTGTTTTGGCCATTGCACAAGGGATTGATAGGGCTCAGGGTGATGCTCAAGGCATTGGGTGCAGTGATGTTGACCTGCGCGGTATTGCTGCAACCGTTGGCATCCGTTGCCGTGAGGGTGTAGCTGCCGACGGCCAAATTGCTGATGGCGCTAGTCGTCGCATTGTTGCTCCAAAGATAAGTGTACGGTGCCGTTCCACCGGAAATGCTGCTGCTGATTTGGCCGGTATTTTGGCCATTGCACAAGGGATTGATTGGGCTCAAGGTGAGGCTCAAGGCATTGGGCGCAGTGATGTTGACCTGTGCGGTATTGCTGCAACCGTTGGCATCCGTTGCCGTGAGGGTGTAGCTGCCTACGGCCAAATTGCTGATGGCGCTAGTGGTCGCAGCATTGCTCCAAAGATAGGTGTACGGCGCGGTTCCACCAGAGATGCTGCTGCTGATTTGGCCATTGTTTTGGCCGTTGCACAATGGATTGACGGGGCTCAAAGTGATGCTCAAAGCATTGGGTGCAGTGATGTTGGCCTGTGCGGTATTGCTACAGCCATTGGCATCCATTGCCGTGAGGGTGTAAGTGCCGACGGCCAAATTGCTGATGGCGCTAGTGGTCGCGGCATTGCTCCAAAGATAGGTGTAGGGCGCGGTTCCACCGGAAATGCTGCTGCTGATTTGGCCATTGTTTTGGCCGTTGCACAATGGGTTTATGGAACTTAAAGTAAGGGTTAGTGGAGCTGGATCGGATAAAACAGCCGCACTAGAGTTTTTGCAGCCTCTTTGGTCAGTTACGGTAAGGCTATACGCTCCTGCGGGCATTTGACTAAGGCTGGCAGTGGTCGCTCCGACATCCCATTGATAGACATAAGGGCTAGACCCACCGCTTACCAAGGCAGTCAATTGTCCAGTGCTGCTCCCGGGGCATTTTATTGCACTAGTGTTGATGCTAATGTTTACCGTAGCACCGGGCAGGAGTGTCGTTTTTTTGCTGGCTTGGCACAGGAGGGTATCGAATACCAATACTTCATAATCACCGGGAGCGAGGGATTGGATGGCGGAGGTGCTTGCACCATTGCTCCAATAATAGGCGTAAGGCCCGGCACCACCACTGACCACGGCTTTAATAAACCCCTTATTTTCTCCAGCGCACTGCGGGCTACCTTCATCCAAAAAGATGTTTAAGGCGGCAGGGGCATTGATGTTGGTCGCTGCTGCAATGCTACACCCCTGGGCATCGGTAACGGTAACGCCGTAGTTGTTCCGGGGGAGATTCATGATGGTGCTGGTGGTCGCACTGGAATTCCAAAGGTAGGTGAAAGGGGCAACCCCTCCACTGACGACTACCGTAGCGCTACCATTGGCCTCGGTGGCGCAGGTCGCGTCGGTTTTATCGATTCTTATCGATATCGGAACTGGGCCACCGACTGTAAAGGAACGATTCAGCGTACACTGCAAAGCATCGGTGACCGTTAAACTGTATGTACCAGGACTTAAGTTGCTGTTTACCGAAGTGGTTGCCCCGTTGCTCCAGCGGTAGGTGTAAGGAGGAACCCCACCATCGATGAACACCTCAACCCTGCCCAGTTGGCCAATACAAGAGGCATTGGACAGGTTTGATTTTATCCCCATATTGGAGAGGTGGTCGACAAAAACCTGAGCAGTACTTCTACAATTTGCCCCGTCAATAACCGTGACGCTATAATTTGCTGGTGTGGCTAATCCAGTGGTGGTGCTGGTCGTTGCACCGTTGCTCCAATTGTATCGGAACCCTTGATTCAGTCCACCAGTGGTTGTAACAGTAGCAGCTCCGTTGTTTGAATCGGCACAAGTGCCGTTGGTTGCACGGGCTGTAGCTTGAAAGTTTGAACAAACATTGATCACGGAGGCGCAAGATGAAAATTCAGAAGTATTGTTATCTGCATTGTGCTGGGTGGCGCTGACGCGAGCACCAGTACGGAGAGGCGGAGAAATATTTGCCGTCCAAGTACCATTATTTGAAACTGTGGCAAACCCTACACCTTGCTTTCCCTGGCAAACGTTTATGGTAGAGCAGGTTTGCCGGTCATCACTAAAAACTTCAATCAGGCTCCCAGGAACGCCTCGGCCGGTAACTAAAATCGGGGTAGGATTGGCATTTACTGTAGGTATGGCTGGAACTCCGGTAGTTCCAATGTAGTCTATACCCGCAGAGCGATTGCAATAAATTTGATTTGATGAAATCAAGGCACCATAACCATTTCCAATTTTTATGCCTGTAGCATTATAGGCAAGTTCATTTAACAAAATTGTGCCAACAGAACCCAAAGCAGAAGCGCTTTTTAGGAGATCTCCAACTTCTATTCCAACTAAATTAGGTCGGGCCAATCCATTTGCATCCACTCCAATCTTATTGTTACGGATGTAGTGGTTATTTGATCCATCAATAAATATTCCAACGTTATTATTGAAAAATTGGCAATTCTCAACGCTAGAAGAGTTTCCTTTTAGGATTAATGCATTTGAATTTGAGACATTATAATTTTGGAAGGTTAATCCATTCACCGCTATAGCATCCGCAGACAATTGTAAACTAGCTGATGATGGAGTTCCTCTGCCATCAATGGCGATGTTGTCCGTGCTCCCATCAATTTGAGCAAATGCCCTGGTCACCGTGAGATCAGAAGGCATAATGACGTGAGGGCCATTTCCGGGAATGTTAAAAGTAATCCTGTTGGGACCATTGGGGTTATTATTCATGCAACTGATGGCCCAGGGTAAACTTCTTGGAGTCAAAGGGGAACCGCTGGTATTTTCAACGACTATGGGGCCAGTGGTGGGACATTGGCCAGCTAAAATTTTTCCAAACAAACAAAGTAGAACAATTGGTACGATCCTTTTCATCATCTCTTCCATCACTAAGGTTTAGTAAAATAAAGGGTATACACCGTCGGGCCGTTCGTGGTCAGTTTAGCCAAGGGATTTCCTTTCAGCGCCGCAAGGGAGGTAATGCTGCCATTCACATCGACCCAATTCAACTGAAAACCATTGATCGTCCAGCTGTCTTCAGGTGCCAAAGAGTAGGGTAGGCCGCCAAAAAAATGCAGGGTACAGCCCAACACATCCTTAGCACTAGTACCCGCAGGAAGGATGATTTCCTGGGTTTGAGAAGTCTCGGGCCCCCAGGAAGCTCCTCGGTTTAGAGGAAACTCAATTCGTTCGGTACTGTTTTTCATGCGTACCAACAGACGCGCCTGACTCGAAACCCGCAGGTCTTCGGTACCTGTTTCGATGCTCAAGCGCAATTTGGGTGTCGCCCCCGTACCAGTTGCGGCAGGATAAATACTGCGCATAAAATGGATGTCACTCTCTGTAATTTTTTCGTTGGGCAGGATAGCGACATCCCCCAGAGTCAGTTCATTGGGTACCCCAAAGCGCAGGATGGAACGAGGATCTTGCAGCGTAAACTGACTGCGGCTGCGCTCATAACGAACCAGTATATTGTGCCCTACCTCGAGTGGACTCCAAAAATTTGGTGGGCCAGCGTAGTAGCGATTGGTGGCCTCTACATCCCAGGGAATACCAACAGCGGGATGTTGGTGCTCGTGAACTGCCCCGAGTACCTGTGCAAAAAGCCTTAACACCAGTGGTCGTAAAACGGCTGCCTCGGTGGTTTCGCTTACACTGCCCAGATTCATGGAAGGATTTTGGGTGCTGGCTGCCGAACCAGACCAGGACCAATCACCTTGATTAGCCTGAAAAGCAACCCGGATATCGGCGGGTTCGGCAGCAACAAAATCAAACTTGAGGTTTACATATTGTTGCCACTCCTGGATGTATTGTTGCACCTGAGCACTCGCCTTTGGGTAATTTTGATCAATCAGAATTCTCAGCGTTTGTCCATTTTTCCAGAATTGTCCAGGTGCAGTTTGTGGATTTTGGTCAAACGATTTTTGAGTAGGAAGTCGATCAAAACACAGGGCTGGTAGGGACGAAGGCCTATCCGTATTGATTTTGCCGAAGGCCACAAAATTAAAAGAAGTATTGACGGGCATCGGGGCATTGGCGCCGTTGTAAATCAGCCAGTGGTTGTCGCGATAAGGGTAAGCGTCGCCAGGCACGTCATACCAAACATTGAAACCATGCGGGTTGTATGCACCTGTCCAGCGCTGGGTGGCAAAGGCATAATAGTCTGGGATGTAATTCAATTTGGGGTGGTCGATTTTTGTATAGGCCCCCAGCACTCCGCCCAGTTGTCCGCTGTTGGTATGGGTGTGTACGAGCGCTACACTACCCGCTTGGTTATCCCCTTTGACCCCTTTTTTGGTCACCATCACATTGAATTGTGTACCCACAGGCATACTGGCGCGATCCAGGTTCAGAATGACCCAACGACCATTGCGGTACCACACCCCAACGTGGTGGTTATTGACCGTGTTGTACCGTTGGGTGACGAGCACGACTGCGTCGGGATTGCGGTTAAGGGCAGGATGGTTGAGGATGGTGTAATTGCCAATCCGATTGGCTGGGGTGACGGTGTGTACATAATTGCTGTCGCCAGGACCCTGGTACGTCAGGATGTTGAAACGCACTCGTTGGGTTACGTTGAAAAAAGGGTTGTTCAGTAGTGTTTGAATCGTCCAGCGCTCCCCATTGTAGCGAACAACATAGGGATAAACTACATTGTCGTCGCCATTTTCCTGCCATACTGGCGAGGCGATGACCAGGGCGTTGGGCTTGCCGTTCAGCAATGGATCATCAAGGACAGTTGAGGTGTCATTTGAGTTGGCTCGGGTAGCCAGGTGCTGGGCAAGGTGGAACGTATTGTTGCTCGCAGTAGCACTACTGGGGAAGGCCAATACATTGATTTTGCAGCCAACCGGGAATGGGGTGCCGTCACTGTTGAAAATAGACCAGAAGCCATTGCGGTAGTTCCAAATATCGTTGGGGTGATCGTACCAGGCATTGATGGGACTATCGTTGTAAGGGCCCGAAGTTTGACCTACAGTTCCACCTGGGCTCCAACCCCAGTTGGGCGTGGCAAAAACGATGGCATCGGTATTGCTATTCAGTTTCGGCTGATCCAGATAGGTGATGTGGTAGCCTTGCTCGTATCGATTGGCCTCCGTAACGGTGTGCAGGTAGGCAATGCCATTGAGGAAACCCGGCACCTGACCATTTTCAATGACCATCACATTGAATCGTGCGCCGATGGGCATCGTAGACTTGGCAGAAATGGCCGGATCGGGAGACAGGTACTTGTTGTTGGCGATGTACCATTTGCCGTTGGCGTAGCTCAATACCTGAGAGTTGTCATTGTAGGTTCCCGACCAATTCTGGGTGATCATCAACAATGCGTTGGGTTTGTTGTTGGTGGCGGGGTGATCAATGACCATCCCATTTGGAGCTAGTCCAGTCTTGCTGTTCTGCGTACAAGTGATGCTGAAATAATTGGAATTACCCGCAGGCGCAATCAACATGTTAAAGGTGAGGTTTACGGGCATCGGGGCCTCGGTATTTTGGTTGAAAATGGCCCAACGCCCTCCTGAATAAAACACCCCGGCATTTTGTTGGTAATCTGCTCCAGTAGATTCTGCTCCATTTTTATTGTAATTGGGCATAATGAAAACCAGGGCATTGGGGTTGCCATTCAACTGGGGATGATCCAACCTGGTGATGTGGTCTGTAGTGTTGCTCGCGTGCGTAACATGTCTAAACACTACTTGCGCCTGTACACGCGCTGCCAATAGCGTAGAGAATAGGAAATACCAGAGCGTATAGTTTTTCATCTACCAAAAGCTTTTCAGCAAATTTAGTATTTGTTTATCTCAGATGTCATCACATGAATATGGGATGGCAGCAGACTCTGCTATGCCCTAACTTTGGGCGACTTTTAGGAATCTATGCCTACAAAACTAAATGATCATGAAAATTCAAATGTCTTTGTTGCTGCTGGTAGTGGTTGCTTTTTCCAGTTTAAGCGCCCAACCCAACAAGCGTGTGGCTCCTGCGCTCGGTCAATTTATGCAGACCGAATTTATGGTCAAATTTCATGACTTGAAGCTGGAAGCAGAAAGCACCGTGCAAAACATCATGGCCAAAGAGCAGAAACTAAAACCCGATGATGTCACCCGAGTGCGGATTGCTTTTGAACAAACCGGGCAAAGGGCCAATAAAATCTTGGAGGGTGTCAAGCAGGATTTTCTGGACCCCAAGCGACTAAAGGCCATTGAAATCGACCCGAATATGTATTCCGATGGCTTAAAATTGAAGTTGATGGAATTGCAGGATTTTTACTCCAGTCATTTTCAGCAAGCCGTGGCTGACGCTACCGCCGATCAGCTGGATGGCAGCCCGCTCTTGTTCATCATCACCGAACTGATCGGCCTGGCCAAAGGACTGAGTTCCTATTTTGCTCAAATGCAAAGAGAGTCCAGGATGTACACCGAAGACTACCTGAACCAACATTTGGTCAAACCCCATCGCTGGCGGTATTGGAACGAGGTACAGGCCAACGAGGCACAAAATGATCACTACTCCGACAACATCCAGTACCACGACATCCAAACCAACCCCAATGCTCCCGCTGTTCCTACACCAGACTTGAATACCTGGAACAATGGCCTTAAAAAGACCAACAACAACGGGGCGTACAACAACCCAGGCTACAATAACAACGATCCCGGCTACAACAACAATCCCAATTCTGTCCCAGGAACTTATCCGCCACCTGCCACAACTTATCCGCCGGACAACACCATGACCATGCCACCGGCAGATACCTTAAACCAGGCCAACGATCCTTTTAAATACGACCAGAATTCAGCTAAAAAATCAATCCCCAATTTGCCAGCTGATCAAAACCAGGCTCCGAAACAATCGGTGAACAAGGATCTGAAAAACAAGGTGAATCTGGATCAACCCAAAAAGGTGAACAACAATTAATTTAATACTTTAGCCAGTAAACTCATGAAAACAAAATTATTGCTCAGTGTAGCTTTTCTATTCTTCTTGCTGTTCGCTAAAGGACAAAATAAACTGATCGTAACCATCGTGACTGGTGGGGATGACTTGCGCACCAACAGCATTGCGGAAGGTATCATTCATTTGCAAGGTGGCAGCCAATTGAGGATGCCCCTCAACAATGGCCAAGGATGGGGCAACAACAGCCGGAATGTGCGGGAATACCGAATTCCCAGCGGGATCAGTATAAGCCAAATCACCGGGTTTACCCTCACTTTCCGCTCGGGTGATGGCGGCGCTTTTAGCACTGGCGACAACTGGAACGTGGATCAAATCAGAATTGATTATCAGACTCAATCCGTGGTAAATGGACGAGCAATCAGCAGCATCGCTACTTTAGCAGAACGCCAGGGAACGCCGTGGGTGCGTCACGAGGAGATTCCCATGCGGGGTAGGGGCTATATCCCGATTACTTATCAAGCTCCAACAACCAATGCGAATGTTAACATTTCGGGGGTTAATTTGGTGCAGAGTGTAAGTAGCGCGAAATTCATGGGCATTGCCGGAGGTCAAACTCAGGATGGAGCCCTTGCCATTCAATGGGACAATGCCAATCAAATAGACATAAGGTGGGATTTTATTCCTGAAGGTGGAAATATTTACCGCATTCGCAATCTAAATAGCGGGCGCTTTTTGGCCATCGGAGGTGGAGCGCGAACCAGTGGAGCAAGGGCTTTGCAATGGATTGATAGTGGTCAAGCGGATGTGTATTGGGAATTGATCAATCTGGGAAATGGCACCTATAAAATCCGTAACCGCAACAGTGGGCTGGTTCTGGGCGTAGCAGGAAATTCGTTGCAAAATGCTGCAAACATCGTCCAGTTGCCGGATGGTGCGCAAAATAACCTGCGTTGGCGCATCACCCCGATTGTTCCAATACAAACCTTGGAATTGCGTGGTTTTCAAGTATTTGCCCATTGCAATTATGGCGGACCTGTTGGCATGTCGGAAGGCTATCACCGTACCTTACCGGCGGGAGTACCCAACGATGGTATTTCAGGGCTACAGTCTGGCAACCTGAGAATTACCCTGTACGAGCATGCCAATTTTAAGGGCAATTGTGTGGTGTTGCCTTTTGGCGCACAAGTCCCTTGTTTGTCTGCGCAAAATTTTAATGACGCAGCGAGTTCTTTGATAACCACGCGGTGGTAAATTCATCAATTGAATAAAAACTGGTATCGATGAATTGATTAAAAAAAATGCTTCAACCGCTGTTTCAACTATTCGCGGGCGTTTTACTGGTTGTGGTGCCAAAGGCACTCGATGCACAAAGCTCAGTGAAAGGTGATTCCCTTTCGCCAACCCTGGAGATCATCGGCACCGATACCATTTATTGGAAAACCGAAGGCCTACCGGGCTTTTCGGGCGGGCAGGCTGGCTTGTTGGCATACCTGGCAACAAATATAGAATATCCAGCTGCCGCCAGGAAAATTGGTGCGGACGGCCAGGTAGTCGTACAATTTGTCATTGACCCTAGTGGGCAAGTCAAGTATGCCATGATTGCAAAACCAGCTTTGGAAGTAAAATTGGATGTGGTGCTGACCAAAAAAGACCAGAAAACGATGGAGGTGTATCGATTACTGGATGAAGAAGCACTCAGGGTCGTACGGAATATGGTGGGATGGACACCAGGAACCGTAAAGGGAAAATTGGTACATACCGCCCTGCGATTGCCCATCTCATTTGGCCTCAAAAATGATTAACGAACCATCGGTGGTTTGATCCTGAATACTCACCTGTTGCAGGACTGCGTATTGTGAAAAAAAAACTGAATTTTTTGGGCAAGGATTTTATTTTAGTTAAATTGACACGTTTTTAGTACGTAGACTAACCAATGGCTTAATGAAACCCCACCTTCCTATCTGTAGCCTGGAAATCCTCGTCGTTATTTACAATGCTCTGCGGAGCTGGGTAAAGAAGTCGATGTTATGCTATTTCATTTTGCTCTATACCAGTTTAGGCGCTCAACCGCTGGACATCAAATTTGATCGCTTCGATCAGTGGGCGAATGCGCCGAGAGGCAGCATTCAGCATATTCAACAAGATAAGGCTGGTTTTTTATGGCTCTCCACCGCCACCAATCAGGTTCGTTTTGATGGCAACGAATTTCAGGTGTTTCCGCTCAAAAGCATTCAATTGGCCGATAATCAGCTTGGTACCCAATTCACCGACAAAAAAGGGAACCATTGGTATGGGGATTCTTTATTGCGCTGGCAAGCACCAAAAACCAAATCGCTGCAAACCTTTCGCTTACCACCAGGAACGGGTATTTGCCGGGCCTTATTTTTTCACCCACAAGTGACCGGAGACTCTGTATTGTGGATACTGACGAGTAAAGCGTTGCATTGTTTTGACCTCAAACGCAAGCAATTTGTCCGTAACTTCCAGTATCGTTCCCATGATCGACAAAGCCTGTATGGTGCAGCGTTTCGCAGTGCATTTTTTTCAAAGGAAGGCATCCTTTGGCTGATTGGTGAAACGGGGTTTTGTAAATACGATTGGCGAAACCAGGAGTTTCGGCAGTATGATTTAAACCCGGGGAAACGGAGTGGTGGTGGTGAGCTAAATTTTGTGCAGGGCCTTGCTGGAGACTCTACGAAGTGCTGGGTGACTACTTCTGATATGGGTTTGTTACAATATGATTTACTGAAGCACCAGATTTCGCCTTTGAAACAAACGGGAGGCTTGCTTCAACTGACCCAACGCGGTAGCTACGGCTTAGCTTACGATAAGTTGGGTCGTTTGTGGGTTGGAGGTGTAACTGATTCAATTGTTGTTTACGATGTAAAGAAAAACAGAATTGTTCAGTGGATACCCTTACATGGGGATTTGCTTCATTTTATTGATTCAGATTTTAGAAGGGGATTTTTTTGGTATTTATTAGATCAGAATTCTCCCAAAACTGGACTCATTCGAATTGAACCAGTAAGCATGAAAATAGATACATTTTGGGTTCCGTATTGGCAGAAACGGCCTAAGCGAATAATCATGTTATTGCCAGATTACGATGGGACACTATGGTTCATACATGATAATACATTCATAGAATATTTTAATCCGCAGCCCAGAATGGTAGGGCAGAAAGCCCTATCATCTTTTTCAACAATAGACATAGATTTTTCAAAATTCTATTGCCTTCGCAACGATGCGCTGCGGAAGTCAATTTGGCTCATGTCGGATGAGGCGCTGCTAAAACTAGATTGGGAAAATCAAACTGCTTATACCTATTACAATGCCCAACAAAGACCAGATGAAAAATACGTACGTATCCATCTAGATGATTTAGGGCAAGTCTGGATACAATGTTTTCCTAGTAATGCACTCTATCGATTTAATCCTAAAAAAGAAACATTTGCAAGGTATGATTGGTCAGACGGCTTGCCGGTAAAAGTGATTGAAGGCTTAGAACCAAACCGGGTAGGCAAAAAGTGGTCGCAGCGTTTTCACGACCATACTTTTTTGCTTTTTGATCCATTGAAACTCCCGGTCATTCCTGCGAATCAACCGCTGATCAGCAGTGTCCGCCTGGGGAATCGCACAAAGGAACACAGCTTTGATGCACATAAGCAAGACCAATCCAGCATAAAAACCAAGCAGCGAGCCATATCGATAACCTTTACATCAATTGATTTTGCACAGGGCAGAAATCTACAGTTTCGTTATCAATTGATGGGAGTAGACACCGCTTGGGTGCGGGCCAATTCAGATCGAGAGGCCAATTATACTGGATTACCCCTTGGCAATTACCAGTTCAAAGTCATGGCGGCCAATCGAGAAGGTGAATGGAATCCTGTGCCTGCCATCTTGCCCATTTCAATTCGCCCGGCATTTTATACCCAAATTTGGTTTTGGTTACTGTGTGCTGTATTTATTTCAGGTTTGTTTTATTGGGGTGTTCGCAGATGGGAAAAACGGCAACAGCGAAAGTATCAAATTCGTCAACTCATCGCAGATGACTTGCATGAGCAGGTTGGATCAGCTTTAGACAGCATCCATGAATTGAGCACGCTTCATCACACTTCAACGCACAAATTCGGACTATTAGAACGAATTGAAACCCATACGAATTCCGCTGCTGAAAAATTAAGCGACCTGATTTGGCTGCTTAATCCAGGTAATGACACACTAGCACAAGTTGTACAGCGCATCGACGAATATGCACATAGGCATTTAGCGCCATTGCACATTATCCCCAACATCATACTGGTGAAAGGAAACCCTCAGCTGAGGATTGCCTTGGAGAAACGAGAGTATCTATACCAACAATTCAAAACAAACCTGGTCAATTTGTTGAAGCAATCCACCTTTACCCACTTAACTATACATATTGCCCAGGAAAATCGCCAAATCAAGATGGAATTCATCCTCATGTATACTCAGGAAAACACTACTGGATTGGCACCAGATCAGCACAGCCTGATTATGGATTTGAATAATCCCTTGGTTGAACTAAAATCTTGAGGTTATGCTCCGTGTTATGGTTCTTTCTATCGCTGTCTTACTGGTAAGCTGTCTTACTGCACAAACCATTGACCTCAATGGGTACTGGAAAAACGAGCAGGGAACAGGAGCCAACTGGGCACAATGTAACAATCAGGTCTGGTTTGTGAGCATTACCAAAGATTGGAAAGAGTTTTTTGAAGGTAAAGTTGTTGATTATCATCGAATTGAAGGCAGATTGGTGAAAATCAACTTACACACCTGGCAACGTTTTGAATCAGCCATCCGCTTTGACAATCCTACGGACAATGAAATGAATGTTTTGAGCCCAACTTTTTCGGACGGCAGTTTCGTTTCCTCAAAGCGATTGCATCGTGATGGACTTAATTCACGGTATGAAAACATTCTCCAGCCCATCTTTGACCAGAAACACAGCAACTGGGAAATGAAGTCCTGGTTTCAGGATGGTGATACCATTGCTACAGTAACAAAATATATTTTTGATAAAGGGGTCTGGATAACTCCAGATTCATTACAAATCATTCGGCATTTAAAATGGATGCCCCATGAATGTTATGCCCAAGAAGTATTGCACTGTAAACTTGAGAAAAATGGACTGATTCGGGTAAAAATGAGGAATATTGAAGGGAAGTGTGTACACAGTCCAGATTATGCATGGTTGGGAACCAACTCCAAGCGAGACGATCCTCGAGGTTGGCAAATCAATTGGGAAAAAAGACTCGATTACCACAAGGTGGCCATTCCTCCGACAATATTAATCTTGCGCGTCGATTTGTTCAAAGTAGCTGAGCGAACAACTGGTTTTGATTCTACAAGGGTGAGCTTAAAGCACTTGATAGTTAAAGAACAGCAAAAAGTAGCCTTTCATTTTTCCAATCAAATTGCCGGGGTAAGAATGTACTACCAGCTGGAAGGGTATGATGTAAGCTGGCACGCTGGCTCACCGGAGAATAAGGCAATCTATCCCACCCTCCCGGCGGGAAATTACACTTTTAAAGTAACGACCAACCCAAAAAATCCAACAATTGGCCTTGATACCATTTGTTTCAAGCTCCGGGTTGCCAAGCCCTTGTATCAGCAGCTTTGGGTTTATGTGCTGCTGATTTTTGTTCTGTCTGGCCTTATTGCATGGGCATTTTGGTGGCGAGAGCAGCAGCGCCGTAACCAGGATCAGCTTCGCAGGCGCATTGCGCGTGAACTACACGACGACATTGGCAGTACCTTGAGCAGCATCAGTATTTTGACCGAAGCGGCCAGACAACGCAATCAAGGTGAAATGACCCAATTGGATGCGATTGGCAAAAAAGCGAGAGAAGCTGTAGACAACATTGGTGACATTGTCTGGTCTATGCATACCGCGCAAATGACCGCTGAATCCATGGGGCAACGCATGAAGGAATTTGCCATTGATATTTTAGAAGCCCAAGATGTTTTGGTGCATTTTGAAATAAATGAATCACTTTACACTACCCGCTTGGCTGCGGAGCAACGCAAAGACTTCTACCTCTTCTTCAAAGAAAGCATCAACAATGCCGCCAAATATGCTCAGGCGAAAAATGTATGGGTAGAACTGACCCAAAAAGAAACTCAACTCAGCCTGACCATCACCGACGATGGCATCGGCTTCGACCCTCTGAAAGTTAAAAAAGGAAATGGCCTGAAAAACATGCAGGTACGGGCACAACATTTGGGTGGGCAGTGTTTTGTTCGGTCGGGTGTGGGAGAAGGGACTACGGTATTGTTGTCCTTTCCCATTGTTTGATTCATGTGTTTACCCTGGTAAAAATGAAAACTCAATTGCTCTGTTTTTTGTGCATGTTTTATTTTTTGCCTGTTCAATCAGCATTTGGGCAAAAAAACAATTTTTCCGGGCAATTGCACCTTGGAATACCTTACGTCGATATAGGAGATGATCGTTGTGACACCTTGACGCCATTCATACAGGGTGCTTTTTTACCGGTTAGAACAACGCTTGATGAGGCGCAGCGGAGTAGGCGCTTTGTGCCCTTAAAGGATTTACGTAGTACTGATTATACCTCAATAAGTTGTTGGATGCGCTTTGCTTTTTACAATCCCAGTGAGGAACCGAGGTCTAAATGGCTCGTTTTAGACCAACCCGGGATTGAGTATTTTCGATTGTATCAACTTTTTCAAGGTTCTATCGACTCCTGTGAAGGGGGCCTAGGCCGAGATCGTCAGAAATCTTGTTCCGCCTCCTATCTTAACAGTATACGACTGGACATCGCTCCAGGTGATACCTTAATTTGTTACCTTTTTCTTTATGAGCGAGTACATTATTTTAAAACAAAGAACCTTCGATTATTTGATGAAAATCCTTTTTTTGAGTATCATGTAGAACTCGATCGACAATTGGACAAGGAAAGAATATTTTTATCCATTACTTGCAGTTTGATTTTTTTCATTGCTTGTTTTTTTGCGTTTCAAAGCTTATTTGGGTGGAACACTAGTTATTTGTGGTACGCATTGTATCTAACCGCTTTAACTTTGTTTTTTCTTCGGCATCTTGAAGCCCTTTCAAATGAACCCATTTTGTTTGGACATTTTCAATGGGTATTGATTGCTACGGAGATGCCCTGGATTGGGTTTGTTACTGCAACTTACATCAAATTCGTGCTTGATTTTTTTCAATTTGGAGATAGATACCCCACTCATTTTCGCTTGTTTACCTTCTACATGTGGATAAGCATCATTGAAATTACAATTGGTATCCTGCTTGATGTATTTTTCTTTGAAAGGAACTACAGTAAGCCATTTTTTGCGAACAGTCAACTTGTTGGAGCAATATTCCAAATCTATGCGATTACAGTATTGCTCAAAAAACCGGGATTACCTTATCGACTGGTAGTAATTGGTACGATCTTTCTGACTATGACCTCGGGGTTTACAATACTTGTGCCGTATGACATGCGGAGAACTATGTTTGGGGTTCCACTATTACTGTTCCAAATTGGAGCTATTGTGGAGGTGCTATTCTTTTCAGCGGCCTTTGGAATTAGAATGAGCCAAATTGAAAAAAGTAGAAGAACCTACGAACGCATCCGCGAAAACATTTCCAGTGATTTACACGATGAAATTGGCTCTACCCTCAGCAGCATCGCCATTTTGAGTGAAGCATTACAAAGGAAAACGGCAACAGGGGACAATCATCAGTCCATCGGGGTGATTACTGAACGCACTCGCCAAGTGATGGACACGATGAGTGACATCGTTTGGAGCATAAATCCGCTGAACGATGAAATGGATGCAGTCTTGCTAAAGATGCGGGAATTTGCGGTGGAAACCCTTGAGGCAAAAGAGATTCTGCTGCATTTTCATACGGATGACGTACTTCCTACCTTACGACTGGTTATTGAACAGCGCAAAGATTTTTACCTGTTTTTCAAAGAGGCGATCAACAATGCGGCAAAATATGCCCAAGCTACTGAAGTATGGGTATCCATCACCAAGGTGGGAAAGGACATCCAAATGAAGATCCAAGACAATGGCCAAGGGTTCAACCCTGAACTCATCCGGCGCGGCAATGGACTGCAAAATATGCAAGAACGGACACATCGACTGCATGGAAATTGGACATTAGAGAGCACGCCTGGGCAGGGGACACAGATATACCTTTCCTTTCCCATCACATAATCATGGGATATACATTGTAAATAAAAACAATGAACTTAGAACCTAAAAACTATGCCTATAAAAGTGACCATATATGAGGACAATAACGCGCTTCGCGAAGCCCTTGAAGTTCTGATCAAAGGAGTAGACAATTATCATTTGATTGCGACCTATGCCGATTGTTTGCACATCGAAACAGACCTGACTCAAGCACAACCCGACGTCATCCTCATGGACATTGATCTGCCCGGCCGTTCGGGTATTGAAGGGGCACACCTCGTCCAAAAAATATCTCCCACCACCGAAGTGCTGATGCTCACTGTATTTGATGACGATGATAAAATTTTTAAAGCCATTTGTGCTGGTGCCAATGGATATCTATTAAAAAAAACACCACCCGCTCGGATTTTGGAAGCCATCGAAGAGGTCTACAATGGTGGCGCCCCGATGACCCCGGCCATCGCCCGCAAGGTGCTGCAACTCTTTCCCAAAACGCCCGCAGTCAATCTGGAGCTGGACAAACTCACCGCCCGCGAACAGGAGGTGCTCCAAAGTCTGGCTAGAGGCAACAGCTACAAAATGGTGGCTGCCGAACTGGAAATCAGCATCGATACGGTGCGCACCTACATCAAACGCATTTACGAGAAGCTGCACGTGCATTCCGTGGCGGAGGCGATAGCTAAGGCTTTTTTGAAGCAATAGGGTAGGGCGGGTCACATCATCATGCGATTTCATGGTAGGTGAATTTTATAGATTTTTGAATCGTCTTACGAACTAAACCTCAGTTGAAATGCCTCATGCCGTTGTACCTTTCTTGGTTAGCCACCATTCTGATCACATCCCATCCAACATGTGTGTAAATGATCCTGTATTGCCCAAAGTCCGCAGGGATTTTGGAGTGTAAATCCTTCATTTTTTTCATATTTTAACTTTTACACAATGAAAACGAAACTCATTTTTATTTTAATGATGGTTACAGGGATGTATACCATAAAAGTGCAGGCCTGCAATGAATTAAACACGACTTATAATGCGGTTACGAGAACTGTCATTCAGTCCAGCGATGCATGTTTGACTACCACTGCAATTGATGGAAGCAACTCTAGCGCGAATCGCATCCCAACAGGAACCCTGGTTTTTTACCGCACCAACCAGGGGCGCTACGGGAAAATGGAAATTTTAGAATACGGCCACAGTCTTCGGGTGCGATGCACTACCTACAATGACAATGGCACAATATTCAGGGCAAATGAAAATTTAACGGTTCGAGGTACCTGGAGTTGCGATCTAGACATTGCTAGCGAGGCTCAAGCTGGTGCGGACTTTTTTTGGAACCAACGTACGAGTGTACTGCGGAGTCTGGATCCAATTGGTGGTGCACGATTTTGGGTAGCTAAAAGTGGAGGAACCAACAACGCTGCAATCAATCTCACTGGTTTTTACCGTGCCGACAACGGATCTTGTGGACAAGCCTATATTCGGCAAATTGGCAATCAGGTGTACTGGTTTGGCGAACACCCTGATGGCAGTTTTGCTCATATTTTTAGAGGCACCATTAGTGGCAATACCCTGACGGGCAATCTCTGGGATGTGCCCAAAGGGACTCTCCTCAATAGGGGGACTTGTGTGTACAACATTGCCCCCAATGGCACTTTAAATCGAACCGGTGGTACGATTGGTTGCAACCAGTTGGTTAGAGCAACGTTGCCAACTAGCCTTCCTGCCAGTAGGCCTATGCAGCCGGGTAGTGGCGCCCTCACGGGCGTTTGGGATTGTAATGATGGCGCTGCAACTTACGTTCGTGAAGATGGCGCTAATTTCCTTTTCTTTAGCGAAGCCAGGAACAATGGAACCCGCCCCGGTTTTTCAAATCTCTATGTCGGCAGGCGTTCCGGAAATACCATCACGGGTACTTGGGTGGATGTGCCCAAAGGCACTTTGCTTGGCAATGGCACCATGACCCTGCGGGTCGAAAGTGATACCCGCTTTGTACGGACAGACGCCGGAAGTGGTTATGGAGGAAGTGTGTGGACGAGAACTAGCGGGCAATCAGGGGCACAAACTCGAACCATTACCCCCAATCCCATTGGCATCCTTTGCCCTACTCGTCTGGTTAGGGGGGATGCAGAACTAGGCGGTGGTAATTTTGGTGGACCACGGATTCAGTGTAATGTGAGCTTGAGGGTTAGTGCGGATAATGCTCATCTGGAGGCGATTATTTATTATAAAGTCGAAGAAGAAGTTGGGGATAACTCAACAGTGGAACAAACTTTTACACAACGAATTTGGACAGCACCTGCAAATCAGCGCATCACAAACATTAACTCCGCCCGAAGCTCCAGTGCTTCCCAACGTGGGCCTATGGCAGGCCCCGAAATCTTTGGTTGTAATGATGGAGAAATTGTGAACATGCGTCTTACAGGTGGTTTACTAAGATCGCTACAAGTAATCGGAGATACCGGAGGTAGTGATATTAGCAATGATAACGATTGTGGCTGTGATACCCAGATAAGGCGCATTGAATTCAATCCAATCACGCTGACCCTGACTCAAAGGTAATAAAATTCATTTTTTCAAAGATTAACTTCTTCACAATGAAAACGAAGCTCTTGTTTCTGTGCCTAGTCTATATTGTTTTGGGACTGATTACCCCTATTAATGCGCAAGTGGCCTTCCGACACGTCACCAGTTCAGGTAATACCCAAGGCCACATCACCCGCTTGGACCATCCTCAGTTGAATGGCAACCCCAATGCCCTGGTTTTCATCATGCCCAACTACAACACCAATGGCGCAGACCCTACTGGGGCGGATTATGCACAAAATGCGGGTATCTACTATTCAGGCTGGCGCTGGGCCATTTTTAACCAAAACACCAAGGCTCCAATGCCTGTCAACCTCACCTTTAACGTGCTGGTTGCGCCTGCAGGGAATTCCAATTATTTCAGCGTCACCTGTACGCAGAACAGCAAGGCAGGGCTCGCTCCAAATGGAATGGTCATTGATCACCCCGCCACCAACAACAAACCCAATCTATTGTTGATGGTCACTCAGAATTGGTCGGGAACCTACAATGACAACTCCCCAATAGTGAGCTACGCCAACGGGAAATGGTACATCTCCAACAACAAATACCTGTCTCCTGACCCGGCCATTTCGGCTAAGTCTACCTTGCCAGTCGGAGCACGTTTTAATGTCATGGTGATCAGCAATGGGGTGGTTCCTGGTTTCCCTACAGCAAAAGCATTCATGCATACGGTCACTCCAAACAATATCCTTGCTGGAGGCATCACCTATTTTGATCAGCCCTTTTTAAATAGAAACACCAATGTAATGCTCTGGGCAACGCCAAATTGGGGCTGGAGCCCTGGTGGAGCGGCTGGGCAAACCTCCGGGCCGTACAACGATAGTCCGATCAATGCCTGGTACGATCATCCTACCGATGCCTGGAATTATAAAAATGGGTATTGGACGATATTCAACAATGATGGAACAGCGATGAAAGCCGGGGCGAAGTTTAATGTGCTGGCAGTCAGTACAAATCCGGGTATACAACCGAGAATCTGTTATGACCAAATCCCTCTTACTATAAATGGGGCGAACAACATTGCTGTTTTGGGGAGAAATCTATGGCAAAATGGACAAACCATTCGGATCATGATGAATGGTTCAACCCCAATTGTACGAGAAAGAGTTCGTCGATACGCCAATGAATGGCTCCCTCACGTTAACCTACGATTTGAGTATGTAAATCAGGAACCTGCCGATATTCACATCTCTTTTGAACCAGGTGGCTCTTCGTCCTGGAATGGAACGAGCTCCAGGTTGCACAATCCATCCATGAATTTTGGATGGCTTACCGATGATTTAAGTGAAGATAAATTTAGAAGCGTTGTCCTGCATGAATTTGGTCATGCTTTGGGCGCAATACACGAGCATCAACACCCTGAAGGGGGTATACCTTGGGACAGAGAGGCAGTGATCAGGTATTACTCCGGCCACCCTCACTTTTGGGATATGGAGAAGATTGAAAGAAACTTGTTTCGAGAGTATGACCGAACCATAACACAGTTTTCTGCCTATGACCGAACCTCCATCATGCACTATCCAATTGATGATGCGCTTACGATTGGTAATTATTCGACGCCATGGAATAACAATCTCTCTCCCAATGATATTGCTTTTATGCGTAGCCGATATCCATTTGGTCGGCCTACAAACCAGCCTAGCCTTAGATTATCAATTCGTACCGGAAATGATGACTTGCAGGAAATCAGTGTAGCAAAGGCAATAATCAAGCTGAGAGGACAAGCCCAAGACTTTGAGTTGACACTTAATCGGAGTTTACGTTGGGCCGATGGTTCCTTAAACGAGGTATTTATTCCGCTACCCGGTTCAGTCACAAAAGATGATGTTTTGAGCTGTAAAATTGTATTCATTTCAGGACGTTCTTCAGCGTTTTCAGCTGGAGATACTTGGACTATAACCATGGTTCGTCTGGATTTTTTTCCAATGGCTGGAATGCCTACCCTGTTAAAGTACATCACCAGTGTTTCGGGTTTATTCCGGTTTTTGGCAACTTCTCCACCAAGCGAATATCTGGTATATCAAAAGCCATGACGTGGTTTTGAAGAAACAATGTCACATCATCATGCGATTTCTTATTAGTTGAATTTTATTGATTTTTGAATCGTCTTACAAACTAAACCTCAGTTGAAATGCCTCATGCCGTTGTACACTTCTTGGTTAGCCACCACTCTCATTACTTTCCATCCAAAATGTGTGTAAATGATCCTGTATTGCCCAAAGTCCGCAGGGATTTTGGAGTGGAACCCTTCATTTTTTCATGTTTTAATTTTTACCTAATGAAAACGAAATTCTTTTATTTGTGTCTAGTCTGTATCATTTTGGGATTGGTTACCCCTATTGGTGCGCAAGTGGCCTTCCGCCACGTCACCAACCCAGGCAATGTCCAAGGCCACATCACCCGCTTGGACCATCCCCAATTGAATGGCAACCCCAATGCCCTGGTTTTCATCATGCCCAACTACAATACCAATGGCGCAGATCCTAGCGGGGCAGATTATCAACAAAATGCAGGGGTCTATTATTCAGGCGGGCGCTGGGCCATTTTTAACCAAAATACCAAGGCTCCAATGCCCGTTAACCTCACCTTTAACGTGCTGGTTGCACCTGCTGGGAACGCCAATTATTTCAGCGTCACCTGTACGCAAAACAGCAAGGCAGGGCTCGCTCCAAATGGAATGGTGATTGATCATCCTGCCACTAACAATAAACCCAACGTATTGTTGATGGTTACCCAAAATTGGTCAGGAACCTACAATGACAACTCTCCAATAGTGAGCTACGCCAACGGCAAATGGTACATCTCCAACAATAAATACCTGTCTCCAGACCCGGCCATTTCTGCAAAGTCCACCATGCCAGTCGGCGCACGATTCAATGTCATGGTGATCACCAATGGGGTGGCTTCCGGTTTTCCTACAGCGAAGGCTTTTATGCATACGGTCACTCCAAACAATATCCTTGCTGGAGGTATCACCTATTTTGATCAGCCCTTTTTAAATGGAAATACCAATGTAATGCTCTGGGCAACGCCGAATTGGGGCTGGAGCCCTGGTGGGGCAGCCGGGCAAACCTCCGGACCGTATAACGATAGCCCCATCAATGGCTGGTATGATCACCCTACCGACCGCTGGAATTACAAAAATGGGTATTGGACGATATTCAACAATGATGGAACAGCGATGAAAGCGGGGGCAAAGTTTAATGTGTTGGCGATGAATGTGGGAAGTATTAGCCCTATTCCACAGGCAAAAGTGTGTATAGACCGTTTTCCTATCTCTTTTAATGGAGCGGTCAGTTTAGCTGCTTTGAGGAGGAACTTGTGGCAAAATGGACAAACCATCCGTATTATGATGAATGGCTCAACACCATTTATTAGAGAGCGCGTACGTCGATATGCCAATGAATGGCTACAATATGCCAATTTAAGGTTTGAATATGTAGATCGAGAACCTGCCGATATCCATATTTCTTTTGTACAAGACGAAACTTCTTGGTCTCATATAGGAACCGACTCAAGATTTGCTAACCCCTCCATGAATTATGGATGGTTTACCGAAACGACCACTGAAACGGAATTTAGAAGAACAATCCTGCATGAGTTTGGTCATGCATTAGGTGCCATTCACGAACACCAACACCCTGATGCGGGCATTCCTTGGGACAGAGATGCGGTGATGAGGTTTTTTTCGAACCTAAGCCCACCCTGGGACGCGGCAAAAATTGAACATAATATTTTCCAACGCTTCGACCGCGACCAAACTCAATTCACCCGTTACGATCCAACCTCAATTATGCATTACCCCATTAATGATGCACTTACGATTGGTAGTTATTCAGTGCCCTGGAATACCAATTTGTCGCCAAATGATATTGCATTAATGCGTACGCTGTATCCTTTTCCTGCTCCTACTCAAAGTCAAATTGTTAACCCCGCTTCAATTGGTACCCTTTGTCCAACGCGAAAAACCAGAGGTGATGCAGAGTTTGGTGGAGGTCCTCAAATTCAATGCAATGTAAATATTCAAGTGAGTGCGGATGCTGCCCATCTTGATGCCGTAATTTATTTCAAAGCGGAAGAAACGGGAGGAGATTATTCAACGGTTGAACAAACTTTTACACAACGTATTTGGTCCGCTCCCGCAAATCAGCGGATCAGTGGAATCACTTCTTCGAGATCATCTACGTCTAGTCGACGTGGCACCAATGCAGGAGGTGAAGGATGGGGCGGTTGTAATGATGGTGAAATATTAGAAATGCCGGTCATGGGTGGTCTAGTCAGGCGTATTCAAGTGATTGGAGATACTGGAAGTGGAGACATTAGTGGAGACAACGACTGTGGTTGTGATACCCAGATAAGGCGCATTGAATTCAATCCCATTACAGTGACACTATCTCAAAGGTAACCTTGCCTTATTCTGGTAATTAAACCTTTTTCACCATTGAAACCATTTAAAATGAATACGAAAATCTTTTTATCCCTGTCATTTATCACGGCAGCCATACTCACGCTGTCCGCCCAAAAACCCATCGGCACGACCATCAACCGGGCCCTACTCCAAAATGTCAAAATCAATCGGTGGGTCTCCCCCGTATATGGCGACTGGGAAAGTATCCCTGCAAACCACGTCAGCGATGCAGTTTTGCTTCAAAATGGGTACAAAACCAAAACCTTCCAGTTTGAAGCCTACGCCGTCCGGCCTAGCGGCAACAACGTTATTGCGGTTAACCGCTGGACCCTGCCCGGGTGCAATACCTCTATTTTGCTTGGGGAGCACGAGCACACCGACGCGCAATTGCAGAGCTGGGGTTATCGCGATAAGAAGTTTCAATTTTACGCTTACCGCACCAGACCCGCTACAGGGAAATTTTTGGAAGTAAGCCGCTGGGTAAACGCCTTGCCGCAGGGAAACCCCTGCCGGGATTATACCCTGTGTCTGGTGGAAGGAGAGCATACCGATCAAAACTTATTGAACTGGGGCTATTCCAGCAAAAAAGTGATGTTTTATGTGCCAGATCATCGGCAACCTGCTTCAAATATTACCACCATCAACATCCTGCCTTTTGAAGAATGGCTTTGCCCCAAAGCTTTATTGCGTGGCGACCGGGAATTCGACGGGCACGGGCCCCGCATCAAATGTGAAGTTAAGCTTAGCATTGGCGATGCTGGACGCTCATTGTATGCCGATATCTACCTGTGGGCGCAAGAAACGGTACACGATTGGTCCACCACCGAGCAAAAGTGGCGCAAAAAGGTTTACGATGCCCCTTATGGCAAGACCATTGCTACCATCAATTCGGCCACGGCTTCGCGCACCCAATTCATCAGCCCTCCTGGTGGATTTCAATTTATTGCTCCTGGTGCGGATATATCCAATGCGGTTGCCTCATTTTTAGGTTCTGGTGTGACCGTTGCGGGTGATGTATTTGCCAGTTTTGGAATCCCTGTTGGAGACTATCGATCTTTTGCGCAGTTGGTCAAGGGTGTTTCCGTTGGAGGCAATACCATATGCCAAGTACCTCCCACGGAAGGAACCCTGGTTCGCTTTTTCCACATCGTTGGCGACACGGGCGGCCCCGATATTAGTGAGGATGACAATTGCAATGATGATACCCGCATTGTGAAACTAGAATTCAATCCGGTGAAACTTACCTTCCGCTAAACAAGTGCTAAACCCGCACACATTAAAGTCTTATTTGACTGCCAAAGCGTGTACCTTTGTTCGATTGACGACCAAATGGTACACGCTTTTTTATTCGATACTTTCCGGTTTGTTGGTACGCCAGAAAATTCCCTATCTTCAGCCCCCACAAATCACACCACCTTCATGAGTCAAAAAACAGCCCGCATTGCTTCAACCACCCGCCTTTACCGCAAGCTGCACCGCTGGTTTGCCATTCCTTTGTTCCTGTTTTTGACGCTGATTGGAACCACTGGTTTGTTGCTGGGCTGGAAAAAACAAGTAGGCCTTTTACCCAAAACCGAAAAGGGCAGCAATCTCGAAACCCCAACCTGGATCAGCCTGGACAGCATCAGCAAGGTGGCCAGCAATTACGCTACGTTGACTTTGAAAAAATCTCCTGAGATCGACCGCATCGACGTACGCCCTCAAAAGGGAGTTGCTAAAGTTGTATTTGTACACCATTTCACCGAACTACAAATTGACTGTGCTACTGGCCGGATTCTGGCAGTGAACGCCCGCAATTCAGATTGGATTGAAAAAATCCACGATGGCTCGATTCTGGACTTGGAACTGAAGCTTGGCAGCGATCAAATCAAACTGGCCTATACCACGCTGGCGGGAATTGGCTTGGTGTTTTTGGCCATTAGTGGCTTTTGGCTTTGGTACAACCCAATTCGGATGAAAAAGCTCAAGAAATAAGTGTGAAAGTGCTTACGCTAATAAACTTTTGATTTTTAAGGGTTAAAAGTAAGGGTGCCTGATAACGCTACCGTCTTTGATCAAAAACGGTAGCGTATGAAAATTTTACTATCACTCCTTTTTACTTCAAAAAATAGCACACAACTGGTACTCTCTTTATCGGTATGTTTGTTTGCGTCCCCTGGGTTTGCCCAAAAAACAACCCAAGCCCAATTGGGTTACCGCTCAGCCAAAATCATCAAAAAAGCGGGCTTTGAATTCAAAGACCTGAACAAAAATGGCAAACTGGATGCCTATGAAGACTGGCGACTCCCCGTCGAAACCCGCGTTCAAGACCTGATCAGCAAAATGAGCATCGAGGAAAAAGTGGGCTTTATGCTCATCAGCACCACCCGCCTCGCTGGTGATTTGTCCTTTCAACAAAATGCGCCAAGGGCAGAGATCACTAGTGGCTTCAATGAAGAAGACCTGAAGCAGGAAACCAACATGTTTTCCCGCAAACCCTTGCCCTTCCCTTTGCTCACCGCCTCAGGCACCACCAAAGGGGTTAAAGAACGACACCTGCGACACTTCATCCTGCGCGCCAATACCTCGGCTAAAACCATGGCAGAGTGGTCCAATAACCTACAAGCCCTTTGTGAAGACAGTCGCCTGGGCATCCCCGCGATCGTGGCTTCCAATCCCCGCAACCACATCACCGTTGATGCCTCCATCGGACTGAGTGTAGGAACCACGGTTTTTTCCCGGTGGCCGGGCGAATTGGGTTTGGCCGCCATGAACGACCTCAAAATGACCCGTACCTTTGCCGAAATTGCCGCCAAAGAATGGGCTGCTGTAGGCTTGCGCAAAGGCTACATGTACATGGCCGATTTGGCAACCGAGCCGCGCTGGCAACGGATTGAAGGGACTTTTGGCGAAAATGCCGACCTGGCCGCTGGCATGATGCGGGAGATTGTACTGGGCTTTCAAGGCAATAAACTGGGGGCACAATCTGTCGCTTTGACTACCAAACATTTCCCCGGCGGTGGCCCTCAAGTAGAAGGCCAGGATCCTCACTTTGAATGGGGCAAAGACCAACATTACCCCGGCAAAATGTTCGATTACCACCTGAAACCCTTTCAGGCGGCCGTTGATGCGGGCACTTCGGCAATCATGCCCTATTACGCCAAGCCCATCGGCACGCAATACGAAGAACTGGCTTTTGCCTACAACAAAGCCATTCTCAAAGACCTCTTGCGGGATAAAATGGGCTTTAAAGGCATCATCAACTCCGATACGGGCCCCATCGAAATGATGCCCTGGGGTGTGGAAAAGCTCAGCATTCTGGAGCGTTACCAAAAAGCCATCGAGTGCAGCGTTGACCTGTTCTCCGGTTCTGGCGACCCTGCCCAGTTGTTGGAAGTGGTCAAAAAAGGCATGGTTTCCGAAGCGCGGATCAATGAATCCATTGCCCGTTTGTTGAAAGAAAAAATGGATTTGGGGCTGTTTGAAAACCCCTATGTGGATGTGGCTGTAGCTGAAAAAACGGTGGGCAACGCGGAGTTTCAAAAACAAGCTGATCTGGCCTTTCGCAAATCCATTGTCTTGTTGCGCAACAACGCCAAACTGTTGCCACTGGCCAAAAAAACCAAAGTATATGTAGAGTCTTATTACGACAGTGGCCGAGGTGCCGCGCCCACTAACGTCATCCTACCCAAAACAAACCCGTGGGATCTGGAATTTGTGTCCACCCGTGAGGCTGCGGATGTTGTAGTGCTATGGCTGACCCCCACCATGGGCGGTTTGTTTTCAGCTAAAGAGGGCCCAATTGAGTTGCAACTGTCCAAAAATAAAATCGACATCGCCCGGGTCAATGAAACCACTTACCACAAACCTACCGTGCTGGTGATCAATTACACCAGCCCCTGGGTGATTGATGAAATCGACAATCCGAATGTAAAAACAGTCTTGGCCACCTTTGGGACTACTACCGATGCACTTTTGGACGTGTTGAGCGGGAAATTCAATCCAAGTGGAAAAATGCCATTTTCTACTCCTGTTTCACGCAAAGCGGTGTTGGACAACCAATCGGATGTACCGGGTTACCTCAAATCTAAAGAATATGCTTTGTTCAGATTTGGAGATGGGTTGAGTTATTGATACGAGAGAGCTTTTGTTTCAATAGGATGGAATAAAAAATGAAGCGCAGCAGGTATTCCACCTGGCTGCGCTTCTTCGATTACTGATCTATATTGGAAAGGTTTAAAACAAGGCTTAGATATAAGGAACATTCCAAAACCAGGGTTGCTCTTCAGCTATCCGTTGTTTGATCTGCTCTTTTACAATTTTGTCATAATCCACTTGTTTGATTTTTTTGCCCTTCACTTTGGCAGGAGCGTCCAATTCATTCGCAAGCTTTTTCATTTCAATCAAATCTGCGGTCAAAGTCATGGCGCCATCATTGATGTCAACTTCCAGGATCATTCCAGGTAAGCCGTGAAAACTTTCAGGTCCGCCACTGTGCAGCAAATCCTGGGCAAACCAGGCCACAATTTTTTGTTTGCGCAACGTGTCCACCATCATAGCATTCATACAGATGTGGCCTGCTACTTCTTTGAGGTCATTCAAAATGCGCCACTTTTGGTTTGCCATAGTATCCTCAACTATATAGGGCTTGCTCATTAAAGTACGGCCATCATAAATGGTACTTTTGGCAAAATCACGCTTGAGAAAAAACTGTTCTTTGCGCCAGGAGTAACCGCCTTCTGCATCTGGCTCAGCTTTTTCTTCTGAATCTTCATATTTGGTCTGATCCGCTGTGAAATATAGGTTGTTGTACGTTTTCCATTCCGAGCGGTTGCCCCACATGTAGGACATCCTTTCACGGCTTTGTTTGCTCATGTAATCCAGGCTCGCCATCATTTTAGCCGAGTTTCTGGTCACCAAATAACGAATGCGACCCTCCATGGGCTGGGAAAAAACCAGTGCCGGACAAAACAGGAGAATCAAAAAGAATATTTTTTTCATGTGTGTATTTTTAGCTGTCAGCTATGAGCTATCAGCCATCAGGAGCCAACCACTAATCGGGCTGATAGCTGATGGCCGACAGCTGATTGCTGACAGCTCATGGCTGATTGCTTGTTTACCAATAATTGTTTTTCTTCAACTTGTTCTCGTAGCCCCGCACATTGTAGCTCAAGCTGAGCATGAAATAACGAGCCAGGGTATTGGAGATGCGGCGTTCAACATAGTTGGCGGAGCCGTTTTGATTGATGGTCAGGCGTTTGTTGAGCAAGTCAAAAGCAGCCAGGCGCATCTCAATCTTATTGGCTTTGCCAATGATGCGGCGCACCGAGGCATTCCAAATTGGAATGTCCTGTTTGAAATCAAAACGGTCGTTGCGGAAAATGTTGTAATCCAGGTTGGTTTCCAGAAACATTTTTTTGGCAAACTGGTATTTCAAGTTGCCATCGATCCCGGTATTGCGGATTTTTTGGTTTTGCGATTCCTGAATCGAATAACTGATGTTGGTCAAATTGAGATCGCCAGTCAGCGAGAAAATCAATTTTGGATTTGGTGTTGCACTCAAAGTCATCGAAATATTCCCACCATTGCTTTTGGTTTCGTTTTCGACACCGTTGACAAAAGCTGGGTTTTTGCTGAATCTGAGGCTACCATTTACCGACATCGTCAACTTGGTTTTGATGATCGGGCGGTTCATCCACAGGTAACTGGACAGTTCTCTACCACCACTCACATTTTCGGGGCGGGTGATGCTCAGGATGCCCAACTCATCATCACTTTGGATGACCTGATTGTAAACGATTTGACTTTCTTTGATGGCGTAATCCATACTCAAACCCATGCTGCTGAGGCTGGATGGATCCCAGAAATACATCCCTGCCGAAAGATTGTGACTCAGTTCAGGATCCAAATCAGGGTTACCTTCCGAGCGGTACGCCGGGTTGTTGAAGGTGGTCACTGGCCGCAAATCGTTGAACCTGGGTGCAACGACCGAATAGGAATAACTGGTATTGACGCTAAGGTTGCTCAGTATTTCAATATCCGCGCTAAAGTTTGGCGTAACGTGGGTAAATGTACGATCTACCGCTGGAGCAACCAGTGGCTGATCTTCATCCCTGGAAAACTCTCCGTGCAGATTGTATTGCAGCGCGGCCAGGCCAACGGACAGGTTTACCCCCTCGTGTGAATAACGAATCCCGCTACCCAGGCGATTGTACACGAGTTTATTGTCTGAAAAAAGGCTCAGGTTTTCAATCAGCTGATCGTTCAATTCGGGATCACTTACCCGGCGCTGGTTTTGGCTCGTGGACTGACTAAAGTTGTAAAAGGTTTCCCAAAACCATTTTTTGCTCAAGGCATCGGTATAGAGGATGCTGGATTTGACTTCGTCGCTGCCATTCTTGTCGCGGTTGAGCTGGCGGATCTGATCGGTAAAGGTGTTTGCAGTAAAAAAGCGATTGATCGTAGTAAAACGTTCATCCAAATCGTTTTGGTTCTGGTTAAAAGCCGCACTAAAGGCAAAAGAGCGTCCTTTTTTCTTGAAACGATGACGGAAAATCAGGGAGCTGGTGAGCGCCCAGGTATCCCGATTGGAATCGTTATCGGTAGAAAGGCGGTTGTTGGCTTTTTCCAGATTATTGGAAAAGAATTGACTTTGTGAACTCCCCGCATCCTGGTTGCTCAGGCGGGCATTGGCTTTGACGATGAGCACATTATTCGAGTCGAGGTTTTGTTCCAAACGTCCATTGAGGATGTGGTTGTTGCGGTATTCACCTCGGCTGAGCGTGTCGTTGTTGAAAAAACTGGTATCCAATAAGAAGGTCTGGCGGAAAGCATATTCGTCCAGGTTCAGGTCGGTTTGGTTGTAGGTATAACTGGCGTTGAACTTGGATTTTTTGCCGTTGTCGAAATTGTAATTGGCCCCACCGCCAAAGTTTTTAGTGAAACCACGGCCGTCAAAATAGCTGGTCAACCCACCGCCCTCAGAATAAAAAAAGCGCATACCGCTACCACTGTTGAAGCCGAAGTCGCCGCTGTCAAAATCGTTGTAAGCATTTTGGCCCTTAAATTCGCCGTAATCCTCCCAGTTGACCCCGGTTTGGTTGATGTTGTTGCCAAAACCAATGAGTGAAAACTGTTCTTTGGTATTGAAGCGGTTGTAGTTGCCGCGGGCAGCCCAGCGGTCTTGATCGCCCAGTGCGCCAGTGATTTTACCAAAGGCACCTTTTTTGTATTCGGCCTTGAGTTCCAGGTTCATCACCTTGTTCTTTTGGCCATCGTCTACGCCGGTAAGTTTGGCTTGTTCAGATTTTTCATTGAACACCTGTACTTTGGAGATGGTCTCCGCGCCCAGGTTTTTGGTGGCAGCTTTGGGATCGTCGCCAAAGAAGGTTTTGCCGTCGATGTAGACCTTGTTTACGTCTCTACCCTGCGATTTGATGTTGCCATCAGCATCCACCTCAATACCTGGCAAACGCCGCAGCAAGTCTTCCACCGTTGAGCCAGGAGGCACTTTAAAGGTAGAAGCGTCGTATTCGATCGTATCACCATGGATACTCAGGGTGGATTTGGCGGTTCTGATCACCACCTCCATCAACTCCAGGGAGATGGGTTTGATGGGTACATTGCCCAGGTCGTTTATTTCTTTTTCATTTGCGGGAAGCAACATTTGCTGCGGCTGGTAGCTGATCAGCGATATTTTCAGCAAATAGGGAACGTTGCGCACGTTTTTGAATTCAAATCCTCCTTTTTCGTCCGCACGGGTAAAATTGATCAGACTGGAATCGGTAGGGTTGAGCAACATTACTGTCGGGTAGGGGGCAGGCATATTGGCGGTATCCACCACACTGCCTTTAATGGTTACTTTTGCCGGGTTTTGGGCAAAGACGATGTTGACGGCCAACAACATGATCCATAAGCCTAGAGAGCGTTTCATTAATAAACTTTCAGTTAGTCGGGTGTGTGAATATTGTTTCAGTAATATGCAAACGGACGAATCCGTTTTGTTGATATTTGAATGATGCGAATTTTGGTCAAATAGTTGCGCGAAAAAAGTTTTTTTGGAAAAATGCTGTGAATAAAGTGTTTTTTGTTGTTTGTTCATTGTTGTAATGGTGTTTGGGATGAATGGTTACAGTTCACTGGCAACTTTTTTTACCCCATTTCGGGTTTTATTCTTTCTTTTCTTTTTTCTGCCAAATTGGCACATCAAACCAAAATATCCTTTACTTTTGTGTCCCACGAAACCTGGGTAGCTATTTCATTGTTCAGGTGAACGGTAATAATCTACGATCATGCATTTGTACAACGACAATCCAACCTTGCTAGATGTGCCGCACCAGCAGATGAAAGAGGAGCAGCAAGGGGAGGTCTTTTTCAAAAATTATCCGCAGCAAGTTGAAGATCCTTCCGGCAAACACTTTTACATCGAAAGTTACGGTTGCCAGATGAACTTTAGCGATAGTGAAATTGTGGCATCCATCCTGGCCGAAGTGGGCTTCAAACCTACCCGGGATTTGGAACTGGCGGATTTGATCCTGGTCAATACCTGCTCCATCCGTGAGAAGGCTGAAGAAACCGTGCGCAAACGCCTGCGGGTGTTTGATGCCATGAAAAAACAAAGACCGGGCACCCTGGTGGGTGTACTGGGCTGTATGGCGGAACGTTTGAAATCCAAATTTCTGGAAGAAGAACGCCTGGTCGACCTCGTAGTTGGCCCCGATGCCTACCGTGATCTGCCCAAATTGGTCGCTACCGCTGAAGACGGCGACAAGGGCATCAACGTTTTCCTTTCCCGGGAAGAAACTTATGCGGATATCAGTCCGCTGCGCTTGGATTCCAATGGCGTGAGTGCCTTTATTTCCATCATGCGGGGCTGCGACAACATGTGCTCTTTTTGCGTGGTGCCCTTTACCCGTGGCCGCGAACGGAGCAGGGATGCTTTCAGTATTTTGGCCGAAGCACAAGAACTGTATGAGCGGGGATACAAAGAAGTGACCCTCCTGGGGCAAAATGTCGATTCTTACAAATGGACCAATCCAGAAACGGAAAACCTGGTCAATTTTGCCCACTTGTTGGAAATGGTGGCCCTGGTAGCCCCCGATCTCCGGGTGCGTTTTTCCACTTCACACCCCAAGGACATCACCAATGAGGTACTCCACACCATCGCGAAGTACCCCAATATTTGTAAGTACATCCACTTGCCCGTACAGTCGGGCAACAGCAACGTGCTGGAACGAATGAATCGCACCTACGACCGCGAGTGGTACATGGAGCGCATTGAGGCCGTTCGTCAGATCATTCCCGATTGTGCCATTTCTTCCGACATCATCGCTGGTTTTTGCAGCGAAACGGAAGAGGAGCATCAGGACACCTTGAGCATGATCGAATTTGCCGATTACAGCATGTCGTACATGTTCTTTTACTCCGAACGCCCCGGCACCCTGGCGGCACGGAAATACCCCGATGACATCTCGCTGGAAGTGAAAAAACGCCGCCTGCAAGAGATCATTAATCTACAATCCAAGGTAAGCTACGGCCACAACCAACGCGACATCGGCAAAGTATTTGAAGTATTAATTGAGGGTGACTCCCGCAAATCCGACCAGGATTTCTGCGGACGCAACACTCAGAACAAAATGATTGTTTTCCCAAAAGTGGCTGGCTACAAGCCAGGTCAATACATTAATGTCCTCGTTAAAGCTGCCAGTAGCGCAACTTTGATTGGGGAAGCCGTTTTATAGTTGAAATGTTGAAGAGTTGAAAAGTTGAGCCCCCGGTCACTGAGCGTAGCCGAAGTGCCGGGGGCTCAACTTTTCAACTTTTCAACATTTCAACATTTCAACTTAAAGCATGGACAACCTTCTTTCCGTAAAACAGCGCTTTGGCATCATTGGCCATTCGCCCCTGCTAGATCGGGCGCTCAGCAATGCTGTGCGGGTAGCCAACTCCGACCTGACGGTGCTCATCACCGGCGAGAGTGGCGTGGGAAAAGAGGTGTTTTCAAAAATCATCCATTCACTCAGCACGCGCAAACACAATCAGTTCATTGCGATCAACTGTGGCGCCATTCCCGAAGGCACCATCAACTCAGAGTTGTTTGGCCACGAAAAAAACTCCTTCACCGGAGCTATGGCAGATCGCAAAGGGTACTTTGAAACCTACGACGGTGGGACCATTTTTTTGGATGAGATCGGCGAAATGCCCCTGCAAACTCAAACTTTTCTGCTCCGCATCCTGGAAAATGGCGAATTTACCCGGGTGGGCTCCAATAAGGTCTTGCGCACCGACGTCCGCATCATTGCTGCCACCAATGTAGATTTGGAGGAAAACGTCAAAAAGGGCAAGTTCCGCGAAGACCTTTATTTCCGTCTGAACACCGTGTCTATTGTGGTACCTGCCTTGCGAGATCGCGCCGATGACGTGTATTTGCTTTTCCGCAAATTTGCCGCCGACTTTGCCGAACGCCACCGTTCTGCAACGATCCAACTGGATGAGCGGGCTCAGTTGTTGATCAAAAATTACACCTGGCCGGGCAACGTACGCGAGTTGAAAAACGTGGCCGAACGGGTTTCGGTCTTGTCTGAAGAAAGAGTCATTACTGCTGAAGCGCTGCTGGAGATTGAACCGCGGATTGCTACGCGCAATTTGCCCGTTTTGGTGGGCAATGGCGGCGAAGCACCTAGTAACTTGCAGGAACGGGATATTTTGTACAAGTTCCTCTTCGAAATGAAGCAGGACTTGAACGATTTGAAATCACTGGTCTTTGAACTCATCAAAAGCAACGACCTGCGGGTGCCCGACCTGCGGCCTTTCCGCTCCTTGGATCCTCCCCGCAGCATCATTCCTTCGCCCGAGCCCCGCTTCAATTATACCGCGCCCAAAGAGCCGATTCCCTTGCACAATGGCCTGGATGATTTGGAAGAGGATTACGAAGACGACCTGAATCCCCAAGTCATCATCCCCCAGCACTTACCCGAGCACAAAGGGGCGACCCAAGGTGCCTTTGGCAGCGTGGAAATCCTGGATGACAACTATCGCATCGAAGACCACGAAAAAAACCTCATCCAGAAGGCCCTGCGCAAATACAAGGGCAGAAGGAAAGAAGCCGCTAAAGAACTCGGCATTTCGGAGCGAACCTTGTACCGCAAGATCAAACAGTACGATCTATGAAAGTAAAGCCATCCGTGTCATTTGTACAGTTGAGCATAAAAGTGTTGAGTATAACTTGTCTGTACCTGTTCAGCGCGTGCAGCATCAAGATGAACCCGGCGGATACGGGTGAGTTAAAAACCTACTACGTCCCGCAGTTTCTCAACAATGCAGACAACTCCCTGCCCAACTTGCCCATTCAGTTGACAGAAGCGCTCAAGGATAAGGTGCGTTTGCAGTCTACCCTCAAATACACCGACGAAGACCCGGACATTGAATTGCGGGGCACGCTAGTCGATTTTCGCATCACTTCCGAAGCCCCCAGGGTAGGGGAGACCACCGCCATCAACCGTTTGACCATCACGCTGGCCATCGAATACTTCAACAACCGCACTCAAAAAGAGGTCTTTAAGCGCAATTTTTCATTTTTCTACAACTATGCATCCGATCAGGATTTTTCTACGGTGCAGGAAACGGCTATTCGGACGATTAGCAACCAGTTGATGGAGGATATTTTTAATGCGGCGTTTTCGGATTGGTAGGATTACCTAAGCCAAATCCTGCCTGAAAATCCTCTCCAACAGATCAAACAACTCCGGGTGGTTTTTTTTCAGCCGTTCAGGCTGTTGGAAAAAGTATTCGCTCACCACGCTGAAAAACTCGGCCTCGTTGGTACTGCCATACACATTGATAGTAGACTTTCCCGCTTTGATGGCTTCAATTTCCCGGTGCATCAGTTTCACCCAGGGAACCAAGAAGGGTTGTTGGAGTAGTACTTCCGGGAGGCCATCCGTAGCGCCATCGGCTTTATCGAGCAGGTGAACAAACTCATGGATGCCCACATTGTGGTAGGAACGCTGCTGATCAAAACCTTCGTGTAGAGCAGGTTTGGACAAAATCATCATCCGGTTCATGCTACCGCTGCCGACCATGCCCAGGATATTGCGCGCTTTGCCCTGCTCAGTCTCGTAGTCATGGTTGAATGGCGCATCGTACAAGAGCACCTCGTGCAGGTTGCGGTAATGCCATCCCGGAAACCCGAAAAGTGGGATCACTGCGCTCGTCGCTACCAGCAGCTTGTCGGTATCATTCACGTCAGTGTCGATGCCAGTGATGCTGATTTTGTCCAAAAACGCTAGTGCGCTCTCCTCAAAACGGACCTTTTCTGCGGTGGAAAGTTGACTGTAAAAATCGACTTTTTCGCTTAAAATGTACCTCCACGCTGCTGGAAATGGGTTAGGTTTGGGGCGTTTTTTTTTGAAAAAAAGCCACCACCAGTAGGTGATCAAAAGCAGCAAGAAAAAAGCAGCTGCGATGAATTTGTAGTTGGGCATGGTATAGGCAAATGGGTGTTTTCAACAAGGTGAACATACAAAAGTAAGCTGTATTCACCATATAATTGAAAACACCCTTGGCCAAACTCTAATTCCTATTCACAATCCTGATCAACTGCCCATTCATTTCATCCGTCAAAATGTACAATTTCCCCATTGGACTTTGTAGCACTTTTCGGGCACGAACCCGGCTATCCAAAAACAGTTCTTCCACATTTTTAACCGTTTCATTTTCAAGCGTTACGCGCCAAAGACTGCCTTTGGATAAACCTGTAACAAATAGATTGCCTTTCCAGGTGGGAAACTCATCACCCGTATAAAAGGTCAAACCTGTGGGTGCTACCGTTTGTTGCCAAAACCAAACGGGGGCGGTATAGGTACTGTCTTTCAATTTGGGAGGAGTATAGCCTTCAAAACGGTATTTTCCGCTGGTTTTAATGGGCCAGCCATAGTTCGCGCCTGCTTTCAACACATTGATTTCATCACCTTGCTGGGTGCCATGTTCGCTAAACCAAATTTTGTGTGAGATAGGGTCGTGGGCCAGGCCTTGTGTTGCCCGAATGCCCATGGCATACAGTCCGGGTGTGGCACCTGCGCCAAAATTTGGGTTGTCACTCGGAATACTTCCATCGGAATTGATGCGGTATATTTTCCCCCTTTTGTCCTGCACATTTTGAGCAAAGGGCAGTGCTGGTTCGTCTTTTTCCGTAAACAAACGCTCGCCAATGCTGATGTACAATTTGCCATCAGGCCCAAAAATCATCCCGCCACCATAGTGACAACATTCATTGGCGTATGGTGTAGCGAGCAATAGTGTTTTGAGATTCGTCAATGCGTCATTTTCTAAAATTGCTCGGATGACTTTTGTGGTTTTACCTGCTTCGTTTTCAGCTGAATAAGACAGGTAGATGTATTTATTTTGTGAGAACTGAGGGTCTAACACTACCTCGAATTTGCCCGCATTATCGCCAAACCCTCCCATCTTACCTACTACGTCAGTTGGATAGCCTTTGATGGGGGTTCTTACCTTTGTTCTTAAATTAACCCTCAATAAATCACCTTCTTTTTCGGAGATAATTACCTCATCTTCTGACAAAAAAGCCATGCTCCAGGGGCGGCTCAACCCCTTTAAAACGGGCTCTTTTTCTGGCATAGCGGTTCTAATCCGATGCGGCGTTCGAGTTGAAATTTTATCCACAATAAACCACCCTTCAGTGGTTTTCATCAAATTGAAATAGTCAGTGAATTTATCCGTAGCCGTATGGATTTCCACCTTTGCCCCGGCAATCAGGTTATCCGTAATGTCCACGTAGACGATATTTGTGCTGAGGTTTTTATCCCTTTCTTTGGGTCTAAAACGGCTGACATAATCTGATTTTGTAAAAAGGATAAATCGCCCATCCCGATAATTTTTCAAATGACAAGAGTAGTGCATGGCTTTGCTCAACTTGGCTGTATCGCCAGTGGCCCAACCATCGAAATACAATTGAATGGTGGTTTCAATTTGTTGCCGATCAGTTTGGGCAAAAGAGCTGTAGCAAGTTAGGCATAGCGCCAATAGTACGAGTGTATTCTTCATTCTTAAAATTTAAAAATTCACAATACACAAATGTCCTAAAGGAGTAGCTGAAAATTGTCCGGATAAGGTGTTACAGGAGTTCGGATTTATAAATGTGGAGTAGATAATTATGGTTTGACCAAATGCTGTCTAAATTTAGCAGGGGTTACACCTTTGATCTTTTTAAAAGTTGTGAAAAAAGTAGATTTTGAATTAAAGCCCACCTCATCACCAATGCCTTCAACGGAGAGTAGTGTATCCGTTTCCAATAATTTACAGGCTTCATTGATGCGGTATTCATTGATGAATTGGGTGAAATTTTTACCCAAATTGTCATTCAAAAACTGAGACAATTGGTGGGTTGTGAGGCGTAATTCTTGAGCAAGGTCTTGCAGTTTAAGATTGGGGTTTCTGAAAATTTGCTTGTCGCCCATGAGTTGCTCCAGGTTGTTTAACCAAACTTTGGCCTCCTCATCGCTCAGCTTTTTAGTGTTGTGGCGGGACGCACTTGGGAACAAATCATCATTCTTTGTTCTGTTCAATAGTATAAAAATGCTGACGTACAACGCAAAAGAGAACGTAATTGCTGCACTGATGTACGGTAGTCCACCCCAAAAGGCCCAAAGAAACGCCGCAAAAATCAAAACATTGATGAGGTAAATTGAAGCCATCCAAAGATCATAAGCCTTGGCCTCTGAACGCGGGATAAGTACTTTCTTCAGCACATCTTTCATTAAAATGCCAGCCGCAACTACATAAATTGCCCACTCCGTATAGATGATCGGCACATAAACCCGGTTCCATACCCAGGGGTATTGTTGATATGGCAAAATGATGCCTCCTAAGGTGATGAGCAAAAAAAGAACCAGCAGATGGATGCCCCAATTACGAGGTAAAGATTTAACCGAATTTAACCCCGATTTTAGGAAAAAATAAAGCGTAGGCCCAATGAAGAAACAGGCCGATAGTCCAATTTGCAAATAGATTTTGGGCAAATCATGGTCGAAATAAAACAAAACGGACTTGCCAACCCTTAAACTCAATGCCAAAAGCAATGCTCCCAGAAAATAATGAGCTACGGCTCTTTTTTTGGCAAAAAAGAAAAAATAGCTGCTCAACAACAAGCCATTAAATGCGCCCAATGCACTGAAAAAAAAGAAGATCCCTTTGCTTAACTCCATGTTGTTTTAGGTTATTGAACAAGGCAAAGGTAGTCAATATAAATTTTTCCTTTTCCACAGTAGATTTGCGAATATTCGCTATTTTTATACCCTGACCAAAATATTATTCTCTCATCCTTGTAGCTGCTGACACGGCTCACTCTAAAACACCTCTGCACAAATGATGCGTAGATTTACCTTATTTACGGTTTTACTGGCTTTAGCTTTTTCTTGCGGCAAAGAAAACAACCTGAATTTGGACACCAGCCCTAGCCAGGACTACACGGGTACAAAAGCCAAAACCCGCGCCGAGATCAATCAACAAGCCATGCGCCTGCTCAATGAGCACCAAAAGTTTGAATGGAGCATGGTGGACGTCCACACCGTTTGGAGCGCCAATTTGCTGAGCGATTCCATCATGTGTATCGGCTACCAACCTACCAATGAAAAAAACGTCAATGAACGCCTGCACCAAATCGACATCCAACGCAAGGAATGGAAACAAGTCCGGGAAGAACTGATCAATTACATCGTTGAAGAAACCAATCGGCAAAACCCGGCCAAAACCATCACGGCCCGAGACCTGATGCCTTTTGGGGACGAAGCGGTTTTACCCGTGATCGACATCAAAATTACCAGCTTGGGCATCATCGAAAAATTACGGAATTTGCCCCAGGTGCGCTACATCGAACCCATGGGCTACAGTTACGTTGAAGAGCGTTTGCGCAGCGATTCGGGTTGTAGTGTGACGGGTAACCCCAGTATTCCCGCCGCAGATTTCAGCAACATTACTCCAGGTGCAAAACAATCCTGGCACCACGGCGTGCCGCGCGTAAGCACTGCTTGGGGCAACAATTCCGGTAGAGGCATTACAGTTGCACTTTTGGACACCGGCACTCCCAATCCTACCAGTCAACCCAAAATGGGTAGCCAGTTCAATTCCGGATTGTCCACGGGGCGTACCCTTACCCGCATCGGCACCTACGTGAGTTGCTGGTTTTGTGGCACCCCGGATGGCCCCAACGACCAGTGCGGGCACGGCACCCAAATGTCTGGCTTGATTGCCGCGCCACGCGGTTACGATGGCACTCCAGCGGGAGTGGCTTACAACTGTAACCTGCTCGGCATCCGGGTCACCAGCGACGTGATTATCAACGGCTCTAGCGAAAAAAAGGGAGTAGCCGATGGCCTCGTGATTGCAGGCAACAATACTAGTGTAAAAATCATCAGCATGTCGATTGGAGATGTTTTTTCCAGCGGGCAGGTTGAAGATGGCGTACGTTATGCCTATGGAAAAGGCAAAATGATACTCGCTGCGGCAGGCACTTCCACCAGCTATACCAGTTGGTATGGCGTAATTTTCCCAGCTTGGATGGCCGAATGTATTGCCGTTACGGGCGTAAAGGATGGTGGGCTTCCACTAATCCGCTGCAACACTTGCCACAGCGGCAGCGATGTAGAATTTGTAGCGGTAATGCAGCGTAGAATAGATGATAACCGTACTGCGCTCACCCTGGCGCCTTCGGGCAATGTACCCGCCAATGTGGGTGGTTCCTCGGCGGCTACGGCGACTACCGCAGGCATCGCGGCGCTAATTTGGGCAACCAACCCAGCCCAAACGCGTGCGCAGGTATATGCGCGGATGAAAGCGAATTCCTCCTGGCCGAGCAGCCGGAATGCCGAGTTTGGGTACGGGATTATTGATGTGGGTAAGGCGGTGACAGGGCTGTAAGTCCTGCTTCGCAGGGATTTTTTTCACCACCTAAGAAACCTAAGACACTAAAGGGGCACCTTAGAAGTAGTTAATTACTGAGGTGCCCCTTTAGTGTCTTAGGTTTCTTAGGTGGTGAAAAATGAAAAACCCTTTACTCCCTTTCATTCTCCATATCTGGAAAGTTCCCAGGCTCATAAAACACTGGTGGAAACGCACTTTTATCTGTACCTCGGCTGGTATCGTAAGCCATCACTGCCTTGTTGGACAACTGGAAAGTCCCCCTGGCCTCCGACAATTTACCCGCCGTAACATCCGCATAAATGGCCTGAGCCCGGATGAGTGACTTACTCATCGGCGTAATGCTACCATCCGTATAAGTATGCCGTACATTCAGATAAGCCTGAATCAGGGCGCGTTCATTCTGATCGCTAAAGGTGCTGGGATTACTCAATCCAGTTTGTTGCATGGCCAGTTCTACACAAGGTTTAATCCAGGCCGGGCGATTGACGTGGTTGTCCAGCAACAGTGCAACCCCATACGCTGAAGTAATCACCGTGCTGAGCAAGCTGCCAAATACCGCATAACTGGGCTTCCAATAGAAGTTTTTGAGGCGATCCAGCGCATGTTCAACTTGTACCGCCTGAAAATCTGGCTCCTGGAGCGCTCTCCAAAAACGAAAACCCCAGGCGGGATCCCGAAACTGCTCCTTGGCTTGGATTGAATTGACCGGGTAATTGTTCAAGGTCAAAAAACCATAAGTGGTATTGGTATCCTGACTTACATCTATTCCAATTGGAGCAAAATGGCGACGGAATGAATCGGGAAACTGGTCGCGGAATTTTTTCAACAAGGCGGGCAACTCGCCAGCTTTGTCATCCCGGCCCAAAGTCCATTGATAAGTGCCAATGCTCAGAATACCTCGATCGTAGGAGTTGATGGCGTCCATACGGCCTTCATTTTTGGCAATGGATTCCATCACTTGCAATGCAGAGTAGGTCAAATCCAGCTCAACCAGGCGCTCTTTATTTTGCTCCACAAAAGTCACCAGGCTGTTGAAACCAGGGGTGGAAACCCCCAGTGGCTGGTGTTTGCGGAATTGAATTTGGCGGGAGCCATCTGAAATGACAATCGTTCCACCACGGTCGTCAATTTGTAAATTATTGCCAATGGCGGGATTGGTAAGTGGAGGGAAACCAGTTCCGCCGGTGTTTCCGGTATTGGTGTTTCCAGTATTCCCCGTGTTTGTATTCCCTGTGTTGGTATTTCCGGTATTGCCTGTGCCTGTCCAGGGGGGATTCGTTGTCCCCGGGTTGATGGATAGTCTGGATAAGCTATCGCCATACAATTGGTACAAATCAGTAAGCAGGGCTTTGGCCAGACTTTCCGTCAGTTGGTAACCATCCGAAGACAGTCCTTTGCGCAGGGCAAAATTGCGCAGTGCATCCTGGGTCGTAGTGCCTGTAATGCCCAGCGTTTCAAGTAGGCTCCGCAAGATGATGTTGTTGCGGTCAGCCATGTTTTGCAGGTTGAATTGAGCATATTGGCCATTGGCGATGGCACCTTCCAATGTTTTTACCCCGGCCAAGGTCTCGTGGCGTTCCACCATGGTAGCGCTCAAAAAGGGTGTCACCACCAAACCCGTTGAATCGAGTTTGTTCCGCCGGGCAAAACTCACCACGGCATTCACGACCTCATCCCCAAAATAATCGCTGCTACCAATCGAACTCATTTTTAATTCGTTAGAAAAACCCAACTCGTTCAGCATATCGCGGAAAGCCAAAACGTATTGGTTACGGGCATTGACGCTCAAAAATTTGCTGACGGAATTGGTACGCAATAAGTCGCGGATCGCTTCGATGTTGGCCATGTGAATGAGGGTTTAAGAGCTTGTTTAAGACATTATTTTGAAAAACGTAAACTTCAGCGGGAATAAGTATAAAAGTGGGAATAATTTTAATAAAAACAAAACGGGGCAGCAATATCTTGTGATATGGCCGCCCCGTTTGGGTCGATGTCGTCGTATATATTAACGTACGGACTCTACGATTGCTTTGAACGCGTCGGCATGGTTAAGTGCCAAATCTGCCAATACTTTCCGATTCAACTGTACATCACTCTCGGCGAGATGGTGCATCAGGCGTGAATAAGAAATGCCATATTGACGAGCACCTGCGTTGATACGTGCAATCCATAAGCGGCGGAAAGCGCGTTTTTTGGCTTTGCGGTGGACGTAAGCGTAACCCATTGCCTTATCCAAGGCGTTTTTGGCTACAGTCAAAACTTTGGAGCGAGCACCAAAGAAACCGCGAGCGGCTTTTAAAACTTTCTTGCGGCGGGCTCTTGAAGCCACCGCGTTCACTGAACGTGGCATTATTTGTTTTTTTAGTACAATACAGGGATCACCATCTGGGTGATACTTTCTCCTGTATTCTCGTTAAAAAAGAGAACGGAGCAGTCCATTCGTCATTAAGCTTTGCAGAGCATGCGCAATACACGCTTTTCATCTGCTTCACAAACAAGAGTAGAGTCGCGGTGAGCCAATTTCGCACGTTTGCTTTTGTTGCGCATTAAGTGCGAAGTGTTGGCTTGGAAACGCTTTACCTTGCCGGATCCAGTCACCTTGAAACGCTTCTTGGCGCTGGAATGTGTTTTCATCTTTGGCATGGTTCAACAGTTTTTATGAACGAGGTGCAAATGTAGGAAGAACATTCAGCTTAATCTAGTTTTTTAGGAAAAAAATCTGAATACCTTTGCGCAAATATTTTTCCCATGGATCGTTTCTACACCTGCTCCGCAGGTAAATTTGTCTTGTTAGGATTGGTAAATCTCGTCACTTTCATCACTTTATACGCCCAACCCAGCGATTTGATCCTTTCCGAATATGTAGAAGGTTCTGGCAACAACAAAGCCCTCGAAATTTACAATGGCACCAGCGCGACCATTAATTTGAGTACTTACGTGCTTCAATTGTACTCGAATGGGGCAAATACCCCCACCGCCTCATTGACTTTATTTGGTACACTGGCGGCGGGTAAAGTTTTTGTATTGGGGCGTACCGACGCCGACCGCGCCATCATTGCGGTGATGGATGTAGGATCAAGCAATCTGGTGGCTTTTGATGGAAACGATGCCATTGTACTACGCAAAGGAGGTATAAATGGTACGGTCATTGATGCGATTGGGCAAATTGGTACGAATCCGGGTAACGCTGGATGGGGCAATGCCAGCATTTCAACCGTAGATAAAACCCTGCGGCGACGCAAAGACATTTGTAAAGGGGATGCTGACGCCAACAATACCTTTGATCCAGCTAGCGAATGGGAAGTTTTTGCCACGAATACCTTTGACGGTTTGGGCAAACATGCAGTGATTTGTGGTCAACTGGATCAAGGCCCACAAGTGTTGAGCACCCAACCTTTGAACAAAGCCAGTGGAGTGGCCACCAATGTCAATATTGTGCTCAAGTTCAATGAAAAGGTGGTTTTGAGCGCCAATGCAATAAGCTTGATTGGCTCGCGTAGCGGAGCGCATGCTTTTACCCTCAACCGTCTTGCTACCAATGACACCACGGATACCTTTATATTAGATCCTCAAACTGATTTTTTAGCCGGAGAAATTGTCCAGGTTAGCATCCTGGCCACCGGAGTACAAGACCAGGACGCCAATGACCCACCCGATAATTTAGTGGCGGACTATCATTTTGGGTTCAGCATCAGTAGTTCTACTATTTGCAATACCGAGGCCACCTGGATTTCAGAGGTGCAAGGCAGCACAGCTATTTCGCCATTGGAGGGACAAACGGTAGATGTAGAAGCCATTGTCACCGCCGATTTTCAGGAACAGGAAGATGGCAGTTTGTTGGGCTTTTTTATCCAGGAAGAAGAGTTCGACTACGACGACAACGAGCGCAGCTCGGAAGGGCTTTTTGTATACAACAATGGCTTTGGCCCCCGTGTCAGCATCGGCGACCGGGTAAGGATCAGGGCTCAGGTGGCGGAGCGTGACGGCGCGACCATATTGACCCAAGTCCGCGATCTGAAAGTATGTGCGACCAAGCAAGATTTGCCTCCTGCGGCGCTGATCCACTTGCCCCAGGATTCAAGCACTGCGCTGGAAGCCGTTGAGGGCATGCGGGTCAGTTTTCCTCAAAAGTTGACCATTGTGTTTAATCACGAGCTGGGAGAAACGGGGGAGCTGAGCTTATCCTCCAGTGGTCTGCAATTGCAATACACCGAATTGAATTTGCCCAGTGTCAAAAACTTTGTAGCCTACCAGCAACAAAAATTTAGCGAACGGATCATCCTGGATGACCGCTACAACAATACTTACCGAATTCCAGTATATCACCTACAAGTGAACAAGGGCAATATGCTGCGCTTGGGCAACTCGGTGGAAGGGCTCAGTGGAGTATTGGAATTCAGCAGTGGGAATTACCGCATACGCCCTTTAGCCCCAGTCGTTTTTACCAACGATAACCCACGCCCAGCCGCGCCACGTCCGGCGGGTGACCTCAAAATTGCCACCTTCAATCTACTGAACTTTTTCAACGGTGACGGAACTGGCGGTGGTTTTCCTACCGCCCGGGGTGCGCGTACCTTGACCGCTTTCCGCTTGCAAACGCGCAAAATTCTCCAGGCCATCATCCAATTGGACGCGGATATTCTGGGCTTACAAGAGCTCGAAAACGACGGCGGCGGCAATCGCAGCGCGGCTCAGGAACTGGTGGATTCCCTCAATGCGCTGCGCGGGCCGGGCACTTACGCCTTGAGTGGCCCGGGAGTTCGCTACGGTGCCGATCAAATTGTGGTGGGAATCATTTACAAAACGGCGAAAGTGAGACCCGATGGAGGCCCGGTTTTTTTGAATTCCAGCAATGGGATTTTTTTGCAAAACCGCCTGCCCCTCGCTCAAACCTTTATCGATCAACGCGGTGAACGATTTACCTTGATTGTCAATCACCTGCGTTCCAAACTGGGTGACGGAACCGGACTCAATGCCGACATCTTGGATGGCCAAAGCGCCTACAATCAAGTGCGTACCGATGCCATCCAAGAAATCCTGACCTGGGTGCAGGGCGATCCAACCCGCTCGGGTGATCCTGATTTTGTGATGGTCGGCGATTACAATGCCTATGAGAAAGAAGATCCCTTGCGTTTGTTGGAGGCCTCCGGCTATGTGAACGTTGTTCCCGCCGGACAAAGCAAGGACTTTGATGGATTTTTGGGCGACCTCGACCATATTTTCGCTTCACCCAGCATGGCCCGACAATTTTTGCAGGGTGCAAAATGGAACATCAACTCGGTGGAATCGCTCAGCCGTTTTCAGTACGATGCAGCGGACATGTTGCCGGGTACTTCGGAAGACCCGATTGGTGATCCGTTTCGTTGTTCGGATCACGATCCGGTGGTGGCTGGGTTTACCCTGGGTTTTACCAAAAGTATGATCAATGGGGTGGTTAACAAAAGGAACGGAGAACCACTGGCTGGGGTCAACGTGGCGCTGAGTGGTGTGGTACAGGCTCAAAACGCCACTATCATCGATGGCAATTTCACTTTCAGTAACCTCAATGATGGGACGTATACTGTAACGCCCGCTTTGGATGTTCAAGCCTCTGAGGGGGTAAGTACCCGAGACATTATTGCTTTGCAAAAACATATCTTAGGTATAAAGCCGATTCAAAATCCCTATCAATTATTGGCCGCCGATGTGGACAATTCAGGTTCGATTACGGCACTGGATTTGGTGTTGATGCGGCGTTTGATCTTGGGGCTGGATACTCGCTTCAAAGCGGTGCCAAGTTGGCGTTTTGTGGATGCGGGGTATGTGTTTAAAAACCCGGGTAGCCCTTGGAAGGAAGCTTATCCGGTTACTGTGCGGCTGAGTAATTTGGCGGGTAGGGCGAAAGTGAAGTTTGTTGGGGTGAAAATGGGGGATGTGGAGTGAAGGAAGCGCACAAGGGAATGTTTACCCTTGCAAAATGAAATCTATACTCACATTACCCACAAAGGCTGGGAAAGAATCAAGAGCGCGATTGATTATTTGAAAATTTAGTTCCACACTTGTTTGCAGGATTTAGTTCTTGTTTTTACCTTACTGGTCGGATATTTCACGTCATGTGTAAATTTAAAAATGAGGACTAAAGAGTTGCGAAACGAGGTAGAGAAGGGGTGCTGACTAAGCAGAAATACACGCACTTTGGAACGACTAAGTAAAATAGGACGTGCGGTAGTGCTTAAGTTATGCTTAATTAAAATAATAAAACGGTAAAATGAACGATAAAAATATTAGAGTAATAATAGTCTTGGGAGTGTTAATAATCCATTTATTGGTAGCAACAAAAATTCGTTTTATAGCATATCAGAATAATTGGGGAATAATTATCCAAATAGTTTTAGGAAGTATTCCAAGTTTTTATTCTGTCATTGGTCTTACCAGCTTAGCGAATATTTTTGAAAAAACAAAGCGATTAAAGATGCCATTTATTGTGGGATTTGCTTGTCTTTTATATGAAATCACAGGTGATTTTGGAAGAACCTCAGGAAGCGGGACTAATTTTGATGTTTATGATATTGTCGCAATTTTAATTGGAATACTAATTTCATATCTACTAGAAAAGTATTATTTTATTAAGATAGAGTCAAAAACTAAGCATAATACGATATAGCCGTCCATACTACGCGAAGCTCCGTACGGCGGCTATATTATCCGTTGAAAGAGATTTGAAAAGTACACACCCCAGTTTCCAGAGGCTTATCCTCAGTCTGAATTTGTGCAAGCGCCACTTGCACAAATTGATTCCTTACAACCTACCCCAAAACCACTATTTTCCATTTTTTCCCCCTCCCGGTACACATTTTACCCCCCTCGTACGTTATCATTGCAACTGTTTTTTTAATCACTTTATACATAGTCCCATGCAACACGTTTTACCCAATCACCGATTTGGGCATTTTATGCGTTTATTCCTGTTTGCGCTGTGCCCCTTGCATTGCCCACTGCAAAGCACCACCATTTACCTGCCTCCACGGAGCTTTTCTCAGCATGATCCAAGGATGAATCACCACCCACTACTTTGGCGAGACAAATGCTAATTCAAGGATTACCTTTGTGATTTTTTTACATTCAGCTCTTTTTGTGTTTTTTCAGAGCTTGTTTAAGATTTTTGGGCGGAAGCGAAAACGAGGCCATTTTTGCCTAAATGAGGCACGAAAAGCGGAGTTTAGCAGCGCTAAATGAGCATTTTCGGAACGAAGTTTAGGCGAAAATGGGCCGTTTGTAGCCCGAACAAAAAACTTAAACAAGCTCTCAGCTTTTTTAACATACCAATACACCATGAGAGAAGCTATACGCACCATAGTCCTATGGGCGATTTGTATATTTTGTGTAAGCGCACAAATTCAGGCACAGAGCTGTACTGCTTCAGCAGGTCAATTTACCCCCACCACTTTAAGCCATTGCCCCGGTGATTCCATCCAAGTGAGTGTAAATGGCGCGTTTGTGGGGGAGGGGTATGCCACCGAATACTGGCTGACCGATACCAATCGGGTATTTTTGGCCAAAGCCAGTTCTACTGGAAAATTTGGCCCCCGTGCCGCAGGCAAATACTTCGTTTTTGCCTTCAACCATCAATTGAACAATACGGCTGAGTTCCCACCACAAGTTGATAGTACGGTAACCCGAGTACGTTTGTCCAGTACGGGTTGTTTTGCCCTAAGTGATTCCTTGACCCTCTACTTGGAAGACCTTCTGCCACCCGTGGTCCGGTGCAAAAACGTTACCCTGTACCTGGATGAAGAAGGCACTGCCGATTTAGCGATAAGCAGCGTCGACGACGGCAGTTCCGAAGAATGTAGCGAACTTCGCAACCCTCGCTTGCGCAAAGCTCAATTCACTTGTGCTGACCTGGGTGAAAATGCCAATACCTATTACCTGGAAGACGCCAGTGGAAATCTCGACAGTTGCAACTTTACCGTAACCGTGCTCGATACCATTCGTCCTGTAGCCAATTGCCGCAATGTCACCATTTACCTCAATGCCAATGGGGTAGCGATCCTCAATGCTGACTCGCTTAACCTGAACAGCCGCGACAATTGTGGCGGAATCAAAAGCCTGGAAGCCAGCCCCAATCGCTTCACCTGTGCCAACCTGGGTGAAAACCTGGTGATTTTGACCGTACGGGATTCCAGCAACAACGTCAGTTTGTGTTCCGCAACGGTAACGGTTCTGGATACCGTTCGCCCCACGGCCATTTGTAAAAACATCGAGGTGTTTTTGGACGAAGAAGGCCAGGCCAGTATTTTGCCCAGTGCAGTGGACAATGAAAGTGTGGACAATTGTGGCACCATTGCCAGCCTGGATTTGTCCCAAACTAGCTTTACTTGTGCTGATTTGGGTGAAAAAAGGCTCACACTGACCGTTACTGACCGCAGTGGAAACCAACAAACCTGTACAGCAATTGTAACCGTGAGGGATACCATCAAACCTCGGGTACAATGCCGGACTACCACCATTTTTTTGGGATCAGATGGACAGGCTGTATTGTTACCAAGCTTGATCAATGCAAGTGGCAGTGACAATTGCGCGGGGTTGACTTACCGTTTGAGTCGAGATCGGTTCTTTTGTGCCGATCGGGGTCAGCTTGAGGTGACGTTGTATGCGACCGATGCTGCTGGGAATACCGATAGTTGCAGCACCTTGATCACAATAGTTGATCAGGTCAAACCAGCCGCTCGCTGTCAAAACATCACGGTATACCTGGATGCCACTGGGAAAGTAGTGGTGACGCCAGCCATGATCAACAATGGCAGCGCCGACAATTGTATCGTGGACAGTTTGGCGCTGGATAAAACCACCTTCACTTGTGAAAACATCGGTGAAAATCTGGTTACGCTCACGGTATATGACGCCGAAGGAAATACGGCCATTTGTTTGGCCGCAGTGACGGTACTCGATACCTTGAATCCCAGTTTTCAGTGTCCTGCCGATCTGGTAATCAATTCCGACGCTGATGGAGACCAGGATTGTGGCTATACGGTGACCAACCGCCGCCTCAATCCCTCCAACCGCAGTGACAACTGTGGGATCAGTCGGGTATACCACAACTTTGTTGCAGCACCTAGTGATAGCACCTTACGAGGTGCCACTTTCCCAGTAGGCCTTACCCAGGTGCTCTGGACCATCGAGGATGCCAATGGTCGTCGCCAAACTTGTACGGTGAATGTTACCGTAAACGATGTGTTGCCTCCGGTGCCTGTTTGTGCCGATACCGTATTGGTACAATTGGGTACAAATGGCACCTTGCGCATCGATTCTTCCACGGTGGATGCAGGTAGTTACGACAATTGTAGCATTGTGCAATTTTCGCTGAGCAAAGTGGATTTTACTTGTAAAGAAGTAGGTTTCCATCGCATCACGGTAACCTTACGGGACGCTTCAGGAAATACGGCAGATACCGTGGTTGTTGTGGGAATCATCGCCGGGACTGCCTGTGGAAGTCCTAAAATAAGCAATGCCAAAGGGCCAAAAATTGGTGACCCCTGCTCCTGCCGGGGCAATGGCGCCTTCGATGAAGAAATTGTGATCGGCCCAGCACTACCCAATCAGATTTGGCGGGTGAAAAGTACCACCTTGCGGGATTCACTCAACCTCAATGTGTATGCAGCAGGCACCCTTTTCCGCGAAGTGAAGATCAAGGCCGATTCCAGCATTTACGTATTGCGCGGGGTGCACCTGGATGGGCAGGGATACACTTTGGAGGCAGAAAGCCCGCTATTTCCGAATGTTTTGACCATCTCCAACCTGTGCAAATACCCCCAAATTCAGATTTTCGACCTGGATAACCCCATCTGTTTGTTCACTCCAGCCATTGCTCTGAGCGGAAATGGTGGTGCCGGAGTGCAGGGCACTGGCAGTTTCAGAATCAACGGCCAAACTGCCACCACCTTTAATCCCAAAACCCTCGGCACGGGTACCCATCAGGTCACTTATACCTTTGATGCTGGGAATCCAGCGGGTAAATTACTGCCCAAAGACGTAGGTTGTACCAGTACTTTGACCAAACAGGTGGTGGTCATCAAAAATGAACCAACCTTTGCTTGCCGTACCGACCTAAGTATCAATGTCAACAGCTCTTGCGAAGTCTTGATCACTCCAGGCATGTTGATGGTCAACAAGTTTGATTGTTACGATGACTTCGAGGTGATTTTGAACTACAATGGCACCTTAGTGCCCAACCCAGTTCCGGCCAGTTATGTTGGCAAAACCATAACGGGTTACATCCGCTTTAAACCCACTCCAAATATCATTTCTTGCAACGTCAACATCGTTTTGCAAGACATCACCGGGCCACAGATCAAATCTTGCCCTGCTGACCTGACTACTGGACTGGTCTGCACCGATTTTGACTCTATTTTTAACAACGTCAAAACCATTGACCCTACTTTCCGCAACTTCACGGGGAGGCCAGTGGTGGAGGACAATTGCGGGGGCACGACGATTACTTTCAGCGACGCGATCTTTAATTTTGCCAATTGCCACCCCACTTACGCCAAGGGGATCATCCGTACGTTTACGGTTAAGGACAAGTTTGGCAATGCTTCAACTTGTGTGCAGCAGTTCTTTTTCCGCCGCCCGACTACGATCTTTTTTCCAAAAGATACTTTGGTCAAAACCAATTGTGAACAAGCTGCTTTGCCAACGGACGCTCAGGGTAACTTGAGCCCCACCATTGCTGGCCGCCCCTGGTTCATCAATGGATTTGGCAAAAAAGTATACCTCGACAACAGCGCCAATACTTGCAATTACTCTGCTACTTACACCGATCAACGAGTAACGATATGTGGTGCTCGGTACGCACTCATCCGCAACTGGAGACTGATCGATTGGTGTGATCCTAGCCGCTTGTTGGAAAAACGCCAATACGTGGAAGTGGGTGACTTTGATGCGCCCATTGTTAGCAGTCCCGAGCTGGATTTAGACCGCAATGGAATAATCGACGATACCTTGCGCTACAGCGTAGCACCATTCAATTGTTTCGCGGCTTTTGCGTTACCCAGCCCTAAGATCAAGGATTGTTCAACGACAACTTTGACGACCGAAATTTACTCCTGGCAACCCGAAACCATCTCTGGTTTTCCAACCGGAAGGATCATTTGGGCAAAATTGGATTTACCCATAGTGAATGGTCAGGTGCAGAACGTGCCGTTAGGTACTCATTACTTTATTTTTACGGTACGCGATATTTGTAACCAAGAAACCAAAGATACAGTGGCGTTCAAAGTGCTCGATCGCATTGCTCCAACGATGGTTTGCAACAGCGAATTCGTGGTATCCCTCGGTGGAGGTGGCATGGCCAGAATCACCAATGCCGATGTCAACAGAAGTAGCCGAGACAATTGTGACAATACCTTAAAGCTGGAAGTCCGGCGTTTGATCCCGGCGGAATGTGCGCCGGATAGTGTGCCCGGTTATAGCCTATGGGATGCCTTTGTAGATATAGCCTGTTGTGATGTGGGCAAATTGGTGACCATCGAGCTGCGGGGGACCGATAAATACGGCAATACCAACACCTGTATCACCCGCTTACAAGTGGACGATAAATTGGCACCCCTTTGCACTCCGCCGCCGAATCGGACCATTAACTGCAATGACATTCCGGCTGGTTTGGACATCAGCAGTTTGGCGGTTTTGCAGCGCAATTTTGGTCTGCCTACGGTAGAAGACAACTGTGCCGTGACCTGGGAAGAATTGACGCCGCTGGTTGACCTCAACAATTGTAGAGTGGGCAGCATTACCCGCAAATTCAGAGCCAAAGATGCCGCAGGCAATGTTTCTGAAAGCATTTGTGAACAAGTCATCACCGTGAATCCAGTCCACAATTACGAAATCAAATTCCCCAAAGATGTCGTAAGTTATTGCGGTACGCCGATACCCGATACCTTGTTGTTGAATGAATTGGCCTGTGATGATCTGGCCTTCAATGTGGAAGACCGACAGTTGACCATTCCGGGTGGAGGCTGCTATCAAATTTTCCGCACCTACCAGGTAATCAACCTTTGTGAATACGACGACGTTTCGGCACCCACTATCCTGAGCCGGGACATGGATTGTGACTTGCTGCCGGGGGATGAAAACCTCTGGGTGATGGTTCGTCCCAATGGTGTCACCTATTTGGACAAAGACAACAACGAAAACAATGTTTTCCCCCGCAATAACGAGCGCGGGCGCTCCTGTGATGGCCTGGGTAACCCGATCGGCCACTGGAGCAGCAGCAATAGTAATCAAGCCCTTAAATCGCGCGGTTTTTGGCAATACACCCAACAAATCACTGTGATTGATACGGTCAAACCTGTGATCAATTACACCCAGGGCACTCCATTTTGTAGCAACGACAACAGCTCCTGCAATGGCAGCATAGACTTGTTGTTCACCATCTTTGAAAACTGCACGCCGGGTAGTTTGCAAGTGAGTGCCGGGGTTGACCTCAACAACAATGGCACGATTGATCGGCAATTGGCCGCGAGCGAAATTCAGGGCACCTACCCCAATTTTCAAATCAAAGGCAGCTATCCCATCGGTACCCACTCCTTCGTGGTGCAAGTGAAAGACGCCTGTGGCAATATTGGTACCCGCAATTTGACCTTCCGGGTAGTGGATTGTAAAGCACCTTCGCCCATTTGTAAAAGTGGGATTACGGTCACTTTACAGGCTTTGAACCCAGCCCGCGACATCAATGGCGATGGCAAGGAAGACCTGGCTTATGCGGTGGTCAAGGCCGCTGATTTTATTGCCAGTCCGACCACGGATTGTTCCGGGCCGATTCGCTATTCCATCACCAGAGAAGGGGTTAAGCCCAACATCAACCAGGATTCGCTCATCCTTACTTGTACGGACGAAGGCACTGTAATCGTACAAGTGTACGCCTGGGATAGCGCCAACAACCCGCTGGCCGTGCAACCCGACGGCCGACTGGGTGGTCCGAATTACGATTTTTGCCTCAATTTCATCACGGTACAAAACAACGGCGACATTTGTATTCCATTGCCTCAGGGGATACTAGGTGGCATCATCCAAACTGAATTGCGACAAGGTTTGCCCAATGTGGAGGTAATCCTCAGTGGGCAGGCTTCCAATCGCACCAATTCTTCCTCAACGGGCAATTACATTTTTCTCAATATGGTAGAGGGCAATGATTACACCCTGACACCTAAACTCAATACCGATCACGCCAATGGGGTGTCTACTTTTGATTTGATCCAAATCCGCAAACACATCTTGGGGGTTGCGACTTTGAGTTCTCCCTATAAAATGATCGCTGCGGATGCCAATGCTTCCAAATCGATTACGACCCTGGATTTGATCGCCATCCAAAAATTGATTTTGAACCTGGACATTGCATTCAAAAACAATACCAGTTGGCGCTTTGTAGATGCAAACTACCGTTTCCCTGACCCAGGTAACCCCTGGTTGCAGAGCTTCCCGGAAAGTCACAGCATCAACGACCTGGTAGGCCAAAAACTCGGGGCCAATTTTATTGCGGTCAAAATTGGGGACGTGAATGTTTCGGCAAATTTGGGCTTCAAAACCCCCGAAATTCGGACGGAAAACGACCCAATGTGGATTGAGCTGGAAGATCAAAGCTTACAAAGTGGGCAATTCCATAGTGTAGCCATTCGGGTGAAAGATTTAACCAACATTCAAGGCTATCAAATGGCGCTGAGTTATGCTACCACGAAGGCTGAACTGGTCGACATCCAATATGGTTTGGCCAAAGCTGAAAACTTCGGCATCTTCAAAGCCGAAGGGCTGATTACGACCAATTGGTACAGCGAGCAACCACAATTGAACCCAGATGCAGTGTTGTTTACGTTGGTGTTTCGGGCAAAAGCCAAGGTGAAATTGAGTGAGGTCTTACATTTGAGCCCAGGGCGCATGCAAGTGGAAGCCTATAACTTTGCTGATGAACGCCTCCCGATACGGTTGCGCTTCAACGAAACAGAGATTCAGACGCCCAACTTCGAGTTGTACCAAAACGTACCGAACCCCTTCCAGGAAAGTACGCTGATCCGATTTTATTTGCCAGAGGCGAGTGAGGGCAGAGTGCTGGTGTTCGATGCAGCGGGAAGGTTGTTGAAGAGCATCAAGGGCGATTTTGTGCAGGGAGTGAACCAGATTGAATTAAGGGATGAGGAGTTGCCGAGTGGGGTGTTGTATTATACATTCCGGAGTGCGCGATATTCGGCAACACGAAAAATGGTCAAAAAATAACGTACGGGCGCCCCTCTGTAGGCGCCCTACGGAATTTCCCAAGGGCGCCCGGGGTATAGGGGCATAAGGGCGCCCACACAGGGGCGCCCTTACGCGAACCACAAAGGTCTAAAACCGATTGATCAACGTAGATAAAGCCGGAACAAGAGTACCTGTTCCACCCTGATTGCCGCGCACCACCAGCGTGACACAACGACCAACCTGAAAATCAATATCACCCGTAGTCAACAATGCAGTACTTGAGCCAGCAGCGCGGATCGAAATCCTTTGTCTTACCACGCCGTTCGTAGTCGAAATGGGAAACGAAGCCCAGGAGGAAGCAGCCCCCTCGGCCACATTAGACCCCAGTGCAGCAGCACCAGCAACGCCAAAATCAACCGCAGGGCCACCATTTAGCAGGTGTATAATGCGGAGATAGCTCAAATTGCTGGAGCGAGCAGGCAGCTCATCATTGTACACACTGAACTTAGGCGCTGCTGCAGTGCCGTACACCGCAAAGGTGTAGTTTTTCCCGTTTTCCAAGGTAGCATCCGTACTGACTACCGTCGTTTTGGTAGTAGCAGGTTTGGCCAGCGGATTGTCAGGAACTTCAACCTCTAATTTCCCGGCTCCTCCAGGTACTGCGGAGTACTCGTTGTTTAAGGCTGGGAAAAAATTGCTGTAGGTGACCGGCAGGAAAGCCCCAGTGGCTACCGTGACTCGACCACCATTGAGGCGTTTGCCTTGCCACAAAAAGTCAACGGCAGGCCCTCCGGGGATGCCATGGTAAAACTTGACCCGAGCTTCAGCAGAGACAGGAGTAGCATTTTGAAGAAAATCGAATTCCTCCTCCTCACAGCTCCACAGGCCAATGGCTAAAAAAGCCAGAATGAACAGAAATTTATGGTTTTTCATAAGCTATTTTCTTGATGGATGAAATAAGGAATAGGGGATTAGGGCAATGCAAACCACATTTCTTTGGTGTGGTAATCGGGTTGATCTGCTCCAATCGTCTTCAAAGATTCCGCATTCCAAACGTACTCTGAGTTGAATCGGGGACGAGCGCGTTGTATCAATTTTCCTCCATTGTCAGAAGAAAGAACAGTAGGTAGTGCAAAGCCTTTCCAAATATCCTTATTGTAGGCATAGCGACGCATATCCACCCAGGTTTCGGCAGCCCCAATTCCCCAGAGGGCAATGTATTTCTGAATCATCACATCAGAAATGGTCAGTGCCGAAGCATCTTTTACCACCGCTGCGCTGGCAATGTACTTGTCGCGATTCGCGGCAGTAACCCCTACAAAATCCATATGTGCTTTGATGCCATTGGTATAGGCGGTAAGGGCCATCGCTGGGTCGTTGGCACGGATGGCAGCTTCCGCCTTGATGAACTGCATTTCGGCATAGGTCATGATCGGGAAAGTTGCATTATCCCGGAAAATGAATTTGCTGCCCTTGTCTGCAGTTGATCTGACTATGGTACCAAACAGAGTTGGCAACTTGGTTGGACTGCTTGCTGCTGCCGAGTTAGTAGGGTCTCCAGCACCTGGATTAATCCCACGGTACTTGCCATCCAAAGAAGGAGTCAGCAAGATGGGAAGCCGGGGATCACGCGCAGGCAAGAGTACACTGTCCAACAAGTTTACAATGTAAGTTGAAGGCCGGTAAACGGTCAGGTTGTTGCGCAAGGGCCCGTAAAAATTGCTGTCATCGGTATTGTTGCCTGCATGTGGAACGAGGAAGTTGTCACTATTGCTGGCCAGCGCTTTGTCTACATATTCGATGACTTTGCGAGGATCGTAAGTGCTTTTGTTGCTGGTGTGGTTGGCATTGCGCGCCAATACTCCATAAACAAACTTCGTCCACTTCGTCGCATCACCGGCGTATACCAAGTCACCTCTCGCCAAGATTGCGGTCGTACTGGCTTCGCCTTGGCGATTTAGCAATTCAAGTGCTTCGGTGCTCAAGCGCCTTACTTCTTCATAAATCTGATCTTGTGAATCGAAATCAAAGATAAAACGACCCGGCTCCCAGGCTTGTTTGAAGATCATGTCCCCATGGTGATCCGTTGAGGTTTGCCAACTCCAAGCACGGATGGCGCGGGCTACTCCCGCATAATTCCATTGTTCTTTTGCTTCGGCATCGGTAATGATCAAATCAACATTAAGCCCAATTGCGTAGTAATGAGAGCGCCATTTTTCGGCGTTAGCATCCGAAGAAGGGCTGCCGTGTGCCTCATAAGTAGATCCCGCTGTAACGTTGTGCCAGTACTGCACAAACTGCCCTACAAAGCGGGAATCAAACTGCTCTCCACGCGCCATATCCGACAACATAGGTGGCAAAAGTACGGGTGCAGAAGCGGTTTGAGGTTTGCTGATGTCGGTATTGACATCCAAAAATTCATCGCAGCTGCTGGCTAATAATGCAAGCAGCCCAATGAAAAAGATTCGACTAAATTTATGTTGCATGTTGGTATGCTTTAATGTTTAACAATAGGGCTTACAATCCTAAGCGAACACCCAGGGTGACACCCCGTGGGTTAGCCAAAGTACCATAATCAAATCCTACTGATCCAGCACCAGGTGAAGCAGCACTATTGCCATTTACCGCAGGGTCGGCACCGGTATAGTTGGTGATGATGAACAGATCGTTGCCCGTAACAAATACCGAGGCAGAACGTACAAATTTACCGCCGCCTACGATGCCAGTGGGGAATCGGTAGCTCAAGCTCAGTTCGCGCATCCGTACCCAATTGATGTCCTTTTCGATATAATCAGCATCAGATAAAGCACCAAAGAATCCGGTTTGGTATTGAGGCACAATCGCCAGCGTATTGGGCGTTGGATTGTCCGTATTTTGACGGCCATCACGCAAAACCCCCTTAAATACGTAAGGTTGAGTACGGTCGATCAAACGAGTAGAGTAGCCATTGCTGTACAGAAAAGCAGCATTGCCGTTGAATACGTCGCCACCTCTACGAATGTCGAAAAGGAAGCTCAAGCTGAAATCTTTGAAGCTAAAGTTGTTGTAAATACCCATGGTGAAATCTGGATTCCGATCACCTGCTACGGTGAATACGTTGGTATTCAGTTCGGGCAAACCATTACCCGGGTTGATCAAGATGTCGCCATTGTCGTTGCGGAGGTAATCTACTGCACCAAATGTAGTCAACGGACCACCTTTGAACAAACTGTTTCTTACGTTGCCAAACAACCAGGAGTCAGCTACATAATACTCAGGAAGATCAAGTGGCAAACGATCTGCACGGCTATCTAAACGGGTAAAGTTGAAGTTAACCGACCAGGTTATGTTTTGCGTTTTTACCGGAGTGATGCCCAAAGAGGCTTCGTAGCCCCAGTTGCTCAGGGTACCACTGTTGATGTAGCTCAAAACAAAACCTGTACCGTAGCTAGTACGGGGTGGTGAAATCTGGTCGTAAGAAGTACGGAAGAAGTGTGCAAAATCGAGGGTTACCCGATCTTTGAAGAACCGTGCTTCAAAACCAACTTCCCGGGCTACCACATATTCTGGTTTCAAGCCGGGGTTGCCACCAAAGAAACCGTAAGAGTATCCACCACCAGTTGTCAAACGTGGCTCCAGAATAGAACCAATTCGGTGTGGTGGAGCGTCTTTGGCCACCTCAGCGTAAGAGGCGCGCAATTTCAGGTAAGTCAGGACATTGTTTTCTGGAATCAATTTGGACGCCAAAAAGCTCAAACCCATGGAAGGGAAAAAATAAGAGCGGTTTTCTGGAGGCAAAGTAGAAGTCCAGTCATTTCTACCCGTAGCAGTGAGGTAAACCAACTCATCGTAATTGATTTCTGCCTGCGCAAAAACGCCAATAAGGTGTTTGCGGACGATCGAATTTTTAGCACGATGGGTGGTCTGGTCGGTGTTGTTGATGCTGTAAAAATCAGGGTCAAAAAACTTCTGACCGCGTATAGAATTTACGTCGCTGCGGTTGGAAACAATTTGAGTGCCAATCAATAATGAAGCGCCCAACTTGCCCACCTTTTTGTTAGCCCGAGCCGTAAAGTTGGCATTGTCCAATCGGTTGATCGCGATATAAGACTCAATCTGGCCATTGGCAGTGAGACCAGCATTGGATTCAGGATGTTCAACCGTAACCCCCGATTGAGTATAGCGGTCGGTACCCAATGTAGCCCGCATACTCAACCATTTTACTGGCTCGATGATCAGGTTGATGCTTCCTTGAAAACGGTTGGTTTGATCTTGGTTGAGGTTGCGGTCGGCATTGAACAGCGGATTATCCAATTCTGTGGCACTGGACAACAAACGGCGACGGGTTCCCGCTGCGGTTTCGTATTGTCTGATGTCGTCGTTGGCTGGCCAGGAAAGCAGGTTAAGCAGTACCCCATTCGCTCCGCGGAACACTTTATCGTTAACTGAATTGATGTAGGCAAAGTTGGTCTCGGCACGTACTTTAGGTGAAAGTTGTACACTTCCCACCAGGCGTGAGGAGAAATTTTGCAGGCTATTTCCGGGAATCACTCCTTTGTAGTCCTGGAAAGAGTTAGACCAGCGATAGGTCACGTCTTTGCTGCCTCCTTCAAAAACCATGTTGTGGCGCTGAGAAAAACCTTGACGAAAGAAATTGTCGCGGTTGTTGTACAATTGAACTTCCGATCCATAGGCTGGGCCAAAAGTCCGACGGGTATTCAGGTCAGTAATCCCATTATTACCTTGTCCAAAAACAGACTGTGTTTCTGGAATCCGGTAAACTTGTTCTACCCGAAAGGCATTGTCGTAACTCAGCTTTCCGCGACCAACCTGGCCCTTTTTGGTGGTAATCACAATGGCACCGTTCCCCGCATTTGCGCCGTAAATGGCCGCTGCTTCGGGGCCTTTGAGCACAGTGATGCTTTCAATATCGTTGGAATTGATGTCGGCGGCCCGGTTGGTGTAGTCATTGTCCCGGTTGGGGCGATCGCTGACCAAAGCGCCCTGGTTGAAAGTAGAATTGTCTACCAATACGCCATCCACAACAATCAGTGGCTGGTTGGAGCCAAACAACGAGGACGTTCCCCGCAGGTTGATCAAGCTCGATGAACCAGCCATCCCCGAAGTATTGCCCACGCTAGCGCCAGGAATTCTGGCTGCCAGAGAGTTGAACCAGTTGTCGCGTTGGGATTCAACAATCTCCTTTCCGGAAACCGTAGTTGTAGAATAGCCTAATGCGTCCTTTTTGGTTTTGAGCCCCATCCCGGTTACCACAAACTCATCCAAAACTTTGCTGTCGGCTTCCATCGTTACGGTGATAGCGGTACGATTTTTGACCACAACAATTTGCTTGAGGTAACCCAAAAAATTGAACTCGAGCACCGCATCAGCAGGTACATCCAGGCTGAACTCTCCTTCAATACCTGTGACAGTACCTTTCTCTGTTCCTTGAATCAGGATACTCACGCCCGGCAGGGCAGTGCCATCGGCATCGAGTACTTTTCCATTCACCCGTTGCTGGGCGAAAGCAGTGGCTCCAAAGCCGAGAATCAATAAAAAAACACCCAGCATCTTGCGCAGCAAGACAGGTGTACTAGTGAGGTAATACTTGAGCATACTACTACTGTTTTAAATGATAGACATGTATTTAAGTCGTGCTGGCGAGCAGGTATGAAGCCACTCACCTGGCGGCTAAGATGCAGGTAAAAAACTTAGGGATTGAATGCAGTAAGTCTGTGAGTTTTGTCTATCTATTTGCCAGCACAATGAGGAGTGAAAAGACTGCACGGGGATAAAGATATAAGGTTTCGGTATATTATTGTGCAATGAGCGACATTATTTTCACAAAGAAAACACCAAGGCAGCACAAAGAACACAAAGCTATGACGTTGACTAGACTTTTTGCCCAAAATGAGGGTTGATTGAGATCAAAACTCAAATGCATCCCTTTGTCAACATCTAACTTTGTGTCCTTTGAGTCCTCTTTTTTTTCCTTTGTGCTAATTTTTTTCGCTTGGGTTTTGTGTCTTCGTGCCTTTGTGGCAATGCAAAAACACCTCACTCACTCCGCAGTGCATCCAGCGGATTGCTCAAGGCACTGCGCAGAGCATGAAAACCAATAGTCAGAATGGAAATCAAAACCACGGCTACTCCCGCCAACACAAACACATCCCAACGAATCTGGTAGCGGTACGCAAAATCCTTTAGCCATTCCTGCATCAAGTACCAGGCCAGGGGTGCCGCGATCACCAGAGCGATTAAGACTAGTTTGAGGAAATTTTGCAGGAGCATACCCAAAATACTGCCCACCGATGCCCCCAATACCTTGCGAATCCCAATTTCCTTGCTGCGTTGCTCGGCCAGGTAGGTAGAAAGGGCAAACAAACCCAGGCAGGCTACTATGATGGCCAGCATGGCAAAATTGCTACAGATGCGCCCTATCCGTTTTACATCACTGTACATTTGGGCAAAACTATCGTCGAGGAAGGTGTAACGAATGGGTTGGCTGGGGGCGATGCTTTTCCAGGTAGCGCTAATGTCTTGCACCGCTTTTTGCAGGTTGTCACTGTGTAGTTTTACCGCCACCATGTTCGGGCTATTGCCCAATACCAGGCACATTCCCTCGATGTTTTCACGCATGGATTCAAAATGAAAATCTTCCACTATACCGATGATGTTGAAAGTTTGCCTACCATTGGTGATGCGCTCGCCTAAAGGTTGGGCAAAATTGAGCTTTTTGGCCAGAGATTGGTTGATGATTACCCCTTGGGAATCGCTGCGCATGGCCTCAATAAAGGCCCTGCCTTGGATCATTTTCATCCCCAAGGTGTGGATGTAGTCGTAGTCCACTTGCCAAAATTGGGTGCCGAAGGAATTGCCATCTTGTTCTTTTTTGACATCCCAAACCGTATTGCCATTTCTTTTGGCCCCCTTGATGGGCAAATAATCACTGATGGTCACTGCATCCACCGCGGGCAATTGCTGCAATTGTTTTTTCAAGGTTTGGGTTTTATCCCCCAGGGTTTGGGTGCCTTGTAGCAGCATGACCTGATCCTTTTCAAAACCCAGTTTTTTGTTCAGGATGTAATTCATTTGGCGGGTTACGACGAGGGTGCCGATAATCAGCACGATGGAAGTGGTAAACTGAAACACCACCAGGGCACTCCGCAAGCTGCTGTTTTTGCTACCCTTACTCAGATTACCCTTGAGCACATTGATGGGTTTGAAAGAAGAAAGATAAAAAGCCGGGTAGACGCCCGCCAGTAAACCCACCAAAATGGTGGAGACGGCAATACTGGGCAAAAACCACCAACTGAGCCAGGGAAGCTGCAGGGATTTGCCAGAAAGCTGGTTGAAGTAGGGGAGGAGCAACCAAGCTAAAATCAAACCCAGCAGAAAGGAAAAGGCACTGAACAATAAGGACTCGCTCAAAAACTGCGCAATCAGATATTCCCGCGTAGAACCCACCGTTTTGCGTAAGCCCACCTCTTTGGCCCGATTGGCTGAACGGGCAGTGGACAAGTTGATAAAATTGATGCCTGCAATCAGCAAAATAAACCCCGCAATGGCCCCAAATAGCCAAACAAAACGGATGTCGCCATGACTCATGCCATCGTGGATATCGGCGGAATGCAAGTGGATGTCAGGGACAGCTTGCAGGTAGATTCTTCCGGTGCGTTTCACCCGGTCTACCTCAGCTTTGGAAAGATTGATGCCCAGGTATTTGTCAACAATGACGGGCATTAACTTTTGCTCCAGTTTGACAATGTCTGTCCCGGGCCGGAGTAGGACGTAGGTGTGGTAATTGCTGGCGTTCCAATTGTTCCCCTCACCAGGGTAAAACTCCACACCCTTCATGGTGATCAAAAAATCGAATTGGAGGTGGGAGTTAGGGGGGAAATCGGCGATAACTCCACCAATTTTGACAGGCTCATCGGTATTGTTGTTGGCAATGATGGTTTTGCCCACGGGGTTTTCATTGGGGAAGTATTTGTCGGCTTTACGTTTGGTGATGACGATAGTATTGGGTTCGTCCAAAGCGTGTTTGGGGTCGCCGTAAACCATCGGGATTTGCAGGATGTCCAGTAATTCCTGATCGGCAAAAGTGAACCCTTCTTCGTAAGTGTTTTGAGTGGCCTCGGCGCGGCGAATGGGATTGCCTCCTCCGGTAAAAAGGCTATTCGGATTGATGCGCGCCACTTTTTCAAACTCCGGGAATTCATCCTTCAGGGCCTTGGCAAAAGGGGCAGGAAAATCTACTCCCTTCCCCGCAAACTCTCCGTCGGTCATCTCGGCCACCACGCGGTAAATGCGCCCTGTTTCGGGGTAATGGCGGTCGTAATTGAGTTCATCCAGGATGAACAAGGCGATCAATAAACAGGCAGCGATCCCAATGGCAAAGCCGCCGATTTTGATGCTCGAATACATTTTGTGCTTGGCCATGTTGCGCCAGGCGATTTTGAAATTGCTTTTGTACATGTCGGGTGAAAATTGAAGGGTGATTTTGCGAATGGTCGATAGTCGGAAAGAACGCAAGACATCCCACACAAAGGCGCGGCGGGCCGTTTTTGGCCCTTTTTCCGCACAGCGTACATCAAATAATTCATAAGCGTCGCCCTGGATTTCCTCCAGCAACTCGGGCCGACAATACCACTCCAAAAAGCGGTCGGCCCAACGCGGTGGCCGTGGTGGCTTGGCTGTGCTCATGCCATGTTGGTTTTGGGCACAAAACCTGGGATTTGATCCCAGAGTTTCAGGTAGGTATCGCGCGATTGTTCCAGCGCGGCCCGCCCGGCTTGGGTGATGTCGAAAAGGCGTTTGCGGCGGCCCCCGCGTTGGGTTGTGGCTTCACTCCATTCCGAACGGAGGTAGCCTTTTTCTTCCAGGCGGCGCAAGGCGGCGTGCACGGCACTGATGTTGACCGAGCGCCCAGTTTGTTGTTCAATTTCTTCCATTACGGATACGCCGTAGGCATTGCCGTGGAGTACGGCTACGAGTAGTAAAACGAGTTCTTCAAATTCGCCGAGGTGGATGCGGTGCATGGTGATTTGTTTTGCAAAAGTAAAAGTAATGGATATGTTTCAGATTTGCAAATGAAATAAAGTGAGTGATGATCGATAAATGATGAGTGATGATGTAGGGGCACCCCTCGCGGGTGCCCAAAACCTAGAAATAAATGAGGAGTGATGAATAGAAAGTTCTTTTTGAAAGTCACCAGATATGAAGTAAATTGGTAATCAGCGAGCAAAGCTGATTAAGAAACACCGACAAGCGGCAGAGCCGCCAAAACGTCGATAGCATTTAGGCCAAGCAAGGCTTTTAAGGTGCGGCGCACCGGAACAAAATGCAATAGTTGCGGTACTACGTACCTTAAAATCTATCTTCGTTCCTTGAGCTATCGACGTTTTGGCGGCGCTGCCGCTGGTCGTCATGCCTAAAGTTACCCAGTTGCTTGATAATCAAAACGCCTAAAGTCTATTGATTTAATGCATTTAACCCCTCCCTCAGCACCTCCAGCACCCAATCCACCTCCTCCTTCGTCACCACCAGCGCTGGCTTCAAATTCAAAATATTCCCCTGAATCAACTTGAACGAAATCCCCCGCTCCATACAGAATCCCATCAATTGATTGGCTTCTTCAATCGCCCGTGTTTTGGACTTGCGATCTTTGACCAAATCCACTGCCAGATTGAGGCCGAGGCCACTCACATTGCCGATGATTGGAAACGCCGCCTGCAGCTCCATCAAACCAGCCTTGAAGTATGCCCCTAGCTCATGCGCATGAGCTACCAACTCTTTTTGCTCCACTTCTTCAATTACCGCCTTGGCTACCGCTGCACACAGAGGATTTTTCTCATGGGTATAATGCCCAATGGACTTGTGTTCCAGTACATTCAGCCCTTCGCGGCCAATAATGCCTGCATACGGGATGATTCCGCCACCAAATCCTTTTCCTACGACAACAATATCCGGCGTTACAAAATGTTCACTGGCGAACATTTTGCCCGTACGACCAAAGGCGGTGTAGATTTCATCAAAAATGAGCAGGATATTTTGTGCTTTGCACAGCGCCTGCACCTGTTCCCAATAGTAGCGGGTGGGTACGGTAGAATTGTAAAAAATAGGCTCGCTGATCAGGGCCGCAATATCGGGATTGAACTCAACTTGGGTGCGCAACTGCCGCAGGTATTCGTCGTCGATTTGCTGTTGATCGGTCCAACCCCAGGGATTGCGGTAATAATCCGGTAATTCAAGGTGAATGGCCCCGGGAATCACTGGCCCTAAACCTTCCCTAAAATGCGCATCGGCGCCAAGCGAAACTGCCTGAAATCCCGCGCCGTGAAAAGTGCCATAATAGGAGAGGGTCTTCCACTTGCCTGTATACAATTTGGCCAGCATCACCGCCATTTCAATGGCTTCGGAACCGCCGGGGCAAAAAAGGACGCGGGTAAGTCCCTCCGGGGCAACGCTCACCAGTTTTTCCGCCAATTCCACGGCTGGCTCATTCGTAAATCGCCGAGGAGCAAAGGTTAGGTTTTTCGCAATTTGCTGCTGAATGGCCTGGATTACCCTGGGATTTTGATACCCTACCGTATGCACGCCATTGCCGTGCAGGTCGAGGTATTTTTTGCCTGAACCATCATAGATGTATGCCCCTTCGGCACGGGTGATGGTGTTGAAAACCGGGGTGGAAAGGGTTTGGTGAAAAAAGACTTGGGCATCCCGTTCGAGCAAGGCTTGGGTGGTGTCGTTGTTTTTGATGACGAGGGAGCGGATGTTCTCGCCTTGGTTGACTGGTGCTGGCATGAATGAGTGGATTTTTAGCCAGGAAGGTAGGGTTTGTCTAACTTTTTCTCATAAAACACACTCAACCCCGTAATCGGATAATCCCCAAAATGCTCAACCACCGTATACCCCAACTTCCGATACAGTTGTTGCGCAGCCGTATGATACACCCCGGTCTCCAAATACAACTGCGTCATACCCTGCTCCTGGGCATAAGCTTCCAGCTTAGAAAGAATATTTTCCGCAATGCCCATTCCGCGATGGCTTTCTTCCACGTACATGCGTTTGATTTCGGCGTAGTCGCCCATGATTTTTACGGCACCGATGCCGACCAATTGCGGGCCGGAGTAAGCACCGAGCATGTGGGCACCACTTTTGAGTAGGACTTCGATGGAGTCGAGGTGGCAGTTTTCCCGGCCATACAGTTCGATTTGGAAGGCGTCCAGTTTGGCGATGAGGGTTTGTACTTGCTCATCGGCAGGAGAGACGGTGGTGATGGTGATAGGTGTCATGTTAAAGGTTTAGGGAGGTTTAGGAAGGTTGAGAAGGTTTAGGTCTGTTTCAGCCAAGCCGCTGCGGTAGCCTAAACCTTCTAAACCATCTCAACCTACCTAAACCTTTTTGTCATTTATTTTTTACTTGCCCGCTCATACTCGTCGTATCCTTCCGCCTCTAGTTTGCGGTACTTTACAGCGACTTCTTCCTCCAGCTCCTGCTTGTATTTCACTACTTTATCCAGCACAATGGAATGATGCGCTCCAATGATCTGCGCCGCCAGAATGCCTGCATTTTTAGCCGCGTTTAGCGCCACGGTTGCGACAGGCACCCCATTGGGCATTTGTAGGATAGATAAAACCGAATCCCAGCCATCGATTGAATTGGAAGATTTGATGGGCACCCCAATCACGGGCAGGGGCGATAGCGAAGCCACCATCCCCGGCAAATGCGCTGCACCACCTGCGCCAGCTATGATGACCTTCAAGCCGCGCTCGTGCGCGTTTTTGGCGTAATGAAACAAACGTTCGGGGGTGCGGTGCGCCGAAACGATAGTCACTTCACAAGGGATGTCGAAGTATTTGAGGATATCGGCGGCTTGCCGCATGATCGGTAGGTCTGAATCCGATCCCATGATGATGCCAACCATATTTTTGTTGAATTGTTTGAGTTACAGAGTTAAACGTTAAAATTGGAAATAGTGGTTCCAATACTCTTGCACGAAAGTATATTTTTTACCTAATTTTGCGCAAGTTTTCGAATTTAGACCATTACTTTTCAACCACAAATGCGTCTAAGAGTTTGTTTTGACTTCTGGTTCGCAAGCGAAAATGAGCTAAAATAAACTCTAACCCCGAAATCTTTGACAAAAACAACACCAAAGCATTGAGCACCGTTTCTCCATCTCTTCCTGTATTTGCTGCAACACCCAAAAAGCGGATTGTTTTCCTGGATGTATTGAGGGCTTTTGCCATCATGATGATGTTGCAAGGCCACTTTGTGGACACCATGCTCGATGACCGCTACCGCGATCTGACCAATCCCATTTATTGGACCTGGCATTTTATGCGGGGGCTCACGGCACCGATCTTTTTCTTTGTGAGTGGAGCGATTTTTGTCTTTCTGATGCTGCGCGATTCGGGCCCCTGGTACCTGAATGTGCGTATTCAGAAGGGATTGCGGCGGGTGTTGTTGTTGCTCTTTTTGGGCTACATCCTGAAGTGGAATTTCCTTTACGTCTTTAGCTTGAAGTTTTTTCCTTCCTTCTTTTTTGTGGATGTGTTTCACATCATAGGCCTGGCTATTTTTACGGTCATCGCGGTGTTTATAGTGTATCAGTACACCCGCATTCCTTTGCCACTGATGTATTTTGTACTGGCATTGACGGCTTTTTTGATTTCACCTGATGTCAAAACCCACGATTGGTCGGCTTTGCCCATTGTTTTGCAAAACTACTTCATCAAAGATCACGGCTCTACTTTTACCCTTTTTCCTTGGATTGGTTTTTCTCTCTTTGGGGGGGTGGTAGGTTGGCACATGAATCGCTGGCCTAGTTTTTACCATACCCAGTGGGCACCTTTGTTGTTCATAAGCCTGGGAATTTGGATTCATTATTCGGTGAATGACATCCTGAATGGCCTACACCACTTGACCACCATTGACCATTTCCGATTGGCTACTTACAACAATGCCTCCTTTTGGCGGCTTGGGCACGTATTCATCGTCTTTTCCATTTTTATCTGGATCACTAAAATTTTTAAAAACATCCCGCCCTTGGTCATGAAAATTGGTGGCGAGACTTTGGTGATCTACAGTGTACATTACGTGTTGTTGTACGGCACCTGGTTTGGGATAGGGGTGCGTTCTTTGGGGAGCCATACCTGGACACCTTGGGGCGCGGCCATTGGCGCGGTGTTGTTCCTGACCTTTTTTGCTTATTTGATTTACCGCATTGAGGAGATTCGTTACTTCTTGTATCACCTCCTTCCTCACTATACCAGCTTATACTATCGCTTTTTACGCCTCAAACTGCGGCGCTTTTATCTGGATAAACGGGGCAGTTCGACCAGCATATCTGCCAAAAAAGTAAGATAGCCACCTGTGCGCTAGCCAATGATCCTAAAGCCTTTTTCCTTTACACTTTCATAACCGGCCTGGTCAAAAGAATAGAGGAAAGAGCCTTTTTTGGAATTGCCGCGCAGCTTTTCGTTGGTTTTGTTTAAAATGCCGAGCGACAGTATTTTTTTACTAAAATTTCCTTCATCAAATGGCTTATCGTAGCGGTCGAAAATAGCAATGTATAAATCCAGCAGCTGTTTCATGGTAAACTTCTCCGGCAACAATTCAAATCCAATCGGTTGATATCCAGCTCTTCTACGCAGGCGGTAAAGTGCAGCGTCCACCATTTGTTCGTGGTCAAAAATGAGTTCGGGCCGGGCTTTAATCGGAAACCAGTGCGCATCGTGGTTTTGCCCCAGCTCTTCATCGTAATCTTCCAGTTTGATCAAGGCGTAATAGCAAATTGAAATAACCCGTTCAACCGGGTCGCGATTGATGTCGCCGAATAAATAAACTTGTTCTAGGTAGACGTCTTCCAAACCAGTCAATTGATACAAAATACGTTTGGCACCGTCGTTCAGACTTTCTTCCTGACTCAAAAAACCACCCATCAAAGACCATTGGCCTTTGGCCGGTTCCATATTGCGGTGAACCAGCAAAAGTTTAAGTTCTTGCTTGTCAAACCCAAAAACAATGCAGTCAATAGCTACCTTAAAAGAATCTGCAGTGTAGGTGAAAGGTACCTTGGTCATTGAAGTATCATGATTTTACAGGGGGTAAGTTAAAAAAAATGTCCAACATACAGTTATTAAACCTGCAAGTTGGACATGAGTACATACAAAAACAGGTGCTGAGCGAAGTCGAAACAAAATTAAACAAGCGCTTACATCAATTCGTATATACCTGCAATGCCTTGACCACCACCTACACAGGCGGTGACCATGCCGTATTTTTTATTCTGGCGGCGCAATTCATTGAACAACTGCGTAGACAATTTTGCCCCGGTACATCCCAGGGGATGCCCCAGCGCAATGGCGCCACCATTGACGTTGACTTTATCCTTGTCCAATCCAGCCTCTTGAATCACCGCTAGTGCTTGTGCGCCAAAGGCTTCATTGAGCTCAATCAAATCGATGTCATTCAGCGAAATGCCCGCTTGTTTTACCGCTTTAGGAATAGCCGCACAAGGCCCGATACCCATGTACATAGGGTCTACTCCACCAACGGAACAGGCCATCATGCGCGCAATCGGGGTTAAACCCAATTGTTTAACCATTTCTTCACTCACCACCAGCACAAAGGCTGCTCCATCGGAGGTTTGAGATGAATTTCCGGCTGTAACTACGCCTCCATTGGCAAAAGCGGGTTTAAGCGCTGCTAAACCAGCTAGGGAAGTTTCACGGCGTACGCCTTCGTCCACGGCTATGGTGAATTCTTTTTCAACCCGCTTGTCATTTTGAACAAACACCTCTTTGACCTTTACCGGGACAATTTCATCCCTGAATTTGCCTGCATCAATGGCTTGAGCAGCCAATTGGTGTGAACGCAAGGAGAATTCGTCGGCTTGTTCGCGGCTGATGCCGTATTTACGGGCGACTGCTTCGGCGGTATGCCCCATACTGGTCAAATAATTGGGAGTAGTGCTGGCGACGGAGTAAGCTGGAGCCAATTTGTACCCGGTCATCGGGATCATGCTCATGCTTTCTGTTCCGCCAGCAACATAAATATGCCCCATCCCTGCACGGATTTTGGAAACGGCCATCGAGATGGTTTCCAGGCCAGAGGCACAATAGCGGTTGACCGTCACACCAGGCACTTCCTGCCCCAGCGCCCGCAGCGAAATTTGGCGGCCAATTTGAAAACCTTGTTCACCTTCGGGGTTGGCGCAACCGACGAATACGTCGTCGACCAAGCGGGGGTCAAGTTCAGGTACTTGCGCCATCAGGTGTTTGATGATGTCTACCGCCAGGTCATCGGAGCGGTAGTTTCTGAAGCCGCCGCGTTTGGATCTGCCAACGGCGGAGCGATATGCTTTGATGATGTATGCTTCCATTATATTTTTTTTTGCGATCAGCTGTTTGCTAACGGCTGATCGCTAGTTGCGCAGCGGTTTGTTGTTCTGCAACATGTATTGGATGCGTTCCAGCGTTTTTTGCTCGCCGCAGAGGCTGAGGAAAGCTTCCCGTTCCAAATCCAGTAAGTATTGTTCCGAAACCACTTGGGTGCCAGTGAGGTCGCCGCCGCAGAGTACCCAGGCAATTTTTTTGGCAATCTTGATGTCGTGTTCGGAGGCGTAGCGGCCCAGTTTTAGCTCGTTGGCAGCCACGTAGAGGGCGGCCAGGCCAGTTTGACCCAGCACGGTTACCTTTTTGGGCAAGGGCTGGGTATAGTTGGGCGCGAGTTCCAGAACCTTTTTCTTGGCTTGTGCGATGGCGCGGTCTTTGTTCATCACGATCTCGTCGCGCTCAGGCAAAAGATAGCGGTAGTTGAAAGCCTCGGAAGCGGAGGTACTTACCCCAGCAGTAGCGATGGTTTTGAAACGATCGACCAAGGTTGGGATCAATACTTCCCCTTCTTTGAAGTCATCCGAAGCGCGTACCGCAAATTCTTTGGTGCCGCCACCGCCAGGGATGACGCCAATCCCTACTTCAACCAAACCGATATAAGACTCTGCCGAAACCGTAGCGGCATCGGCGTGCATCAACAACTCACATCCTCCGCCAAATACGTAGCCTTGGGTAGCCACCACCACCGGAATGCTGGAATAGCGCGCCCGCAAAGTCGTTTGTTGGAAAATGTTGACCGCCATATTCAGTTCCTCAAACTCGCCCTGGTAGGCCAGTTGGGCAATCATGAAGATGTTGGCACCCACACTGAAATTGGTCCCATTGTTGCCAATGACCAGGCCATTCCAATCTCCATTTTCAGCAATCTGAATGGCTTCGTTGATGCCGCGCAATACGCCTTCGCCGATAGAGTTGTGCGGGCTGGTGAATTCCAGGCAAAGTACTCCATCGCCGATATCGTGGAGAATCACTTCGTTGTTTTTGAAAACAGGGGACTGATCTAGGTAGTTGTCCAGAACGATCAGTGATTCGCGACCGGGGATGCTGGCATAAGCTTTTTTAGCCGGGTCGTAGCAAAGGCGTTGCCCAGCTTCCCGTTTGTAGAAGCGGGTATGCCCGGCAGCCAGCATTTCTTTGACCCAGGCGGCAATTTTTTCACCTTGGGCTTCGGCACTCTGGATGCCTTTTTCCAAACCGATTAGGTCCCAATATTCAAAAGGACCGTATTCCCAGCCGTAGCCAGCTTTCATGGCATCGTCGATGCTGTATAGCTGCTCGGTGATTTCTGGAATCCGATTGGAAGAATAGGCAAAAAGGCCATTGAGCGACTTTTGCACCAGCTGTCCACCGGCATCGGGAGCGTCGTACAAGGCACAAATGCGCTTGGGTAAATCGTCGATGTTTTTGCTCAATTTGAGACTGGCCAGATCGGATTTGGCGGAAGGCTCGTAAGCCAGGGTGCTGAGGTTGAGCGCCAGAATGACTGGACGACCCTTTTCATCCTTTTCCGCCGTTTTTTTGTAAAAACCTTGTCCGGTTTTGTTGCCCAAAAACTTATTATCCAGCAGAAACTGCAAGTAATCAGGTACGGTAAAAGCTCCAGCTTGTTCGTCATCGGGGCAATTGGCCTTGATGCCTTTGATGACATTGGCGGCGGTATCGTGCCCAACCAAATCACCCAAGCGGAAGGTGCCGGTTTTGGGGCGGCCCAGGGAAGGACCAGTCAGCACATCCACATCTTCGATGCGCAGGCCCAATTCGGTGGTCAACTGGTAGATTTTAGCCATGGCATAAACCCCTACGCGGTTGCCGATAAAAGCGGGCGTGTCTTTGCACAATACGGTTTGTTTACCCAAATGGATATCCCCGTATTGCATGAAGAAATCCACCATTTCCGGCTTGGTTTTGGGGGTTGGAATGACCTCAAACAAGCGCAGGTACCGCGGTGGATTGAAAAAGTGGGTGCCGCAGAAATGCTGCTGGAAATCTTCACTTCGGCCATCCAGCATCAAATGGATGGGAATACCGGAAGTATTGGAAGTAACGTAAGACCCGGCTTTGCGGTATTGGTCTACTTTGTCAAAGACTTTCTTTTTGATGTCCAAATTTTCGACAACCACCTCGATGATCCAATCACAATCCACAATTTTGGGCATGTCATCATCAAAGTTGCCGGTTTTGACCCGACTGGCAAAGCTCTTGTCAAACAGCGCTGCAGGCTTGGATTTGAGGGCATTATCCAGGGCTTGATTGACGATGCGATTGCGGGCGGCAGGGTTGTTTTTGTCCTCGTCTTTGAGGTCAAAAGGGACAATGTCGAGCATGAGTACTTCCAAACCAATGTTGGCCAAATGGCAGGCAATACCAGCACCCATTACTCCCGAACCCAATACCGCAGCTTTTCTGATTCTTTTCATAATAAAAGCGGCGTTATGATTGGTTGAAATTGACGTTGTTGATTTTAGCGAATTTTCGCTAATTGTGCAAATTTAGGAATTAACTTGGAAGGGAAAAGGGAAAGTGGAGAATTTTTTTAAAATAAAAAAGGCCAAAATCCAGGAAGATTACTCCTGAAAATTGGCCTTTTTATTTTACAGATTCTTGGTAGTTATTGCTCAACCACAAAGACTTCTTTTGCCATCATGCGCCCATCTTCCTTGGGTTCAAGGGAGAAGGATACGCTGTCGCCGATCTCTAGTTCGTTGAAATCGTAATCGATTAAGCTGCTAAAGTGGAAAAAGACGTTGTTTGGTGGATACTTGATGAATCCATACCCTTCTTTGAGCGAAAGAATGGTACTTTGATGGAATTCGTCTTCTGTAGAAGCTGTTCCATCTCCACTAGGTTGCCAATTGGTGACTTGTTTGTGCGAAACTTTTGCCTCAGTTTTTGGAACAAACAAGCTGCTTACTATTGCTTCACTTTTTGGTGAAAAATCGTCGATGATCTCATGCATCGCGATTGGATATGCGCAGCTGGTCACCAAATCATTGGAAGTACGGGTACTGAAGCGATTGCCTTCTTCATCGGTGTACTCAAAGTTCCAGTGCAGCAACATCACCCGGCTACCCAATGAGTGCAATTTGCGCACCAGTGGAGCATAATCGCCATCGGCAGCCAAAATGACCACAACGTCGAAACGTTTGTAAAAGGTCATTTCAAAGGCTTCCAGGGCAAGCCATACATCGATGCCCTTTTCTTGCCAACGCCCATGAAAGTTACGTACGGGAAGGTAGTGTACGGATACACCTTCACTCATCAGAATGTCGTCGAAGGCGCGTTCAAAGTACAATAAATTCCCCCGTTGACTAGCTTCGCTGGCACTTAGGCGGCCACGGAAATAATGGGCGTCAATGATTTGGCAGCGGTGAAACTCTTCGTCTTCTTCAATGGCCACTTGTTTGCGTACAAAATCATGCAAACCACGAATGCTGATCCGGCTACGGCGTTCGTGTACATAATTGTAGTAGTTGCTTACCTGCAGAAAATAATGGCCATCATAAAACACGCCGATGCGAATAAGACCGGCTTTTGAATTTGGAAAGTTTGTCATCTATCTTATCTGTTTTCAAAAAAAATATTTCGTATTAGGTTCATTACTGGATTTCGTGGCATTGGGAAACTTAATCTGATTTAACGGGCCTGGGAATGAGGCAGTAATACTTTCAGTGTTAAAAAAATCTTAATTAGAGGTTTGTGTTGTACTTATTTTGGATGCGCAAGATCGTATTTTTTAGCAAAAAACAAAAAAAAATTCTCAACGGCGCACTTCTTTTTTTTACAAACAAAAACAAATTCCTTTAAGTTTTGGATTAAGGAAATCTTAAATTGTTAAATTTGAGCGTCCGGAAAATACTTAGCCCGAAATGACCTGCGTTTGAAAGCAAAGTCCATAAGGCATAACACCAAAAAGCACGTTCCAATGTTTTTCAAAATTTTGCTATTACAATCCACTGTTGCTGCTGATTCACTTTCTACGGCCAAGGTAGGTTCTCAAAGTATGCTCGATATCATTTTGAACAGTGGTACCTTTGGTATCATGATCGTTTTGATTCAATTGATTTTGATGTTTCTTGCTGTTTATATTTTTGTTGAGCGTTATCTCGCGATCAAAAAAGCAGGGCGTATTGATCAGAATTTTATGAACAACATCCGGATGAGTGTACAATCGGGCAACATTGCTGCCGCAAGAGCACTTTGTAATAGCACCGATACTCCGGTGTCCCGTATGGTGGAGAAAGGTTTGCAGCGCATCGGGAAACCCTTGCGCGATATTGATGCGGCCATTGAAAACGTAGGCAACCTTGAAATTTTTAAGCTGGAAAAAAACCTTGCAAACCTGGCCAGTATTTCCGGAGCTGCGCCAATGCTTGGCTTTTTGGGTACGGTTACAGGTATGATTTTGGCCTTCTATCAAATGTCTACCGCAGAAACCATTACCCCTTCTTTGTTGGCAGGTGGTATTTACCAGGCTTTGTTGACTACGGCATTTGGTTTGGGGGTAGGTATTTTTGCATTGATTGGTTACAACCTTTTGGTCGCCAATGTTGATAAAGTCGTTTACCAGATGGAGCAATCCACACTTGATTTTATGGACTTCTTGCAGGAGCCTACTGCATAATTTCTGGCAACTAAAACTTGTTCCATGCCGCTTAATCGTCGTCGGAAACCATCAGCAGAATTCAGTGTCGCATCTTTGACCGACATCATCTTCTTGTTGTTGATTTTTTTTATGCTTACGGCTAACTTTGTACAGGTTAAGCCTTTTGAATTGCCAGAATCGGATTCAAAAACGGTTGCACCAACCTCAATCGTCATTGCCATCAACAAAAACAGTGAGTTTTTTCGTGATGCAACTCCCGTTCAATTTCAGGAGATTGAATGGCTGGTGAAAGAGGCGTTCATCAAGTCGAATGAAAATAAGGACTTTACGGTTACCATTGTTGCCGAAAAAGGTACTCCTTTTGAAGAAGTGATTGAGGTGATGAAAATTGCTGGAAAGCTCAAATTGAAATCCATTTTAGCCACACAGCCAAAGAGTTAGGAAATGGGAATGAAAAAACGCACCAAGCCAATGTCAGAATTTAATGTTTCGTCACTGACGGACATCATCTTTCTGTTGTTGATCTTTTTTATGTTGACTTCGGGGGTCGTTTCACCCAATGCACTCAATCTGCAGCTTCCTGGCAATTCGTCGATACCTTCTAATACGACTTCCAACACGGATGAAGTACGCATCCAAACCGATGGTAATTTTTACCTCAATGGTCGCGCCACGTCCTTGTTGTTGCTGGAGGATGAATTCCGAACCCGAGCTGGGAATGACCCGCATACCTTCAGCTTTGTAATCGCTCCTGATCCCGGTACTCCAGTAGAGCATGTGGTGACCATTATGGATATGGCTTTGCGTTTGGACCTCAATGCCATTCTGGCTTCAGAAGGCAAAAAACAGGTCAATACGCCGGGCGAATTTAAATTTGACCGATAGGCTTGTGCATTTTCAAACGTGAATGCATCCATTAAGGGCGATAAAAAAATAAGTGCTCGCACTTATTTTTGCCCATCTACTTAGTTGTATCAAAAATAAAAGGCTATGGCAACATTTGCATTGAGCCCAGATGAACAAAAAAGAAAAAGAAGTGCCTACATCGTTAGTTCAACGGTGACGGGGATCATTCTCATTCTGATGATATTGAAGTTTTTCCATTTTCCCGATCCACCTCCGCCACCGGAAGGTATCCTGGTCAATTTAGGTTTGCCGGATCAAGGGCAAGGTGAGGAAAATACCCCTGGACCTTTGGCCCCTACGCCTGCGCCCGAGAAGCCGCAGCCGGAAAAACCTCAACCCGAAATCAAGGAGACGAAACCAGTTACTAAACCAACCACCACACCAGTGGTAAAAGACAAACCGGTAGTAACTACTGAAGATCCCAATGCCGTGGCCATTCGGGAACGACAGGAGAAAGAACGCCGGGATAGAGCGGAAGCCGATCGGGTGTCCCGCGAACAAGCCGAAGCGCGCCAACGCGCTGAAGATGAACGCCAACGCAAAGAAGCTGAAGCCAAAGCAACCAAAGATCAAATTGGAGGCTTGTTTGGTGGTGGCGGCAAAGGCTCGGGCAAAGGAAACACGGGTAAACCAGGCAATCAGGGCGATCCCAATGGTGATCCCAACGCCAAAAACCTGGAAGGAATCACCACGGGTACCGGCTCAGTAGGTGGAAGTTTGGGCAATCGGAACGTATTGTCAGCCCCCCGCATTACGGATAATTCTTCTTTAGAGGGGACGGTAGTGATTGCGGTTTGTGTGGACGCGAATGGCTCAGTTGTCTCTGCTGATTTCACCCAAAAAGGTTCTACTACTTCCAATAGTACGCTGGTCAACCTCGCTGTAAACAATGCCAAAAAGTGGAAATTCTCTTCTGGCGATGTAGACAAGCAGTGTGGTACGGTGACTTATCGATTTAAAGTACAATAGTGTAGTCTAAGAACTCCGAGCCCAGAATGCAGGGTCGATTGATTCTGGATTGAGCAACGGAAGCCCCGCTAGGGGCGCAATATGGGTAGCGAATAGTGATTTCCGGAGTTTCCAAAGTCCCGTAGGGACGTGATGTGGGTATTTGGCATGATACCCACATTGCGTCCCTACGGGACTCTGAGAAACATCTGGGCCGTTTTGCTACCCATATCACGCCCCTAGCGGGGCTCGCGTTGCTCAATCCAGAACTCATCGGTGGTCCTGTGGGTCAGGGGGGTCTTAGGCTTAGCACGATGCTAGGTGAAATCTTTAATTTAATGGTTAAGGAGTCATATCTAGCTCTTCCGAACTTTCTCATGTCCTACCAACAAATCCTCGATTTCCTCTACGCCCAATTGCCCATGTTCCATCGCATTGGAGCAGCAGCTTATAAAAAAGACTTGGGCAATACCTACGCCCTATTGGAACACCTGGGCAATCCACAACAAAAATTCCAATCCATCCACGTCGGCGGCACCAATGGCAAGGGCTCTACCTCCCATATGTTGAGTGCCATTTTACAAGCCAAAGGATTCAAAACTGGGTTGTACGTATCCCCGCATTACCGCGATTTTCGGGAGCGCATCAAGATCAATGGCCAATACATTTCCCGCCAGTACGTGATCGATTTTGTGGAAAAAATGAAACCCATCATCGCCGAAGTGCAACCCTCCTTTTTTGAACTCACGGTGGCGATGACCTTTGATTATTTTGCCCAGCGCAAAGTGGATGTAGCGGTCATTGAGGTGGGTTTGGGTGGCAGATTGGACAGCACCAACGTGATTACTCCAGTGCTGAGCGTGATCACCAACATCAGTTTTGACCACATGCAGTTCCTGGGAGATACCTTGCCTGAAATTGCTGCGGAAAAAGCGGGCATCATCAAACCTGGCGTGCCAGTGGTGATTGGTGAGACGAATCCCGAAAGTGCTCCGGTATTTATGGCTACGGCCAAAGAAAAAAACGCTCCGATCACCTTTGCCGACCAACAGATTCAGGCAAAGTTATTGGCTGAAAATGTAAGCCATAGTTATTTTGAAGTATATAAAGATGGGGTAGTCGTGTATCCTGATTTGGCGGCTAATTTGCACGGTAATTACCAGATTTTGAATGTTCAAACGGTTTTGCAGGCAGTAGCCAGTCTACCAAAAGCCTGGGAAATGGATGATCAGGCGATTGCTACCGGGTTAAAAGACCTGGTCACCTTGACCCGCTTTATGGGCCGCTGGCAATTGTTGGGTCAAAATCCGACGATTATTGCCGATAGCGCCCACAACGAAGCGGGCATCCAACTGGCCATGCAGCAATTGGCAAAAATTCCACATGACCAATTGCACCTGGTTATCGGCGTAGTGAAAGATAAAGACTTGGCAAAAATGTTGCCACTCTTGCCGCCAGATGGCGTTTATTATTTTGCCAAACCCGATATCCCCCGGGGCCTGGAAGCCGATGTTTTGCAAAAAACCGCAGCGGAATATGGCCGGATAGGCAAAACGTATAGTTCCGTAAAAAATGCGCTAAAAGCTGCTAAAAGAAAGGCACTTGCAAAAGATGTCATTTATGTAGGAGGAAGTATATTTGTTCTAGCAGAGATCATTTAGCGCATTAAATCGAATGAAAAAGTTGCTCGTTACCACTTACCTGTTGGCAATAGCTTGTACTTATTGTATTGCCAATTCTGATTTATTTAATGACTCAATCCCAGCTCATTCAGGTTTGGGCATCTACAATGACTTGGTGAATCGAAGTCTGCTCGGTCAAGCCCTCTGGCCTAAAGCGGCCCCAGGGAGCAATACTCAATTGATCATTAAAAATGTGTTGGACTTTTCGCCAGTCAGCGAAATTCCGATCAAAGTAATCGTGGAGCGGAAGTGGGAAGCGGACAGTATCGCCATGGAAGAAATTTCCTGGTCAGTTGGTTATGGCCCTCGCACCCACGCCTGGGTACTCAAACCGCTGGGTGTTTCAACAAAACTTCCAGCTATTTTGGCGCTGCACGATCATGGGGGCTATAAATTTTTTGGCAAGGAAAAAATAGCCGATGCTTTTGGAGATGTACCTGATGCATTGATTGGCCACCGTAAAAACTATTATGGAGGTATCGCGATGGCCAATTATTTGGCTAAAAAAGGGTTTCTGGTCTTAATTCACGATGTGTTTTTGTGGGGCAGTCGCAAGTTCCCCCTCGATGACATCCCGGAATAAATTGTAAAAGAGGGCATTGCTTTAAATAAGGCGCTTGGCTATGGTACAGGCGCAATAGAAGAATACAATACCATTTCAACAGACCATGAAGATTTGATTGAGAAATATTGTCGAATGCTGGACATCAATTTGGCCGGAGTCATTGCTTATGAAGATCGAGTAGCAACGCAGTATCTCGCCAGTCGCAATGATGTGGACTCCAGCCGCATTGGCTGTATTGGTTTTTCAGGAGGAGGTACTCGTTCCGCTTTTTTGTTTGCAACTTGTCCCCTGGTAAAAGCTGCCGCCATCGTTTCAATGATGTCGACTTATCGGGGCATGCTGGATGCTGGGCACAATGGCACTTGGCTTTGTTTCCCGACTGGCTTATCGCGGATTGCCGATTATGCCGATGTAGCGGCCTGTAGAGCGCCTTTGCCCTTGTTGGTACAGTACAATACTGCTGATGCCCTGTTTACAAAAGCAGGTATGGAAAGTGCGCACGAACGGATTCAAAACCACTATATGTCTGTTGGGAAAGCCAAGGCGTATCAAGGACAATTTTACCAGGGGCCGCACAAATTTGATCAATCTATGCAGAACGCGGCCTGTGAATGGTTCCAAAATATTTTTAGTATAAAATAAAAAAGGTGCCCCTTTAAGGAGAGCACCCACATAAACTATAAACAAACAAAAAACATTAGCAATCTTGTGATCAGGATCAAAACGCAAACGATCCCGATTTCGTTCAACGAAGTACGTAAATTTACCATTTATTCCCGCACTTTTTGGACAAAAAGCACTGAATAAACCGCAAATATACCGCAATGAATCTTGCAAAGTGCATTTCTACCCATTTTTCCAATCTAGCAGATCACATGCCTGAGTTGCCGGCAGGGGTAGAATGGTTGAATCCATTGGGTGAAATTCAGGAATCCGTAGCTGTTTTTCAAATTTTTTTAGAAAAATTCTACGCGGATACTGAGCCTCGCCACCTGATTATGGGCATCAACCCAGGCAGGTTTGGCGGGGGCATCACCAATGTTGCGTTTACGGATCCATTGCATTTGGAGAAAGAATTGGGCATTTCCAGCTCTTTCCCCAAAAAAGCAGAACTCTCTGCCTATTTTGTGTACCAGGTTATTCATGCGTACGGTGGTCCTAAACTTTTTTACGACCACTTCTTCGTCACTTCCGTTTGCCCCTTTGGTTTTGTCAAAAATGGCAAGAACTACAATTACTATGACGAAAAACCCCTGCAAAAAGCTGCCACTCCTTTTATTGAATACCATTTGGAAGCCATGATTGAACGCTGTCAAATGCGACGGGACAAATGTTTTTGCCTGGGCGAAGGGCAAAATTATGCTTTTTTGCAAAAGCTCAATGCACAACGGGGCTATTTTCAGGAAATTGTTCCCCTGGCGCACCCCCGTTTCATCATGCAGTACAAACGTAAGTCTGTAGATTTATACGTGCAAAGCTATTTGGCGTCACTTTGTGATCGCCAAGGGGCTACAAAAAAATAAGTGTTCATTTTGCCAAAGGATTAGATAAGAAAATGGTTCATTTCAAGTGTCTTAGCTAATCCTTTGGCCTAAAGAAAATGAACACTTATTTTTGCCCCACTACTAAGGCATGTTAATTACTTCGCGCCCTTCACATATTGCTCATAGGTTTTGCCATTGTAATGGCCTTCCCCGACAAACTTCATTTCAGGCATAATTTGTTCTGGCGTTTTGTAACCCGGAGAAATGGTCACCCTTTGGAATTTTTCATCCAAGTAAACAAAGGCGGGATAGCCCAGTTGTCCATCCAGCAGCGCATAAGCCAGCTCATGTACCCCTCTTGACCCACTGGCAATGTATTTGAAAGTATGGTTGTCAAAAACGATGTTTTCTTTCTGCTCCGCATCGAACTTGACGGCATAAAAATGTTTGTTCATCAACTCCGCAACCTTGGGGTCGGTAAAGGTAGAAGCGTCCATTTTTTTGCACCAACCACACCAATCGGTATAACAGTCGATGAAAATTTTCTTTTTTTCTTTTTTGTTGGCCTCTACCGCCTCTTGCCAGCTCATCCATTTGATGGTCACAGCCTTATCAGCCGATTGGGGCGCCTGGTCGCCTTTTTTAATGGGTGAAAAAGTATACATGGCCAGCGCTACACCAACCACTGAAAACACCCCAAACAAAACTTTTTTCATGTTTTAATCATTTTAGCGTTACCAACATAACGAGATAAATCCTTCAAAAGTTGGATTGACCTACATTTTCAAATGACTACGTCCGGATGACTACAAATGTACAAAAAATAGTCTTGGCAATTGGTGGTTCCAGCGGAGCGATTTACGCCAAATTGCTGATGGATCGCCTCCTACAAATGCCCGAGCAATGGGCCAAGGTAGGAGTGGTGATGAGCGGCAATGCCAAATTCAACTGGGAATACGAGTTGGGTAATCGGGACTACGAGCAATACCCCTTTGATTTTTACGATAAAAGTGACTTCATGGCCCCTTTTGCCTCGGGATCGGCGCGTTATGGTACCATGATCGTTTGCCCCTGTTCAATGGGTTTATTGGGGCGGATCGCTACGGGGGTATCTAGCGATTTGAGCACCCGTGCGGCGGATGTAATCCTGAAAGAGCGCCGCAAACTCATTCTGGTCTTGCGCGAAACCCCGTACAGCCTGATTCACATCAACAACATGAAGGCCGTGACAGAAGCGGGAGGCATCATTTGCCCAGCTACACCTTCGTTTTATTCAAAGCCGGCTACGATTGAAGAATTGGCGCTGACGGTGGTGGATCGGGTGCTGGATTTGGCAGGTTTTGATCCGCCGACTTATCGGTGGAGTGAGGGGCTTAGTGATTCAAAAGTTTAAAGGATTGTTGGCGCTGGTTTTCGAGGTCGTAAATTTGGAGGAAGTAAATGCCTTTGGGCAAATTGGTTGCCGATATAAAGTTGTCGCCTTGCTGGGCAATTTGAGTTTGTAAAAGACTGCCTAGAGAATTGTATACTTTACATTGGTAATGACCAGGGTTTTCCAGCCGGAAGGAGAGGTTTCCGTCGCCGAGGTTTTGGAGGAGTTGTACGCCTTGTAGTGGTTTGATTTCTTTGGTGTTATCAATGATGATCCTCCCCAATTTATCTGGACATTTATTTTTATAGTAACCATAAGTGTAATCGCCTTTGTGGAAAAAACAAGATAGGCTGCTGGTTCCGTCTGAAGCATACATTAAACTTGGATTAAAGGTTTGAACTAGCCCGCCAATCCCCTCAATCCAATAACGGAAATTACTTTCCTTTATAGCGTATATTGGATTGTATAGGGTCAAACGTTTACGTTTTGTCTTACCTAACAATTGAATGCTATCAACGGCCAAAACTTTTACGATTTGTTGGAAGGTGCCAAGTAGATAAATAATTGAATCTCCAGTTTTTAAATTGAAATTGTAAATTATTTCTTCAGATTTGAGCCTTTCATCTCTTTGATAAACTATTCCATTTTCTTCTCGATAAAAATTTTGTGTAGCAGTAGCATCCTGAAAAGTAGAATCAGTTGTGCTATAAGCTTGATAGTAGTATTTGCCATCAATTTCTACTGAATCTTTGAAAAAACTGGCATAAATTCCTCGCCCATATCCACTAAAGTCTCCTGGATTGTAAAAATTCCAGCGGTTATCAACACTAATCATCTTTTGGGATAATAAAACCGTAGGTAAGAACAACAGAAAGTAAAGGTAAAATTGTAGGGATTTCATGGGCAATAATTTTCGGGTGGAATATGTTGTAAAATTAAAGCAAACGCCAAATGTTGGCTGAAAGATTTACCATTTCGGCTTTTGCCCGACAATCATTGTTAGAGCAATTGGAGAGTCCTCTCCCCATGTTTCTCTCCCATCTTCATCTTTTCCCCAAAAATCTTTCACGGCTTCTATCAACCAAATAATACACCATTGGTACCAGATAAACTGTCAATATCAATGAAGAAAGTAGCCCACCGATAATGACCCAAGCCAGCCCGTTTTTCCATTCGCTGGCGGTACCGCTGGCCATAGCAATGGGCAGCATACCGATTGCCATAGAGAGCGTCGTTATTAAAATTGGGCGCATCCTTTCCTTACCTGCTTGAATCAATGCCTCCCGATAATGCAAGCCTTTTGATTTGAGTTGGTTGGTAAAATCCACGATTAATATGGCATTTTTCGTCACTAAGCCCATGAGCATAATCAGACCCAACAGGGCGAACAAGCTTAAATTACTTAAAGACAAATTCAGTGCCAAGAATGCCCCAATCGCTGCCACCGGTATCGAAAATAAAGCGACAAAGGGATACACAAAACTATCGTACAAAGCCACCATAATCAGGTAAATCAGCAAAAACGAAATCGCTAAGACACTGCCCAAAGCGCCAAAACTATCGTTCTGTCGTTTAATATCGCTGCCCCAGGTCAGACTCATGCCTTCGGGCAAAGGGTTTTTCTTTAAATAGGCGACCACTTCGTCGGCTACAGTACCTGAAGGCCGGCCTAAAGCGTCGGCGGTGAGGGTGATTGCTGGTTGACGGTCTTTGCGTTCCAACAGCGAGGGGGTTTGGCCTTTAACAACCTGGGCGAATTGTGCCACTTGCAAGGGTAGCCCCGCAGGACTAAGTATGTTCAGTCGGCTGACATCCTCATAATTGCGGCGGTCAAAATCAGCCAACCATATCCGTATTGGGTACTCCGTGCCGTTTTCCGTGAGACTGGCGTCGTCATTTCCGGTAAAAGCGATGCGGAGGTTTTGTCCTGTGTAAGCGGTGTTCAAGCCAAGCCGTTGCATCCTGTCTCTGTCGGGCAAAACCTGGTATTCTGGACTACCATCCTCGATGGACAATTGCACGTTGTCGGCACCCGGAATCTGCTGCACTACATCTTTGAGCTTTTTGCCTGTGGCCATAACTTTCGCCAAATCCCCCCCACTCAAGGTCATTTCTATTGGTGCAGAACGGGGTACCAGGCCCAATGCCGCCATGGAAAACCGGATGTTGGGATATTGTTTTTGCAATTCCCGCCGAATACGCAGCATGAAGTCTTCTGTCCGTAAATTGTGAATTTCTTTTTTGTCTCTCAGCTGCACGGTAAATTCCGTTTTATAGGGTGAGCCTACGCCCAAACTACCGATACCCGTACTCGGTCCGCCCACATTGCTGAACAGGGTTTTCACTTCCCCTTGTGCCAAAATATGATTTTCAATTTTCCCTGAAATGGCATTGTTGTACTGAATAGAGGTATTTTTATCAAATTCCAGGGCAAAGCGGAACTTCCCCTGGTCTCCGGTGGAAATCAGTTCTTTCCCAATGATGCCTTGTCTCATGATGCCCAAGGTCATCACAAAAAGCAGTAGAACGATACCCGTAAAAATGAGTTTATGATTCAACACCCAATTCAACTGTTTACCATACCCCTCGATAAAACGATCCAATATTTTTTCAAAACCAATCAAAAAGCGGTTGAAAAGATTGGTTGGTTGCAACTCCTCTTTTTTGCCGATGCGGGAGGCCATCCAGGGCGTAAGTGTAAAGCCAACCAGCAAACTGGTCAGGGTGGAAGTGATCACCACCACCGAAAATTGCTTCAACATATCCGCTACAAAAACCTGCAAAAACAAAATCGGTAAAAATACGACCACGTCCACCAGGGTTATGGACAATGCTGAAAAGCCGATTTCCATACGCCCGTCAAGTGCAGCTTTTCGCTTTTCCTTGCCCATATCCAAATGTCGTTGGATATTTTCCAAAACTACTACCGCATCGTCCACAAGGATGCCGACAATCAGCGACATGGCCAGGAGGGTCATCAGGTTGAGGGTATAATTGAATATCCACATGACTGCAAATGCAGTAATCAAGGAAGTTGGTATCGCCACAATAACAATCAGCGAATTTCTTAAACTGCGCAAGAACAGGAGCATCACCATTGACACGAGGATAACCGCCAGAATCAAATCTACCACCACACTATCCACGGCGGCGATGGTGTTGTCGGTACTGTCATCCGCAATCACGAATTGTACTTGTTGTTGGGTATTTTGTTTTTCAATTTTTTCAAATGCGCTACGCACCGCCTTAGAAACATTCACTGCATTGGCATCCCCTTGTTTTTTGAGCAAAAGTCCAATGCCGTTTTTGCCGTTGAAGCGGCTCACCGAAGTCACTTGTCGAATCCCATCCACCACTTCAGCCATGTCTTTGAGGTAAACTGGGCTGTTGGGCAATGGCATGGCAATTTGTACGTTGCGCAGCTGCTCAAGAGTGTTGAAATTGCCGACCAGGCGCACCGAATTGGTTTCGGTAGCAGTTTGTACATTTCCGGCAGGCAAATCCAAACCGGCTCGGTTGATGGCTTCAACCACTTGCAGTAGCGAAATTCGATAGTATTTGAGTTTCTCCTGATCGATTTTTACCTGTATTTCCCGTTCCTCGCCACCCAATAATGTGATTTCCGCTACGCCTTTTAATTGCTGGATTTGTGGCAAATACTCATCTTTCATTTTTTGATAAAAAACTGCTGCGGGTAAGCTGCTCGTCGCACTAACGGCCATTATTGGTAAATCATTAGGCGAAACTTTACTCATTACCGGATTTAGTATATCAGCAGGTAAATCCTTCCGAATATTTTCGATATAGCGTTGGGCATCCTGCATGGCCTGATCGAGGTCTGTGCCGTAATTCAGGTTCGCAATGATGACTGAGGCGTTGGGCAGGGACTTGGTGACCAGATAATCCACGCCTTCCAAATTGGACAAAGCATCCTCAATTTTTTGGGAGACGGATGTTTCTACTTCGTCAGGCGTAGCTCCTGGATAGCCCGTGCGGATAACGATAACTGGCTGGTTAAAATCGGGCATCAACTCGTAACTGAGGTTTCTATAACCAATGATTCCAAGTAGCGCAAATACGCTGAACAATACGATAATCAGCGAAGGGCGATTGATGGAAATTTCCGTGATATTCATACCCGATTAGTTTTTATTGGATAATTCAATCTTCCCAAACATCCCGGCTCGCAGCGCATGATTTGAAAAGTTATTTACGGTGAACTGCACCGGGAAACTACTGCCCATATTGGCTTTACTGGCAATCAAGGTTACTTTACCACTGAGTTTTTGGTTGGGAAAAGCGTCCGCTACTATACCATGGATTTGTCCAGTTTTGAAATATTTCAAATCACTTTCGGGCACATTGATTGTGAATCTCATTTGGCCAATGTCAAGGATGTGCAACAATGGAACACCAGGTGCTGCAAAGCCCCCTATTTCATTTAATTTGCCATAAACGATTCCGTTAAAAGGTGCTCTGATCGTGGTTTTACGGATTTGCTCCTGAATACTAGCCCGTTGCACCTGAGCAGATTTTAGTCCCAATTGGGCTTTCTCCAATTGAATGCCTTGCACCGCTTCGGCCTTCGTCAAAATGGTATAGCGATTCACATCCGCAGTCAAGCCCTCGATTTGTACGTCTACCGACTGCAACTGCAACTGCAAAAGCGCGTCATCCAGCCGCACCAAGGTTTGGCCTTTGGACACTACGCTGCCCGCATCTACCGTGATTTGATTGATTTTGCCGGGTGTTTCGGCACTAATTTTTGTCTCTCGGTAGGGTTCAAAAGTACCCGTAAACAGGAGTTTGTCTATTGCAGGTTGTGGTGCTGCCGAAGAATCTTCACGGGTTAAAGCAGGTGCTTCGGTAGGGTCATAATGAAAGACCCGCTCCTCGACAACGACTTTATTTTTTCTCAACTGAAAGGCAATGCCACCAAAAATGGCCATCAAAATGACAATGGGCACCAAGTAGGACAATATCTTGTTCATGGTTTAATTTTTGAGTGAGCTGGACGCTTTTTTCAATTCCAAATCAGCTTTCAGGTATTCGACAAGGGTATTGAGATACTGGTTTTGTTCCGCTCTCAAGTCATTGTCTGCCATCAGAGTATCCGTAATGTTAGCCGTACCTTGCTGTTGTTGGACAAGCGTTTGTCGATAGACCGAGTTGGCCAACGCTATTTGTTGTCGTGCGGTTGGAATATTGGCTTGTGCTGTATTTCTCTGCAAAATAAGGTTCGCCACTTGTAGGTCGTTTTGCGCTTGTATTTGTTCAAGTTGCAAGCGATTGCTGGTGATTTCCACCTGTTTTTGAGCGAGCTTAAAGCGAGTCGTCCTGTTCCAGATCGGATAAGTGGTTTGGGCACCAATGAAGCCAGTAGGAAATATTTTGAAAAAGGGATCTGGCTGATTGCTGTATCCAAACCCCGCCAGGCCATAACTTGCAACTAATGAAACGGTTGGCAATTTTGATTTTTTCAGAAAGTCCAATTCATTGGCTAAAATGCGGTTTTGAACCTGCATCATGCGGGCATCCACTGATGCAGAAACCGGGTAGTCGAGCTTGTCCATCGGTTCAACATCGGTTGAAATAGATAGTGGTGCATCCAAATTTTGCCCCATGAAAAACTTTAAACTATTGAGCACCTGTGCCAACTTTCCGTCCAATTGCAAGCGCTGTGCTTGCAATTGAGCCTGTTGCAGTTCGACTTTTACAGTGTCCGTACCCTTTGCCAACCCTTGTGTGCGCAACAATCGAATCGTAGCAAGCAGGCGGTCGACATTAATCAAGTTGCTGTCCACGAACAACCGCTGGTGCTGTAAAATCTGGGCATTGTAATACAGGTTTGTTACCTCGAAAATGACTTGTTCCTCGCTTTTTTCAACTTGCAAAGTGCCCATGTCAGCCGCAATCTCCGCACCCTTTACACCCGCTTTGATTTGGGGGTTGTAAAGTGGCAGGACCAACTGAATATTTGTGACAAGATTGTGCGGTACACCGAATTGTGCTTCTTTATACTGTCCCTCCGGGCCATTGAATACAGACAAGGGCAAGAGTTGGTAAGGTAAGTTCGTGAAAAACTTATAATCAGCCAGTACTGTTGCCTTGGGCAGCAAATTCGACTTTGCCTCTTGTTGTCTGAGTTGATTGAGGTTGAGGTTGTTCCTTACAACTTGCAGGTTTTTGTTGTTGGACAAAGCATTAGCAATGCATTGCGGCAAAGTCTGGGTTTGTGCATGCAAGACATTGCGGCTTTGCCCAATCAACAAAATCCCCAAAACAACCACAAGTATGTGAATATTCACTAACTTCATGGAGCAAATTTTTTACTTGATGAGCAAGAGTTGGCTGTCTTGTAAACCCTTGACCCAATGTGTCACCATCGGTTCGATGTTGATGTAATCACCATTGGAGAGGGTCTGTTTGAAGCCTTTTTCGTTTTCAAAAACTACTTCACCCGCCACGCAGATCAGGATCGCAGGAACTTTGGTGACGTGCTTGTCGAGTAGCCCGTCCTTTTGGATTTGCAAAGCATTGACCACGCCTTCTTGTCCTTTGAAAAGTGGTTTTGCGGAGACGGCTTTGGTGACTTCGTGTATGGAACTGATGTTAGACATGTTTCGAGTATTTAAATGTTGAAAATTACCGATTACGGCATTTTTTTTCGTGGCGCAACTCGCCGTGAGCAGCAGCAGGGCTGCAAAAAAGATTATTTTTTTCATGGCTGAAATTTAATTTTTGATGAGGGTTAAAATGGCCTGTAGCATGCTTGTCCCTTGCCGATGAAGATCAAACTGGAAATTGGCGATGCGCCATTTGAACATTTGCAAGCGAAAACTACCCATGACGATGTGCGTCAATTCTTCGGTCGTGATGGCATTAGTGAAAAGTCCTTGTTGTTGCCCCTCCACGATGACGGGCATCAAATGTTTCATTTTTACTTGCATGATGTGAAGAATAGCTGCATTGATTTTTTGGCTTACTTCCATGAGACCATCCGAAAAAACAGCAACCACGAAATGTGGGTTTTTGGAAAAAAAAGCGATCTGGTCAAGGAAAATGGCTTCCAACTTCTCCGCAGGTTTGTTGTGTGCAGGAGCTACTTTTTGCAACCTTTCGTCCATGTTCTCAGCCAAATATTCCAACATGGCTACCACAATTTCCTCTTTGCTGGCAAAATGACGATAAATCGCACTTTCCGAGAATTTCATTTCTTGTGCCAGATTTTTGATGGTCAAGCCATTGACACCTGAAGTGGACAAAATTCTGCCCGCTGCTTCAATGATTTCAAATTGCCTGCTGGAGATCGATGTTGCTGCCATTTAGTTATGGTGTTTTGATGCGTAAAAAAGAAAAACCCAGCCAAATTACCGAAGCCGTCATGGCCATGGCACCAATGAGGACAAGTGCGGGCGGCAAGCCAAAATAAACTTCTGACAGAATGCCAATCGGCATCAAAAGCCCCGTGAGTGCCAACCACGAAATGACTTTGACATTGGACAATTGCGACTGAAAGTGCAGCAGCAGGTAGCCAATTAGGATGTTTAGAAAAGCAAACAAGTTGCCATGCACATGCGCCAAGCGGGATTCGAAGTGCTTGCCGATGGAATAACTGTTCACCCAAGCCTCTTTGTCAGGGGCAAAGTCGCGAAGATAAATCAGCAGAAACCCGTAAGCCATGAAAAAACCCATGGTGAGGAAGCCGATTGCAATGTTGTTTTTACCGTTCATTTTGCAAAGTTAACAAAAGTTAGTGAACATTCACTAACTCTCAAACAACAAAGACCAAAAAAAGTTTTGCTCTTATTTAGAAGAAGGATTTCCTTTTGTTTAAACATCCAATAAAAAAGGATCAGCAGAAAAAGGACCGCAACACACTTGCAATACAGTGGTTTGATGCTTGAAATAAACAGAGAACAAACAGGTTTATTCCAATCCCCAATCCGTAAATCCGCACATTAATCAATATTTTTTACCTTTGTGCGTTCTTTTTCCCAGCTTCAATCAATCAACCAAAAAACATGAAAAAGATCACGATTCTTAGCATCGTATTTTCCTTGTTCATCAGCGGCCTTTGGGCTCAAAATCAAATGAGTAAAATGGATTCTGTTAGTTACAACCTGGGTATCTTGATTGCCCAAAACCTCAAGCAGCAGGGTTTGGGCGACGTAAACCCTGCCCAATTGGCCAAAGGTGTGGCCGATGCCCTTGCGGGCGCCAGTGTAGATCTGGCCAAGTGCAATGAGTCGGTATCTGAATACATTCAGGCTCAGCAAGCCAAAAAGTTTGAAGGCAATGTTGCTGCGGGCAAGAAGTTTTTGGAAGAAAACAAACTACGTCCTGGAGTGGTTACAACTGCCAGCGGCCTGCAATACGAAGTGATGAAACCAGGCACGGGGGCCAAACCTACTGCCGCCGATAAAGTCACCGTACATTACCACGGTACGCTTTTGGATGGCAGCATCTTCGATAGCTCGGTGAACCGCGGCCAACCGGCTACCTTTGGCGTTACCCAAGTGATCCAGGGCTGGGTAGAAGGCTTGCAATTGATGCCACTGGGGTCAAAATACAAGTTTTTCATTCCTTACAACCTGGGTTACGGCGAACGTGGAGCAGGCGGCGACATTGGCCCGTTTGCAACTTTGATCTTCGAAGTTGAATTGTTGAAAATCAATTAAATAAAGATGAGAGATGAAAGAGGAGAGATGAAAGATAAGAGATGAAAGATGCTACCGCAGAGACTTAGACAAGGTCATCGTCAAAAAGGCTGCGGTAGCATCTTTCATCTCTCAACTCTCATCTTTCCTCTTTCAACTCTCATCTTTCATCTCTATTATGCGCATCGACATCATCACCGTTCAACCCGACCTCCTCGACAGCCCCTTCGCCCACTCGATCATGAAAAGAGCGCGGGACAAGGGATTGCTACAAGTTGAAGTCCACAACCTGCGGGAATACGGCCTCGGCCAACACCGCCAGGTAGACGACTATCAGTTTGGGGGTGGAGCAGGCATGGTCATGATGTTGGAGCCCATTGTGGTTTGTATCGAAAAGCTCCAGGCCGAACGCAGGTACGACGAGGTGATCTTCATGACCCCCGATGGCCAACGTTTTGATCAAAAAACGGCCAACCGCCTGTCGATGAAGGAAAACCTCATCATCCTGTGCGGCCATTATAAGGGCATTGACGAACGCATCCGCGAGCATTTCATCACGATGGAGATTTCCATTGGTGATTTTGTACTTTCGGGTGGTGAGTTGCCTGCGGCCCTGGTGGTTGATGCCATTGGGCGTTTGATCCCGGGGGTGCTCAATGATGAAACTTCGGCACTGTTCGACTCTTTCCAGGACGACTTGTTGGCCCCACCTGTCTATACCCGCCCCGCCGAATTCAGGGGCTGGGGCGTACCCGAAGTCCTGCTTTCCGGCAACTTCAAAGCCATCGACGATTGGCGTTACGACGAGGCTTTGCGCCGAACGCAGGAGCGTCGTCCTGATTTATTGGAAGAAAAATAGCCCCAACACCAGCAGCATCCAGCCACATGAAAATTGACATCATCCTTCCTTGTTACAATCCGATCCCCGGCTGGTCAAACAACATCATCCAATCTTATCAGCACATCCTGGAATTGGCACCTCAATTTCAAATCCGCATCATTTTGGTCAATGACGGAAGTGTACGCAATGTGGATGAGCAAGATTTCGAAAAACTGGGCCATGCATTGCCGCAGTTTCACCCCATCCAGTATACCCCAAACCGAGGCAAGGGCTATGCCATTCGCATGGGCGCTGAGGTCGCTGATGCCCCTTATGTTTTGTTTACCGATATTGACTTTCCCTATTTGGAAGAAGATTTGATCGCCATGGTACAGCAGCTGCATCAAGCCAAAACAGACATTGTGGTGGGCGTGCGGGCAGGCAATTATTACCAAAACGTCCCAATGTGGCGGGCTTTTATTTCCAAAATGCTCAAGTTGATGATTCGAACCTTGTTGCGGGTGAAAATCACGGACTCGCAGGGGGGATTAAAGGGGTTTTCTCAAAAAGGCTTGACGGTATTAAAGTCAACCCAAATTGACCGATATTTATTTGATTTGGAACTGATCAAATTGGCTTCCCAGCACAAAGACATTGACTTGCAGCCGATGGTGGTCAATTTAAAGCCCCATGTCGTTTTTGCACCCGTTGGATTGGCCATTTTGCGCCGGGAATTTGGCAATTTTTTGAAGGTTTTATTCATGCGCTAGACTAGCCGCCAAAGCTTTGTACAATTGCCCATCTTTGGAAATGCGTGCTCCGTTTTCAATCATTCGGAACAATTCGGCTTCCCGATCTCCATTTTGATACGCCTTTTCAGCCGTATAGACCTTGGCTGTGATCACTCCACTTTGAATTTTTTGCAAAATTTCAGCCGTATTTTCCGCCGTAAAAACGTCAGATTCGCTTGCTCCGTCGAGTGTCAATCCCACTAAAACGATTTTTTCCTTTTGGCAATGAAAGGTCTTAATATCTTTGGGGCTGTGAAATTCAAGAAATGCCAGTTCTTGAAGTGTACGTTCAAAGAGGGCATCGCTGAATTGTTCGATCAATTCGTCTACTTTTGGCGATTGATCGGCCTTTAGTTGAACCCAATCCGAGCCGGGAATGCCATTGAGCGCTAAAAAACGCACAAAATCGGGTTCGAGACCTTGTAATTCCTGGCTTGTAAAGCGGCGATACTTCATGGTAGAAAAATTTTTGCGGAGCAAAAGTCTGTAAAATTTCAATTGCACCCAAAGAAGCTGTTTGAATTTCACTAACATTGCAAAAAAACACAGTACAACCAATATGGAATCAACTACACTCTTAATGCCGAATTTTGCCGATCCACAAGTTTGGATCAGTCTGCTCACCCTTACTTTTTTAGAAATTGTACTGGGGGTAGACAACATCATTTTCATTTCGATTGCAGCCAACAAATTGAACCCCACTGATCAAGCCAAAGCCCGCAACATCGGGATGTTGTTGGCGATGGTTTTTCGGGTGATCTTGCTGTTTGGTATATCGTATCTGATTGCCATGCAGAATCCCATCCTCAGCTTTCATGGAACGTATTTCCACGCGGGGTTCACTGGCCAAAGTTTGATTCTGATCGCCGGGGGCTTGTTTTTGTTGTACAAAGCCACCAGCGAAATCCACCACAAGTTGGAAGGTGCACACGCTGTGGATGACGACATGAATCAGGGGGCCAAAATTTTTGCCTCCTTGCCCAAAGTCATCGTTCAAATTGCCTTGATCAACATTGTCTTTTCTTTTGACTCCATTCTGACCGCGGTGGGTTTGACCAAGGATTTGACCATTATGATTGTATCCGTAGTCATTTCCATCCTGATCATGATGGCTTTTGCCGGGCCAGTGGGCAGCTTTGTCAACCGCCACCCAACGATCCAAATGTTGGGCTTGGCTTTCCTGATCATGATTGGTTTTATGCTGATTGCGGAAGGTGCACACTTGGCGCACTTGGACATTGCCGGATCAGAAGTAGGCACTGTGCCCAAGGGCTATCTCTATTTCTCCATCGCCTTCTCTCTATTTGTAGAGGCGCTGAATATGCGCTTGCGCAAAAAAGAAGACCCGGTCCAATTGCGTGGTTATCAAGAAGAAGCCATTCAGGAAGGGGTGATGAAACCTTAAATTTAAAGATGAGAGATGAAAGATGAGAGATGAAAGTTGAAAAGGGGATTACCGCTTTCATCTCTCATCTTTCATCTCTTTTTATTTATTTTTGCGCCCAAATTCACTAACCAACCACTACAATCATGTTCAAATCGAGTTTGTTGACCCTTATTTTGGGTTTTGCCATAGCTTTTAGCTTGTCTTCCTGCGGAGGCAAGGGTGGCGCAAAAAATGAAAACGTTTTTTTGAATGACTTTGAAGCTTTTTATGGCTTCAACGAAAAAGTAGACAAAGGCAAAGCCCACAGTGGCGAATGTTATTACACCATTGATTCTACCTTGGAGTACAGCATGGGCTTCATTCGGAAGTTCAACAAAATTTCTGCTAAAAAATACAAGAAGGTCAAATTTTCGGCCTTTGTATTGTTGCCAGTAGCCAATTCCTCGGTTGATATGGTAATTCAGGTTTGGGATCCCAATGTAACACCCCTCAAGGTTCAATCTGCGCCAATCACAGGTCAGTTGGGCGTCAACAAGTGGATCGAAGTTTCGCTGGAACTACCTTTGACGGGCAACCTGTACAACCCTGAAAATGACTTGCGTTGTTTTTTCTTCAATGCCAACCGCAATCAAATTTTTGTAGACGACTTCAAGGTGGAGCTGTTTGAATAATTATTTAAATTAGTGCTTCACGAAATCGAGGCAACGCACAGTAGAGACGCATGGCCGTGCGTCTCTACAATCCGGGATCATCAGACGTTTATTGTTTATGCTTCTTTCTTTTTAGTAAAGTATCCTTTCAGCGCCTGGTAAACTATCGGCAATATGCTGATGCCAATCACACCCAAAACGACCAAGCTGAAATTCTCCTTCACCACGGGCACATTGCCAAACCAATAACCCAACATGGTAATCGGCACCACCCAAATAAAGGCGCTAAAGATCGTGTAAAACATATAACTGCCCCAGCTCATCTGCCCCACTCCGGCAATAAAGGGCACAAAGCTGCGCATGATGGGCACAAAACGGCTCAATACCACCGCCATCGCGCCGTATTTGTCATAAAAAGCCTTGGTGCGCTCCAGGTACTCCATTTTGATCCATCGGCTTTTGATCTGGAAGATGCGCGGGCCGAAATAACGACCAATCGCATAGTTTACCGTATTGCCCAGTACTGCCGCCACAAAAAACAGGATGATCAGCAAGGTGATGTCCAGTTTTTGGGCACTAGCGGCCAAGGCACCCGCTGCAAACAAAAGGCTATCTCCGGGCAAGATTGGGGTTACGACCAACCCCGTTTCGGCAAAAACAATGAGGAACAAAATGATGTAGACCAGATTCCCGTATTGGTTGACCATTTCCAGGAGGTGATCGTCGATGTGGAGGATAAAATCAATCAATTGGCCGATGAAAAGGAACATGTCGTGTGATTTTAATGCGGTCTAACAATTGCGCTGCAAAGGAAAGAATAAAATTCACAAAAACTTCATGTTCAGAGGCTACATTTTCATAGGCCAAACTGTACTTTTCCAGCAAATTTCAGGTCATGTTCAAAAGATATCTCGCCTTTTTGCTCCTATTGAGTCCCTTTGCTTGTCAGGATACCGCCTTGTCAGGCCACAAAAATAACCTGCCCCCTCGCCGCATCGAATTGCCTGATGGCTGGAGCATTAGCCCCGTTGGGCAGCAATTGGTATTGGGTGATCTCCCACTCCAAGTGCTGCTCAGCGCTGATGGCCAACGAGCAGCGGTGAGCAATAATGGCCAAAGTGGACACTCCTTGCAATGGCTTGACCTGGAAAAAGATACGCTGTTGCACACACTGGAAGTTCCAAAGGCTTGGTATGGACTGGCTTTAAACGCAAAGGGTGATGTGTTGTATGCCTCTGGTGGGAATGACAACAACGTGCGACAGTACCAGATTGTCAAAGATAAGTTACAACTCAAAGATTCCATCTCCCTTGGCGCTCCCTGGCCCAAAGCCGCCATCTGGACGGCAGGGCTTTGCCTGGATGAACCCGCTCAAACCCTTTATGCGCTAGGGAAAGATTCGAAAACACTGTACGTTCTCGACTTGAAGCAGAAAAAAGTGCGCCATCAAATTGAGCTGGGTGCACAACCCTATGCCTGTCTTTTGTCTCAAAATAAAAAAGAACTCTACATTTCCCTTTGGGGAGGCAAAGCCTTGGCCATTTACGACATTGCGCAGCAAAAAATCAGCTCCCAAATCCCTACTGGCCTACACCCAACTGAAATGCTGCAAAGCAAGGATGGCCAACGTTTGTTTGTGGCCTGTGCCGACGACAATACGGTTGAAGTGATTGACCTGCAAAAACGGCAAGTGACCGAAACCCTGGTCGCCGCCCTGTACCCGGATGCCCCAACGGGTAGCGCGCCCAATTCCCTGGCCCTCTCTGATGATGGCAAAACCCTATTTGTCGCCAATGCCGACAACAATTGCCTGGTGGTTTTTGACATCGAAGCAGCAGGAGAAACCGAAGTAGAAGGTTTTATGCCCACCGGCTGGTATCCTACCTCAGTGCGGGTAAAGGGCGATAAAATTTATGTAGCCAATGGCAAAGGGAGTATTGGTTCCCTGGCCAACCCACACGGCCCCCAACCCAATGACGAGGGTCACGGAAGTGGCGAATACATTGGCGGACTGTTCAAAGGTTCTCTGTCCATCATCGATAGGCCCGATGAAAGCCAGTTGAAGCAATATTCCCGCTGGGTGTACCAAAATACCCCCTACACCAAGGCCATCGAACAAAAGGCTGCAGGCGAAGCCGGGAACCCCATCCCGAGGGTGGTAGGCGAACCTTCGCCCATCCGCTACGTGTTTTACATCCTGCGCGAAAACCGCACTTACGATCAGGTCTTTGGCGACATCAAACGCGGCAATGGCGACCCTGCCCTCTGTTTGTTTCCTGATAGTGTGACGCCCAATGCCCATAAGCTGGCCAATGAGTTTGTGCTGCTCGACAATTTTTACGTCAATGCCGAAGTAAGTGCCGACGGACACAGCTGGTCGATGGGGGGCTATGCCAATGACTACCTGGAAAAGACCTGGCCCACCAATTACGGAGGCAAAGGCGGCAGTTACGACTACGAGGGGCAAAACCCCAGCGCGGTGCCCAAAATGGGCTTTATCTGGGACCATTGTTTGCGCAACAAGGTCAGTTTTCGCAATTACGGAGAGATGGGTTATGGCTTCAATCCGGCCATCCCACCCTCGCTGCGGCCCTATACTTGCCGACAATACCCGGCCTGGGATTTGAACACCAAAGATTCGCTGCGCTACGAGCGCTGGAAAACGGATTTTGATTCCTTGCTCAGCAAAAATGCAGTGCCAAAGCTGAGCATCATTGGTTTGGGTGGCGACCACACTTCCGGTGCAGCGCCCGGTGCCCGTACCCCCGCCGCCATGGTGGCCGACAACGATTGGGCTTTGGGAAAAATCATTGAACACATCTCCCGTAGCTCCATTTGGAAGGAAGCCGCAGTATTTGTGATCGAAGATGACGCCCAGAATGGCCCCGATCACGTGGATGCACACCGCTCGATCGCCTTGGTCGCCAGCCCCTATACCAAACGCCAGCATTACGAACGTACGATGTACTCCACGGCAAGTATAGTGCGTACCATCGAGTTGATTCTCGGCCTCAAACCGATGAGCCAGTACGATGCGGCGGCTACTTCACTGTACGCTTGTTTTGATAAAAAGCCGAATCTACAAGCGTATACCGCAGCACCTTATCGCATTTCCTTGAACCAACTTAACCCCAGTCGGGGCAGACTATCCCAACTTTCGCGCAATTTGCCGCTGCAAAAAATGGATCAGGTGCCGGATTTGTTGTTCAGTGAAATTGTGTGGAAGGCGGTAAGAGGGGAGAAATCGGTGATGCCTGCGCCACGGAGGGGGGCGTTTATTCGGGGGCGGGAGGAGGAGGAGTGAGATTGCCTCCAAGGGAAACGCTGAGGTGATAGGCAGGAGTATAGCCAATGATGAATGCCGACACTATTCCAAAATAAACTTCTTCCGACTAACCGCGGAGCGGTTGAATTCAGAATAGCCCCGGTCGTCCGGGGAAAAGGAACGCGGCAGGTGTTTGCAACCGCGGAGGCGGTTGAACTATCCCTCCAGATGCTTATCTCGAATGGGTTGAAACATTACCAAAGCGGCATTCTTATTAGCACAAAGGGAAAAAAGTGAGGACACGGAGGACACAGAGTTGGATGTTGACAGGAGCTTCGGTTGGTGGATTGTTTCGTCGTTGGGTTAAATGACGGTGTGGCGGATTTTGTTGATGGTGTTGATCCCTGCAAGGTGAACACAATCACATTCTAAATAAAAACCCCGAAGGGGTGACAGGATTATAGAAATTGGTGATTGCCAAAGTCGTTATCCAAGATAAACCCCGAAGGGGTGGTATTATTTACATTTTCAGCCGACGTGTGAAAGAATAATACCACCCCTCTGGGTTTTATCATCCAGGATTGCCTGAATATTTCTGGTTACACCCGCCGCCGTTTCACAAACGCTTCCAGCACATTGCCAGCCAAACGCTGCTGTTCCGCGCTCCGGCCTACATCCAGCACCAATTCATCCCCACTTGAGCCATCCGGCCCTTCAAATCGTTCGATCCAAAAGCTGAAATCCGATTCCAGCTCCTGAATGATGCGGATGCGTTGCTCGCCTACCTGTACGCGCAAAAGCGGATTACCATCGGCGGATTCCTGAATGATGTGGTAATCCGGGGCAAAAGTGGCAATTGTGGCAATTGTGTTGATCCAGTTGATCGGTGTATGGTTCATTGTTGTAGATGTTAGTTCAAAATAAAGAATAAAATCGCAAAAAACAGCACCATCACAAAGGCCCTTCCGGCCAGCACCTCAATGTCTACGCGTACATCTCGGGTTTTGCGGTTTTGGAAGGTGCGGCGTTTGGTGGCGTCGAGGCCATCGGCCCCTTCGATGTAGCGCTCAGCCTGCTCGAATTGTTCGGCGCGTTCGGCGAACTCCGACTTGCTGAGTAGGCCCTTTCAGCCGCTGGAGCAAGCCCTTCGCCTGTGTACGGGTGAGCGGCTCGTCCTGACTCCAGGATACCGATTTTTCCAGGCCATTGCCTTGGGCCTGCATCCGGCCACGGTGCGGCTTACTCATGGGCGTGGTTTTTGAGGGACAAAAAATGGGCTGGGAAAGTTCCGCCACTGAGCCGTTTTTTGGGTAAGCAGAGGAATGGGAATGAAGTTTGGTTTGGTCATTGTTGAGGAATTTTGTTAATTGCGTAAGAAGTTTTTCTCGACGCTACAAAGATAACTAAAAGTATTTAATAGTAAATATTTTTAGCTAAAAATATTTTCAATGCCCAAAAAAGCACCAGCTGATTTGACTGTTCATACCCGGGTAAAAGAGACACTCAAGTCCCTGAATCTTGACCAAACGACCCTCGCGCAAAAACTGGAGGTTACCCAAACCATGGTCAGTATGGCGCTGCGTGGCACCAACCAAAAAACCTTCCTGCGCTTGTTGACCCTGCTGAAAAATGAATACAACCTGGACTTTAATGAGAACCCCTCAGGTGGTGACTACATCGAAATGATCAAAACGGAACTGCAGGATTTGCAAGACAAAATGGGGGAGGTGTTAAAAGGGATTGAGGAGTTGAAGGAGATGATGAAGAAGTAAACATTAAGCCATACAACTAACCGCAGAGCGGTTCAATTTAGAATAGCCCCGGTCGTCCGGGGAAAAGGAACGCGGCAGGTGTTTGCAACCGCGGTAGCGGTTGAACAATTCCTCCAGATGCTTATCTCAGATGGTTCAAAAATTACCAAAGCGGCATTTTTATTGGCACAAAGGAAAAAAGAAGAGGACACAGAGGACACAGAGTTGGATGTTGACGGGGGGGAGAGTACTTAATTTGATAGAGTCATCTTTTGAAGGTGAATCAAGTTCAAACCTCAATCCGCATCCTCATCACCCACAGAGAAACCTTGCTACCCAAACTCATGAATGGAGAAATTCGGGAGCAATAAGGAACAAAAGATCATTTTTTGTAACTATTTAGCGCCCGAAGGGCGCGACATATATTTGGGTGCTGCAAGCAGCACGAAGTTCATTGAAAACATTGAGTTGATGCTTACGACAGGTACTAATGAAGCCTTGAATTCGGGCATAGGTTTCAGCACCC